>CAZXFA010000015.1:0-66590 GCA_964640085.1 uncultured Actinomycetes bacterium | reverse complement strand
AGGTGGGAGACGTAGCTCTGGAGCGAGCTCCTGGCGGCCTCCGGAGGATCGAGAACGCTCTTAGGATCCGGTGCCCGAAAGGGCGTGGGGGTTCGACTCCCCCTCTCGCACCCGTCGAGCTGGGGATCTACCCAGGGACCCGCGCCGTGTCCAGTCGCTCGAGCGCAGGAGCGGCCCCGAGCTCCTCCAGGTAGGAGCGAGCCGCATCCAGATCCTCGATCGGCACCAGGTCGGGCGGCAGCACGGCCGTGGCGTCCACGACGAACAGCGCGTGGGCGAACCGGTCGCCCGCGGCGAGTCGTCCGGCGAGCACCGCACGGTACTCGCCCGCGGCCTGCTCGAGATGGCCCTCCAGCGCCGCGAGCCCCGCCTCGTACGAGCGGCGCACCGCGGCGGCCCAACCCGACTCGTCGGTCTGTCCGCCGGCGGCCAGCACGGCCTCGACCTTCGCGGCGTCACGGAGCCACAGCGCCGCGCGTCCCCCAGACCACACCGCGAGATTGAGGTTGACGCCGCTCGGGTCCTCGCGGATCGAGGCCATCGCCTCCTCGTAGCTGCCCTCGACGTCGCCGCGCATCAGCAACAGCTGTGATCTGACCCGGCGGAACCACGAGCGGACCGTCTGGTCCGGCGAGGCCCGGGTCTCCTCGCTGAGCCCCGCCATGGCGGCGTCCGCGCCGGCCACGTCGCCCCGATACGCCGACAGCAGCGCGGCGCCGAGCGCCAGGTTGTCGGCTACCGCTGACGGCAGGTCGGACCGGTCGCGGAGATCCGCCACGATCCGGTCGGCGGTCTCCCACGACCCCGATTCCACCGCCGCCTCCAGCCCGTTGGCCAGCGAGACCATCTCCGACTCGCCGTAACCGCCGCGGCGCGCCACTGCCGCGGCCTCGGCGTACATCGCGATGGACTCGACGAGCTCGGGGCTCCAGAGCGCCAGGCTCCCTAGCGCCATCGCCAGGTCCCGCAGGTTGTTCTCCTCGGTTGCCACGGCGACCCGTCCGCGCACGAGCAGGCGTGCCTCGCGCCGCCTCCCGACCATGCCGAGGAGCGCCCCCTTCTCGCCGATCGCCTTGGCGAAGCGATCCCATGCGCGCACGCGTTCGAACCCAGCGAGCGAGCGGTCGAGCGCGACGATGCAGGCCGGGTAGTCGCCGTCGTAGTAGTGGATGATCGCGTCGGCGTGATCGACCTCCGCCCGTGCCAGAACGTCGCCGCCGTCGCCGAGCACCTCGTGCATCCGCGGCACCAGCAGACGGAGCCCGTCGAGCTGGTCCTGATCACCGAGGGCGCTCGCGAGCAACCCCATCATCGCCACCTCCGCGCTCGCGTCGCCCAGCTCGTGAAGGACGGCGATCGCCTCCTCGAGGTAGGCGACCGACCCTTCGCGGCGCAACGCGTCACCGGCAGCCGCGGCCGCCTGCTCCAACAGGGCGACGCGCTCGCGCCCCGCCGGGGTGATCGCGAGCGCCTGCTCCGCGAACCCCAGCGCCTGCACCGGCGAGCCCAGCGCCGTCGCCCGCTCCGCGGCCAAGCCGAGGGCGTCGCGGGCGCGAGCGGCCAGCGCGTCGGCGTCCGGTCCCTCCGGCGTCGCCGCGAGCGCCTCCACGTAGTGGGCCGCCACCGCCCCCGCAACCTCCTCGTCGCCCGTCGCCTCGAAGTGGTGGGCCACCGCCAGGTGCCGGGATCGCCGGTCCGCCTTCGAGAGCATCCCGTAGGCCACCTCGCGGATGATGCCTTGCACGAACCCGAACTGCCCCCGCTCCGGGGAGCGCGGGTCGGCTTCGTAGGTCAGGAACTCCTTGCGGACCAGGTCGAGCAGCCGTGGCTCCAGGGAGGCGGCGTCCTGTCCCGTGACGGCCGACAGCGCCTCGAGCGTGAAGGTCTTGCCGAGGACCGCGGAGTCCTGGAGCAGCCCACGATCCTCAGGGCCCAGAGCGTCCAGCCGTGATGCGATCAGTGCGTGCAGCGTCTCGGGGACCTGGAGCTCGCCGAGGTCGCCGGCCAGTTCGTACGCGTCGTCGCCGGCGCGGAGCACGCCGCGGTCGGCCAGCATCCGGATCGTCTCGACCGCGTACATGGGCACGCCCTCGGCGCGGTCGACGATCCTGGCCACGGTGTCGCCGTCGGCGTCGGGGAGCAACCCGCGCACGAGGATAGCCATCGCGTCGTCTGGCAGGGCCTCCGGGTGCAACCCGACGAAGTTCCGCTGGCCCGCTCCCCAGGTGGGCCGGCGGTCGAGCAGCTCGGGCCGGGCGAGCGTGATCACGAAGATCGGCTTGGCGCGCGACCACTCGAGCATCGACTCGATGAACTCGAGGAGACCTTCGTCCGCCCACTGCAGGTCCTCGAAGACCATGGCGACGGTCCCGCCGTCGGAAATCCGCTCGAAGAACGTGCGCCAGGCGGCGAACAGCTCCTCACCCCCGCCGGCGGGCCGTTCCCCCAGGCCCAGCAGGAACCCCAGGGCCGGCTCGAGCCAGCGTCGCTCCTCCTCGTCGGGCACGTGCTGTGCGACCGCCTCGGCGAGCTTCTTGCGCGAGGCCGACGGGGAGTCGGTCTCCGCGATCAGCGCCCGCATCCGCACCATCTCGCCGAGGGCCCAGAAGGTGAGGCCCTCACCGTAGGCGGGGCACCGGCCCTGGTGCCACCAGATGGTCTCCGCGAGGCCGTCGACGTACTTGAGCAGCTCCCAGGCCAGGCGCGACTTCCCGATCCCGCCGATCCCTATCACGGACACCACGCGCGCCTTGCCCTCGCGACCGGTCGCGTGCAAAAGGTCCTTCAGCAGCCGGAGCTCCTCCGTGCGACCGACGAAGGGCGGCTCGATCGCCATGCGGTTCGCGCCCTGGCGCTCCGCCACCACACGCAGGGCTCGGAAGGCGCGGACCGGCTCCTCCTTCCCCTTCAGCGGGAGCTCGCCGACCTTCTCGAACGCGATCGCACGAGCGGCCGCGCGATGGGTCGCCTCGCCGACATAGACCTCGCCGGAACCCGCGGCCGACTGCAGGCGCGAGGCCGTGTTCACCATGTCTCCGGTGACCATCCCCTGGTTGCCGACGTCGGCGGAGGTGGCCGCCTCGCCGGTGAGGATCCCGACGCGGGCCAGCAGGCCGAGCCCCTCGGCGGCGCCGAGGGCCGCGACCGCGTCCACCAGCTCGAGCCCCGCGCGCACCGCACGCTCGGCGTCGTCCTCGTGGGTGACAGGTGCTCCCCACACGGCCATCACCGCGTCGCCGATGAACTTCTCCACGCGGCCGGCGTGACGCTCGATCACGTCGGTGGCCGTCTTGAAGTACCGGTCCATCAGGGCGCGCATGTCCTCGGGGTCCCGTCCCTCGGAGAGCGTGGTGAAGGAAGAGAGGTCGAGGAACAGGACCGAGACGAGCCGGCGCTCGGTCGTCACGGCAGGCTGGATCGTGGCTGGCGGGGCGGGGGCACCCTGGGCGAGCGCCGCTCCGCATTCGCCGCAGAACTTGCTTTGGGGGGGATTCCGAGTACCGCAGACCGCGCAAGCGAGAGCGAGAGGCGCCCCGCACTCCATGCAGAACTTGCGACCGACGTCGTTGTCGGTGCCGCATGTCGCGCAGTTCACGAAGGCCCCTCGCTCGGCACGAGCCGAAGCCTACAGCGTCGCCATCGACGCCACGATCACCCTTGTCGCCGACCGCTGGCGTTCATCGGGTCGTCCTGCGACCGCCCGCCTCGTGGGCATCCGATGCCTCTCGCGCGGCCCAACCTCTTGCTCACACCTTGCTCACGAGAGGACGGCATGCGTAGGCACGGGACTGCACCAGATGACACGGAACGACACGTCGGGACGGGATCCGTGCCTGACTGCACCAACCTTAGGATCCGATGCCTACGTGAACGCCCGCCGTGGGTGAGGAAGTCCGCCGTCGAGCAGCTTACGCCGGACCCGTTCGATCTCTGCTGAGAGCTCCCCGTCGAGGGTGGGAAACAGATGCCCATACACATCCAGGGTCACCCGGATGTTCGAGTGGCCCAGACGGGTCTGGATGAGCTTGGGATGGGCACCGTGCGCGATCATGAGCGCCGCCGCAGAGTGCCGAAGGTCATGGAAGCGCGGACGTCGCACCCCTAGCCGCCCGGCCGCCTGGGCCAAGGCTCGCCAGAGCACGATGTTCACGAGCAGCCCGCCGGAGGAGGCCGTGAAGATCCGACCGTCTTCTGCTGCCGGATAGCACACGAGGTGTCGGCTAACCTCCTCAAGCAGCGAGGCGGGGACCGAGATCCGGCGACGAGCAGCGGCCGTCTTGACCTCGCCCAGCATCCGCCGCCCGCCCTCGCGGCTGGTCTCTCAGATGACTTGCAGCGTCCCTCGCTCGAAATCGACGTCTTCCAGCCGCAGTCCGCCGATCTCTCCCGCGCGCAGGCCAAGGTACCCTGCCAGCAGGGTCGGGACCCTGTAGCGGGGATCGGCACACGTGGCAAGCGCCTCGATCTGCTCGATGGTGAGCGGCCGGATGTCCTGGCGCTGCTCCTTAGGACGGCGGATCGGCTTCAGTGGGGAGCGCTCCAGCACGTCCTCACGAACCGCCTGGTTGAAGGCCTTTGCGAGGAGCCTGTAGACGGCGGCGCGGGCCGATGGACCACACGCAAGAGAGCCAAGGAAAGCTGCGGAGATCTCCTGTGGAGATCTCCGCGAGGGGCCTTCGGCCGATCGATGGGGCGATATGACGCCTGAGGATCCCCCGGTAGGCGTAGATGGTCGACCCGCGCAGATCCAAGGCGGTGTCGAGCATGGTGGAGATGTACTGGCCAAGCGTCGGTGCTGGGGGCTCAGGCGTGACCGAGTGCTCGATCTCGAGCCGAAGCTCCTCCGCCTGCTCCAGGGTCCGGGTCGTCCTGTACCGCTGCCGGCCAGACGGCTCTCGCCATCCCACTCGGAAGCAAACCTTGCCGGTCCGTTCTAGCCAGGCCACTCACGATGCCGCGCTCACAACCCACCGACGGGCCTGCTTTCCGAGTCCTTCCAATCCTGTGAGCTGGGCAAACACCTCAAAGAGATAATCACCCGTTGTCGGAACGCCTTGCAGTGACGCGGTAAGGAGTACCTCACTCGATGAGCGGCTGGTAAACGGGGCAATCGCGGGCGTCCTCCTCGTGATAGCAGCGCTCCTGGCGTTTGCTGGCGTTCGCTCGCTCGCTCGGAGCGCGGCAGCTAGGCGTGTCGTCGTCGTGTCCGCGATCGTCTTTGTCGGCTCGATCTTCCCCCGTTCCATTCTTGGGCGAGGCGATTGTCGCTCTTCCGTATCTCTTGGGGCTGACCCTTCGGTCGTACGGCGCCGGACGGGCGTGGATTCGTTGGGTCGTCGTAGCGATCGTTTCGATAACCAGCATCCCGGCAGGGGCATATTGGTTCGATGCCTCGCAGTGTCTGTGAAGGCGGTGATCTGTTTCGGGATTCGCCATCGGCGAGATGCGTGGAGTGCTACCCTTCGCCCTCCCGCAACATCCCGACGAGCGCCGCCCGGAGCAAAGGCTCTTCCTCGGCCTCAGGTCGCCGCAAGCGAACCGAAGATCACGCTTGGTCTCCGCCGTCCCCCAGCAAGAGAACCCGCGCGTCTACGGGATGGCCTTTGAGCGAGAGGTGCCGCCGTTCCAGCTCTCTGGACGGGTACGTGGCCGCCACGTCTTCGGTAAACAGGATCTCGCCAGGACCGGCCTGCGCCGCGAGATGAGCCGCGACGTTCGGGGCATCGCCTAGCGCGGTGAACTCGTACACGGCGCCTCGCGACACCAGCCCGACGAACGCCGTTCCCGTGTGCACTCCGGCTCCGAGTGGGATCCACGGTCCCTCACGCGTGCCGTATCCGACGGCGTGGTACAGGGCCTGCGCGGCCTCGACCGCGTGCTTCGCATGCTCTGGCCCAGCCATGAAGGGGAGGAAGAGCCCTACCGCCTCGTCGCCAACGAACTTGTCCACAAGGGCGTCGTGGTCGAGGAGCACCTGCGTGGCGACCGCATAGAAGTGTTGCATGAGCCCCGTGAACTTCATCGTCCCCACCCGTCTGGCGAGGTCGCTGGAGCGTCGGACATCGGCAAATAGGAGCGAGATGTCAACCTCCGCGCCGCTGACCTCCTGACGGCCGAGGTTCCCCAGGCATCTTCGGCAGAGGTTGGGGTTCTTCTCCCATGGCCCGAACGCTCCTCGCAGGTGCCTAAGGACGAATCCTCCGGGGCCGCGGAAGGGTACGCGGCACTGCCTGCACCGGGGGCCATATGGAACGAGCTGGAAGACGCGTCTCCTGGAGCGAACGCGCGGATGGGTGCCCATCAGGTAGGCGCGCCACTCGTCCTCCCGCGTCGCGAACGGTCGCGGCATCGTCCCCCCCAAGCTTCGCGGCACTCCACGATAGGCGATGGCGGCTGGCCCGCGCCATTGACCCGGCGGCGAATGATTCTCCACCAGTCCCTGGAATCCCCCCCTTGTCTTGATCGGCAGCATGGCCCGATGGCGCAGACGGTGCGATCCGCGCTGAAGATGCGACACGCTCGCCGTGCTCGCTCGGTGGTCAGATCTCCAGCAGCATCCCGACGAGTACCGCTCTCGGCACCGGATTCTCCTCGGTGTCGATCAACAGCTCGGCGAAGGTGCGCGTCTTGGGGGGTTTCCCGTAGAACTCCCCGATTCGCCCGGAGGTGGAAGTCGGGGAGTGTGAGGACATGGAGGAGCTCGGCGCGGGGAGCCGAAGGGGTCGAGGCGGTCGCGGAGCGCCCGCTCTATTCCCTGGAGGTCCACGCGCCGGACGCTAGCACCAGCGCAATCCTCTGATGTCTGCCGCGTGACGGTTCACGGAGGCGGGGCTTCGTGCTGGGAGTGATCGGAGCAAACGACGGATAGGCAGGCCAGAGGTCCCCCTCGGGACGGGACGAATGGCCCTGTCTCAACTCGAGGGCTGGAGCAGCCTGAGCGGGCGGGTACCCGTACGCGCCCTCGCGCCTGGAAGGGAGGCGATATCGGCGCAGGGGGCGTGTCTGTTGGCAACTGCGATTCTGCTCGACCGAAGGGAGGTTCGCCATGTCACGTCGCCAGCGAGTCGCGTCGACGCCGTTCAGCCAGTTCATGGTCGCGACGGCGGGTCGCATCACCAGGGGAGTGATCGGGGTTGCCCTGATCGTCGCCGGTCCTCTGGTTGGCGATGTCGGCGGCTGGGCGCTCGGGGCCTTCGGGGCCCTCCTTCTTGCGGCAGGCCTGTTCGACTTCTGTGTGTTCACCGGGCTGGTCGACAACATCTGGTCTGGGCACGAGGTGCGAGCACGCGGGAGCCGCGGAGCGCCGCGAACCGCGCGAGCGACTTGAGGACTAGAACGAGGAGCGCTCATGAAGAGGCTGGTGGGCATCGTCGTGGCGTTGGCGGTCGTCTTTGCCCTACTCCGTCGTTTCGGACCGGCGCTCAGCGACCGCGCCATGACCAAGTGCCAGGAGATGATGGCGACGTGCCAAGAGATGATGGCACGGCGTCAAGGAGATGCGGAGGCGGAGCCTTCAGAACCTGACGACGTGGCAGCGCCTGCTGCCGCGTGAGAGTGGGGTGAGGACGATGATGTGGGGTTTCGGCTGGGGGGCCGGTGGGGTGTTCGTGGTCATCTTCATTGTCTTCATGGCCTGGATGATGATGGGCCGCGGGATGATGGGCCACGGCGGCCGGCGACACAGCGACACGGCGAGCGGTGCCGTGAAGGAGAGCAACTCCTCAGCTCGCGAGATTCTGGCCGAGCGCTTCGCGCGAGGGGAGATCTCGGAAGATGAGTTCGAGCAACGGAAGCGAGTGCTCGAACGGGAACTGTCCTAGCGCCAACCTCTCACGAATCGACGAAGCAGCGCCATAACGTTCATACATCTCGCCCGAGGACGCGGTTCGAGTCGGGCAGCATGGATCGAGAGCATCCAGGCGAATCCGTAGCTGCCGTTCGAACTCGTCGGGAACCATCTGAGTTTGAGACTAGGAGTCGATCTCAAGGCGCTAGCTCCCACCCATACACGAACCCCCTCGGTGCACGGGATGAACCAACCCGGAGAAGGAAGCTACGGCAGGCCCCAGCACCTCATCGTGTCACTCGCCCGCGGCGGTGATCTCCGGGTACAGCGACAGGCTCTCCGCGTAGGCCTGCATCGCCCGATCGTCGCGGGCTTCCCAGGCGGCCAGCGCGGCCGGATCGGTCGCCTCGAGCTGGGCCCGGGTGAGCGCCACCGACCCCTCCCGTCCGATTGGCGTGGCGTCCTCGTGCGTCGGGTCCAGTCCGCGCCCGGCGACCTCGCGCCACATCGGCTCCGGCATCACGTACTCGTGCGAGACGTACCCACCGTCCGGGCTGTAGAGGTAGAGCCTCACGACCGGAGCATGGGCGAGGACCGTGCCGCCGTCCAGTGCGCCCGGTGTGGCAACGCCGGGTGTGGCACCTCTCAGGCGTCCCCAGCGGACTCGGTCTTCTCATATGGGCAAGAAGGCACCGTGCCGGTCGATCTTGAATACGCAGCGGCGGAGTGTCTGACGGCCGAAGTCGTGGACGCGTGACCAGGTGGCGACGTACCCGCCAGGAGGCAGTGGACCGAGAGGGGCGACTCCTCCAAAGAGGCGGAATGAGTCCGGAAACGTTGCGAAGTAGTAGTCGTTCCACATCCCATCGAAGCTGACCTTCCCGGGTGGCACGATGTTCGACTCGATCGAGTTGCCCGAACGGGGTTGAAGACGGTCTCACTCGCGGCGGCCGCCGTGCCATCGGGGAGGCGAACCTCGCAGCCGATGGTCGAGTCAACCCCCTCGGGTGGTGGTGGCGTCAACTTGAGGATGAGTTTGCTGATGTTCTCGACGTGCCTGATCCCAGCCTCCCATCCGGGTACTCGCTCGGAGAGGTATCGCCGTCCGCGCACTCGCCCCGAGCCGAAAGCGACGATGTCAGGACCGAACGCAAGAATCACGCCCACGGCGACGAGGCCCGGGCCCACCCAATCGAGCCCGTGAGCGGCTATCCAACCGGTGCCAACCACGGTGACGGCCAGACCGATCTTCGACACCGTCTCCATCGGTCTACAGGTCGTCGCCCGGCGCGATCCGCTTGTGAGCTGCAAGGGCCCGCGCCTCGCCGGTCGAGGCCGCGTACCGCCCGAGCATCGCCCTCGAGGACCAGCCCGCGAGCCGCATCAGGTCGGTCTCCTCGCCGCCGGAGGCGAGCCAGGTGTGCGCGAAGTAGTGGCGAAGCATGTGCGGGTGCAGGTCTGGGACGCCAGCCATCTTCCCGCGGTGATGGACCACCTGACGGATTCCGGAGGCCGACATCGCGCCCTTCCGCCCGATCCACAGCACGTCATCCTCGCGGGCCGGCCTGGCCCGTAGGTAACGGTCGATCGCCTTGGCCGCCTTGGCCCCGAACCCGACCGGGAGCGGACCTTGCGACCCTTCCCGTGGACCGTCGCGGTCCGGCTCAACAGATCCAGGTCCCCGGTCCGCAGGTTCGCGAGCTCGGACCGGCGCAGGCCCGAGGACAGGAACAGCCGCACGATCGCCAGGTCGCGGACTCCAGATCGGTGCCCTCGCACGCCTTCAGGATCCGGGCGAGCTGCTCCCGCTCGAGCACCGGGACCGGGATCGGGGGGAGCATCGGCGGGCGCATGTTCGCCATCGGCGACTCGGCGACCTCGCCCTCCTCCTTGGCCCAGCGGAAGAACATCCGGACCCCGGTGTAGCGGTTGCGGACCGTCGAGGCCCGGTAGCGCTGGGTGAGAGAGGCCGTCCACGCCTCGACGTGCTCCCGCGTGATCGAGCCCACCGCGGTTGGCATCCCCGGCTCGGTCAGGAACGCGATGAAGGACGCGAGCGAGTCAGCGTAGGTCTCCCGGGTGTTCTCAGCGAGGTTCGCCGCGGCCAGCGAGACCGACCAGGATCGCGCCAGGTCCCGCACGTCGGGCGATACACTCTTGCCCGTGCGGACGGTCGATGCCATCGGTGCCTCCTCTCGGGTTCCCCAACCCCGGGGGGCATCGCAGGTCTTCTACTGTTCGTCTACTCTGCTCGGGGCTGGGTTCGCTGAATCTGGCCCCTGAGCAGGGGAAACGTCGGGCCCATAGCTCAGCTGGTAGAGCGCATGGCTGGCAGCCATGAGGTCAGGGGTTCGAGTCCCCTTGGGTCCACTTCGAGGACCGTCGGGACGCGGCTCTCGTCTGGCTCCTCTACGACACGGGGCTCCGACTGTCCGAGTGCGCCGGCTTGACGCTCGGGGACATCGACATCGCGGATCGACGCGAGGTCCGCGTCCTGGGCAAAGGGCGCAAGGAGCGGACGGTACCGATCGGAGCCAACGGGGCCTGGCCGACTAGCGTCGAAGGCCTGACTCAGCGGGGTCCACGGTTCGGCTGCACTCGGAAGCTCCGCTCGAGCGAGCTGAAGTTCCCGACGGATCCCCAGGCCAGAACGCAAGTGGCCGCGTTCTGCTGGCTCCTTCACTGGGGCGAGTTCAACCGGGCCGCCCTGACTTGACGGCCGTGCGGAAGAGGCGTCGGATAGCGGCGGACGCGCTTCCCCGACCGAAGGAGGCCCCCATGCAGCGGACGCGTTCTCGCCTCGCCGCCGTCCTCGCCATCCTCGCCATCCTCGCGCTCGCGGTCGGACTGGCGCCTGCACAGGCGGCCAAGCAGCCGCGATGGCAGCAGCACATCGAGAAGTTCTCCGGCGGAATCTCCAACGGCGTCCGGGCGCGCCTGGCCGTCGCGACCGGCCAAACGACCTCGACGCGGATCGTGCGTACGGCGACTCCGTCGCTCTCTCCGCTCCTGAACGTTCAGATGAACGACGACTCGGACCCGCCGCTGCCGCAGAACGAACCCGGCATCGCGCTCAACCTCTCAAACCCGATGAACGCGGTCGCCGCCGCCAACGACTACATCGGCGACGGGTTCTGGATCGGGACAACGTTCGACGGGGGACAGACCTGGGAGTCGCAACTGAAGGAGCCGAAGTTCTCCTTCGACGGCGGCCGGTGCTTCGGGTCAGACCCTGGCGTCGCCTACAGCGTGCGCGACGACGCGTTCTACATCAGCACACTCTGCTACTTCCCGACCACGCCCGCCTCCGAGGTCCACGTATGGAAGTCGGTGGATGACGGGCTCACCTGGTCGGACTCGATGCAGCCCGCCGTGGCGGTCACGAACTTCGAGGGCGACGACTCGATCAACGCCTCGGTCTTCAACGACAAGGAGCTGATCGCGGTCGACAACAACCCTGATTCCGACTTCTACGGCAGGATCTACGTCACCTACACGAAGTTCCACATCATCCAGGGCGGGCGTAGCGACTACTGCCCCGTCCAGGCGGCATACACCGATCTGATCCCGACCGCGGATCCGTCGACCTCCGTCTGGCAGCACACGGCGATCGTCCCGGACGACCCGGGCAGCAGGGGCGTCGGCGCCTCCGCGAACCAGTTCTCCACGCCCGTGGTGGACCCGGACGGCGGCCTGAACGTCGCGTTCGTGAGCGAGGAGTGCAACACGGCCTACGACCCGGCGCTGTTCTTCGCCCGCTCCACCGACGGCGGCGCGTCGTTCGGCGATGTGGTGCGCGTGGACGACCCCGGGGAATGGGTCGATAACCCGAACCGCAACGACTACCTGAAGGGGCTTGGGGGCGTCCGGTTCCCGGGGACGATCGGGCTCGCGTTTGACCCGACCCGCGGCCGCCTCGTCTACCTGGTCCACAACGCGATCGACCGGACGACCTCGGGCACGGACATCTCGTCGATGACCTCGGACGACTTCGGCCAGCACTGGACGGATCCCGTCCCGGTCAGCGTGACCGAGGACGGGTCGCCGGCACCGGGCGAGCAGTTCTTCCCGGCGGTTGGGGTGGACTCGGCCGGCGTCTATTCGGCGATCTGGCAGGACACGCGGTCCAACCCGCACCGTATCGAGACCTACCAGGGCACCTCGACCGACGGCGGCATGACCTGGACGAACACCCTGATCAGCACCGCGTCGTTCGACCCTCGGCAGTCGTTCTTCACGTGCGGGTGCTTCATCGGCGACTACAACCAGATCGCGGTCTCCGATGACGTGATCTACCCGGCGTGGACCGACGGGCGGAACTCGCCCGGACGACCGGCGGGAGACACGGACATCTTCACGAACGTCGAGATCGCGTCTCCCTGAGCGGGGCAGCGGGCGGCGCCCGAACGCCGGAGGGTGGGGATGGCAGTTCCATTAGCCCGTCTTTGGGTTGCCGTAGAACTCCCCGATCGGCCAGCCCGCTCGAAGTCCGGGAACGTGAGGACGTGGAGGAGCTCGGCGCGGGGAGCCGACCTGAGCGCGTCGAGGCGCTCCCGGAGCACCGCTCGATCTCCTCGAGGTCCACGCACCGGGACGCTAGCACCCGCCGCCGTCGTCTACGCGCCTCCGCGGGCCTCCCGGTCCACCGCGCCCGTTAACCTCGCTCCGTGGCTCTCGTTGGCCCGTTCGCGCCTTTCTTAGGATTGGTCTGAGCGCACTGCTGGATGCTAGCGCGCTGCCTTTGGCCAGAGGTCTTCGTCGGAAGCCACCGGACTACGCTTACCGAATCGGGATCCGTGGAATGGAGGCGAACGATGCTGGGAAGATGAAGGACTCGAAACACAACCCTCGATCGCCATCTGGGATTGGAGCCTGGGGAAGTCATGCATCTCGGCCCTGGACCAGTGCTACGTATTCTCTGTCTACAACAGCGTTGGCGCTCCCCGGAAGGGCAACTCAGTGAGCATCGAAACGAAGCCGGGCTATGTGGTCGAGCCTGAAATCGCGCTCTGAGAGGTCTGTCGAAGTTCCATGCGAAAGTCAGGGACCTGCGGAACATGGAGCCGATACCGGTCAGTGGTGACATCTTCTGGGAGCCACCGTCCCCCTTCCCAGGGGAGATTGAGGCTATCCGACCAAGACGGTCATCGTATTCGCCCCGTCCTCCTTCTCGAAGGTCGTCGCCTCGGTTTCGAGGAATCGCTGCCGGCGGGGACGCGAATCTTCCATAGCGGTGCCTCCGTACCCAGGTCGTTCGCTAGTCCCCGTGGTGTCGATGGTCGTCCCGGTCGCCGATCCTTCGCCTTTCCACTGCTTGGATGCGAGCTACGGCGGAGGACCACGGCCGCGAGCGGTACAGTCAGCATTGACAGGTCCGTAATCTCACCGCATGACTTCGGAGGTTCCGTTCGTTGCTGACCTGCGTTTTCCCTGCTGAGCACACCGTCTAGGCAGTTCTGGCTGACAGCCATGAGGTCAGGGGTTCGAGTCCCCTTGGGTCCACGAGCGCAGGTGAATGGCCCTTCGTCGGATCCGGCCGATCCGCGAGAGCTCAACCGTCGGAGGCGCCGCCCGCTCGCCGAGACGCTCGTGACCGAGTGACCGTGCGAAGACCGGCCGAAAAGGGCGGGGTGATGAGACAAACCCCGCCCTTTCCGCCTGCACGTACGTGAGCATCGCTGGAGGATGATTCTGCATCAGCCCCAGCCCCGGTAGCGAAGCCGACACTCCACTGGCTTCAGCGACAGCGGTAGGGCGCCGAGGCTCTAGGCGTGAAGGTCTGTCGACATTGCGCCGAGGAACTGCTGGACGAGGCGACGGTCTGCTCCAACTGCCACAAGGATCCGGCGGCGGTTCCCGCGTGGGCCGTGTCGAGGCGGCCCGACGAGCCCTCGCCGTGGCAGCTCGGCGACGTATCCGGACCGAACGGCGTTCTGCCGACCTCTGACCGTGTTCCCGCCCCTTTCAAACGCCTCGAACCCCCGGGGGCTTTGGGGATCCCCTCGAAGGTGTGGATGTCCCTCATCCTTGCGTTTGTCTGGGGGCTTGCCTGGGGGATGATCGCGGGGCTGACGAGCCCCATTCTGCCCTGGGGGGCTGGGCTGATCCTCCAGGCGGCCGGATACATCGCCGGGCTGATCCTCGGGATATGGGGTCACGCTGAAGTGCGGGCGTCGGACCGGCTTGGGCGGATCCTCGCGGACATCGCGATCGCGGCCAACGGGTTCAACCTGGCCTGGATCGTGATCGGGGCGATTCGATCCGGCTTGGTCGTGAGGGCCTGATCAGGCCGAACGGGAGATCGCCGACCTGCACCTCCGGCGCTTCGGGCGACGATCCCGTACACCCACGCACGACGTGTGCTCATGCTGAGAGGCGGCAGAACCGATATGGCCTCCATGGGGCGATTCGGACCCTGCGCCACCGCGAACGCATCTCTGGACAAGCCGCGCGGATATCCGATCCTGCCGCGGGGGAAGATCTACTGGGGCGTCTCTCGACCGGTCGGGGTCCCGGCATGAGTGACTCGCTCGAGGATCTCCCCGCCGCGGATGCGCATGATCTCCTCCGCTATGCGGGGTGCGGCACCGTCGCCTACCTCTTCTGGGGCATGCTGCACGACGTCCAGTTGGAGGACGCCCGTGCGGCGATGGCCGACCTCGCGGGGGATGAGGACCTCAGTCATGAGGCGGCGATGCGTCGCAGCGAGAAGCTCGGGGCGATCGGCTCGGATGCGACCTTCTTCTCGGGCCTAGCGCGGATCGACGGGGAGTTCCGCTCGGTCCGGGTCGCCGTGACGCCTCAAGACTTCGTGCTGCTCGACAACTGGACGCAGCACGATGCCGACACCGAGCTCGCCCGCTTTCCCCGCGAGAGCATCACGGATGTCGTGGTCGTCGACCGGAACGGCTACGAGGTCGCCGACCAGTTCATCGACCCGATCCAGGAGCTCGAGACACCCGAGGAGGAGCGGTATGCCGTGGTGCTGAAGCGACAGGACGCGAACGGCGTCCCACAACCTGCCTCGTTCCTCTTCCGTTCTGGTGAGCCTGCGCTCGCGTGCCGTGACCGCTACCGCCGCTTCATCAGGCCACGCGGTTGACCGCAGCCACCGGCTGGATCAGCGAACCTACGGACGACTCGAGGGACCGCTCAGCTGGATGCCGGCGGATGCCTCCGTCATGGCGGGACCGATGGACGTGGATCCTTTGCGGCCGTTCGAGCCCGGAGGGCCTGAAGGAGCGTACCTCGAGCGATCCCGCGTGGGGATGTTCCTCAGAGGGCCCGTCGGTGCTGCGTCGGCGGGGACCCGACCGGAAGGGTGTCGAGCATTCACGAGCGGACCGCAGAGCGAGAGGGGCGGGACGATCGCGTACTTCGCCCCGTTACGTCGGACTCAGCCGTCAGGCCCCTTTCGACGACGCGGCCCTCCTCCCGCCCGCTTGAGTTCGCCACGCCCGCAGCTCACCCAGGTCAGAAGCCGTTTCTGCGTTCTCTCTGAGTTGCACAGCGCTTCCTCAGCGAAGGATATCGGTCCCCACCACGCGAATGCCGCAACTGTCGGAACGACGCCCACCCCATCCCGGCCGCCGCGAGTGCGGCGATCGTCAGGAGCCAGGCGAGGGCTGCGGTCTCGCAGACACGGTCTGCGCACCCCACCCAGAAGCGTCCGTCGATCCAGAACTCCAATCCGGCGCCCGCCGCCAAGACGAGGGCCAGCACCCAGGACACGAAGGTCGCGACGCCCCAAGCGATGGACCCGAACCAGAGCGATCGCCTCATGTGAACCTCCCGGGCACAGTCCCGCCGTGCGACGCGCCAGCCCGAACCCACTGTGCGTGCGTCACCACGGTTGTCGGTAGAGGCAAGATGCCCCGTCCTCTTGGGACCTGCTTGTCCTCAGGACTCAGGTTTCTCTCGGGCGGTACCGATAGAGACCGCATGAGCGAGTAGGACTCGAACAGGGAGATCGTGCTCATGTTCGGGGCGTTCGTCCTCTGCGTGGGCACGACCTCGTGATCCCTGACGGGAGGTGGCAGGGATGAGGCGCATCTTGGTCACGGCGCTCGCCTTGAGCCTTGTGCTCGCCGCCGTCCCCGCCGAAGCGGCCGTCAAGAGAGTGAACGCCGCGACGCACGCGGTGAAGTGGGACGACGTCGACGTCGATGACGGCGAGCACTTCGCGCTGTGCACGGTCTACGTGCTGGATTGGCTCGACCACCCCTACGTTCGCCTCTGGTGCATCGGTGACGGGGGGTACGGCAAGGCGTGGGTCCGCGTGAAGGTGCCCGGCGTCAGGGGCAAGGTGCGGCGCGTACGAGTGGCGACAACGGGCGACTGCGCGCCCCATGACATCCGGTGGCGGAAGCGTCGATCGAAGGTGCTCGTCACCGTGTCGGTGGCCGCCGAGTCCAATTGCGAGGTGCGGACCGTCCGGGTTCGGTACGGGGCGTGAGGTTGGACGACTTCGACGCGATGGCCAGCCTCGGGGGTTAGATGCGTCGACCCGGTGGGCCGACCCCTCGGTCGGGCGTATCGCGGGACGGTGGACCGGCCCGGCGGTCGGGCGGATGTTCAGCACATGACTTCGGCCGTACCGATCGCCGAGGACCTGCGTCTCTCGCTGGTCAACACATCGTCCGGCGGGCGTGGCTGGCAGCGCTGGGGTCAGAGGGACGATGATCCCTCGTGCATCGGCAGGATCTGCTCTCTCACGATCACTCGAAGCTCATCCGGGGGCAGTCACCGGCCGAGCCTCGGCACCGACGAGGTCCATGAGTTGATCGTGGGTCATCGCCTCGCCTCGCGCGCCCAGCTCCTCGAATCGGTCGTCGCCGAGGGCGTCTCGACATCGCCCCTCGACCGGTCCGTAGATGTTAGGGTCGAGCCCGTAAGCGGGTATGTTGCGGCGGGAGGCGGCGAGGAGGACGGCCGCGTCCTCATACCGATCCCGTTCGGCGGCCGCGCGCGTGAGGTTCCTCAACGCCCACCGGAACCAGTTCTCCAGCCCGGAGTCGAGGGCAATCCCAAACGCACGCACCGTGGCGGCCTCGGCCGCCTCCGGATCGCCCAACGCGGTCAGCACCTCCCCGTACCAGTCGAGGGCCGAGGCCTCCCACCCGGTCCCGCTCGCGACCTCGAGGGCCTCGGTCACGTACCGCTCCGCGGCCGGCAGGTCCTTCTGAAGGAGAGCAGCCATGGTCAGAGGTGTGAGCGTCGTCGCGACGAGGTTGCCGAGGTCGCCGAGCTCCCGGTAGAGGGGGAGCGCCTCCTCGAACCATGGACGGGCTTCGTCCGGCGAGCCGCCGAACAGAAACGAGAACCCTATGGCCGTGAGCGGCCCCGCCCGTCCCCACCGGTCTCCTGACCGGTCGCACGTCGCCAGGGCTTCGGCCGCGTACGGGCGCATCGAGCGCTGGGGGGAGGCTCGTCGCCCCACAGCTCGTCGATCAGCCGGTCGTCCGAGACGGGGACGCCCGGTGAGGTCAGGAGCACCGCCAGGAGCCCGCGTTGGGCCGGAGCTCCGAGGTCGAGCGCACCGGCCTTGGAGCTCACGCGAAGCGGCCCCAGGATCTCGAACCGCATGGCGCACTCCCTCCCGCCCAACTGTACCCCTTCCATGCAACTCGCCTGCAGGGCGATGGTGGCAACGCTCGTAGACCTGCGTAGACCTGCTCTGCGCACCCTGTATCCGCGCGGAAGGAAGCAGAGGGGGGTGAGGAAGATGCGAAGGGTGAGGAAGATGCGAAGGACGAAGCTCATCGTCGTGATCGGGTTGGTCACGACGCTCATGTTGGTGGGCACCTCGCCCGCGACGGCGGCGGGCGTCGCGATGCGGGCATCGCTGAAGGGGGTCGTGGTTGGCTTCGATGACGACCCGGCGGCCGTGGCCGAGCGCTGTCCTGCCGGATACCAGTGGATCACGCAGACGGCAGGATCGGGCGAGCTGACGAGCGAGGCCCATGCGGGGCCTGTCGCGTTCTTCTCGGAGCACTGCAGCCGTGTGCTCGCCGGGGCCCTGACTGGGCACGCAGTCGGCAAGGTGGCCGCCGGGCTGCTGACACTCGCCGCGCCGGGCGGGGACCAGCTGTACGTGGCCTACCGGTGCACCTTCGTCTTCAACGCCGACGTTGCGGGCTGTCGCACGGACGTGAACTGTCCGTTCGAGATCGCGGGCGGAACGGGCATCTTCACTGGTGCTTCGGGCCACGGGGACAACCCGGTCGTCGACAACAGCGGGGTCATCACCATGGCGTTGATCGGGACGCTTGCTCTGCCCAGTTGACCGGCCTGACCGACACCAGGACGCGGAGAGCCCTCGCGGATGCGAGGGCTCTCCGTTCGCGCGTGGTGGATCCCGTGGAGATCCACCACCGGACCAGTTCCGCCCGTCACAGGTGGAACCTGCCCTCCAGCGGGTCGTGATCCGACGATCTGATCGTGGTCGTCGGATCGTCCCCCAGCCCGGCCTCGAACGAGGCGTCGAAGTGCAGGAAGTCCGCCGCCACCGTCGCCGCGAGGAGCCCGGGGCTCACGAGCATGTGATCGAGCACCTGGCTGTTCCCGTCGAACACGAAGCTGTACCGCTCGGCTCGCTTCTCGAGGGATACGAGGTTCGCGAGCGGCACCTCATCGGGATCGCCCTCCAGGATCGACAGCGGATGGTGGGGGCCCTCGCCCGGCTCCCCGAATTGGAAGTCGTTCAGGTCTCCGGCGACCATGACCAGCGCGTCGGGGTCGGCGTCGAGGATGCCGTTGGCGAAGTCGCGGACCACCTGGGCCTGGGCCCTGCGCTGGATCTCGGTCACCCGGATCGGTGGCTGGTTCACCCCGAAGAGGGGATCGTCGCCGCCCTTGCTCTTGAAGTGGTTGCCGACGATCGTCACCTCCGAACCCTCGATGTCGAAGACACCCACCAGCGGCTCCCTCCCGGGGCTGGGGCTCGAAGCTCCGAACGCCGCTTCGACGTCAGTTCCCGACATCTGGAAGGCGTCCTCGAGCGACGCGCGGTCAGCGTCCCAGAGGAACGCCACCTCGATGCCCCGTGCGTCGCTCGTCTCGAACGACGTGGCCACGTAGTCGGTGCCGGCCGCGGCGTTCACCCGATCGCCGAGCTCCTGCGCGATCGCGGTGTTTTCGACCTCCTGGAGCACCATGATCGCCGGCAGTCCCAGCTCGAGCTCGATCGCCATCGCGAGCTTGGTGAGCTTGACGTCCAGCTCGGCCGCCGTGGGTGTGGATCCCTCATCGTCCTTGGTGGGCTCGTCGACCAGGTCGAAGAGGTTCTCCACGTTGAAGGTGGTGATCACCGTGCTCCCGTTCGGTCCGGAGCGGGTCGAGATAGGCACCTCCGGCAGCCGGTGGGTCTTGATTTCGGAATGGGCCGGCTGCAGCTTGTAGTTGCCGAAGGTGTAATCGACGACGCCCACCAAGCTGCGGATGCGATCGCCGGGGGTGACGATGATCGGCTCGGGCAGGCTCGTGTCGTCCACCATGATCCGCTCGGGGTTGTAGTCGACCATCTCGTCGCCGAGGCTCCGGAGCAGGATCTGTTGGGTTTGGGCGTACCACCCCGACCCAGGCTTGGCGTCGCTCTTCGTCAGCGCCACGAACTCGCCGAACGCGTTGGTCGCCGCCACGACGGGGGCGTTCGACATCGAGACCAGCATGCCCTCTAGGGGCTCCCAGAAGCCGATGCCGGCCGGGACGGACGTGTTCGGCAGATCCGTCAGCGGAACGGGCGGCGGCAGAAGGACCTCGCTGGACACGATCGTGACGGCGCTCGGGGCATCGAGCCTCGTCAGCGGCAGGGCCGGTCCGAACTGCTGCTCCTCCACGACCGCCGTGATCTCGATCAGATCCCCCACCTGGGGCGGCCCGGGCAGGAACCCGCCGTCGTCGACCACGATCCCGTCCGACGTGGTGATGTCGCCGTCGCCCTCGGGGTCCTGCATCCAGAAGTCGCGACCGTTCGCCGAATACAGGGTCACCACCCCGGTCGTGGTCACGACCTCGCCGGCGTAGATCGAGAACTGAGCGTCACCCTGGATCTCGGGGATCGTCAGCTCGAGCGGCGCGCATCCGTCGAACCCACCGCCGGTGGGCGTGTTGGCCGAGCCGAGGCTGAAGTCGGCGATGACCCAGTCGGCCGCGGTGTCGGTGTCCACGCCATCGGTCGCACGACGAGCGCCGGCGGGGAAGAAGATCCCGTCGGGCCCGATGACCGGTGCCCCGAAGTAGAAGGTGTCGCCCGCATCGCCGTCCGTGAGGGCCACCGCGTCGCGCACGACCTCGGAGCCGGTCACCGCGCTCCCGGAGATGCTGGCGGTCTCCACCAGCCCTACCGTGAGCGAGCTGTTCTCGAGGTAGTTGGTGAAGAGCGAGGCGTCGGGTGTGACCCCGTAGTTGGCGGGCAGCCCGGCGCAGTTCCCGAACAGGAAGAACCCGTTCGGACCGATCTCGTGGAACGGCTTGAAGTCGAACCGCCGATCGATCGTGCCGGGGCCGAACGCGTCGCCCTCCACCACGATCAGGCTGAGGCCGTTCAACGACGTCCCGGGCGCCCCGTAGAGCTCGATGAACTCGGTGTCGTCGGTGCCGGCGTGGCTCGCCAGCACCTCGTTGATGAGCGCCGGGTCGCCCGTGGCGGCGCCCACGACGGCACCGGGAACCAGCGCGGCCAGCAGTGCGACCGTGGCCAACGCGCTGACCAACGTCCAGCGCCCGCGTCGCGTGTTCGTCATGGCGACGTTCCCCCCTTCCACGACCGTGGAACGGACGGGATGACCCATTCGTCGCGGGTCATCCCGTCCTCTCTCACATGCCTCGTCTCACCTTCCGATCACGGCGTCTGGGTGATCCGTCCCTCACCTCCGAACGGGTAGTCCGCGGCCGTGATCAGACCAGCCAGGCCGTCCTGGATGTAGTTGCTCACGGCCTGCTGGTACGTGAAGCCGACCGTCGTGAACGGCGCTCCCCGGAACGGGTACTGATCGCCGCCCCTGGCGAGGAAGTCGATCGAGGCCACGTCGATCGGGTCTCCGGCAACGACCGCACCGCCCGAGACGATAGGTGTGCCGTCATCCAACGTCACGGTGACGACCCGGGTGCCGGCCTGCGTCACGTTGCCGTCCGCGTCGACGACCTGCGGGGTCCCGCTCGGGTCCCACACCACGCTGAACCCGGCGATCTGGGCGAAGCGCCCATCCACGAACTCGACCCTCGAGTAGGCGTTCTCTAGAATCTCCTTGAACTGACCCCTGGGGATGTCCGGGACCACGCTCACGAAGTTCGGGAACGGGACCATGTCGAACGTGTCGAGCTCGGTGATCGGGCCCGCGGGGATGATGGTGTTGTTCCGGATGCCCCCGCCGTTCTGGAGCGCGACCTGCGGCGGGTCGAGCCCGAAGCCGGGCGCGGCCTGCTGCGCCTGCCACAGGAGCGAGTCGGCGATCAGGTTGCCCTCGTTCGTCTCCATCGTCCGCACGCTGCTGCGGAGGCCGTCGAGGT
Organism: uncultured Actinomycetes bacterium; assembly: GCA_964640085.1. Classification (GTDB taxonomy): domain Bacteria; phylum Actinomycetota; class UBA4738; order UBA4738; family HRBIN12; genus CAZXFA01. The sequence goes on along the minus strand of CAZXFA010000015.1, from coordinate 45,295 downwards.
CGACCTCGGAGGTCCCGATCACGTTGTTGCCGAGGTCCTCCAGGTAGGCGACGACCGGGTCCACGACCAAGGCCTGCATCGCGGGGTCCGGCTCGACGGCGTCGTCGCACGGTGTGGATCCGTTGCACGTGCCGGTCGCGACCCTGACGGGTCCGCTGCGGTCCTCCTCGATCATCACGACCTGGCCGTCCCGGTCGAAGCCGACCACGAGCTGGCCGACGTAGCGGTACTCGCCGGAGGTGGTCACGATCGGGACCGGGGTCCCGTCGAGGTCGGTCGCGATCTGCGGGTACTCGCCGAACACGAGCCCTTCGTCCCCGGGGATCAGCAGGTCGCCTGGGTTCGCGAGGAGCTCGTCACCGCCACCGGCGATGACCACATCCACGCCGTCGATGTCCGCGACCAGAGCGAGCTCGTTCTCGATGCTCTGCAGGTGGCTGGTGAGGATGATCTTGTCGACCCCCATCGCCTCCAGGTCGTCGATCTCGCCCTGGACGATGGTCACGAGGTCGTCCGAAACCTCCACGTTGCGCGGGGAGGAGATGAACGGCAGGTTCGGGGTCTCCAGCCCGATGACCCCGATCGTCTCGCCCCGCTCCTTGAAGACGGCGGTCGGGACGATGACCCCGGCGTCGACGAACGCCTGGAGGCGCGGCTCGCCGCTGAAGTCGAGGTTCGCGCTGACGTACGGCGGCGGGTCCGTGTAGCCGTCGATGAAGTCGGCCAGGACATCGGGGCCGAAGTCGAAGTCGTGGTTGCCGAGGTTCACCGCATCGTAGCCGATCAGCTCCATCGCGACCGTGTCGTAGAAGGGGACACCGTGGTCGAGGCTGGCGTTGAACTCCGGCCCGGCGAGGAAGTTGTCGCCGGACGAGAGCATGACCACGCCGCGCTTGGCCCCGCGATGGGTCCGCGGCCCGTGGGTAGCCTCGAACTTCAGCCGATCGACGACCGCCTTGAATCGCGCCGCGCCCCCGAAGTCCTCGAGACCGGTGCCGGCATCGATCACCTGTGACTCGCCGTCGTTGTTGTGCAGGATGGTCAGCCAGAAGTCGACGTCCCCGCTCTTCTTCGCCCCGGCCGTCCCGACCGGCGTGAACGCGAGCACCAAGGCGAGCGTCGCCAGGACCGCGAGCGGCGCAGATCGGCGTCTCCTCCCCTCTCGCGCCGAGTCACGGGTCGATCCGGGTATCCGTCCGTTCAGCCGCATGAGCTTCCTCCTTCCCTCTTGCGCTTGGGCGGAGCCCTCGTGCTCGATCAAGCCGCAGCCCTCTGAGCTGCCGCGAGACCTTCGATCCGTCACCCCCTCGGAAGGTCTTCCGAACACCTTCCCACGATGAGAGGGGAAACGTGCGGGCCGCGCCAGGGGCCCTCGTCCCTATCCCCGCTGGGACCCGCCCGGCCGCGCCTCCGTCCTCAGGTGGGAGGGATAGACTCGCCGGCGATGCGGATCCTGGTCGTGGGCAGCGGTGGCGTGGGGTCGGCCGTGGCGCCGATCGCGGCGCGACGGGACTTCTACGAGCACATCGTGTTCGCCGACAACGACGAGGCTCGCGCCCGGAGCGTGGTCGACCGCTACGACGGTGGCACCGGACGGTTCAGCGCCGAGCGGGTGGAAGCCTCGGACGCCGCCTCAGTCGCGGCCCTGGCCAAGGAGCGCGGCTGCGACGCGATCCTGAACGCCGTGGATCCGCGATTCGTGATGCCGATTTTCCACGGCGCGTTCGAGGCGGGTGCGACCTACCTGGACATGGCGATGTCGCTGTCTGAGCCCAACCCGGAGCGCCCTCACGAGCTGCCGGGCACGAAGCTCGGGGACGAGCAGTTCGCCGAGGCCGCGGCGTGGGAGGACCGTGGGCTCCTGGCCCTGGTGGGCTGCGGTGTCGAGCCCGGCCTGTCCGACGTGTTCGCTCGGTACGCGGCGGACCACCTCTTCTCCCGGATCGACGAGATCGGGGTCCGCGACGGCGCGAACCTCGAGGTCCGGGGCTACGACTTCGCCCCCTCCTTCTCGATCTGGACCACGATCGAGGAGTGCCTGAACCCGCCGGTGATCTGGGAGCGCGAGCGCGGCTGGTACACCACACCCCCGTTCAGCGAGCCCGAAACGTTCGTCTTCCCCCGGGACATCGGACCGATCCGGTGCGTGAACGTGGAGCACGAGGAGGTCCTGCTGATCCCTCGCTGGATCGGGTGCGAGCGCGTGACGTTCAAGTATGGGCTCGGCGAGGAGTTCATCGAGGTTCTCCAGACGCTCCACAAGATCGGCCTGGACCGGACCGAACCCGTCCCGGTGGGCGGGGTGGCGGTCTCTCCACGGGACGTGGTCGCCGCGTGTTTGCCCGATCCCGCGAGCCTGGGCGACCGCATGACCGGGAAGACGTGCGCTGGGACGTGGGTCCGGGGGCTCGGGCCCGACGGGCAACCGCGCGACGTGTACCTCTACCACGTGGCCGACACGGAGGAGACTTGGGCTGAGGACGGCGCGCAGGCCGTGGTTTGGCAGACCGGGCTGAACCCCGTTATCGCGTTCGAGCTGCTGTCGACCGGGGTCTGGGAGGGCACCGGCGTGCTCGGGCCCGAGGCGTTCGACGCCGTGCCGTTCCTGGACCTGCTGAACGAGTACGGATCCCCCTGGGGCATCGAGGAGCGCCCGGCCCCGTAGATCGCCGCCCCGCCCGCATCCTTCGGTAGCATCGGCGAACCATGCGCAGTTACGAGGCGACCGAGATCGAGCCGAAGTGGGCCGAGCGGTGGGAGGCGGAAGGCCTCTACCACGCCTCCGAGGACGCCGCCGACCCCAGGCCACGCTTCTACGCGCTCGACATGTTCCCGTACCCCTCGGGCGACCTCCACATGGGCCACGCCGAGGCGTTCGCCGGTGGCGACACGGTCGCCCGGTTCGCCTGGATGCGAGGGCACAACGTCCTGCACCCGATGGGGTGGGACGCGTTCGGCCTGCCGGCGGAGAACGCGGCCATCAAGCGCGGGACCCACCCGAGGGAGTGGACCTACGCGAACATCGAGCAGCAGGCGCGCTCGTTCCGCCGCCTGGGGATGTCGTTCGATTGGACCCGGCGCCTGCACACGAGCGATCCCGAGTACTACCGCTGGACCCAGTGGCTGTTCCTGCAGCTGTTCGATCGGGGTCTGGCCTACCGCAAGACCGCGCCGGCCAACTGGTGCCCCAGGGACGCCACGGTCCTGGCCAACGAGCAGGTGGTCAACGGCGCGTGCGAGCGGTGCGGGACGGCCGTGGTGCGCAAGGACCTGACGCAGTGGTTCTTCAAGATCACCGACTACGCGCAACGGCTGCTCGACGACGTGGACGAGCTGGTCGACTGGCCCGAGCGCGTGGTGACGATGCAGCGGAACTGGATCGGCCGGTCGGAGGGGGCCCAGGTCGCCTTCGAGATCGCCGAGACCGGCGACCGCGTCGAAGTGTTCACCACCCGGCCCGACACGCTGTGGGGGGTCACGTTCTTCGTGTTCGCCCTCGAGCACGAGCTGGTGCCGAAGCTCGCGGAGGCCGGGGGGACCTCGGCGGAGGCGAAGGCCATGCTCGACCGGCTGCGGGCCACGCCGCTCACCAGTCGCGAGCAGGCGGAGAGCCGCGAGGGTGTGCCCCTCGGCGTCCACGCGGTGAACCCGGTGAACGGCGAGCGGGTGCCGGTGTTCGTAACGCCGTACGTCTTGATGGAGTACGGGACGGGCGCGGTGATGGGCGTGCCGGCGCACGATCAGCGGGACCTCGAGTTCGCCCGCGAGCACCGGCTGCCGATCCGCGTGGTGGTCCAGCCGCCGGGGGAGGAGCGCGACGCTGAAACCATGACCGAGGCCTACGACCACGAGGGCGTGATGGTGAACTCGGGTCCGTTCGACGGTTTGCGCTCGCCGGGGTCGATCGATGCGGTGATCGGGTGGCTCGAGGAGCAGGGCAAGGGCAAGGTCTCGGTGACCTACCGCCTGCGGGACTGGCTGATCAGCCGTCAGCGGTACTGGGGGGCGCCGATCCCGATCGTCCACTGCCCCGAGCACGGCGAGGTGGCGGTACCCGAGGAGGATCTGCCGGTCCTGCTTCCCGACGACGTCGACTTCCGGCCGGGCGGGGAGTCGCCGCTCGCCCGCCACGGAGGCTTCGTGAACGTGACCTGCCCCACCTGCGGGAAGCCGGCGAAGCGCGACACCGACACGATGGACACGTTCGTCGACTCGTCCTGGTACTTCTTCCGCTACTGCTCCCCGGGGAACGAGGGGCGCGCGTTCAACCCCGATCAGGTCTCGCGGTGGATGCCCGTCGACCAGTACGTGGGCGGGGTCGAGCACGCGATCCTGCACCTGCTCTACAGCCGTTTCTTCACCAAGGTGCTGTTCGACATGGGGCTCGTCGGGTTCACCGAGCCGATGCTCCGGCTGATGAACCAGGGCCAGGTGATCTTCGGCGGCGCCTCCATGAGCAAGTCGAAGGGCAACATCGTGGAGCCGATGCCCTTGGTCGAACGCTGGGGGGCCGACACCGTACGGCTCACGATCCTGTTCGCGGGACCGTTCGAGGACGACATCGACTGGAAGCTCATCGCGCCCGACCCGGACCGCCGGCCCGGTGCGAATGCCTGGCTCGGGCGGGTGCACGCGGCGGTCTGGGAGGCCACGGAGCGAGATACCCCGGACCCCGAGGAGCTCCAGAGGCTCACTCACCGCACGATCGAGGCCGTGACCGAGGACCTGGAGCGGTTCCGGTTCAACGTGGCGATCTCCAAGCTCCAGATCCTGTCGAACGAGATGCGGACGGCCCTGGATTCGGGCGGCGGAGCCCGCGAGGCGGCGACGGCCTTGGTGCTGATGCTCGCGCCGCTGGCCCCGTTCCTGGCCGAGGAGCTGTGGCGAGAGGCGCTCGGCAACGCCGAGAGCGTGCACGGGGCGGCGTGGCCGGCGTTCGACCCGGCGCTCGCGACCGTGGACCGGGTCACGATGGTCGTGCAGGTGGATGGCAAGGTCCGCGACCGGGTGGAGGTGGACGCCTCGGCCCCCGAGGAGACCTGCCGCGAGCTCGCCCTGGCCTCCGAGAACGCACGCAAGGCGATCGACGGGCGCGAGATCGCAACGGTGATCGTCCGGGCACCACGCCTGGTCAACATCGTCACGTCCGGCTGAGCGCCTCCTGTCCCCGCCGTCGGGGGCCGTTCGACTCCCGTGTCCCTTCGCGGGTCCGTCCACCCTGGAAGCGGATCGTGGCGGCCCGGCGAGGAGGATCCGATGGACGAGTGGTTCGAGCCCTACAAGATCAAGGCGGTCGAGCGCATCCCCATCACGACCCGCGAGGAGCGAGAGGCGGCACTCGTGGACGCCGGCTGGAACACGTTCCTGCTGCGCTCGGACCAGGTGACGATCGACCTGCTGACCGACTCTGGGACGAACGCGATGAGCGACCGCCAGTGGGCGGCCATCATGCTGGGCGACGAGGCGTACGCGGGCAGTCGCAACTTCTACCGGCTGGAGGAGACCGTCCGCCGGATCTACGGCTACGAGCACATGATTCCCACCCATCAGGGCCGCGGCGCCGAGCACATCGTCTCGCGGATGCTGATCCGGCCAGGGGACCAGGTCCCGGGCAACATGTACTTCACGACCACTCGCCTCCACCAGGAGCTGGCCGGTGGCGAGTTCGTCGACGTGATCGTGGACGAGGCCCATGACCCCCAGAGCCCGTACCCGTTCAAGGGCGACGTGGACGTGGAGAAGCTCGAGAAGGTGATCGAGCGCGCCGAGCACGTCCCGTACCTCTCGATCGCCGGCACGGTGAACATGGCCGGAGGCCAGCCGATATCCATCGCCAACCTCCGGGCGATCCGAGACGCGGCCGACGAGTACGGGATCCCGGTGATCCTCGACGCCACGCGGGCCGTCGAGAACGCGTGGTTCGTGAAGGAACGGGAGCCCGGGTACGCGGACCGGAGCGTCGCCGAGATCCTCCGCGAGATGTGCGATCTCACCGACGCCTGCACGATGTCGGCGAAGAAGGACTCGCTCGTGAACATCGGGGGATGGATCGGGTTCCGCGATCCCGAGCTCGCGGCGCAGGCCCGGAACCTGTGCGTGGTCTACGAAGGCCTGCACACCTACGGGGGGCTCGCCGGCCGGGACATGGAGGCGATCGCCGTGGGGATCGAGGAGTCGGTCGACGAGCACCACATCCAGGCACGGATCCTCCAGGTCCGCGAGCTCGGGGAGCGGCTGCTCGCCGCCGGGATCCCGATCGTGGAGCCGATCGGCGGTCACGCGGTGTTCGTGGACGCCCGGCGCTTCTACCCCCGTATCCCGCAGGAGGAGTTCCCGGCCCAGCGGCTGGCGGGCGAGATCTACCTGGACTCGGGGACCCGGACGATGGAGCGGGGCATCGTCTCCGCGGGCCGGGATCCCGAGACCGGACACCACCGTCACCCGGCGCTCGAGCTCGTCCGGATCACGATCCCGCGACGCGTCTACACCTCGAGGCACCTGTCGGCTGTGGCCCGCTCGGTGGCCGACGTGCACGCCCGCGGGGAGGAGACGCGGGGGCTCGAGATGGTATTCGAGCCGAAGCACCTGCGGTTCTTCCAGGCGCGGTTCGGTCCCCTCCCGACCTGATCGGCGGCTGGGTCCCACCGGGCCCTGTGACCGATATCACGGCGGCCGTCACCGGCTCGGGCTAGGCTCCGCCCACTCGCCTCCTCTCCCTCCGCTCGGGGGTGGAGCGTGTCGGGAGGCTCGCTGGGGGAGCGGCTCTCCTCCTTGTCGAGGGGCGAGCTCGTCGCAGCCATCGCCCTCGTCGCGGTCAGCCTGGCCGGGGCAGGCCTCTGGTACGTGCGTTCGTTGCCCCGCCCGGTGGAGGTCCGGAGCGAGCCCGGGCCGGGACCAGCCGTCGTCTCGCCGTCCCCGACGCCCGCGATTCTGCTCATCGACGTCGCGGGATGGGTCCGGCGCCCGGGCGTCTACGAGTTCCCTGAGGGTGCCCGGGTCGTCGATGCGATCGAGGCGGCCGGTGGCGCGCGCAGGGGGGCGTTCCTGCAGGGTCTGAACCTCGCCGCCCCGCTGGTCGACGGGACCCAGGTCCTGGTCCCCAAGGGGGGTCAAGCGACGACCGGGTCGGCGGTGGCCGCAGGGTCGGGGGCCTCCGCGTCGGGAGGGCTCGTCAACCTGAACACTGCCTCGGCCGGGGAACTGGAGACCCTTCCCGGCATCGGAGAGGTCCTCGCCCAGCGGATCGTCGATCATCGGACGGCGAACGGGCCGTTCACGTCCGTGGATCAGCTCGTCGACGTGAGCGGGATCGGCGAGTCGATCCTGGGGTCGGTCCGGGAGCTGGTGACGGTCTGAACGGGTGGCGCGCGCCCGCCGCCGCGGTGTCCACCTGGGTCGGTCTCCTCCTCCGGCCCGTGGTGGGCGAGACGATGCGCCCGATCGCGTGGTTCGCCCTGGGCTCCATCCTGCTCCTGGTCGCTGTAGCGCTTGCCCCGCGGCGGTGCCGTATGCCCGGCCCGCGGCTGCCGCCCTCGGAGCATCCCGGGTCGGAGGCGTTGGAGGCGCTCGGTCCGGCTCGCCTCGCGGCCGGCCGAGCGCCGCCCGCGATCCTTGCGATCCTGGCGATGAGCGGGGTGCTGGCGCTTGCGCTGGGTTGGGGCCAGGCACACGCGCATCGGATCCAGGACGCCCTACTCGCCCGGCTGGCCCCCGCAGGCGTGACGGTGGAGGCGGTCCTGCGCACCGATCCCCGTGTCGAGCGCGTCCGATGGTCCGCCGTGGCCGACGTGCGGCAGGTCGCCGCTCCGGGGGTCTCGGCGTTGGTCCGAGAGTCGGTGTGGCTCGACGGACGGGGGGATCCGCCCGGCGCGGTCCGCGGCGACCGGATCCGCGTGACTGGGTCACTGGACCTGCCCCAAGATCCGGTGTTCGCCGGATCGCTGCTCCGGCGAGGGATCGCGGCCCGGCTCCGCGTCCGAGAGGCGGTCCGGCTGGGGCCATCTCCGACCGCCTTCATCCGGTGGGCGCAGACGTTCCGGGCGCTCGTGGGGGATTCGATCCGGACGCTCTTCCCGCCCCGACCGGCGGGGCTCCTTCTGGGCCTATCCCTCGGCGACGACACCCTGCTGGATCCGGCGCTCGAGCGGGACTTCCGAGCGAGCGGCCTGTCGCACCTGCTGGTGGTCTCGGGGGGGAACGTGGTTATGGTCCTCGCCCCCGTGCTCGCGCTGGCCTCGCTGCTCCGACTCCCGCGGTGGCCGCGGTTCGCCCTCGGCATGGCGACCGTGGCGTTCTTCGTGGTGCTCACCGGCGCCGAGCCCTCGGTGATGCGCGCGGGTCTGATGGCGGGGTTCGCGCTGCTGGGGATGCTCCTCGGCCGACCGCGGAGCTCAGGCCCGATCCTGGCCGCTGCGGTGTTCTTCCTGCTCGTCCACGATCCCGCGCTGGCCTGGTCCGTGGGGTTCCAGCTCTCGGTTGCGGCCACCGCCGGGATGGTCGCCCTGGCCACCCCCTTGGCCGACCGCGTGTGGTTCCTCCCGCGCCCGGTCGCGCTCGCGGCGGGCGCCACGCTCGCCGCCCAGGTCGGGGTCACCCCCATCCTCCTCTACTACTTCCACGAGGTCCCGCTCTCGGCGCTGGTGGCCAACGTGCTGGCGTTCCCCGCCGTGGCGCCGGCGATGCTGCTCGGGCTCGGGGCGGCGGGGACCGGGCTGGCCTGGGCACCGGCCGGACGGGCGCTGGCCGCGATCGCCGGGCTCCCGCTCCGGTACCTGGAAGTGGTGGCCGACCACGCTGCCCGTGCCCCGGTCCCCTGGATCACGGGCGGGGGTGCGGCGACCCTTATCGGCGGGGTCGCGCTCGCCGTCGGTCTGGCCTGGTGGCTGCGCTCGGGCCGACGAGCGCCGCGGGCGGTGATCGCCGGTGTCCTGGCGTTGGCACCGGTGGTGGCATGGTCGGGCGCGGTGTCCTCCGGGCCCCCCTCGGGTCTCACCGTCCGGTTCTTCGACGTGGGGCAGGGGGACGCCGCGCTGCTGACCTCCCCGGCCGGGGCCACGATCCTGGTGGACGCGGGCCCCGACGAGGCACAGGTGGCCACGGAGCTGTCGGCGCTGGGGATCAAGCGCCTGGACGTCGTGGTCGCTACGCACCCGCATGCCGACCACATCGCCGGCCTACCAGCCGTCCTGGCGCGGTTCCGGATCGGGCTGCTGCTCGAGCCCGGGTGCCCCGACGACTCGCCGGACCTCCGCGACCTGCGCGCCGCGATCCGGGCGGAGGGCGTCCCGGTCCGCCACCCGCGCGCCGGGCAGAGCCTCTCGGCAGGTGATCTCCGTGTGGACGTGCTCTCGCCTGAGGCGTGCTGGACGGGGACCGCATCGGACACGAACAACGATTCCCTCGTCCTGCTGGTCACGCTCGGTGAGGACTCGGTGCTGCTCACCGGGGACGTGGAGGAGCCTGCGCAGGAGGTCCTGCTCGAACTGGGAGTTCCGCCGGACGTCGAGGTGCTGAAGGTCCCCCACCATGGTGGCGCGACCTCTCTCGGATCGTTCTTCCTCGCGGTCGATGCCGACCTCGCGATCGTGAGCACCGGCCCGAACACCTACGGCCACCCGGTCCCGGAGATCCTGGAGCAGATCCGGGGGACCGGCGCACGCGTGTTGCGGACCGACCGGCGCGGGGACCTGGTGGTCGTCTTCGGACCGAAGGGGGTCCGTGTAGCATCCGATCGGTGAACGCGACCGCCGTCGACGGATGAGCCCTACCAAGCAGCGCTCGCCGGTCTCGCTGCTCTGGGGGGAGGACCCGTTCCTGCTCCGAGAGGCCGCGCTCGAGCTCTTGGGAGACGTCCGGGCCACGGAGGTCGACGGGGCCGAGTGGCGGGGCGGGGAGACCTCGGACCTGGCCACACCCTCCCTGTTCGGCGAACGACGGGGGCTGCTCGTGACCGACGCGAAGCGGCTGCCGGAGGAGGCGATGGCGGAGCTGCGCGACTACCTCGCCGGCCCCGATCCCGAGGCACCGCTCGTGCTGCTGGCGGTGGTGGGCGAGCGCGCGAAGGCTCCGGCGGCCCTGGTCAAGCTCGTCCAGGGGGTCGGGGAGGTCCACGAGATCCGGGTCCAGCGACGCGACCTGCCGGGCTGGCTCCGGCAGCGGGCGAAGGCCAAGGGACTCCCGCTGGCGCCCGAGGGCGCGGCGGCCCTGGTCGAGCGGCTGGGCGAGGCTCCCGCGGCGCTCGAGCAGGCGCTGGATCAGCTTGCGACGGCGTTCCCCGGCGAGCGGATCACGGCCGACGTCGTCGCCCGGCAGTTCCGAGGCCTCGGGGACCAGCACGTGTGGGACCTGTGCGACAAGGCCTTCAGCCGAGATCTGGGGGGCTCGATGCGCTCGCTGCGGACGCTGATGGCCGGCCGCGAGGATCCACTCCTGGTGCTGGGAGGGATCGCCTCGCGCCTGCGCGACCTGCTCCGGGTGCGATCCCTCCCCGAGCGGCTGCCCCCCGCCGAGCTCGCCGGGCGGGCAGGCCTGCGGTTCGAGTGGCAGGCGCGCCGGTACCGGGATCAGGCGCGGCGGTTCGGGATCGAGGAGCTCGTCCGGCTGCACGAGCGCGTGGCCTGGGCCGACCGGGCCCTGAAATCCGGGGCGTCGGAGGACCTCGTGCTGCCGATCGTGGTTGCGGAGATCGCGGGCGGCCCGGCCGGCGTCCCGGTCTGAGTCCTACTCGTCCGAGGCGGCAGCCACGGCGCGGTTCGCGGCCCTCGCGAGCCGGGACTTGTGACGAGCGGCCGTCCGGGGGTGAACGATCCCCTTGGAGACGGCCTTGTCGAACGCCCGAGCCGCCGCCCGCGCTTGCGCCAGTGCGGTCTCGCCGTCGCCCTCGGCCACGGCGGTCTGGACCTTCTTGCTCTCGGTCTTCAGCGTCGAGCGCACGGCCTTGTTGCGCGTCCTGCGCTTCTCGTTCTGGCGGTTCCGCTTGATCTGGGACCTGATGTTCGCCACGGCGACCGAGTGTATCAGCGGGGGTGAGCCGCGCCGGACGTTCCGGCCTCGTGGGCCCGCCCGTACGATAAGCGGACCGTGACCGACGCCATCCGCATCCGGAACTTCTGCATCATCGCGCACATCGACCACGGGAAGTCCACCCTGGCCGACCGCCTGCTCGAGCTCACGCACGCGGTCGCCGACCGGGACATGCGAGAGCAGTACCTGGACAAGATGGACCTGGAGCGCGAACGCGGGATCACGATCAAGGCGCAGGCGGTCAGGCTGGCTTACGACGGGTTCGAGCTGAACCTGATCGACACCCCCGGGCACGTCGACTTCACGTATGAGGTCTCGCGCTCGCTCGCGGCCTGCGAGGGCGCGGTCCTGCTCGTCGACGCCGCCCAGGGGGTCGAGGCGCAGACGCTCGCGAACTACCACCTCGCCCGCGACGCGGGCCTCTCGATCGTGCCGGTGGTGAACAAGATCGATCTGCCACAGGCCGACATCGACGGGACACGGGCCGATCTCGCCGACCTCGTTGGCTGCGAGCCGGATGACGTGCTGGCCGTCTCCGGCAAGACGGGGCAGGGCGTGCCCGAGCTGCTCGAGGCCGTGATCGCCCGGGTCCCGTCGCCGGACGCTGTCCCTCAGGCACCCCTTCGGGCGCTGATCTTCGACTCCACCTTCGACCCGTACCGGGGCGTGGTCGCCTACCTCCGGGTGAAGGACGGCGTGCTGCGGTCGCGGTCGAAGATCCATTTCCTGGCGACGGGGTTGGACTCGGAGGCCGAGGAGGCGGGGGTGTTCGCCCCGGAGGCGACCCCGGTGGAGCGGCTGGAGGCAGGCGAGGTGGGGTACCTGATCACCGGCCTGAAGGACGTGCATCAGGTCACGGTGGGGGACACGGTGACGATCGCCGGCAAGGAGAGGGCCGCCCAGCCGCTGCCCGGCTACCGAGAGCCGTTGCCGATGGTCTGGAGCGGCCTGTTCCCGGCCGAGGGCGGGGACTACACCGAGCTGCGGGACGCGCTCGATCGGCTGAAGCTGAACGACGCCGCGCTCGTGTTCGAGCCCGAGACCTCGCAAGCGTTGGGGTTCGGGTTCCGGTGCGGGTTCCTCGGCTTGCTCCACATGGACATCGTGAAGGAGCGCCTGGAGCGCGAGTTCGGCCTGGAGCTGATCGCGACCGCCCCGAACGTCGAGTTCCACGTGATCCGCGGCGAGGAGACGCTCGTGGTCCACAACCCGAGCGAGATGTCCCACCCGGGCACGTACGACCGCGTCGAGGAGCCGGTGGTGCTCGCCACGATCATCACGCCCGTGGAGTACCTCGGCGCCGTGCTCGACCTCTGCCAGGCGCGCCGCGGCGAGATGGTGGACATGCGGTACCTCTCGCCGACCCGCGTCGAGGTTCACTACCAGCTCCCGCTGGCCGAGATCATCTTCGACTTCTTCGACCAGCTGAAGTCGAAGACGCGCGGGTACGCCTCGCTCGACTACGAGCCCCTCGGGTACGAGCCGAGCGACCTCGTGCGGGTGGACGTGCTACTGCACGGTGAGCCGGTGGATGCCTTCAGCAGCGTCGTCCACCGCGAGAAGGCCTATCGCTACGGGCGGCAGATGGTCGAGCGCCTGAAGGAGCTGATCCCGCGGCAGCTGTTCGATGTGGCGATTCAGGCCTCGATCGGCTCGCGGGTGATCGCGCGTGAGACGGTGAAGGCCAAGCGCAAGGACGTGCTCGCCAAGTGTTACGGGGGCGACGTCACGCGCAAACGCAAGCTGCTCGAGGAGCAGAAGCGGGGCAAGGCGCGCCTGCGGCGGGTCGGGCGCGTGGACGTGCCGCAGGAGGCGTTCATCGCGGCTCTGCGCGTGGATCAGAAGGCGAGGGGACGATGAGCGCCGGCCTCTACGTCCACGTTCCCCTCTGCCTGACGCGGTGCGGCTATTGCGACTTCAACGCGTACGCGGGGCTCGATCACCTGGCCTCGCGGTACGTACGGGCGCTCCTGCGCGAGGCTGGGCACGCGGTGCCCGGGTGGGCCGGGGAGAGGTTCGTCAGCGTGTTCCTCGGCGGCGGGACCCCGACGACGCTCGATGCGGCCGACCTCGCCGAGCTGCTCCGGCGTCTGCGCGAGCTCTTCGCGATCGCGCCGGACGCCGAAGTCACGATCGAGGCGAACCCGGACACGGTCGATCGCGGCAAGCTCGGGGCGCTGCTGGAGGCCGGGTACACGCGCTTGTCGATGGGTGCGCAGTCGTTCGACCCGGCGGTGCTGGCCTCGCTCGAGCGCCTGCACGACCCTGTCTCGGTGCGGCGGGCGATGGGCGAAGCGCGGACCGCCGGGTTCGCGAACGTGAACCTGGACCTGATCTACGGCGCGCACGGCGAGACGCTCGCCTCGTGGGAGCGGACGCTCCGGGAGGCGATCGATCTCCGCCCGGAGCACCTGAGCGCCTACGCGCTCACGATCGAGCCCTCGACGCCGCTCGGCCGGAAGGTGCGGGCGGGTCTCGTTCCGGCACCGGACCCTGATCTTCAGGCGGACATGTTCGAACTCGCCTGCCGGCTGCTCGGCGGGGCTGGGTACCAGCATTACGAGGTTTCGAACTGGGCCAAACCGCGGTTCGCGTGCGTCCACAACCTCGGCTACTGGGAGCGCCGGCCGTACCTGGGGCTCGGCGCAGGGGCGCACTCGTACCGCGACGACCTGCGGTGGTGGAACGTCCGCCCGCCGCTCGGGTACGTCGACACGGTCGAGGCCGACCGGTTCCCGATCGGCGGGGAGGAGCGGCTGGAGCCCTCGGACGCCCACCTCGAGGAGGTGTTCCTGCGGATGCGGATCCTGGAGGGGGTTCCGGCGTCGTGGGTCGAGCCCGCGAGGGCCGAGCCGTTCCGCGAGGCCGGGCTGCTGCGCCGCGACGACGGCGTCCTCGTCCCGACCGAGCGCGGCATGCTCCTGCTGAACGAGCTCGTCCTCGCCCTGGCAGGCTGAGCGCGCGCCGTCACCGGCGCTGGCAGAGACCTAGCACTCTCGGGGGTAGACTGCTAAGCATGGTGGAGCCGGAGCTGGGCCGGCGGAAGGTCGCCGTCCTCCGAGCGGTGGTCGAGGAGTACGTCCGCTCGGGTGAGCCGGTGGGCAGCGAGACGATCGCCGAGAGCTCCGGCCTCGGTGTATCTCCGGCCACGATCCGCAACGAGATGGCCGCGCTGGAGGAGCTGGGCTACCTCACGCATCCCCATACCTCGGCAGGGCGGGTGCCGACCGACGCCGGCTACCGCAAGTACGTAGACGCGCTCCCCCCTGGCGGGAGGCTGCGCGACACCCAGCGCCGGGCGATCGCCGGGTTCTTCGCCGAGACGATGCTCGATCTCGAGGAGGTCCTGAAGGGCACCACGCGGCTGCTGTCCCGGGTCACGCAGTACGCGGGGCTCGCGGTCCCGCCGACCGGCTCGGACGAGGGGATCCTGCGGACCGAGCTGATCGAGATCGGCAACGCCCTGATGTTCCTGGTGGTGGGGCAGCACGGGCGCGTGGACAAGGCCCTGATCGACCGCCCCGATGGGTTGGACGCGGACGGTCTGGACGCGCTCGAGCGCAGGCTGGGGGACCTGTTCCGGGGGAGGACGATGGTGGAGGCCCGAACCGAGGCGCTCAAGCGGGCGGCGGCGGCCGAGGGGGCGGAGCGAGACGTGCTCCTGACGGCCTCCGACACCTTCGGCGAGCTCCAGGCGGGGACCGGCGCGCACCACGTCCTGATCGGCGGGGTCGCCAACCTGGCCGATGAGGCCGCCCACTGGCGGCGCGAGACCGTGCGCCGCCTCTTCGAGGCGCTCGAGCACGAGTCGGAGATGCTGGAGCTGCTGCGGGACGTGACGGGCGAGCAGGAGGTGAGCGTGACGATCGGGACCGAGCACCCCCACACCGGTGAGTGGGAGGCCTCGATCGTGGCCGCGCCGTTCGGCGCCGGTCCCCACACCCTCGGAACGGTGGGGGTGGTCGGACCGACGGCGATGGACTACGTGACCGTGATGGCGTCGGTGCGCTCCGTGGCGCGCCGGCTGTCCGAGCTCGCCACCGAGCTCGAGGCGTAGGGGAGGCAGGGCCGATGGCGCCGCTGCGCGACCTCTATGACATCCTCGGCGTCCCGAGGGATGCCACGCAGGACGAGATCAGGCGGGCCTACCGGCGGCTCGCCCGTCAGCACCACCCGGATGTCAACGACGACCCGCAGGCCGAGGACCGCTTCAAGGAGATGGCCGCCGCCTACGAGATCCTGTCGGACCCGGAGAAGCGACAGCGATACGATCGGTACGGCAGCGGCGGCGGGCCGATCGGCTTCCCGTTCGACGACGTGACCGACCTGTTCGAGGCCTTCTTCGGTGGGAGCCCCTTCGGCCAGCGACGGACCGCGACCCGGCGGACGCGCACTCGCCACGGCGAGGACGTGTACGCGCAGGTGTCGCTGACCTTCCGCGAGGCCGCGTTCGGCGTGCGACGCGAGGTGCTGGTCGCCAAGCTCGAGCCGTGCGACCGGTGCGACGGGTCCGGCGCCGAGCCCGGCACCGAGCCGAGCCGCTGTCGGACGTGCGGCGGCAGCGGGCAGGTTCAGGACGTCCGGCGCAGCATCTTCGGCACGGTGATGACGGCGCATCCCTGCTCGATCTGCGAGGGCACCGGCGAGGAGATCGTCCGCTGCGAGCGGTGCGAGGGCGACGGACGGGTCCCGCTCGAGGCCACGATCCCGGTCGACGTGCCGGCAGGGGTCTCGGACGGGATGGAGCTGCGGGTGGCGGGCGCCGGACACGCGGGACGCGCGGGGGGCTCGCCAGGCGACCTGTACCTGTCACTCTCGGTCGAGGAGGACCCGGTCTTCGAACGCCGCGGGCAGGACCTGTTCTCGATCCTTGAGGTGCCGATGACCCAGGCCGCCCTCGGCGCGGAGGTGGAGCTCGAGACGCTCGACGGCGCCGAGCGGATCCGGGTCGAGCCCGGGACGTCCTCGGGGACGACGGTGCGCCTGCGCGGCAAGGGGATCCCGAACCTCGGCCGCCGCGGCCGGGGCGACCTGTTCGTCACGGTCCAGATCCAGACGCCGAGACCGGGATCGCAGGAGGAGCGGACGCTGCTGGAGCGACTGGCCGAGCTCCGGGGGGAGCCGGCAGGGGAGCGGGCGCCCGTACGCGCCGAGCTCCATCGCCCCCGGTAGGCTGCCAGCGATGGAGGAGCCGAGCTGCGTCTTCTGCCGGATCGTGGAGGGAGAGGAGCCCGCGCAGGTCCTGTACGCCTCGGACACGGTGATGGCGTTCCGCGACATCGCCCCGCAGGCGCCCGTCCACGTCCAGGTGGTCCCGAAGGAGCACCTCAGCTCCATCGCGGACATCGAAGAGCGGCACGCCGGCATGCTCGCCGATATGTTCTCCGCCGCCCGACAGGTGGCGCGGGCGGAGGGGGTCGACGAGGACGGATGGCGCATGGTCACGAACGTGGGGCATG
Source organism: uncultured Actinomycetes bacterium (assembly GCA_964640085.1). Lineage (GTDB taxonomy): Bacteria > Actinomycetota > UBA4738 > UBA4738 > HRBIN12 > CAZXFA01. The sequence goes on along the minus strand of CAZXFA010000015.1, from coordinate 28,814 downwards.
CGGGCGGCCAGCACGTGTTCCACCTGCACTTCCACCTGCTCGGCGGTCGCCAGATGACCTGGCCGCCGGGCTGATCGCATGCGTCGCGGCGCGCCGGGGGCGGGGGTAGAATGCCGGCGAGGGGTCGTCGGATGACGACCCCTTCGGTCACAGGAGGGACGGGGCACCACCCCAGAGAGAACCGCTTGGCGGCACCCACCATCCAGGTGAAGATCATCGTGCCGGGAGACCAGAGCATGGTCGCCCTCCTCGGCCAGCGGGACGAGCTGCTCAAGCTGGTCGAGTCCGCGTTCGACTCGGCGATCGTCGTCCGGGGGAACGAGATCACGATCTCTGGTCCCACCCGGGAGGCCGAACGCGTCGGCCTGCTCTTCGAGGAGCTCATCGCGCTGCTTGAGGAGGGGCACGAGCTCAGCCCGGCATCGGTGGGCCGGTCGATCGAGCTGATCAAGGGAGACGAGGCGCGGCCCACCGAGGTGCTCGGCGACGTGCTGCTCACCGGGCGCGGCAGGGGGATCTCGCCGAAGACCCTCGGACAGAAGCGCTATGTGGACGCGATCCGCAGGTCCACCGTGACCTTCGCGATCGGCCCGGCCGGCACCGGGAAGACCTACCTGGCCGTCGCGACCGCCGTTCGAGCCCTCCAGGAGAAGCAGGTCTCACGGCTGATCCTCAGCCGCCCGGCGGTGGAGGCCGGCGAGCGTCTGGGGTTCCTTCCCGGCACTCTGTACGAGAAGATCGACCCGTACATGAAGCCGCTGTACGACGCGCTCTTCGAGATGATGGGCGCGGATTCGTTGCCTCGGCTGATGGAACGCGGCACCATCGAGGTCGCACCGCTCGCGTTCCTCCGAGGACGCACCCTGAACGACGCGTTCATCATCCTGGACGAGGCGCAGAACACGACGCCCGAGCAGATGAAGATGTTCCTAACGCGGATCGGGTTCGGATCAAAGGCGGTGGTGAACGGCGACATCACGCAGATCGACCTGCCGTCCGGACAGCGCTCGGGCCTGGTCGTGGTGGAGGAGATCCTGAAGGGGATCCACGGCATCGAGTTCGCGCACCTGGGTGGGCGCGACGTCGTCCGGCACAAGATCGTGCAGGACATCGTGGAGGCGTACCGGGTGTTCGGTGAGCAGCGGGCGCGCGCCGATGGCTGAGGGTGAGCATAGCCCGCGGGTGCTCGTCGACGACCGGCAGGAGCTCACGGTCGACCTGGACGAGCTCGTGACGCTCGCCCGAGCCTGCCTCCGTGGCGAAGGGGTCGGCGAGGCGGAGCTGTCGCTGTCCCTCGTCACCGAGGAGGAGATCGCCGACCTGCATCGCGCCTACCTCGAGGAGGAGGGGCCCACCGACGTGCTGTCGTTCCCGCTCGATGCGGAGCCGGACGCGGACGGCGTCCGGATGCTCGGGGACGTGGTGCTCTGCCCCGCCGTGGCCGCGCGGAACGCCGCCGACGACCCCGCGCCCGAGCTCCGGCTGCTGCTGGTGCACGGGATCCTCCACCTCCTGGGACACGATCACATGGAGCCGGAGGAGCGGGCCGCGATGTGGGAACGCCAGGAGCGATACACGGGGGTGCGGATCCCGTGAACTGGCTCTGGCCCGTCGTCCTTTTCCTCGTGCTGTTCGGCTCGGTCCTGGCGGTGGCCGAGGCCTCGCTCACGCGGATGAGCCGGGTGCGCGCCCTGGCCCTGCGCGAGGAGGGCAGGCGGAACGCCGTCACGCTGGAGCGCATCGAGGCCGAGCCCCCGAGGTTCCTGAACGCGATCTACCTCGCCGTGATGTTCGCGCAGAACGGGTCGGCGATCCTGATCGCGATCCTGGCCGAGCGGGAGTTCGGCGGTCTCGGCGTCACGGTCGTCTCGGTCGCGTTCACGCTCCTGTACTTCGTCCTGGTGGAGGCGATGAGCAAGACGTTCGGGGTGCTTCACAGCGACCGGGCGGCCCTCGCGGTCGCGCCCCTCGTCTGGTTCCTGGGCCGGGCCCTGGCGGCGCCGACGCGCGCTCTGATCGGCATCGCGAACGTCCTGCTCCCGGGCCGGGGGCTGAAGGAGGGGCCGTTCGTCTCGGAGGCGGAGCTCCGCTCGATGGTGGAGATGGGCCACGAGGAGGGTTCGATCGAGCGCGAGGAGAAGGAGCTGATCCACTCGATCTTCGAGTTCGGGGACACGATCGTGCGCGAGGTCATGGTGCCGCGACCCGACATCCAGGCCATCGAATCCGATAAGGCGCTCCGCGACGTCCAGGCGATGGTGCTCCAGCACGGCTATTCGCGGATCCCCGTGTTCACGGACGATCTGGACGACGTGCTCGGGATCGTCTACGCGAAGGACGTGCTGAAGGCGCTCCATCAGGGCAAGTCGGATATGCCGCTGCGCGAGATCGTGCGCGACGCGCATTTCGTTCCCGAATCCAAACGCGTCGCCGATCTCCTGCGCGAGATGCAGCAGGAGAAGTTCCACATCGCGTTGGTGACCGACGAGTACGGCAGCCTGAGCGGGCTCGTGACGATCGAGGACCTGCTGGAGGAGCTGGTGGGGGAGATCGCCGACGAGTACGACACGGAGGAGCCCGAGCTCGAGGAGGTGGCCGACGGCGTCTACCGGGTCGACGGCAAGATCGCGATCGACGAGGTGAACGAGATCCTCGACGTGGAGCTGCCCGACGAGGAGTGGGACACGGTGGGAGGCCTGATGCTCGGCCTGATGGGTTCCATCCCCGACGAGGGCGAGACGGTCAGCTTCCGGAACCTGACCTTCACCGCCGAGAAGGTGAACGGGCGCCGGATCGCCAAGATCCTGATCGAGCGCCAGGAGGACGAACAGGAGGGGGCCGAGGAGGCGGAGGGGGCGAACCCTGGATGACCGTGTCTCCGGGGGACGTCGATCGTCTGCTCGCGGCCGCCCGCGAGGTGAAGGAGCGGGCCTACGCCCCGTACTCAGGGTTCCACGTCGGCGCCGCGGTGCTCGCCGGGGGCCGGGCGTTCGCCGCCCCGAACGTCGAGAACGCCGCCTACCCGCTCTCGGTCTGCGCGGAGCGCAACGCGGTCGCCGCCGCGGTCGCCGCCGGCGAGCGGTCGATCGAGGCGGTGGCCGTCGTTTCGGACAACGAGGAACCAACGCCCCCGTGTGGCGGCTGCCGTCAGGTCCTGAGCGAGTTCGGGCCCGAGATGCTGATCGTCTCCGAGGGTTCGGGCCGGCAGCGGGCCGAGTGGCGGCTGTCGGAGGTCCTGCCCCACGCGTTCGGCCCGTCGGACCTTCAGGGGTGAGCTTCCGCAGCGGGTTCGTCGCCGTCATCGGGCGACCGAACGTCGGCAAATCCACGCTCGTGAACGCGCTCGTGGGGCGCAAGGTCGCGATCGTCTCGGACAAGCCGCAGACCACGCGCCGGGATATCCGCGGGATCCTCACCACCGAGGGCCACCAGATCGTGCTCACCGATACGCCCGGGTTCCACAAGCCCCGGACGCCGCTCGGCGCCCGCCTGAACGAGCTCGTCGGGGAGGCGATCCAAGGGGTCGACGCGATCGTGCAGGTGGTGGACGCGGTCGACGGCGTGGGCCGCGGGGACGCCTTCGTGTTCGAGCGGAAGGTGAGGGGGTTCGGCGGCCCGAGGATCTGCGCCGTCAACAAGCTCGACGCCGTGCGCGGGCGGGAGGAGGTCCCCCAGCTCCAGGCGGCCGCCGACCTCGGCGACTGGGACGAGGTCGTGCCGGTTTCCGCGAGGACGGGGCGCGGGGTCGACGTGCTGCTGGATCTCCTGGTCTCGCAGCTGCACGAGGGACCCGCGTACTACCCGATCGGGGCGTTCACCGACCTGCCCCTCGAGGTCCGGCTGGCCGAGATCGTGCGGGAGAAGGCCCTCGTCGTGACGCGGGAGGAGGTCCCGCACTCGATCGCGGTCGTCGTGGACGAGCTCGAGGAGGGCGATGAGCTGGTGCGGGTCCACGTCTCGCTGGTCGTCGAGCGCGGGTCGCAGAAGGGGATCGTGATCGGCAAGGGCGGGCGGACGCTGAAGACGATCGGGACGCGCGCCCGTGCGGAGATGGAGGTGGAGCTCGGCCGCAAGGTGTTCCTCGACCTGCGCGTGAAGGTCCTCGAGGGATGGCAGCGGGACCCGAAGGCTCTCCAGCGCCTCGGGCTCTGACGCGTCACCTACCCGACGACGCGGACCTCGCCCGTCATCCCGGGGAGGTGGTACTTGCAGATCAGCTGATAGGTCCCCGGCTCCACGACCCCCGTGACCGGGTCGCCCTCGAACGTCTCGCCCCCCGCGATGTCGACGTCGATCGAAGTCCCCTCGAGCGTGAAGCTGTGCAGGCCCGCATCGTCGTTGACCACCCGGATCGACTGCGCAGCGTTGGCCGTGAAGCAGGCCGGGAGGAACTCGTTGTCCTCCATCCGGATGGTGAACGTGTCTCCCCTCGCGGTGAGGTCGACGCAGTCCTCCGTCCCGCCCGGTCCCCCGTCCCCGTCGCCGTTCGAGCAGGCGGTGCCGAACAAGGCGAGGACGACGGCGAGGGCGAGGGTCGATCGGCGCATCGTGGCGGTTCCTCCTGGCTCGCGGGCTGGCACAGGATAGCGGGGGGGCCGGCGAGCGTCCTTCTCGGGGTACCATGGCCTGCGCGGATGTCCAAGGCGGCCGAGATCGAGCGGAACGCCCCCGGCCTGGCGCTGTACGCGCCGCGGGAGGCCTCACGGCTGGTGGCGCGGGTGACGCCGGTGGACGCCGTGGGCCTGGAGGAACGGGCCGCGGCGCTGGGCCGACGGTCGATCAAGCGGGACTCGAAGCTGTGGGCCCTGGACCTCGCGATCCGCTCGATGGACCTGACCACGCTCGAGGGGGTCGATACGACCGGTCGGGTCGTCTCGCTGTGCGCGAAGGCCCTTCGTCCCGATCCGACCGACCCCACGATCCCGCCTGTGGCGGCGGTCTGCGTGTACCCGCAGCTCGTGCCGGTCGCGCTCGGCCAGGTGGCGGGCACGCCGGTGAGGGTGGCCTCGGTGGCCGGCGCGTTCCCGGCGGGCCTCGGACCGTTGGACTCCCGCCTGGCTGAGATCCGCACGGTCGTGGAGCAGGGGGCGGACGAGGTCGACATCGTGCTGAACCGATCCCTGTTCCTCGGCGGCCGGTACGCTGCCTGCTTCGAGGAGCTCGCGGCGGCGCGCGAGGCGGCCGGGCAGACCCACCTGAAGGTGATCCTGGAGGTCGGCGAGCTCGGCTCCTTCGACCGGGTCCGGCAGGCGAGCGTGCTCGCGATGGCGGCCGGAGCCGACTTCATCAAGACCTCTACCGGCAAGATCGGCAGCAGCGCCACCTTGCCGGCGGCGCTGTGCATGATGGAGGCGGCCCGCGACTTCTTCCGCGAGACCGGGCGACGGGTGGGGATCAAGGTGGCCGGCGGGATCCGCGCCTCCAAGCAGTCGGTTCAGTACCTGGTCCTGGTGTACGAGACGCTGGGCCCCGACTGGATGACCCCGGAGCGGTTCCGGATCGGCGCATCCTCGCTCTTGAACGACATCCTGATGCAGATCAACAAGGAGCGGACCGGCCGGTACCAGGGACGCGACTACTTCACGATCGACTGAGGAAGGGGGTGTGGGGGCTCGAGCATCGAGCGGAGCGAGCGGTAGCCCCCACCGGGACGACATGGGCGAGATCGAACGGACGGCGACGTCCGCACTCGAACAGCAGCAGCGTATCTGGGAGTATGCGACGGCCCCCGAATCAACGGAGATCGTCCGGATCCAGGAGCGGTACGGCCTGTTCCTCGGGGGGCGGTCCGTGGAACCGAGATCCGGGCGGTACTTCGAGACGATCAACCCGGCGACCGAGGAACCGCTCGCCGAGATCGCGGAGGCCGGCGAGGAGGACGTGAACCTCGCCGCCCGCACCGCGCGCGAGGCCTGGGAGGAGCGCTGGCGCGATCTGCCAGGTAGCGAGCGCGCGAAGTACCTGTACCGGATCGCCCGCGCGCTCCAAGAGCGCTCGCGCGAGTTCGCCGTCCTGGAAACGATGAACAACGGGAAGCCGATCAAGGAGTCCCGCGACGTCGACGTGCCGCTCGCCGCCGCGCATTTCTTCTATTACGCGGGTTGGGCCGACAAGCTCGAGTACGCGTTCCCCGGACGCGTCCCTCGACCGCTGGGGGTGGCCGCGCAGATCACGCCGTGGAACTTCCCGCTCCTGATGTGCGCGTGGAAGCTCGCGCCCGCCCTGGCCACCGGCAACACCGTCGTCCTCAAGCCGGCGTCGACCACCCCGCTCACCGCGCTCCTACTCGCCGAGGTGATCGAGCAGGCGGGCCTTCCGCCCGGTGTGGTGAACGTGATCCCGGGCCCCGGTGGTCGAACGGGGGGCTGGCTCGCCGCCCATCCCGAGATCGCGAAGATCGCGTTCACCGGCTCCACCGAGATCGGGAAGGTCCTGCGTCGCAATGTCGTCGGGACCGGCAAACGGCTCACCCTGGAGCTGGGTGGCAAGGCGGCGAACATCGTGTTCGAGGACGCCGCGCTCGATCAGGCGATCGAGGGGATCGTCAACGGCATCTTCTTCAACCAGGGCGAGGTCTGCTGCGCCGGCTCGCGGCTGTTCGTCCAGGAGTCGGTGTTCGAGCCGCTCGTGGACAAGCTGAAGGCGCGGCTGGATACGTTGCGCGTGGGCGATCCCCTGGACAAGAACACCGACGTCGGGGCGATCAACTCCCGCGACCAGCTGGAGAAGATCGAAGAGCTGGTGCAGAGCGGCGTCGACGAGGGCGCCGAGATCTACCAGCCCGAGTGTTCGCTCCCCGAACGCGGGTTCTGGTTCCGCCCCACGCTGTTCACGAACGTCTCGCAGTCCTACCGGATCGCGCGCGAGGAGATCTTCGGTCCCGTGCTGTCGATCCTCACGTTCCGCACGCCGGAAGAGGCCATCGAGAAGGCGAACAACACCGAGTACGGCCTGTCGGCCGGGATCTGGACCGAGAAGGGCTCGCGGATCCTCTGGATGGCGGAGCGGATGGAGGCGGGCGTCGTCTGGGCGAACACGTTCAACCGCTTCGACCCGGCCTCACCCTTCGGAGGCTACAAGGAGAGCGGGTTCGGGCGGGAGGGCGGCCGGCATGGGCTCGAGCCGTACCTCGAGCTCGACGGGGGGAGCGGGGCATGAGCTCCATCTCTCGCGTTCCGGTCCGACGCACCGCGAAGCTGTTCATCGCGGGGGAGTTCCCAAGGAGCGAGTCCGGTCGCGCCTATGAGGTGTTCTCGCATGACGGCCGGTTGCTGGCCTGGGCCGCGCGCGCCTCGCGCAAGGATCTCCGGGACGCGGTCCGCGCGGCGCGCGCGGCCCAACCCGGGTGGGCGGGACGGACCGCCTACAACCGAGCCCAGATCCTCTACCGGGTGGCCGAGCTGATGGAAGGGCGGCGGGCGCAGTTCGAGGGCGAGCTCGCCGACCTCGGTGCGACGGACCCAACCCGAGGGGTGGAGGCGGCGATCGACCGCTGGGTCTGGTACGCGGGCTGGGCGGACAAGATCGGCCAGGTGCTCGGCGGCACCAACCCCGTGGCGGGCCCGTACTTCAACTTCACGATCCCGGAGCCCACCGGCGTGGTGGGCGTCGTCGCTCCGTCGGATCAGGCGTTGCTCGGGCTGGTCTCGCGCCTGGCGCCGGCGATCGTGAGCGGGAACACGGCGGTCGTCATCGCCAGCGAGCGGAGCCCGCTCCCGGCCGTCTCGCTGACCGAGGTGCTGGAGACCTCCGACGTCCCGCCGGGGGTCGTGAACCTGTTGACCGGCCGCACGCGCGAGCTGGTGCCTTGGCTCGCCGGCCACATGGACGTCAACGCGATCGACGTCACCGGCGTCCGGGAGGAGCTGCTCCCGGAGATCGAGGACCTCGCCACCGAGAACGTGAAGCGGGTGCACCGGGCGGCGCCGATCGACCCCTTCGCCCCGGAGGCGCAGAGCCCCTACGAGATCACCGCGCTGATGGAGATGAAGACGGTCTGGCACCCGATCGGCACGTGATCACACGCACGGCTGCGTGACGAGGGGTCCTCGGATCCGGGCGAGCGTCACCTCGAGCCCGTCTGAGCTCCGGTAGACGGCACGATCGAAGTCGACCAGGGCGATCGCGCCCTCGTCCTGGTTGGAGAAGAAGCCCGGCGGCTCGCCTCCGTCGGGTTCGATCGGCCGCCAGAAGCTGCCGTCGAAATCGGCCGGGAACCAGAGCCCGCAGTGCCCGGTGTCGAAGCGGTACGCGGTGGTCGGCGTGACCCGCCCCGAACGCGGATGGAAGCGATAGCCGCGCTCCTCGCTCACGAACTCCGCGCGGTAGTCGTCGTACTTGGGAGGTGGGAGTTCCTCCGGCCGCAACCAGTCGACGCCCGAGGGGCTGGGTCCATCGTCCCGGAGGAGGACGAACCCGCCGACGGCCACGACCCCCAGGACGAGGACCGCGAGGAGGGAGGCGATGCGCCACCGGTCCATCCCTGCCATCATCGCGCCATGGCCGTCGAGTCTGCCACCGACCTGCTGGCCCGCGGCGAGGAGGCGCTCCGAGCGGGCGATTGGGGGGGCGCCCGCGCGGCGTTCGAGGCCGTCCTGTCCGAGGGTCCCTCTGCCGAGGCCGAGGAGGGGCTCGGACGGGCCCTGTGGTGGATCCACGACGCGGAAGGCGCGCTGGCGCACGTCGAGCGCGCCTACGCGATGCACCGGGAGGCCGGCGAGAACGCCCGGGCGGCCACGGCGGCGATCTGGCTCTCGCGGGAGCACTGGTCTGGGTTCGGGAACCTTGCGGCAAGCACGGGCTGGTACGCGCGAGCCGAGGGCCTCCTCGGAGACGTGCCCGACGTGCCGGAGCGGGGGTGGTTGGCGGTCACCCGGGCGGAGCGAGCATCGGCTCCGGCCGAGATCGGCCGACACGCCGCCGAGGCCCTGTCGCTCGCCCGACGGTTCGGGGACTCGGACCTCGAGGCCGCCGCGCTCGTGCGGGCCGGCTACGCCCACGTGGCGCGGGGGGACGTGGAAGAAGGCCTGACGGAGGTGGACGAGGCGATGGCCGCCGCGACCGGGGGCGAGGTCCGGAACCTCGACGTCGTCGGCGACGTGATCTGCGTCGGCATCGCCGCCTGCGAGCACGCTGCGGACTGGCAGCGCATCGAACAGTGGGGACAGGTCGTCGAGCGCTGGCTCGCGCGGCACGAGCACGTCGCCGTCTTGGGCTTCTGCTATGCGTGCTGCGCCGAGATGTTCGTGGCCTCGGGACAGTGGGAGATGGCCGAGGGGATGTTGATGGAGGGACTCGGCGCGATGCAGGCGGCCAAGCTGCGCGCGCGCTGCGTCCACCCGGCCGCCAAGCTCGCGGAGCTCCGACTGCTCCAGGGACGCATCGAAGAGGTGGAGCAGCTCCTCTCGGGCTTCGAGGAGCTCCCCGAGTCCACCCACGCCCTCGCGATGCTGCACCTCGCGAAGGGCGAGGTGGCGGTGGCCGCGGCCGTGCTCCACCGGCGTCTGAACGCGATCGGGGAGGACAACGTCCTGGCCGCGCCCTTCCTGGGGCTCCTCGTCCAGGTCCAGCTCTCGCAGGGGGACGCGGAGGGCGCCGACCGCAGCGCGCGGCGGCTCGAGGTGGTGGCGGAGCGCTCCTCTCTCCCGCGCATCCGCGCGGCGGCGCGGCACGCACGAGGTCGGGTCGCTGCCGTGCTCGCCGATCCGGAGGCCGTCCGGCACCTCGAGGCGGCGATGTCGGACTTCGCGGGCCAGCAGCTCCATCTGGACGCCGCGCAGGCCCGGTTCGAGCTGGCCAGGTCGGTCGCCGATCCGGAGGTCGCGGTGGGTGAGGCCCGGACCGCGCTCGCAGAGTTCGAGCGCCTGGGCGCTCCGCGCGAGGCGGACGCGGTGGCGGCCTTCCTTCGCGAGCGCGGCGTCGGCGGCCGGACCGGCCCCAAGGGCCTCGGAACGCTCAGCCGGCGGGAGCGCGAGGTGTTGGCCCTCCTCGGCGAAGGCCTGTCGAACGCCGAGATCGCCGCCCGCCTGTACATCAGCACGAAGACGGCGGGGAACCACGTCAGCAACATCCTGGCCAAGCTCCATCTGCGGGGCCGGTCCGAGGCCGCCGCGTACGCCGTCCGGCACCTCCCGGGACTTCCCTCCTCGGAATAGGGAACCCTCCCCATCCTTCCCGCGGCGTTCCGGGGCATCCTCTTCGCGTCATCGACGAGAGGAGGTGTGTGATGGCGGCACAGAAGACCAGCGCTCCCAGCGCGAACGCTCTGGCAGGCCGGGAGATCGCGGTCCAGGCGTCCCGGTCCACCACCGCGTCACCGGAGGCGGTCTGGGAGGTCCTCTCCCGCCTGCGGACGCACGGCGAGTGGGGTTCGGGATCCGACCCGAAGCGAGGTCGGCTGCACTCGATCGACGCGCCGGCCGAGCCGGCCGGCGTGGGCACCGAGTTCACCTCGACGGGGGAGGACCGGATGTGCCGGATGCGGGATCGCTCGGTCGTGACCGAGGCGACGGGCCCCCGGGTCCTGGAGTTCGTGACCGAGTCCGCGATGGAGCTCAAGAAGGGCGGGGCGCGGGCGGACTGGACCATCGTCCACCGCTACGAGATCGAACCGACGGGCTCCGGTTCCAGCATCACGCATGCGTACCGCGTCACGCGGGCGAGCGATCTGCCAGGCCCCTTGAAGATGCTGCAGATCCCGCTCCTGCGGTCGTTCGTGATGAAGGAGTTCGGGGGCGAGATGGAGCGCGGGCTGGCGGAGCTCGTCGCGGCGGTCGAGGCACGCTGAGGCACCGCGGAGAGCGAGGAGGAACGATGGCGAAGGCGTCCAGACAGAACGCCTCCGAGCACGTCGAAGCGGAGGGCTTCGAGGGCCACTACGCGGGGATCGGCCCGTACACGGTGGGGTTCGAGACCTACACGGCGGACGCGGATCTCGCTCCGCTCTTCCAGGGACTGCCCGGCAACCGGTGCCAGTGCGAGCACTGGGGGTACGTCTTCTCCGGGAAGGTGATCTTCCGGACGGTGGAGGGGGAGGAGGAGTTCGGAGCGGGCGAGGCCTACTTCGTGGGCCCGGGTCATACCCCGACGATCACCGCCGGCACCCAGCTCGTGGAGTTCAGCCCCACGACGCTGCTCCAGCAGACCCTGGAGGTCGTCTCGAAGAATATGGAGGCGACGGGCGCGTAGGCGCCGGGTCGCCGACGGATCGGGCGCGGGGCCGTGGGCCCCGCGCCCGATTCCACACTTCCGCAACATCCCTTGCCGGGGCCGGTCCCGGGCGGGCGCTACGATGCCAGCGATGCCCCTCTACAAGGAACAGGGCGTCGTCCTGCGCTCGATGAAGCTGGGCGAGGCCGACAAGATCGTCACGGTGATGACCCAGGGCTCGGGGAAGGTCCGGGGGGTGGCCAAGGGCATCCGCAAGACCACCTCCCGCTTCGGGGCCCGGCTGGAGCCGTTCACCCACGTCTCGCTGATGGTCTACCGGGGACGGGGATCGCTCGACACCATCAGTCAGGCCGAGATCGTCTCGCCGTTCATGGCGATCCGCTCCGACCTGGGGCTGTTCGCGGCGGGGGAGACGATGCTCGAGGCCGTGGACAAGGTGGCCCAGGAGCACGAGGGGAACGTCCGCCTGTTCATGCTCCTGCTCTCCGGACTGCGTGCGCTCGACGCGGACCCCGCCGACCCGACCGCCGTGGCCGAGTCGTTCCTGCTCAAGCTGCTGTCGCTCTCGGGGTTCCACCCCAGCTTGACCGCATGCGCGGTGTGCGGGAGGCCGGGCCCTGAGCGGTTCGCCAGCGGCCAGGGCGGCGCGATCTGCTCCCGTGACGCCGAGCTGGACGCCGGTCCCGCCTCACGCGAGGCGCTGGAGCTTCTCGCGAGCCTCGGGGCCTCGGGTCTGCTCGAGTCCGGGCAGATCCGCGCCGATACCCAGGTGAGGCGGGAGGCTCGGAGCCTCCTGTTCGGGTTCGCCGAGTACCACGTCGAGCGCCGGATGAAGAGCCTACCGATCCTCGCGAGGAGCCTGGTCCCGTGAGCACCTACTTCCACGAGCTCGACCGCGACCGGCTCCCTCGCCACGTCGGCATCGTGATGGACGGCAACGGCCGATGGGCCCAGCAGCGGGGTCTGCCGAGGACCGAAGGACACGCGGCCGGCGAGCGGGCGATGTGGGACACGGTGGTCGGCGCCGCGGAGCTCGGCCTGGAGTGGCTGACGATGTTCGCCTTCTCCACCGAGAACTGGAACCGCCCCAAGACCGAGGTGCGGTTCCTGATGGGGTTCAACCGTGGCCTGCTCCGCCGCCGCCGCGACGAGCTCCATCGGATGAACGTACGGGTCCGGTGGAGCGGTCGGCGCGATTGGCGGGTCCCCCGTTCGGTCCTGAAGGAGATGGAGACCTCCGAGGAGCTCACCAGGGGGAACACCGGGATGACGCTCACGATCGCGTTCAACTACGGGGGACGGGTCGAGATCGTCGACGCCGTGAAGGAGATCCTGGCCGACCACGACTCCGGACGGCTCACCGGGGAGAAGATCACCCCCGAGTCGATCTCGCGGCGTCTGTACCACCCGGACATGCCAGACCCCGACCTGATCATCCGCACCAGCGGGGAGGAGCGGATCAGCAACTTCCTGCTGTGGCAGGCGGCCTACAGCGAGCTGTACTTCACCTCGGTGCTGTGGCCCGACTTCGACCGCGAGTACCTGTACGAGGCGATCCGCGACTACCAGAAGCGCACGCGCCGGTTCGGCCGGGTCTCGGACGACTGATCCCAGCGGTTCCCGGTCAGCTCAGGTGCTCCCGCAGGAGTCGCCGCTCGGGGGATGCCGAGGCCGGGCCGTTCGAGGGTTCCCGCCGGTGTCGGTCCGCTGAGGCCGCGGCCCCGTAGACTGGCTGCCACGCCAGCGGCCGCGGCCAGCGGCCGGGAAAGGGGGGTTCCCCGGTGGCCGACCTGATGGAGGCCATCACCGCGCTCGCCAAGCGGCGAGGGATCGCGTTCCAGTCCAGCGAGATCTACGGCGGCCTCCGCTCGTCCTGGGACTACGGACCCCTCGGCGTGGAGCTGAAGCGGAACATCCGGGACGCCTGGTGGCGCTCGGTGGTCCAGCTCCGCGACGACGTTGTGGGCCTGGACGCCGCGGTGGTCATGTCGCCCAGGGTCTGGGAGGCGAGCGGGCACCTCGAGGTCTTCACCGACCCGCTCGTCGAATGCTTGAACTGCCACCAGCGGTTCCGTGCCGACCACCTCGAGGGGTTCCATGCTCCCCAGTCGGGACACGAGGAAGATGAGACCACCATCGACATGCACGCCGGCCCGACCTGCCCCAACTGCGGGCACCGGGAGTTCACGGACCCGCGGAACTTCAACCTGATGTTCAAGACCCACATGGGGCCGGTGGCGGACGAGGCGAACGCCGTCTACCTCCGCCCGGAGACCGCGCAGGGCATGTTCGTCGACTTCGTGACGATCCAGTCCACCAGCCGCAAGAAGGTCCCGTTCGGGATCGCGCAGATCGGCAAGTCCTTCCGCAACGAGATCACACCGGGGAACTTCGTCTTCCGGACGCGCGAGTTCGAGCAGATGGAGATGGAGTTCTTCGTCGAGCCGGGCACCGACGAGGAGTGGCACGAGTACTGGATAGGGGAGCGGCACCGCTGGTACCTGGATCTCGGGATCCGCCCGGAGAACCTCCGCCTGCGCGAGCACGAGCCCGAGGAGCTCTCGCACTACTCGAAGCGCACGGTCGACGTCGAGTACCGCTACCCGTTCACCGACTGGGGAGAGCTCGAGGGCATCGCGAACCGGACCGACTTCGACCTCAAGCAGCACGAGAAGTTCTCCAGGGAGGACCTCTCGTACTTCGACCAGGAGAAAGAGATCCGCTACCACCCCTACGTGATTGAGCCCGCCGCCGGCGTCGACCGCTGCCTGCTCGCGTTCCTCGTCGACGCCTACCGCGAGGAGGAGGCCCCGACGGCCAAGGGTGGCACCGAGCGCCGGGTCGTCCTGGGCCTGCACAAGGACCTCGCCCCGATCAAGGTGGCCGTGCTGCCGCTCAGCCGCAACGAGCAGCTCGCGCCGGATGCCGGAGCGGTGTTCGACCTGCTCAAGCCCCGCTGGATGTGCGACTTCGACGACGCCGGATCGATCGGCCGCCGGTACCGCCGCCAGGACGAGGTGGGGACCCCGTTCTGCGTGACCGTGGATTTCGAGACGCTCGGGGACCGCCAGGTGACGGTCCGGGAGCGCGACACGATGACCCAGGAGCGCCTGCCGATCGCGAACCTACCCGCGTACCTGGGCGAACGGCTGTGACAGCGGCGATGCGGGGATCGGATCGAGGGTCGGTGGGGGCGTACGCGGTGGCCTTCGGCCTGCTGCTGGTCGCCGGCGCGATGCTCGTGCTGGCCTCCCTGGGGCAGCTCCGGTCGACCCGGTTGCTCTGGGCCTCGTCGGGGCTGTCCGCCGCCGCCATCGTGGCGGCGGTCCTCAGCCTCCTCCTCCCGAGGCGCCGGTGAGCACGCGGACCCGACGAGCGGTCGCCGGCCTCGGGGTCGCCTTCCTGCTCCTCGGGGCCTGCACGTCGGGAGCGCCGCCACCCTCTCCCCCGACCTCGGCGGCGCCATCGCCCACGCCGGTGCCCACCTCGCCGGAGGTGGTCGCGTCGCCCGAGACCGGTCCCGGCTCGGCGCTCGCCGCGCTGGAGGAGCTCTGCACGCTCCCGGAGCCGCAGGTGGACGAGGACTCGTCGGTCCCGCCCGAGGGGCCGACCCCGCCGGTCATCGCCCGGGCGATGCGGGAGCTCGAGCAGATCCGCGGGTTCGGCTTCGACCACCCGGTGGTTGCCGAGCCGGTCACCCAGAGGGAGATCGCCCGCCGCTACGAGGCCTACCTCGACGAGACCCTCCCCGCGACCTTCTACGAACGCCGGAGCCGCGCCTGGGACACGATCGGGGTGATCCCGGACGGGACCAGCATCGCCGAGGAGCTGAGGGAGTACGGGACCACCCAGGTGATCGGGTACTACGACACGCTCACCGGCGAGATGGTGTTCGTCGGGACGGAGGACCCGACGCCGCTCGAGCGCATCACGCTGGTGCACGAGCTCACGCACGCGATCGACGATCAGCGGTTCGGCCTGGAGACGATCGACGTCCTGGGGGCCGAGTGCCGGGACGAGGAGCTCGAGGCCGCGCTCGCGGTCGTGGAGGGGAACGCCACGTTCTTCATGCTCCGGTGGGCGCAGACCTTCCTGACGCTAGAGGAGCAGCTCCAGGTTGGCCTGGATGCCGCCACCCAGGAGCCTTCAACGGGCGACGTCTCGCCCTTCATCGATGCCCTCCAGCTCTGGTCCTACGACGAGGGCCTGCGGTTCATCACCACTCGGTCGGCCGGCGGCGGCCTCGAGGCGATCGACGAGACCTTCCTCGAGCTCCCCATCTCCACGGAGCAGGTGATGCATCCCGAGCGCTATCCGAACGACGTGCCCACCCCGGTCGACGTCCCCGACCTCTCCCCGGCGCTCGGGTCGCGCTGGGAGGACCTCGACGTTCAGCTCGTCGGCGAGGCCTGGCTCGCGCTCGCGCTCCGGCTCCGGGTGGACGGCAGGCTCGCGGACGAGGCCGCGGCCGGGTGGGACGGCGGGATCTACCGCGCGTGGTCGGATGGCGGAGCCGTGGCGGTGGTGCTCTCGACCGTCTGGGACTCGGATGAGGACGCGTCCGAGTTCGCGGCCGCGATGGAGAGCTGGATCCAGGGCGAGGTCGCCGACGTCCTGTCGGCCGACGGTGCCAGCGTCCGGGTACTCTTCGCCTCGGACGAGGCCACGCTGGACAGGCTTCGGGACGCGACCGCCTAGCGCCACGAACCGGCGCGTCTACACTGCGCCGTGATGACGGCACCCAAGCTGGTCGTGGAGGACATCACGTGTCGGTTCGCCGACACGGTCGCGCTCGAGGGCGTCTCGCTCGACGTCGCCGCCGGCGAGTTCGTGTCGATCGTGGGGCCATCGGGATGCGGGAAGAGCACCCTCTTCAACGTCGTGTCCGGGCTGCTCCTCCCGACCTCCGGGCGGGTCCTGATCGACGGCGGGGAGGTCACGGGCTCGACCGGACACGTCGGCTACATGTTCCAGAAGGATCTGCTCGTCCCGTGGCGGACGGTCGTCGGCAACATCGTGCTGGGGGCCGCGCTCACGCGCGGGGTCTCCCGACGGGACCTGGCGGAGGCCCGTGAGCTCGGCATCCGGTACGGGCTGGGGGGGTTCCTCGACCACTATCCGCACGCGCTCTCGGGCGGGATGCGACAGCGGGTGGCGCTGATGCGGACGCTCGCGATGCACGAGGACGTGTTGCTGCTGGACGAGCCCTTCGGCGCGCTGGACTCCCAGACACGTCTCGAGATGCAGCGATGGCTGCTGGAGGTGTGGGGGGAGCTCGAGCGAACGGTCCTGTTCGTGACGCACGACGTGGACGAGGCGGTGTTCCTGGCCGACCGGGTGCTGGTCATGACCCCGCGGCCGGGGCGGTTCGCCGCCGAGATGGCGGTTCGGATCCCTCGCCCCCGGGATCTGTCGACGCTGACCGACCCCGGCTTCATGTCGATCAAGCGACGGGTCCTGGGGCTGCTGTACGGCGAGGCCGCGTGATGACGTCGTCAGAAGGCGGGCGCACGCGCCGCGCGGGCCGTCTGCTGATCCCGGTCGCGGCGGTCGCCGCCGTGTTCGTCCTGTGGGACTTGGCGATCCGCGCCTTCGACGTGCAGCCGTACCTGATCCCGTCCCCGGGCGATGCGCTGCGGGCGATCCGCGACGACTGGGGCGTGCTGTCGGGGCTGACGTGGACGACGGTGCAGGAGACCGTGATCGGCTTCGTCGTGGGAGCCGGCACGGGGTTCGTCCTGGCGGTGCTGATGTCTCGATGGTCCTTCGTCCAGCGGGTCGTGTACCCGGTTCTGATCGCCTCGCAGGCGATCCCGGTGGTCGCGATCGCGGCGCCGCTGGTGATCGTGTTCGGGTTCGGACTTACGCCGAAGGTGCTGATCGTGGCGTTCATCGTGTTCTTCCCGGTCGTGGTGAACGTGCTCGATGGCCTGGCGAGCGTGGAACGGGACCTGCTGAACCTGGCCCGGATCATGGACGGGCGGCCGCTGCGGGTGCTCCTGCTGATCGAGCTCCCGGCCACGCTCACGCCCCTGTTCTCGGCCCTCAAGCTGGGGGCCACGTACGCGGTCACCGGGGCCGTGCTGGGGGAATGGACCGCGAGCCTGACCCCGGGGCTGGGGAACTACCTGTTGGTGCAGAACTCGCGGTTGAACACGGCTGCGGTGTACGGGGCGGTGCTCCTGCTCGCGGCGATCGGCGTCACCGGGTTCCTGATCGTGGCGGGGCTGGAGCGCCTGGCCACCCCCTGGCGGGTCCGCTCCACGGCTCGTCGGGCACGCCGCGGCGCGCAGATCGGGTCGTCGGTCCCCGCCCCCGTGTCGGAAGATGTGGGTGCGACCGAACGAGGGGGATTGCGATGAGGGGTTCGGCTCGGTGGTTGGCGACGCTGCTCCTGCCGGCGCTGGTGGCCGCGGCCTGCGGCGGAGACGGGGGTGGGGGTGGCGGAGACGGCGGGCCGACGGAGCTCACGATCGTCACCGAGTGGAGCTTCCCCGACCCGCTGTGGATCCCGTTCCTCGCGGCCGAGGACCAGGGCTTCTACGCCGAGGCCGGGTTCGAGGTCACGATCCAGCCGCCGCCGGACAACTCCACCACGATGAAGATGCTCGCCGGCGGGCAAGCCGACGTGGGCCTGTCGGCGATCACCGACGTGGTGTTCGCCCGGGGCGAGGACCTGCCGGTCGTCTCCGTGGCGAACATGACGACGTCCAACAACTGGGGGCTCTTCGCGCTCGGCGAGGAGCCGATCGACGTGGCCGCGCTGGCGGGCGCGACCATCGGGATCTACAACGACTCCTGGACCGCCGCGATGCTCCCGCTGATGCTCGAGGCCGGCGGCCTATCGATGGACGACGTGGAGACCGTGGCCGCCACCGGGAGCGTGATCCCGCTGCTGCTGGACGGCGAGATCGACGTGGCCACGGAGGTCACGAACCTCGGCGGCGTGGAGATCACGACGAGCGGCGGCGGCGAGCCGCAGGTGCTCCTCGCGCCGGAGGTCGGTGCCCCCGACACCCCCGTGTGGGTCTACGTGGCGAACTCGGGGTGGGCGGCGGAGCACGCCCGGGCCGCCACCGTGTGGCTCGAGGCGACCCACCGGGGAGCGCGGTGGGCGGTGGACAACCCCGAGGAGGCGGTGGCGCTCTTCGAGGAGGCCTACCCGGAGGTGGCCTCGGCCCACGAGTACAACCTGGCGGCCTGGGAGGCGACGATCCCGCTCCTCGCGCTCGACGGCGATGCGGCGGGCCAGGACGACGAGCAGTGGGACGCGTTCACGACCGCGCTCGTGGACGCGGAGCAGCTCGACCAGGCCCTGGAGCCCCGCGAGTACCACACGAACGACTACCTGCCATAGGGCACCCCGGCTTCCGTACACTGGCCGGGACCGCGCACGTGAGGAAGGGCACGCCATGAGCAAGTACGTCTACGACTTCCGCGAAGGCAACAAGGAGATGAAGGACCTCCTCGGCGGCAAGGGCGCCAACCTCGCCGAGATGACCAACATGGGGCTGCCCGTCCCTCCGGGGTTCACGATCACGACCGAGGGGTGTCTCGCATTCCTCGCGAAGGGCGATCACCCCGAGGGCCTGATGGACGAGGTCGAGGAGCACCTACGGGGGCTCGAGTCCGCGATGAGCAAGTCGTTGGGCGATCCGGACGACCCGCTGCTCGTGAGCGTTCGCTCGGGGGCGAAGTTCTCGATGCCCGGGATGATGGACACCGTCCTGAACCTCGGCCTGAACGAGGACTCGCTCCAGGGCCTCGCCAAGCAGTCCGACGGCGACTGGCGGTTCGCCTACGACGCGTACCGCCGGTTCATCCAGATGTTCGGCAAGATCGTGATGGGGGTGCCCGGAGACGCGTTCGAAGAGGCGCTGGAGGAGGCCAAGGACCGGAAGGGCCCCGACGCCAAGGACACCGACCTGGAGGCCGAGGACCTCAAGCGGCTGATCGGTGAGTTCCTCGAGATCTACCGAGATCACACGCAGGCGGACTTCCCGACAGATCCCCGCGAGCAGCTGCGCCTGGCGATCGAGGCCGTGTTCAAGTCCTGGAACGGCAAGCGGGCGCGCGACTATCGCCGGCAGAACAAGATCAGCGATGACCTGGGCACCGCCGTCAACGTGGTGGCGATGGTGTTCGGCAACCGCGGGATCGACTCGGGGACGGGGGTGGCGTTCACCCGGGACCCCTCCACGGGCGAGAAGGTCCCCTACGGCGACTACCTGCCGAACGCGCAGGGCGAGGACGTCGTGGCCGGGATCCGGAACACGCTCCCGCTGGCCCAGCTCGAGGAGCTCGATCCGACGTCCTTCCGTCAGCTGATCGAGGTGATGGACACGCTCGAACGGCACTACCGGGACATGTGCGACATCGAGTTCACGATCGAGAAGGCCAAGCTGTGGATCCTCCAGACGCGGATCGGCAAGCGCACCGCGCTCGCCGAGTGGATCATGGCCTTCGACATGCTCGAGGAGGGTCTGATCGACGCCGACACCGCCCTTCTGCGGGTGGACGCGAACCGTCTCGAGGAGCTGTTCAAGCGGGTCGTGGCCGCCGGGACCGAAGCGCAGCCCATCGCCAAGGGCCTGAACGCCTCGCCCGGCGCGGCCTCGGGCGCGGTGGTCTTCACCGCCGACGAGGCCGAGGCTCGTGCCTCCGGCGGCGACAAGGTGATCCTGGTCCGCAGGGAGACGACGCCCGACGACTACCACGGGATGATCGCCAGCCAGGGGATCCTGACCAGCGCCGGCGGGACCAACTCGCACGCCGCCGTCGTCGCCCGCGGCGAGGGGATCCCGGCCGTCTGCGGTGCCGACGCGATCCGGATCGACCTGTCCTCCCGCGCGTTCTCCGCGAACGGGACGATCGTGAAGGAGGGTGAGCTCGTAACGATCGACGGGTTCACCGGCAACGTGTAC
Organism: uncultured Actinomycetes bacterium; assembly: GCA_964640085.1. Lineage (GTDB taxonomy): Bacteria > Actinomycetota > UBA4738 > UBA4738 > HRBIN12 > CAZXFA01. The sequence continues at coordinate 8,721 of CAZXFA010000015.1, read as the reverse complement.
GTCGGAGAGCTCCCGCTCGAGGAGTCGGTGCTCGAGAAGGCGCGAGCGGGGGACGCGACCGCCCGCGAGGAGAAGATCTGGAGGGCGTTCGAGCGCCTGATGGAGCAGGCGGACTCCCGCAGGCGGCTGCGGGTCCGGGCCAACGCCGACACGCCCGAACAATCCTCCAACGCGCGGGAGCGCGGGGCCGAGGGGATCGGCCTGTGCCGGACCGAGCACATGTTCCTGGGCCCAGAGCGGGTCCAGGCGGTGCAGCAGATGATCTTCGCGGAGGACGAGGCCGAGGAGCAGGCTGCCTACGACGCCCTGCTGCCGCTCCAGAGGGAGGACTTCGTCGGGATCTTCCGGGCGATGAACGGTCTCCCGGTGACGGTCCGGCTGCTCGACCCGCCGCTCCACGAGTTCCTCCCGGACCTGGCCGCGCTGTCGGTGGAGGTCGCCCTGGGCAAGGAGCGCGGCGAGGACGTGACCGAGCAGGAACGGGTGCTCCGCAAGGTCCGCGAGCTCCACGAGGCCAACCCGATGCTCGGTCTGCGGGGCGTACGCTTGGGCATCGTCAAGCCGGGGTTGTACGCGATGCAGGTCCGCGCGATCTGCGAGGCGGCCGCGAAGGTCGAGAAGGAGGGCGGCGATCCGAAGGTCGAGATCATGATCCCGCTCGTGGCGATCAGGCCGGAGCTCGAGCAGATGCGTGCCGAGCTCGAGCCGGTGGCCGGCGAGGTCCTGGAGAGGGAGGGCGCCGAGCTCGAGCACCTGGAGTGGGGGACGATGATCGAGGTGCCGCGGGCAGCGGTGACGGCGGGCGAGATCGCCGAGGTCGCCGACTTCTTCTCCTTCGGCACCAACGACCTCACGCAGATGGGGTTCGGGTTCAGCCGGGACGACGTCGGCAAGTTCGTCGGGATGTACGAAGAGCGCAAGCTCGTGCCGGCCAACCCGTTCGTCACGGTCGACCGGCCCGGCGTGGGTCGGCTGATGCGGATCGCGACCGAGGAAGGGAAGGCGGCGAACCGGGATCTACATCTCGGGATCTGCGGCGAGCACGGCGGCGATCCCGCCAGCGTGGTGTTCTGCCACGAGATCGGGTTGGACTACGTGAGCTGCTCGCCGTTCCGGGTCGAGACCGCGCGGCTCGCCGCCGGTCAGGCGGCGGTCGGCACGGCGGAGTCCGCCTCGAAGTAGCCCCCGCCAGGGAATCCCCCGCCCGGGCCGGAGGATCCCCCGACCCGGTGATGCGCGCGCGAGCACGCGTTCGCTAGGCTCGATCGACTCCCCATCCTCCCCACGGCTCCCCCGTGACGAAGGAGGTGGCGTGGATGGACGGCGGAGCGGGCCGGACCCGGCGCTCGACCGGTCGGCGGCTCCTCTCCCTCACGGTTGGCACGGCGCTCGTGGTGCCCCTGCTCGTGGGTTGGCATTGGTCGAGGCTCGGCTGGCGCGACGCGCACTACAACTACCCCTCGCGGCCGAGGGACTACACGCAGATCGTGAACCGGTTCGGGCAGCCGTGCAGCTCCAACGCGTCGAAGATCCCGATGAGCTGGAAAGCATCGGACAACGGTGTCACGTACTCGTTCCGCTTCCACAAGAAGCTCGGCGGATATCCGACGGCGATGGTGAGCGGCAAGGGTGGGTCGTCCACGAACCTCGACAACGACGTGTTCGGGCACATCCAAAACGACCACCTGCAGCCGTACATCGAGCACGGGATCTACGGGTACGCGTGCCGCTACATCAGGGGAACCAGCAAGTGGAGCACGCACGCCTTCGGGATCGCGATCGACGTCTCATCCGCCGAGGAGTACCAGGGGAAGTGCTCGAGCACCGTGAACCGGTACCACAAGCGCATCTGGGAAGGACACGGATGGTACTGGGGGCTCGCGTTCTGCGACCCGATGCACTTCCAGTACGCAACGGGATACTGAGCTCGGACCGGAAGGGAGGGACCGGCATGAACCGCAGGATGATGGTCGCCGGAGCGGCGGTCGCTGGGCTCGCGGCGACGATCACGTTCGCCGCGGTGGGGCTGACGGCCCCGGAGCCTCAGCCCCATGGCCCGCCGATCGGGCCCGCGATGGCGCGCGACACCGGGGCGGGCGAGATGCTCGTGGTGGTCGTCGGCGGCGTCTATCCCACACGGGCGGAGGCGGAGGCGGCGAACGGGGAGATCGCGTTCGCCGACGTCCAGGGATACTACGTGATCCCGGTAGCTCAGTTCCAGGGGTTCGAGCAGCAGGTGGGCGAGGCGGGCGACTTCGCGCTCGTCTCGGTGTTCCGGACCGAAGAGGGGGCGCGGGAGTTCGCCGAGCTTGCCGCGAGCTTCGGTCATGCGGCGACGATTCTGCCCGAGCGGGTCCGGAGCCTCGGAGGCCTGTATGCGGGCCTTGGACAGGAGGCGAACCCCGATGGTTCGGGGCCGCTCCTCGGGCCGATCGAGGGGTCGCTGCCGTGAGGCGGGTCGCCGCCCTGCTCCTGCTCCTCGCCTCCTGCACCGGCGGGGGCGAGCCGGGGCAGGGCGGCAGCACCCCCCAGGTCCCCGTGTGTGAGCCGCCGATGGCCGCGCCGGACGGGTTCGAACTGCTCCCGAGGTTCGAGGAGGAGTACCCGGATCACGTCGGCGTGCGCCTGGGGTACCGGGACGCCGAGCGCCGGGAGGTGCACGTGGCCGCGGGCGTCCCCGGCGAGTGGGGAGAAGGGCTCCCGGTCGGTGGCACCGTGGAGCTCGCGGGCGGCGGGACCGTTCCGCTGCTGGGGAGCGGACGCCGCGCATGGCTCGCGGTCTGGGACGCGGGCGACCGCTGCGATCCTCAGGTAGTGCTGGTCAACGGGTTCTCTCGCCGGGAGTTCCTCGGCCTGCTGGAGGACGCGGGGATCGCGGCGTCCGCGTAGAGCGTTGCTAGCATCGCGCGGGTGGGCCTCCTGCGCCGCCATCCCGTGGTGTTCGCCGTGGCCGTCGTCGCGCTCGGTGGCCTCCTCGTGCTGGGTCTCACGGCCTTCGCCGTCTGGCGCGCGGCCCATACCGACGACGCGAGCCGGATCGACCGGGTCGACGCGATCCTGGTCTTGGGAGCGGCGCAGTACGACGGAACGCCGTCACCGGTGTTTGAGGGGCGTCTGCGCCATGCCGCGCTGCTGTACCGCGAGGACCGGGCGGGGACCGTGGTGGTCCTCGGGGGCTCGCGACCGGGCGACCGCTCCTCCGAGGCGGAGGCGGGCCGGAACTGGTTGATTGACGAGGGCTTGCCGGCCGAGGACGTGGTGGCCTCGCCGGTCGGGACGACCACGCTCGAGAGCCTCGAGGCGGTCGCCGACTGGATGCGTGCGCGGGATCTGCGCTCGGCGTTCCTCGTCTCCGACCCGTGGCACAACTTGCGGATCGAGCGGATGGCCGGCGATCTCGGCATCGAGGCCTACGCCTCAGCCACCTGGCGCTCGGCCGCGCGGACCGAGGGGACGAGGCTCGCCGGGTATGTTCGGGAGACGTTCGCCTACCTGTACTACCGGCTGTTCGGCCGCTGACCGATCCGGGTCAGGTGACGGTGATCGTGCCCGTCATCTGGGGGTGGAACCGGCACTCGAAGTCGTAGCTCCCCGGGTCCAGGTCGATCGTCACGACCTCGGACTCGAGGCCCCCAAGCTCCACATCCACGTCCGTGTCCGTGATCGTGAAGGTGTGCGGCGTGCCGGAGTTGCCGTTCCGCACCTCGAGAGCAGCCCCGGAGGGGATCTCGAGGTCGCCCGGGTCGAAGAAGAAGTTGTTGGCCTGCACCGTGGCGGCCGCGCCGTTGGCCGGTCCGGTCTCGCCGGTGGCCCCCGTCAGCGCCGTGGGTCCGGTGGCCGTGGGTCCCGTGGCGGCGGTCGGACCTGTCGCCCCCGTCGCCTCGCCGCCCTCCTCATCCCCGCCGCATGCCGCCGCGACCAGCAGCAGCGCGGCCAGGGCGATGATCAGGCGGATGTGCAAGCGCGCGTTCCCCATCCCTGCCTCCCGTTCGCTCCGGCGTTCCCCCAGGTCTACGCGCGGCGGGCCGATCCGGCTTGGCGGCCGGCCCCGTCGGACCCGCGCGCTAGGATGCCGAGATGACCACCCCCCGGGAGCGCACCGAGGATATCGAGCGCGACACGCTCTCGCCCCGCGCCACGTTGGCGGATAGCAGCAAGGGCCGCGAGCGCGACGAGCCGGCGGATCCGCTCCGCACCTGCTTCCAGCGCGACCGGGACCGGATCGTGTACTGCAAGACGTTCCGCCGACTGAAACACAAGACGCAGGTGTTCCTGGCGCCGGAGGGGGACCACTACCGGGTCCGCCTCACCCACACACTCGAGGTGTCGCAGATCGCGCGCACCGCGGCTCGGGCGCTACGGCTCAACGAGGATCTCGCCGAGGCGATCGCGCTCGGTCATGACCTCGGCCACACGCCGTTCGGGCACCTCGGCGAGCAGGCGTTGACGCCGTTCCTCGGCCGCCCGTTCCGGCACAACGAGCAGAGCCTGCGGATCGTCGACCACCTGGAGGACGACGGCCGAGGGCTGAACCTCACCTGGGAGGTGCGGGACGGGATCGTGAACCACACCTGGTCGATGCCGCAGCCGGCCACTCGTGAGGCCCAGGTCGTGCGGTTCGCGGACCGGATCGCGTACGTCAACCACGACGTCGACGACGCCGTTCGAGCCGGGGTGTTGTCCCCGGACGAGCTGCCGGACGGGGTGACGAGGGTCCTCGGGCGGACGCACGGGCAACGGATCGGCACCCTGGTCCGCGACCTGGTGGAGCGGAGCGTCGACGGGCCCGAGATCGCGCTGTCGCAGGATATCCTCGGTGCGCTCGACCTGCTCCGGGAGTTCCTGTTCGACCGCGTCTACCTGCGCGACCAGGCCCGGGCGGAGCAGGAGAAGGCGATCGGCGTCGTCCGGACCCTGTTCGCTCACTACCTGGACCACCCGGAGCAGGTGCCCGAGGAGTACCATCGGGCCCCCGGAGACCTGCCGACACGCGTGGCCGACTACATCGCGGGCATGACGGATCGGTACGCGCTCCGGACGTACGAACAGCTCTTCCTTCCCCAGGGCTGGCTGCTGTAGGGCTCGAGCGTCGGAAAGGCGGCCCGCACCCAGGAGGGACGAGCGAGGTGGCAGGGCGGATCCGGCAGGAGGACCTGGAGGCGGTCCGGGAGCGGACCGACATCGTCAAGCTCGTCTCCGGATACCTCACGCTCAAGAAGTCGGGCCACGACTCGTACAGCGGTCTGTGCCCCTTCCACACGGAGAAGACGCCCTCGTTCTCGGTCTCGCCGTCCAAGGGCGTGTACTACTGCTTCGGCTGCGGGGAGGGCGGCGACGCGATCCGGTTCCTGCGGGAGGTCGAGCACCTGGACTTCGTCGAGGCGGTGGAGCGCCTGGCCAAGGAGGCGGGTGTCACCGTCCGCTTCGAGGGCGACACGCCGGCCGAGCGCCGGGCGGCCTCCCGCCGGCAGGCCCTCCATCGGGCCAACGAGGCGGCCTTCGAGCTGTACCACCGGATGCTCCTCGAGGGTCGGGAGGGAGAGGAGGCACGCCGGTACCTGGAGCGGCGGGGGATCGACCGGGAGACGGCGATCGCGTTCCGGATCGGGTACGCGCCCGGCTACCCGGACTTCCTCCTGCGCCGGCTGGCGCGCTCGGTCTCGAGCGAGATCCTGGTGGAGTCGGGTCTCGCCGTCCGCGACGCCGACGGGGACGTGCGGGACCGGTTCCGCGGGAGGATCACGTTCCCGGTGCACGACCTGTCCGGGCGGGCCGTCGGGATCGGCGCGCGCATCCTGCCGGGGGAAGGTGAGGACGCCGGGGCTCCGCACGCGGAGGGTCCCAAGTACCTGAACTCGCCCGAGACGCCCGTGTACCGCAAGGGCGAGGTCCTGTACAACCTGCATCGGGCCAAGCCCGCGGTCTCGCGAAGCGGCGAGCTCCACGTCGTCGAGGGCTACACCGACGTGATCGCGATGGCGCAGGCGGGGATCGAGACCGCGGTGGCGACCTGCGGCACCGCGCTCGGCGAGGGACACTTCCGGCTCGCGTCGCGGTTCGCGCAGCGGATGGTGCTGGCGTTCGACTCCGACGAGGCCGGCGCGCGGGCCGCCGAGCGCGCGTACGCGTTCCTGGAGCGGTTCCCGGTCCAGCCGGTCGTCCTGGTGCTGCCCGAGGGGCTCGATCCGGCTGACTTCGTCCGCGCGCACGGTGCCGAGGCCCTCCGCGAGCTCGCCGCGAAGGCCGTGCCGATCGTCGACCACATGCTCCGACGGACCGTGGCGCGCTACCGGCTGGACTCCGTGGAGGACCAGAGCGCGGCGGTCGCGGCGGCCCTCCCGCTGCTGGAGGGCCTTTCGGATCCGGTGCGGCAGACGGAGTACGCGCACCTGTTGGCCGAGCTCGTCGGGGTGAGCGAGGGCTCGGTCCTCCTCGCTCTGGAGCGTCGTCGATCGGGCGGCCCCGCGGGAGTCCGCACGGCCCTGAAGCGGGTCTCGGCCCAGGAACGGCTGGAGCGCGAGATGCTCCGCCTGCTCGCTCGCGACGAGAGCGTCTTCCGGGAGCTCGGCCCGAGGTTGTCTCCCGAGCACTTCCAGACGGCGCGGAACCGCGAGCTGTTCGCGCTCGTCCTGTCCTCGGATGGCGACGTGGGCGGCGCGGTCGCCCGGTCCGAGGACGAGAAGGCGGTGCGGGCGCTCTCGGCGATCGCCCTGGAGAGGCTCGAGGGAGAGCCGAGCCTCGACTACGCCCAGCAGGTGTGGGCGGACCTGCAGCGGTTCCTGCTCAAGCACCGAACCGACGAGATGCGCCACCGGCTCCAGAAGTTGAACCCCATCACCGACCCCGGCTACGACGCGTTGTTCCAGGAGCTGATCGCCGCCGAGGGGGAGCTCCGCCGGCTTCGGCACCGGACCGGGTCGCCGGCCTGAGGCTCATGGGCGCCGCCGGTCACGCCTCGTACACTTTGCGGCACCCCGACCCACTCGCTGAGGTGAGGCCTTGACGGAAGTCGCCCGAGACCTGGGCCTGGAGGAAGCCAAGGAAACCATCACCGCCCGTGGCCGCGAGCGCGGGTTCGTGACCTCCGAGGACCTGCTGGAGTCCGTCCCCGTCGACGACTTCACGCCCGAGCAGGTGGAGGAGTTCCTCGCGCAGGTCGAGGAGCACCTTCGGGGCGAGGGGATCGAGGTCATCGACCTTCCCGGTGACGACGTCGACGCCACCACACAGCGTCAGATCGACGTGGACCTGCTGAAGGCGCCGACCAACGACCCGGTGCGGATGTACCTCAAGGAGATCGGGAAGGTCCCGCTCCTCACCGCCGCGCAGGAGATCGATCTCGCCCGGCGGATCGAGGCCGGCGAGTTCGCCACCGAGCTCCGGGAGCTGATCGAGGTCGAGGAGAAGGTCGACCAGAAGCGGTTCCGCGGGATCGTCGGATCCGTGATCGCGATCCGGGAGCACCAGGTCGAGCGGTTCGGCAAGGTCGAGGGCATCGGGCGGGATCGGATCGCCAAGTCTTACAGGCCCAGGACGCGCGAGGATCTCGACCACTTCCTGCGACGCGTCGAGCGGGACGGACAGCTCGCCAAGCGGAAGCTGATCGAGGCCAACTTGCGGCTGGTGGTCTCGATCGCCAAGCGGTACGTGGGCCGCGGGATGCTGTTCCTGGACCTGATCCAGGAGGGGAACCTGGGCCTGATCCGCGCGGTGGAGAAGTTCGACTACCGGAAGGGCTTCAAGTTCTCGACCTACGCGACGTGGTGGATCCGTCAGGCGATCACCCGGGCGATCGCCGACCAGGCCCGAACGATCCGGATCCCCGTGCACATGGTGGAGACGATCAACAAGCTGGTGCGGATCCAGCGGCAGCTCCTCCAGGACCTCGGCCGGGAGCCCTCGCCGGAGGAGATCGGCAAGCAGATGGGCATCCCCGCCGACAAGGTGCGCGAGATCCTCAAGGTCAGCCAGGAGCCCGTCAGCCTCGAGACGCCGATCGGCGAGGAGGAGGATTCGCACCTCGGGGACTTCATCGAGGACTCCGACGCCGTCGTGCCGGTCGACGCGGCCAGCTTCATCCTGCTCCAGGAGCAGCTCGAGGCGGTCCTCCACACCCTGTCCGAGCGCGAGAAGAAGGTGATCCAGCTACGGTTCGGGCTGCTGGACGGTCACCCCAGGACGCTGGAGGAGGTCGGCCGCGAGTTCGGCGTCACGCGGGAGCGGATCCGTCAGATCGAGAGCAAGACCCTCTCCAAGCTCCGGCACCCGTCGCGATCGCAGAAGCTACGGGACTACCTGGAGTAGGCGCGCAGAGCCGCGGAGATGGTTTCCGCGGCGGGGAGCCCGTCTCAGTTCATCGACAGGTCGTCGACGCTGGCCTCCAGGCGTCGCTGGATGGTGGCCCTCGCACGCTGGAGCGCCCCCATGCCGACGGACCCGGCACGCTCGGCCAGCCCGGACAGCCGCTGCGCGGAGGGATGCCGGGACATCGCCGCGCGAACGCCGATCGGGCGACCTTCGGCCTCCCGGCGCGCGAGCTCGCGGGCCACGAGGAACCCGATGACGAGGCCGACGATCAGACCGATCCGGAACCGCATGGGCCAAGCGTAGCTCATCGGGGAGCGGTTGGTAGACTTCGTCGGCCCGGTCCGGGGTAGCTCAACTGGCAGAGCGGCGGACTGTTAATCCGTAGGTTGTGGGTTCGAGTCCCACCCCCGGAGC
>CAZXFA010000014.1:0-66851 GCA_964640085.1 uncultured Actinomycetes bacterium | reverse complement strand
GCCCAGCAGCAGAGCTGCCGTCACGATCGCCGAAGCCGTGGACGAGCGCACACGAACTCCCCTCTTAGTTCCCTTTAGCGCTTCGTGAGTGGACGATGAGAGACCGATCACGGAGAGCGAGCCATCGAGTCAAGCATGCTTGAGGCCGGGCGGTCAAACACTCGGCCCGCCCAGCGGAGTGGCAAGTAAGTGAGGTGATCGTCAACGGGGCCGACGACGTCTACGTGGAGCGGAAGGAGCGGCTCACGAGCGTGCCCGGGGCTCAGGCACCGGGTGGGCGGTACTCGACGGTCTTCGTCCTCACCTCGTCCATCTCCTCTGGGGTGATCAGGACGGTCGTCTTCACCCTCACCGCACCGGTGGCCGTTGTCGACATGCTCAGGGCCGCCGCCGCCGCGTCGTCGGGGACGTCGACGATCAGGTAGACGTCGGTCTCTCCGAAGGCGAAATAGAAGGCCTCGAGCGTCCCGCCGACGCTTTCCGCGGTCTTCTTGAGAGCTTCTCGACGGCTACTGCCTCCTTCCTTCAGGACGCCTTGCACGCCGGCCTCGGTGAGTGAGGCAGCAAACAGGTACTTCGGCACGTGGACCACCTCCCGCGCACGGATTCTTCCTGCGCGTCCGAAGCGGGGTCAAGAGGGCATGTTGCCTGTAGCCCCATGTTCAACAGGCCCGAGAGGGGGTGGAACGGGCTCATAACCCAGAGGTCACAGGTTCGAATCCTGTCCCCGCGACGAAGGAAGGGGCGTCGGCAACGGCCGGCGCCCCTCCCGCGTTCGAGGGGCGCATCGCTCGCCGGTCCAACCCGGCCGAGCCGGACCGGTCGGCCCCATGAGCCCGTGTCCCTCGTCCCTGCGAAGGACCGGCGACGAAGTCCACCCTGGAGATAGGGAAAATGGAAGGCTATCGGCACCCATCGACCTCAGCGCCGACCCTGCCGGCCACCTCCACCCCTCGGGGTGCCGGGAGCATGCGCGAGGTGATCATGGGCGCGCAGGACAACCTGACGAACGTGCTCGCCGTCGTGCTCGGCGTCGCGATCGGATCCGGCGACGTCTCGACCGTGGCCCTCGCCGGCCTGGCCGCCGGGGTGGCCGAGGCGATCTCGATGGGGGGCGTACTGTTCACGGCGACCAAGGCCGAGGCCGACCTGGCAGGGGCGCGCGGACAGGTAGGGTCCAAACGTCCGCTCCTGGCGGCGGCCGTCACGTTCGTGGCCGCCCTGGTGGCCGCGCTGATCCCGCTCGCACCGTTCGCCGTGCTCCCGCTGGGATCGGCGATGGTCGCGGCGGGGTGCTTGTCGCTCGTCGCGCTGTTCGCGATCGGGGCGTGGACCGGGGGGATCACCGGGGATGCCTGGTGGCGGTCCGGCACCCGGTTCATCACGATCGGTGGTTTGGCCGCCCTGGCCTCCGCCCTCGTGGGCGTGGCGTTGAAGACGAACGGCGCGCTCTAGCGCTCGTCGTCGGCGCGGACCACCAGCCAGGGGATCGCTGCGTACGGCAGCGGCGTCAGCAGCAGCGGCCAGGTGGAGCCCACCGCGCTGGCCAGGGCGACCAGGCCGAACCCCACGAGGAACAGCACGATCATCGCGGCGAGGCGGCGGCGGTCGCTCATCCAGGGCATCCTAGTTCGCTTCCGGGGCGACGGCGCGGGTACGATGTGCGCGCGGATGCGGGTCCACCCGCGGCGAGAGGAGGTCGAGCAGGTGTCCCAGCAGGACGTCGCGGCCAAGCTCGGCAAGGTTCCGATCTTCTCCGAGTGCACGAAGCGCGAGCTCTCGGTGATGGCCCGAGCCGCCAAGGAGGTCTCTCATCCGGCCGGGACCGTCATCGCTCGGGAAGGCGAGCGGGGCATCGGGTTGTTCCTGATCCTCGAGGGCTCGTGCAGGGTCTCGATCGGCGGCAGGACGAAGGCGAAGCTCGTACCCGGCGACTTCTTCGGCGAGATCGCGCTCCTGGACGGTGGCCCCCGGACCGCGACGGTGACCGCGACGACGCCGGTCCGTCTCGTGGGCGTCACCGGCTGGGTCTTCCGCGGTCTGCTGATGGAGCACCCGTCGATCGCGGTGAAGACGCTCGAGGCGGTGGCCGGTCGGCTGCGCTCGGTGTCGAAGGAGCCGGTCTAGGCCGGCGCCGTCCGCCCGGTGGCCGTGCTCGAACGCCCGGACGGTGCGCGGATCCACTACGAGGTCCACGGCGAACCGCGGCGACCTCCGCTCGTGCTGCTCGAGGGGATGGGCGGGGACCTTCCCGGTTGGCGCCGGAACGTGCCGCACCTGGCCGCCGAGCTCTTCGTGATCGCCTACGACCATCGGGGAAACGGTCACAGCGGGGCGCCGGACGCCCCCACCACGATGGCCACCTATCGCGACGACTGCCTGGCGCTCCTGGACGAGCTACGCGTCGAGCGGGCCCACCTGTACGGGCAGTCGTTCGGCGGGATGGTGGCGCTCGAGCTCGCGCTGACGCACCCGGAGCGGGTCCGCTCGCTCGTGCTCGCGGCAACGCATCCGGGGCATCGCCACGCCGTCTCCTCACGCGGGCGGACGCCGAAGGACCGTCCGTGGCTCCAGCTGTACGCGCCGTCGTTCGCCGAGGCCCATCCGGAGCACGTCGAGGAGGACCTGCGGGTCGGGCAGGCGCAGCCGCAACACCCGGAGGGCCAGCGTCGTCAGTGGGAGGCGATGCGCGCTTGGGACGCGTACGACCGCCTCCCCGAGGTCGGGGTGCCGACGCTGGTGCTCCACGGTTCGGAGGACCAGATGATCGACGCCGGGAACGCCCGTCTGATGGCCGAGCGCATCCCGGGGGCCGAGCTCGTGCTGCTTGAGGGCGCGGGACACGTGTACCACTCGGAGCAGGCGGACCGCGCGGACGAGGTGGTCCTGGACTTCCTTCGGAGGAACCGATGACGGACGTTCCCGACGACGTGCGAGAGCTCGGCGAAGAACGCCGACGCGCCCGGGCCGCCAAGGACTTCGGACGCGCCGACGCCCTTCGGGATGCGATCGCCGAGCGGGGGTTCCGCGTGGTGGACTCCGTGGAGGGGTTCGAGCTCGAGCCGCTCGAGGCCACCGGCCCGGCTCGCGTCCGAGCTCGGGACGTGGAGAGCGAGCTCGCGGAGCCAGCGACCTTCGACGCGAGCGTGCACTGGGTGGTGGAGGGATGGCCCGAGGACGTCCTTCGCGCCCTCGCGGGGTTCCGCGCGCACCATGGATCCCGCGATGTCCAGTACGTGGTCGCCGACCTCACCGAGACCGATCCGGCCGTCTTCGGCGAGGGCGTGGACGTGCTCCCGCTCGAACCCGACGCAGGGTGGGGCGCGGCCCGCAACGCGGGCCTCAAGCGTTCGCGGGGGCGGATCGTCGTGGCGATGGACGGCTCGGTCGAGCCGACGGGTGACGTCCTCGGTCCACTGGATGAGGCCCTGAGCGACCCCTCCATCGGCGTGTGCGGCCCCTTCGGCATCTCGACAGCCGATCTGCGCGAGTTCCACGAGAGCCGCGGTCCGGAGGTGGACGCCGTCGAGGGGTACCTGATGGCCTTCCGTCGCGAGGTGATCCGCGACGTCGGGTTGTTCGACGAGAAGTTCCGCTGGTACCGGACGGCGGACATCGAGTGCTCGTTCCGGATCAAGGATGCCGGGTACCGCGCCGTCGTCGTGGGCGTGCCGGTCCGCCGGCACGAGCATCGGATGTACCACGGAACGCTCCCGGAGGAGCGCGACCGCCTGTCCAAGCGGAACTACTACCGGTTCCTCGAGCGCTTCCGGGGACGCTTCGACCTGCTCGTCGAGCCGCCAGCCTGATCCGCCGAGCTACGGCTGTCGCGGCGGCCGGGACGGGCCCGCGGATCCGGGTCCGGGTGGCTGGACGATGACGCCGGGGCCGGGCGGGAGGTCCGGCGCCTCCCATGCCTCCTCGCGTGTCTCCGAACTGGAGTCCCCCACGACCCGGGCGCGGAGTTGCTCGGCGGTGGGGATCTCCTTCTTGCCCTCGAAGTAGGCCTTGAGGTCGGGGCCGTCGATCACCTCGTCCACGATCAGGATCTGCGCCATCTGCTCCAGGAACCGCCGGTGCTCGGTCAGGACCTCGTCGGCACGGTCGTGTGCCCCGTTCACCAACCGAGCCACCTCCTCGTCCACCAACGAGGCGAGCTCGTCGGACATCTCCGGCGTGGCGCCCGGGTACAGCAACCGTCCCTCCGGGCCGCGGAAGCCGTTCCCGCCGAAGGAGAGGGGTCCCACCTTCGGGCTCATGCCGTACTCGGTCACCATCGCCCGCGCGATCTCGGTGGCGCGCTCGAGATCGTTCTGCGCTCCCGTCGACACCACTCGGTCGAAGACGATCTCCTCTGACGTGCGTCCACCGAGCAGGACGGCGAGCCGATCGTGCAGCTCCGGCTCCGTGAGCAGGTAGCGGTCCTCCAGTGGTCGCTGCATCGTCATCCCCAGCGCGGCGGCGCCTCGGGGGATGATCGTGACCCGGTGGACCGGGTCGGCGGTGGGCGCCGTGAGCGCGACGATCGCGTGGCCCATCTCGTGGACCGCGACCCGTTCCTTCTCCTTGTCGGACATCACACGGCTCTTGCGCTCCAGGCCGGCGACCGTCCGGTCGATCGCCTCCTCGAGCTCGAGCATGGTCACCGAGTCCTTCTCCCGCCGGGCGGCCAGGAGCGCAGCCTCGTTGACGACGTTCGCGAGGTCGGCCCCAGTGAACCCGGGGGTCCGGGCGGACACGATCCGCATGTCGACCTCGGGACCCATGGCGACCCCCCGGGTGTGGACCTTGAGGATCTCCTCTCGCCCCTTGAGGTCGGGGCGGTCGACCACCACCTGACGGTCGAACCGTCCCGGTCGCACCAGGGCCGGGTCGAGCACGTCGGGGCGGTTGGTGGCCGCGATGATGATCACGCCCTTGGACGAGTCGAACCCGTCCATCTCGACCAGGAGCTGGTTCAGGGTCTGCTCGCGCTCATCGTGCGCGCCGAACCCGGCGCCGAGGGCGCCTCCACGGCCCTTGCCGATGGTGTCGATCTCGTCCAGGAACACCAGGGCGGGGGCTTTCTCCTTGGCCTGCTGGAAGAGCTCGCGGACCCTGGCCGCTCCCAAACCGACGAACATCTCGACGAACTCGGAGCCCGACATGAAGAAGAAGGGCACGTCGGCCTCGCCAGCCACCGCCCGCGCGAGCAGCGTCTTGCCGCACCCCGGGGGGCCGAGGAGCAGGACGCCCTTGGGGATGCGGCCGCCCAGGCGCTGGTACTTCTTCGGGTTCTTGAGGAAGTCCACGATCTCGCGGAGCTCCTCCTTCGCCTCGTCGACGCCGGCCACATCCGCGAAGGAGGTCTTCATCTCCTTCCGGTCGTAGATCCGGACCCGGTTGCGCCCGAGGTTGAGCGCCGCTCCCGTCTGTGCCCCGCTCATCCGGCGGATGAGGAAGAACCACAGGGCTCCGAACAGCAGGAGCGGCACCACCCACCCCACGAGGAAGCTCTGGAACCCGCTGGGCGTGACGCCCGTATAGTCGATGCCCTTGTCGTTCAAGAGCTCGGTGAGCTGTGGCGTCCCCTGAAGGATCGGCGGGATCGTGGTGGTGAAGCTCACGGTCTCCGACCCCTGGCGGAACTGACCGCTCACCGAGGTCTCCGCGATCTGGAGCGTGCCCACGATCTGGTCGTCCTCCACCCGCTGGAGGAACTCGGAGTAGTCGATCGCGTTGGGGCGAGGGGCCGCCAGGTAGTTGAACAGCACCAGGATGACGAGGAAGCCCAGGATCCAGATCCAGGGCGACGTGCGCATGCGGCGGGGCTGGCCGGGACCCCCGCCCCCGCCCAGGTCGAACCCCTGCCACCTGCCACGACGCTCGTTGTCGCCCGCCATCGGACCTCCATCTTCCCACCAGGTCTCGACGTCCGACAGTCGGGCGATCGGCGCGATGCGGGATACTGGGGCCGTTGGATGCGGACTGTCGAGGACCGGTGAGGGACCGATGGGTGCGCATGTGATGGAGATCCGCGTTGGCCCGTAAGCCGGCCGCGCCGCCCGAGGACCCCGCCGTGCGCGAGCGGTTCGAGCGGGACGTGCTCCCGCTGCTCCCGAACCTGTACGGTGCGGCCCTCCGGCTCACGCGGAACCAGCAGGACGCGGAGGACCTGGTCCAAGAGGCGTACCTACGTGCCTATCGGGGGTTCGGCGGGTTCGAGGAGGGGACCAACCTGCGGGCGTGGATGTACCGGATCCTCACCAACACGTTCATCAACTCCTACCGGAAGAAGCAGCGGGAGCCCGTCACGGTCCACGACGACGACATCGAGGACTGGTACCTGTACGACCGCCTCGGCGGAGCCGGCGTGGAGGCCTCGGCCGAGTCCGAGGTGCTCGAGCGGATCCCCGACGAGGACGTCCAGCGGGCACTCGAGGAACTGCCGGAGAACTTCCGCATGGCCGTGCTGCTGGCCGATGTCGAAGGATTCAGCTACAAGGAGATCGCCGAGATTCTGGACATCCCGATCGGCACCGTCATGTCACGCTTGCACCGGGGAAGGAAAGCCCTGCAGAAGGCGTTGTGGGAAACGGTACGGGAGCGAGGACTTGTCTCCGATCGATTGCCTTGAGGCCCTGAAGCAGATCGAGCTCTACCTAGATGGTGAGCTGCACGGGTCCATCCGGACCGAGATCGAGGAGCACCTCGGCGGGTGCGGGCCATGCTCGGATCACTCCGAGTTCCAGCGGCGCCTGAAGGAGCTCCTCCGGGCCAGGTGCGGGTGCGACGCGGTGCCCCCTGCGTTCGCCGAGCGGATGCGTTCGCTGTTCGTGGATCCCACGGACGCCTAGCGGCCGGTGAACCAGGGGCCGTCGAGCGCCGAATGCCGAGCGGGGGAGTCCGACCCGTGACCTTCGGACCGTACCTTCCGACCGTGACCAAGGGAACCAGACCCGGCCGGGTCCCCGCCGCCTCGAAGGCGGCCGGGGCCAACCGCGTGTGCGCGCATCCGGGCTGCCGGACCCGGTTGTCGATCTACAACAGGTCCGAGCGTTGCTGGCAGCACGCCGACGCGGTGTTCCCCACCTACCGGGGCAAGCGCCTGCGGCCCGAGCACGACTGAGGTCTGCCGCGTTCCCCTCCTTCGTGCGGGATCCGGAACCGCCCCCGTTCGCGGAGCCGTTCCCCGCCTCGCCCTCGCCGTTCGTGGCCTAGGATGATGCGCGCCTCGAGGGAGGAAGGGCATCGATGGAGCCGATCGCGCACGATGAGGTGATCCCACGGCTGGCCGAGCATCTCGGTCCGGTGTTCGAGTCCAGCCCCGACGGCGTGTACGTGTGGTTGGACGAGGAACACTGGACCTGCAACGAGAAGCTCGCATCGATGTTCGGGTTCACGGTCGGCGAGCTGGAGAACACCCCATACCTGCTCCAACGTCTGGTGCACGACGACGATCAGGAGATGTTCTCCTGGCACTACTGGAACCGAGTCCAGCGGCTGGCCTTCCCCGCGACGCTCCGGTTCCGCGGGGTTCGCAAGGACGGATCGACGTTCCAGGCCGAGACGGAGATGATCCCGCTGTCCTTCGGCGGACACACCATCGCTTATCACTTCGTCCGGCCGGTGGGTTGAGCGACGACGGAGGTGGGGGAACACATGGACGAGTTGGGCGCAACGATCCTCGGGGTCTGGGCGCACCCGGACGACGAGACCTACCTGGCGGCGGGCCTGATGGCCAGGGCGGTGCGGAACGGCTCGCGGGTGGTCTGCGTCACCGCGACGCGAGGCGAGGGCGGCTCGATGGACGAGGAGAAGTGGCCACCCGAGAAGATGGGCGAGGTGCGGACCGCCGAGATGGAACGCTCGATGGCGATCCTCGGGGTGCAGGAGCACATCTGGCTCGACTTCCCGGACATCGACATGGACACCGGGCTTCCGGCTCACGGATACGAGCGCGTTCGGGACATCATGGCGGAGGTCCAGCCCGACACGGTCCTCACCTTCGGCCCGGACGGTATGACCGACCACGCCGCCCACAAGGATGTCTCGGGCTGGGCGACCCGGGCCTTCCGGGAGGTCGGGAGGCCCGGATCGAGGCTCCACTACGCGACCGTGACGCCGGAGTGGGCGGAGGAGTTCCTCCCGGTGTGGGAGCCGTTCAACGTGTTCCGGCCGGGGACGCCCCCGATCACCCAGCGCGAGGAGCTGTCGATCGAGTACCAGCTGCCGGAGGACATCCTGGCGCTCAAGGTGGAGGCGATCAGGGCGCACGTCAGCCAGGTCGAGTCCATCGTCGAGGCCGTCGGAGAAGAGACGTGGTGGCGCGAGATGTCGTTCGAGGGGTTCCGTCTGGGCGAGGAGAGGTCGTGACCACCTGGATCGGGTTGCTCGGCTCGGGCGAGTTCGACCCCTGGTCCGAGCCCGTGGAGCGCTGGCTGGTCGAACGCTCCCGCACCCCCGGGGGGCCGGTGCTGGTGGTCCCGACCGCCGCGGCGCACGAGGGCGATGACTCGTTCGCCTCGTGGGGGAGCAAGGGCCTGGATCACTATCGCGAGTTCCAGATTCCCGCGGAGGTGCTGCCCCTGAAGGCCCGCGTGGACGCGAACCGGGACGAGATCGTGCGCCGGCTCGACGACGCCTCGATGGTGTTCTTCTCGGGTGGGAACCCCGCCCGCCTCACGGAGGTGATCGGGGACACGCCCTTCTGGGCGGCGCTGCGCGAGGCGATCCGGGACGGGCTCCCGTACGCGGGGTGCAGCGCCGGGGTCGCGTGCCTCACCGACGTGACGTACGACAGCGACGTCGACAGCCTGGATTCCGTCTGGGCACCGGGGCTCGGGTACGTTCGCGACGCCCTGTTCGGGCCGCACTGGGACATCATCGACACCTGGATCGCCGGAGCGACCGAGTTCGTGGTCGGCTCGGTTCGAGACGGCCAGGTCTTCGTGGGCCTGGACGAGGAGACCGCGATGGTCGGGGACGGACGGAGGTGGACCGTGATGGGCCGAGGCGGGATCCACGTCTTGATGCGCGGCGAGTGGTCGACGTACCGGCACCGCGACGCCTTCGAGCTCGAGCTGGCGCTCGCCGCGTAGCCCGATGGCGCCCGCGCTCACCCGGGACGACCCGATCGAGGCCCGCGCGCCGAGGATCGTCGGGCTCCTCTCGGATGCCTACCCCGACGCCAGGGTCGCGCTCCGGTTCTCGAACCCGCTCGAGATGCTCGTGGCCACGATCCTGTCGGCCCAGTGCACCGACGAGAAGGTGAACGAGGTCACGGACGAGCTCTTCCGCAAGTACCGGACGGCAGAGGGATACGTCCGCGTGCCCGAGGAGGAGCTCAAGCGCGACATCAAGCCCACCGGGTTCTTCAACCAGAAAGCCATCTCGATCCGAGAGGCGTGCCGGCGCATCGTCGAGGTGTACGACGGGGAGGTCCCCGACACGATGGAGGACCTGCTGACGCTGCGCGGTGTCGCCCGGAAGACGGCGAACATCGTCCTCGGCAACGCCTTCGGGAAGGTCGAGGGCATCGCGGTCGACACGCACGTGAAACGGCTGGCGAACCGGCTCGGCTTCAGCACCCAGAAGGATCCGGACAAGATCGAACAGGACCTGATGCGCCTGGTGCCGAGGGAGCGGTGGTTCGACTTCACCTACGTGTTGATCGATCACGGTCGCGCGCTCTGCCAGGCGCGCCGACCGCGCTGCAGCGAGTGTCCCGTCAACCATCTCTGTCCCTCCAGCGAGGTCTGAGCGCGGGCTTGGTAGGGTTCCGGCGCCATGGCCGCCCATGGGTTCCCGGACGATGCCTTCCCCGCGATCGTGGCGCACCGTGGCGCCTCGGCGACGCACCCTGAGAACACGCTGACCGCTTTCCGGGCCGCGCTGGAGCTCGGCGTCCCGGTGATCGAGCTCGACGTTCGGCTGACCTCCGACGGGGCGGCTGTCGTGATGCACGATCCGGACGTGTCCCGGACCACCGACGGAGCTGGCTTGGTGCACGAACTCCCGGCCTCGCGCTTGGCAGAGCTGAACGCCGGGACGCCGCGGGCGCCTGAGCCGGTCCCGACCCTCGCGGACGCGCTCGAGCTGATCTCGGGTCGGGCGGCCGTCGCGCTGGAGATCAAGAGCCTCCCGGGTGAGCCGAACCACTCCGACCGGGAGGCGCTCGTGGAGGCGGCGCACGCCGAGCTCGAGCGGTGCTCGTTCGCGGGTCCGGTCCTGATCCTGTCGTTCGATCCTCGCTCGATCGAGGCGTCGAAAGCGATGGCGCCCGAGGTTCCGACGGGGTTCCTGTCCACCCATCCGGTAGATCCGCGCGATGCCCTCGCCTACGCCGCGAAGGAGGGTCACGACCTCGTGCTGCCGGGGACCTGGTCCCTGATCCCGGCCGGTCCCGACTACGTCGACGAGGTGCACGCGGCCGGTCTCCGCGTGGGGACCTGGACGGTCGACGACCGCCCGACGCTGGAGATGCTCCTGGATCGTGGGCTCGACGCGATCGCCTCGAACGATCCACGGATGGCGATGGGGTGCCTGACAGACCGCGCTCGCCCGGCGTGAGCCCGGCGCCGTGAGCCGTCGCCGGCTGCCCGACCACCTCGTTGGGCCGTACGAGGCCTTCCGGGCGCTCGTGCCCAAGCTCGAGGTGGCCAAGCACTCCCTCACGGACTCCGTCCCCGGCACGCGGCTGCCCGGACGCCCCCTCGCCGACACCGTCCTCGGGTTCGAGGAGGGACTCCGGGAGGTGGAGGCGGGGATGGAGGGCTGGCGGACCCCCGAGGTTGAGACCGAGTGGGTGGAGGCCCGCGACGGGCTCCGCCGGGCGCGAGGGCTCGCCGAGCGGCTCCGCTTGGAGGCCTCGGAGCCCGAAGGCTTCGAGGCGCTGATCGGCCTGGTGGGGGAACTGATCGCCCCGCTCGAGGCCTTCCAGGGGGCGGCGGAGCGGTTCCGCGAGCTGCGCTCGAACCGGCGCTAGGGTGGGGACGACGGCGAGGGGGAGGGGGGCGGCGAGGGCGTCGGTGTGGGCGCGGAAAGCACCGTGAGCGAGAAGAACGCCGACCGTGCGAGCCGCCCGTCGGGGGCCATCGCGGCGATCGCGATCGAGTACGCGCCCGGCGTCGTGGGCTGGGCGGGCGGCCCGATCCCCGGCCAGGTGAGGTCGAGCTCTCGACCCGAGGCCTCGCCGAGCTGAGCCACCACCGCGCCGTCGGGTCCGAGGAGCGTCACCGACCACAGGAGGGGTCCGGAGCCCCGCGCCCTCATCCGGAGGTCGGCCGGCACGCCCGCGGTCAGCTCGGCGATCGAGAGGCGCGGCTTGTAGATCTTCGGGAGACCCCGGCGCGCGACACGGTCCCGGATCTTGGGCAGGAGCGGGTACAGCCGGGCTCCCGGGCACGCGGTGTAGCCGGTGTCCCGGTGACCCGAGATCGTGGCCAGCCGGACCGTATCGCCGGCGTCGTAGCGCGTGGTGCTCCCACCGGCCGAGATCATCGTGGCGCGGGCGCGAGGGTTCACGTGCGCCACGTCCAGTCGCCAGGCGAGCAACCGGACGAGGGCGCGCCGGACCGCCCTGGGGACGGCCGCGATCTCGAAGTTGCCCATCACCGAGACGGAGAACGCACGCGTGTTGAACCCCATCTGCGCCGCGCCGATCACCGGGAGCTCGACCCCGCCCGAGCGTCCCTCGTAGATGGTCCCGAACCGGTCGATCAGGAAGTTGTAGCCGATGTCGCACCAGCCCCGACCGTTCGTGTGGTACGCGTACACCCCGCGGACCACGTCGTCGGCCTCCGCGCGCGAGTAGTCGTTCGAGCCGGCGGTGTGGTGGACGAAGCCCATCCGGACCTGGTCGGCGATCAGTGGTGTGCAGTTCATCAGGTCGGGGTCGGCGCCCCACCGCTCGCGCGTCATGATCCGGGGTCGACGGGCCAGCGCGGACGCCGTCGGGAGGCTCTCTCCGGCGCGCTCCAGATCGGGCGGGCCGGTTCCCGGACCGGCCGAGGTGCCGGACGCGTTCACGAACACGACCCGCACGCCCGCGATCGCCGCTCCCCGGGGCAGCGCCATCGAGAGTCGGACGCACCGTGATCCACCGGTCCACAGGAACCCCGAGCCCCGTCGTCCCGAGGCGGCGTCGGGCGAGGCGGGATCGGCGTCGTCGCCAGCATCCAGATGCACGACCGCCCCGGCACGGTCCCGGTCGTCCTCGGGACGCACCCCGACGACGACATCGCCACCGCCGTGCTGGCGCCACGTGACGCCGAGGCCGGTCGCCCAGATCGGTGCGCAGACGCGGGTCGTCGCGGTTCGCTCGGGGCTGGCGGCGTGGAGCTCGCCGCCCACCAGCCGCAGGCCGGGGCCGAGGGAAGCACCCGCCAGCGCGGCCGTGGAGACGCGAACCGTCCGGACCACCGTCTCGGGGGTCGTACCCCCGGGCGAGAGCGGGACTCCCGCCAGGATCGAGGCGGTCGTCGCCAACAGGACGGCGACGCGCAGCGACGCGCGGGCGACGGTCTTGGGTTCGGCCATGGGGGGAGGGTTCCCTTCTTACCATCCTGGCCGGGGAAGACAACCACCCAGGTCGCGGGCCTACCATCGAGGTCATGGGCCGGGACCGCGCCGACGACCTCGACCGGCTGAAGGCGGAGATCGTTGTCTGCCGCGCGTGCCCGCGCCTGGTGGCCTGGCGGGAGCGCGCGGCTCGGGAGAAGGTGGCGCGGTTCGCCGACCAGGAGTACTGGGGGCGCCCCGTGCCCGGGTTCGGGGATCCGGCCGCCCGCGTGATGCTGGTCGGGCTGGCTCCCGCGGCCCACGGAGGGAACCGGACGGGCCGCATCTTCACGGGCGACCGATCGGGCGACTTCCTCTTCGAGGGGCTGCACCGATGCGGGCTCGCGAACCAGGCCACCTCGGTGTCTCGGGACGACGGGCTCCGGCTCCGGCACGCCTACGTCGCCGCGGTGAACCGGTGCGCGCCGCCGGGGAACCGCCCCACGGCCGCGGAGCGGGATCGATGCCTCCCGTTCCTGGAGCGCGAGATCGCGGCGCTCGAGCGTCTCGAGGTGATCGTCGCGCTCGGAGGGTTCGGATGGGACGGGGCGCTCCGGGCCCTCGCCGCGCACGGGCACCGGGTCCGTCCGAAGCCCCGCTTCGGACACGGCGCCGAGGTCCAGGTGGGGCCGTACCGGCTGCTCGGCTGCTACCACGTGAGCCAGCAGAACACCTTCACGGGGAGGCTCACGCCGCAGATGCTGGACGAGGTGCTCGCACGGGCCGTGGAGCTCGGCCGCTGATCAGTCCCGCTCCTGGTCCTCGCCCTCCTGCTGGAGGGCGAGGTCGCGGATCCGCCGTAGCACGGGCACCTGGTCAAGCTCGAGCACCAAGAGCACGAGGAGCGTGATCAGCACGCTGGCCAGGTAGGCGCCCAGCCCGACGAGCACGCCGATCGCCGAGGCCGCCCACGCGCCGGCCGCGGTGGTGAGCCCCTTCACGCCCCGTTCCGCCCGGCGGAAGATGACGCCCGCGCCGAGGAATCCCATCCCCGCCACCACGCCCTGGATCACGCGCGACGTCCCGTTCGGACTGGCCAGCAGGGTGCCGCCCCCCGTGAACCCGGCGGCTCCCAGCGCGAGCAGCGCGAAGGTTCGCTCGCCCGCGGACTTGCCTCGGTATTCGCGCTCCATCCCGATCGCGAAGCCGAGGAGGGCCGCCAGGGCCGCCCGCCCGAGCAGCGTGAGCTGGACGGAAGCGTCCATTCCGAGAGCCTACCCCCGTCGCGGGGCGTATCGGCGGGCGGCCGTATCCTGGGACCATGCGAGGCCACGGTCGCCTGTTCCGCGTCCCGAACGAGGAGGACCTGCGCCCGATCCGCCGCCAGACCGTGCGTCGGGTGGTGGCCACGTTCCGCCCCTACCGAGGAAAGGTGGGGCTGGTGGCGCTCGCGATCGTCGCCACCTCGGGGCTCGGCGTGGTGAACCCGCTGTTGATCAAGTGGATCTTCGATCGAGCGCTGTTCGGGAACCCGCCTGGCGTCTGCGATGCGGGGACGTGCCCCAACCTGCATGCGCTGTACCTCGGCGTGGGGCTCATGGTGGCGATCCCGATCGTCACCGGCCTGATCGGGATCGGGCAGACCTACCTCGCGAACCTCGTGGGCCTCCGCGTGATGCAGGATCTGCGGAACTCGCTCTACAGCCACCTGCAGTTCATGCCCTTGCGGTTCTTCACCACGACGCGCACCGGCGAGATTCAGTCCCGGCTCGCGAACGACGTCGGCGGGGTGCAATCGGTGGTCACCGACACCGCGTCCAACGTGCTGTCCAACGTCGTCGTGATCATGAGCACCCTGATCGCGATGCTCCTGCTGTCGTGGCAGCTGACCGCTCTCTCGCTGTCGCTCCTGCCGTTGTTCCTGTGGCTCACCGTGAAGGTGGGACGCGCCAGGCGGGAGGTGGCGAGCAGCACGCAGAAGACCCTCGCTGATCTCACGGCCGTGACCGAGGAGACGCTTTCGGTCTCGGGGATCCTCCTCTCGAAGGCGTTCGGGCGACAGCGGCACGAGATCGGGCGGTTCCGTGACGAGAACGAGCGCCTCACCGGGCTCCAGATCCGCCAGACGATGATCGGCCGATCGTTCTTCGCAGTGGTCGGGACCTTCTTCTCGATCACGCCGGCGCTCGTCTACCTGGTGGCCGGATGGGTGATCGACGGGAACCCGACGGGGGCCAGCATCACGGCGGGGACGATCGTCGCCTTCACCACGCTCCAGTCCCGGCTGTTCTTCCCGATCGGCTCGATGCTCCAGGTCTCCACCGAGGTCCAGTCCTCGATGGCGCTGTTCGATCGGATCTTCGAGTACCTGGACATGGATCAGGAGATCCACGACGCGCCCGACGCGGTCACGCTGTCGCCGGACGGGGTCCGTGGGCACGTCGCGCTGCGCGACGTCTGGTTCCGCTACGAGGCGCCGCCGGAGGATCGCGGAACCCCCGTCTCGCCTTCGGACCTGGCCGCCGGGGACGGCTCCCGGCGGGAGTGGACGCTCGAGGGCATCTCGCTCGAGATCGAGCCGGGGCAGCTCGCGGCGCTCGTCGGTCCGTCGGGTGCGGGGAAGACCACGATCACCTACCTCGTGCCCCGCCTGTACGACCTGCAGCGTGGAGCGGTCGAGATCGACGGGGTCGATGTCCGGAAGATCCGGCTGGCGTCCCTGGGCGAGCTGATCGGCGTCGTCACCCAGGAGACGTACCTGTTCCACACCACGATCCGCCGGAACCTCCTGTACGGCCGGCCCGACGCCACCCAGGACGAGCTCGAGGCCGCCGCGGGGGCCGCGAACATCCACACGCGGATCCTCGAGCTGCCGGAGGGGTACGACACGGTGGTGGGCGAGCGCGGATACAAGCTGTCCGGTGGCGAGAAGCAGCGGCTGGCGATCGCCCGCGTGATCCTGAAAGACCCACGCATCCTGATCCTGGACGAGGCCACCTCGTCGCTCGACACGACGTCCGAACGTCTGGTCCAGTCGGCGCTCCAGCCGCTGATGCGCGAGCGCACGACCTTGGCCATCGCCCACCGGCTCTCCACGATCCTCTCGGCAGACGTGATCTTCGTCGTCGATCGCGGTCGCATCCTCGAGCGGGGGACGCACGCCGAGCTGCTCGAGCGCGGCGGCCTCTACGCGAGGCTGTACGAGCAGCAGTTCCGCGGCGGGCTGGTCCAGGCCGAGTGCGAGGACGGCGTGATCCTGTCCACCGGGGAGATCGTCCCGGCCGGCGGGTGATCCGACCTCACACGATCGGCTTCTCGTAGGTGAGCAGGACGAACCCATCGGGGAACACGCGATCGGGTCGCCGCTCGAACCCCATCCCCTCGTACATCGCCTGCGCCGCTCGCATCCGCTCGGTGGTGTGGAGAGTCATGCGGGTCCTGCCCACCGCGCGCGCACGCTCGAAGCAGGCCTCCATGAGCGCCCGGGCGATGCCCCGGCTCCGGTTCTCCGGGTGCACGCCCAGCATCCGGATGTGCGCCTCGTCGGGAGCGAGCGGGGGATCGTCCTCGTCGATCCGCTCCCCGAGCTCGAGGGTGGCGCTGCCCACGATCCTTCGCTCGTCGTCCAGCGCCACCAGCACCGTCGTGCGATCCGCGCGACCGGCCACGTCGGCGATCCGTGCCAGGTACGCGTGCCACGAGCCGTCGCCCGGCCGGACGAACTCGCGATAGGCCAGCGCGGTCACCCGCCCCGCCTCGTCGTACTCCTCGGATCGAGCCGGTCGTATCCGGATCCCCATCGACGACGAGGGTACCCGCCGTCAATCACGTTGACCCCGCGGCTCTCGGCGGCGGAGGATGGCCCTCGATGGGCGAGCCCGACCTCTCCCGGTTGCTGCTGGAGGCCTCGCGGACGCTCGGCGCGGAGCTGGTCGCCGATCTGGACGAGCGCGGGTTCCCGGAAGCGCGACCGAGCCATGCCGCGGCGTTCCTGCACATCGACAGGCGCTCGGGTACCCGGCTGGTCGATCTCGCGCGCCGCGCCCGCATGACCAAGCAGGGCATGATGCTCATCGTGGACGATCTCGAGAACCGGGGCTTCGTTCGCCGCGTGCCCGACCCGCTCGATGCCCGATCCAAGATCGTCCGGCTCACCGCGCGTGGCCGCCGCTACGCGGCGGAGACCCGCCGGGCGGTCGCGGCGGTCGAAGCTCGGGCCAGGCGGGAGCTCGGGGACCGGCGGTACGAGGGGCTCCGAGGTTCGCTGGAGGAGCTGGTGGGCACCGCCACGGAGGGCGCCGGGGCGTGAGCGAGCTCGCCGGGGCGGTCCGTGATCGGCTCGCACGGTTGACCGAGGACCGCGTGATCGAACGGATCTGGGCGCGCGACCATACCGTCTGGCGCCCCGAGCCGATCGAGATCTCGGACCGTCTCGGCTGGCTCGACGTGCACCGCGAGATGGCGGGCCGGATCGAGGAGCTCCGGGCGTTCGCGCGGGGGTGCGCCGACGATGGGCTCAGATGGGTGGTGCTGTGCGGGATGGGCGGCTCGAGCCTCGCGCCCGAGGTGTTCGGGGAGAGCTTCGGCGTGGGCGAGGGCATGCTCGAGCTGATCGTGCTCGACACGACGCACCCGGACGCGATCCTCGCGATCGAGGACCAGATCGACCTGGAGCGGACCCTGTTCGTGATCGCGAGCAAGTCCGGAACCACGATCGAGACCCGATCGCACTTGGAGCATTTCTGGCGGCGGGCGCCAGGAGGAGCTCGGTTCGCGGCGATCACCGACCCGGGGACCCCCCTCGCCCAGGTCGCCACGGAGCGCGGTTTCCGGCGCGTCTTCGAGAACCCCCCCGATCTGGGCGGTCGCTACAGCGCCCTGTCGTACGTGGGGCTGGTGCCGGCGGCCCTCGTCGGCGCCGACCTCGAGGGGTTGCTCGCAGGGGCTTCGGAGGCGGCGTCAGCCTCCGGTCCTGACGTCCCGGCCGGCGAGAACGCCGCGACCGTGCTCGGGGCCTGGATCGGCGAGGGCGTCCTCGCCGGCCGGGATAAGCTCACGCTCGCCTTCCGCGGGCGGGTGGCCGCCCTCGCCCGATGGGTCGAGCAACTGGTGGCCGAGTCGACGGGCAAGGACGGTACCGGTTCGGTGCCGATCGAGGGCGAGGCGCTCGGCCCACCGTCCGTGTACGGAGCCGATCGCCTGTTCGTGGTCGGCGAGGACGGCGAGCAGGCTCCGACCGTCCGGCGGCTGGAGCGCGCGGGCCACCCCGCGGTCCGCTCGACGGTGCGGGAGCCGGTCCAGCTCGGGGGCGCGATGTTCCGATGGGAGCTGGCCACGGCGGTGGCCGGTCACGTGCTCGGCATCCACCCCTTCGACCAGCCGGACGTGCAGGCGGCCAAGGATGCGACGGCGCGGATCCTGGCCTCGGGAGGCCCCGCCGCGGTGGAACCCGGCGACCCGGCGGTCCTGGCGGAGGCGATCGGGCCCGGGGACTACGTGGCGATCCAGGCGTTCGTGCCGCAGGATCCGGACCGGATTGCTCGCCTGCAGGCGGTGCGGCACCGGATCCGGGACCATCGCCGCGTGGCGACCACCCTCGGGTTCGGCCCGAGGTTCCTCCACTCGACCGGGCAGCTCCACAAGGGGGGCCCGGGGTCGGTGGTCTGCATCCAGGTGCTCGCGGAGCCGGTCGAGGACCTCGATGTTCCCGGCCGCGACCACACGTTCGGTGCCCTCCTGACCGCGCAGGCTGCGGGCGATCTCGAGGCGCTGCGGGCCCGGGGCCGGCGCGCGGTCCGCGTGTCCCTCGACGAGCTCGAGGGTCTCCGCTGGTGAGGGGACCGTGATCCCACTCCACCAGCTCGAGGTCCTCCCCGACCCGGAAGCGGTGTCCCGGAGGGGTGCCCAGGTCTTCGCAGACGCCGCACGGGCGGCGGTCGCGGCGCGGGGCCGGTTCTCGGCAGCGGTCAGCGGAGGTCGGACGCCGTGGGCCATGTTCGGCCATCTGGCCGACGAGGACGTGCCGTGGGCCCACGTGGAGCTGTGGCAGGTCGACGAACGGGTGGCCCCTGAGGGAGACCCGGACCGCAACCTCTTCCACCTGGTGCAGAGCCTGCCCGCCGGGGCTGTGCCCATCATCCACGCGATGCCGGTGGACGAGGACGACCTGACGACGGCGGCGAGCCGGTACGAGGCGGCGCTCCCAGGGGTCCTCGACCTCATGCACCTCGGGCTGGGGGAGGACGGTCACACCGCCTCGTTGGCCCCGGGCGACCCGGCGCTGGACATGGAGGATCGCGACGTCGCCGTCACGGGAGAGTACCGAGGACATCGACGCATGACCCTCACCTACCGCGGGATCGCCCGGGCCGATCGCCTCCTGTGGTTGGTGACCGGGGCGGACAAGGCGCAGGCGTTGTACAGGCTCGTGGCGGGTGATGCATCGATCCCGGCCGGACGGATCCGCGGGGCCCGATCGCTGATCCTGGCCGACGAGGCGGCCGCCGGCCGGATCGAGGCTCTCCCCTAGGGTCCCACCCCCGCGTCCAGGAGCGTTCCGACCCCGTAGGTGATCGCAGCTGCGCCGGTCCCCACGGCCAGCATCCTGGCGCCGGAACGTAGGAGCGGGCGCCCGGTCAGCACCGTCATCGATGCGCCGACGGCGAACAGCGAGATGCCGGAGACGACGGCCGAGGTGATCACCGCTCCCGTGCCCGAGCCGATCACGAACGGGATCAGGGGTACTATCGCGCCGACCGCGAACATCGCGAACGAGGAACCAGCCGCCGCCAACGGGGATCCCAACCCCTCCTCGGGATCCAGGCCGAGCTCCTCGCGGGCGTGGGTGTCGAGGGCGATCTCAGGGTCGCGCATGATCTCCTCGGCCAGGCGCCCGGAGAGCTCGGCCGACAACCCCTTGCGGATGTAGAGGAGGCGGAGCTCCTCGCGTTCGGCTTCCGGCTGGGAGCCGATCTCGTGCGCCTCGAGGTGGATCAGGCGCTCGAAGACCTCCCGCTGGACCCGGACCGAGATGTACTCGCCCGCCGCCATCGAGAAGGCCCCGGCCAGCAGCCCCGCCACGCCGGCCAGGACGATCACCTCTGGCTGGACGCCCGCCCCCGCGACGCCGAAGATTAGTGAAACGTTGGAGACGAGCCCGTCGTTCACCCCGAAGATGGCCGCGCGGAGCGAGCCGGACTTCCCGGTCGCCCGTCGATCGGGATGGATCGGGCCCGGGTGCGGGACGATCCTCCACCGCCGCCCCCGCATCCGCCGGACGATGTCCCCCAACCGCTCGAGCCGGACGGAGGACGCATCGCCGCCCGCCCGTCCGCTCATGTGTCGGAAGGGCGGTCGCGGCGAAGGCGGCCCGACAGGCGGGAGTAGACGCTGGCGCGTCGACCCTCGGTGGCGCCGGGACCGTCGGCGGCGGGCGCGGGCTCCGACTCGCGCGTCAGTTCCGATTCCACGACCTCGTGCCGGGTGAGGTAGGTGGAAACGGTCGCCTGGATCACGGCTGCGGCGGGCAGCGCCATGAACGCCCCGAGCAATCCGCTGATCGATCCGCCGGCCAGAGCCGCGAAGAACGCGACCGCCGGATGGAGTTGCATCGTCCGGGCGGTGATCCGCGGGGCGAGCAGGTAGTTCTCCACCTGCTGGTAGACGACCACGAAGCCAACGAAGACGATCGCGGCGATGGGGTCCTCGAGCAGCGCGACGAGCAGGGGGATCGCCGCCGCGATGTAGGTTCCGACCACCGGGATGAACTGCGACACGAACCCCTGCCACAGGGCAAGCGGGATCGGGAACGGGATCCCGAGCAGGGTGAGGACCGCGAACGTGACGGAGGCATTCACGATCGCGAGCAGCAGCCGCGAGTAGAGGTAGCCGCCGGTCTTGTCGATCGCGACGTCCCAGGCCGTGAGCACCTCGCGCTGACGACGGGGCGTGAGCACCGAGCAGACCGCGCGGCGGAACCGTGGCCCGTCGGCCACGAGGTAGAAGGTGAACAGGCCGATGGTGAGCATCTGGAAGACGAGGCTGAGGAGGAACGCGCCCACGGACGCGATGTTCGATGCCAGGCTCGCGATATCCGCCTGAGCGCTCGCGATCGCCCCCCGCAGCTGCTCCCCGGTGAGCTCGATCCCGAACCACCGCTCCGTGTACACGCTGGCCTGCTCTAGCCACCCGGGGGCTCGGTCGATCAACTCCTCCACCTGAGCGATCACCAGGGGGACCATCGCCGCGATCAGGACGATGACGACCAACAGGAACCCGAACAGCACGAGAGCGGAGGCCGCCCCGCGGCGCCATCCGCGCTGCACGAGCCAGTTGACCGCCGGCTCGAGCGCGAAGGAGAGGAATAGCGCCGCTACGAGCCACACGAAAAGGTCCCGCAGACGCCGGAACAGGGAGAACCCGGCGTAGGCCGCGAAGAAGGTCAGGACGGTCAGGAGCAGGAGACGAGGGATCCATGTGGGCATCCGATCAGCACCCGCGCCCTGCGGCGGACCACCCACCTCCTCCGCGCCGCGGGCCTGGGTCTCGGCCAGGAGGGCCTCCTCGGATGTGCGGGCTGGGTCCATGCCGAGCAGCGTAGCCAGCGTCCCCCGGAGGCGCCAGCGTTCCGGCCCACTACCATGTGCACATGCCCCGGGAAGCACGCGGGAAGACCGGCAGGCCCACGGAGGCCAGGAACAAGCCCGAACGGCCGCGCGACCACCTGGGACGTCCGCTGCCGTGGGGCGTGGAGAGCACCCTCCACCTGGAGGACTACGACGCGCTGAGCCTCGAGGAGAACCATCGCCTCGGCCTGCAGCACCTGAACGCCGGGCGGTACTTCCCTGCCCATGAGGCGTGGGAGACCGCGTGGAAGCAGGCCCGGGACACGCCCGACGCCGAGCTCTACAAGGGCCTGTCCCAGCTCGGCGCGGGGCTCGTGCACCTGCTCCGGGGGAACGCCCACGGATGCGTCCGGCTGCTCCGCCGCGGCGCCGGGCGGGTGCGGCGGTACCCGCCGGGGCATCGCGGCGTGGACACGGTTGGCCTGGTCGAGGCCGCGGACCGTCTGGCGACGGCCGTCGAACGGGGCGAGCTGATCCCCGGCGAGCAGGCACGGTTCGATCCCCCGGTCGCGTGAACGGGTTGACTCGCAACCGTTCCTGCACGCAGGATGAGCGGTCATGAGCCCCGGATCGGAGCACCGCCTCGAGTGGAAGGGTCGCACCGGTCCCTTCACGATCGAGATCGATCCGGGCGTCTTCGCCCCCACCCACACCAGCCGGACCATCGCCGACGCGCTCGAGATTCAGCCCGGCGACACCGTGATCGACGTCGGCTGCGGGAGCGGCGTGCTGTCCTTCGTGGCGGCGCGGCTCGGCGCCGGCGGGGTCTACGGCGTGGACCTGTCGGATGAGGCGATCGCCGTGGCCCGCAGGAACGCAGAGGCTCTTGGTCACGCGGACCGGGTGGAGTTCCGCGTCGGCGACCTCCTGGAGCCCGTGCGAGGGATCCAGGCGGACGTCGTGATCGGGGACGTCTCCGGCATCCCCGACGAGATTGCCGCCGTGTCGGGCTGGTTCCCCGACGGGCGTGCCGGCGGGCCGACGGGGGCCGAGCTCCCCGCGGCGATGCTCGAGAGCATCCGCGAGAACCGGTGCCTGCGGCCAGGTGGGCGGTTGTACCTCCCCACCGGGACGATCCAGGCCGAGGGCAAGATCCTCGAGGTGGCGCGCCGGATCTTCGGCGCCGCCAACCTGCAATCGCTCCTGGAGCGGGAGTTCCCCCTTCCCGACGTGGTCGCCAAGTCCCGGGCCGTGGCGCAGATGATGCGGGAGGGGGTCCTGGACCTCCGGGCTCGGGGTAGCCGACTGCTCTGGCGGCTCCAGGTCTGGCGTTGCGAGATGCCGCCCGTCTCCGTGACGGACTAGCTCGACGCGGTCTCCCCGAGGTCGGGTCGGACCTCCACGACCGCCGCGACCTCGTACCCGGCCACGCGCAGGTACGACCCGCCGCCGCGATCGATCGCGAGCACGATGCGCGCGATCCGGCACCCCAGCTCCTCGAGCGCGCGGGCTGCTTCGTGCACCTGGTGACCGGTGGTCGAGACGTCCTCGATCAGCGCCATCCGCGCGTCGGGTGGGGCATGGCCCTCGACCCGTGACCTCGTGCCGTAGGCTTTGGCCTCCTTTCGGACGACCGCCGTGGGCAGCCCGGTGTCCAGCGAGACCGCGGCCACGAGGAGCGTGGCCGCGCCCTCCGGCGCGGCCAGGTGGGTCGCCCCATCCGGCAGCAGGTCCGCGACCGCTCGGGCAGTCTCGCGGAGCAGCCACGGATCGGTGAGGAACCTGTACTTGTCGAAGTAGACGGCCGAACGCGTGCCGGAGGACAGCACGAAGTCGCCGTGGATCTCGGAGGCTTGCAGCAGCCGGGCGGCCAGGTCGTCGGACATCCCGCGTAGCATAGGCGCCCGATGGGCCTGTATCGGAGCCTGGCGCGACCCCTGTTCTTCGCGCTCCCCGCCGAGGCGGCCCACGACCTCGCGACCCACCTGCTCGGGTGGCCGCTCCCCTGGGAGCGGGTCGGCGGGGCCGTCCGGGACCCGATCCTGCGGATCTCGGTCGCCGGCCTTGAGCTCGAGAATCCGATCGGCCTGGCGGCGGGGTTCGACAAGACCGGTCGACGCCTGGATGCGCTCGGCCGGCTGGGGTTCGGGTACGTGGTGGGGGGGTCGTTCACGCTGCGGCCGCGGGCAGGGCATCCGAAGCCGAGGATCGTGCGCCGGGCACCCGGGGCGCTGGTGAACGCGATGGGACTGCCGAACCCCGGAGCGGCGGTCGTCGCCCGGACCCTTCGCAGGGGCGAGCGCACGGTGCCGCGCCTGGCGAGCCTGGCCGATGAGGAGCCCGAGGACGTCCAGACGATGCTCGACCTGCTCGAGCCGCTGGTGGATGGGTTCGAGCTGAACGCCAGCTCGCCGAACGCCACGTGGGCCCACGACGTCGGGCGGGTGGGGGCGATCCTCGACGGCTTCCTGGAACGAACGCGCAAACCCGTGTTCGTGAAGCTACCGCCGTTCGAGACCCCGGAGGAGCGGGTCGGCGTCCTCGCCATGGCCCGCGTCGCCGCCGAGCGCGGCGCCTGGGGACTGACGTGCTCCAACGCGCGGACCGTCCTCGAGCCCCGGCTCGCCCGGGGGCGTGGCGGGCTGTCGGGGGCACCGCTCGCGGCCCGGACACCGGTGATCGTGAGAGAGGTCCGCGCCGAGACCGGCGGCCAACTGACGATCAACGCCTGCGGCGGGGTCGCGACCACGACCGACGCGCTCGCCTGCCTGGATGCGGGGGCGACCACGGTCCAGCTCTACACGGGCCTGGTCTATCGGGGACCCGGGATCGTGGGGGAGCTCACGCGGGGGATCGGCGCTGCGCTGCGGGAGCGGGCTGGCACCGATCTCTCGACGACGTAGTCCGGGATGGTGCACGGGCGGCTTGCCGGTTCGACGGGTCGCCGGGTTGCCCCGGGCCTGATTCCCGTTCAAGATGTCGCGGTTCTGCACCGCCCCCGACACCCGGAGTGAGGACGTGGCGCAACCGGAGGCACGGATCCATGCCGTCGTGGCCGCCCCGGAGGGCCCGGATGCCGTGCGGCTGGACGGCATCCGGAAGCATTTCGGCGAGGTGATCGCGGTCGACGGGATCGACCTCGAGGTGCGCGAGGGGGAGTTCTTCTCGATGCTCGGGCCCTCGGGGTCGGGCAAGACGACCTCCCTGCGACTGATCGCCGGATTCGAAACGCCGACGACCGGCCGGGTCGTGCTCGGCGGTCGGGACGTCACGGACCTCCCGCCCTACGAGCGCGACGTGAACACCGTCTTCCAGGACTACGCGCTGTTCCCGCACATGTCGGTGCGGGCCAACGTCGAGTACGGCCTCAAGGTGAAGAAGGTGGCGCGGGCGGAACGCGAGGAGCGTACGGCCGAGGCGCTCGCGATGGTCCAGCTCGAGGGATTCACCGACCGCAAGCCCGCACAGCTCTCGGGCGGTCAGCGCCAGCGGGTGGCCCTGGCCCGTGCGCTGGTCAACCGCCCGAAGGTGCTGCTGCTGGACGAGCCCCTCGGGGCGCTCGACCTGAAGCTCCGACAGGCGATGCAAATCGAGCTCAAGGAGATCCAGCAGCGGGTGGGCCTGACGTTCCTCTACGTCACCCACGATCAGGAGGAGGCGCTCACGATGAGCGACCGCCTTGCCGTGTTCAACCATGGCCTGATCGAGCAGGTCGGGACCCCCGCAGACGTCTACGAGCGGCCGGCCACCAGCTTCGTGGCCGGCTTCGTGGGAACCTCCAACGTGCTCTCGGGCGAAGTGGCGCGGCAGGTGGCCGGGACCTCCGAGCCGTTCACCATCCGGCCGGAGAAGATCCGGATGCACGGACCGGACTCGCCGGTGGGTCCGGGCGAGTGCACCGCGATGGGCCACGTCCGGGAGGTCGTCTACATCGGTGCGCTCACCAAGTACATCGTCGAACTCGACGCCGGCGGGGAGCTGGTGGTCTTCCAGCAGAACCTCGCCACCTCGTCGATGGAGGCGCTGCAGGTGAAGGGGAGCGCGGTACGGCTCACCTGGAGCCGGGAGAACAACCGGCCGCTCGAGGCCGGTTCGGATGGGTCGCAAGACCCGGAGGAGGGGGAGGCATGACCAAGCTCATGCGTTTCCTCGCGCTCCTGTCGGTCCTCGCGGTCGTCGCGGCGGCGTGCGGCGGCGACGGGGACGGCGACGGGGGCGGGGGAGGCGACGGCGGCGATGGGGGCATCATCAGCGAGGTCGGCGAGGGCGAGGGCCAGGTCAACATCATCGCCTGGGCCGGCTACATCGAAGACGGGTCCACGGACCCGGCGTACGACTGGGTCACGCAGTTCGAGAGCGACACCGGGTGCGAGGTCAATGTCAAGGTCGCCAACACCTCGGACGAGATGGTCGCTCTGATGCAGGAGGGCGCGGGCCAGTTCGACCTCGTGACGGCTTCGGGTGACGCGAGCCTGCGGCTGATCTCGGGCGGGACGGTCCAGCCGGTCAACGTGGATCTGATCCCGAGCTTCTCGACCGTGGACGAGCGGCTCCAGGATGCGCCGTGGCACGCGGTCGACACGGACGGCGATGGGACGGCGGAGCACTACGGCACGCCGTACCAGTGGGGCAGCAACGTCCTCATGTACAACACCGAGGTCTTCGGGGACGAGACGCCGACCAGCTGGAACGTGGTCTTCGAGGAGACGACCCTACCCGACGGTCAGAGCAACGCCGGGAGGGTGCAGGCCTACGACGGCGCGATCTACATCGCAGACGCGGGCCTGTACCTGATGGCGCACAACCCAGAGCTCGGCATCACCGACCCCTACGCGCTGAACCGCGACCAGTTCGACGCCGCGCTCGACCTGCTCCGCCAGCAGAGAGAGCTGGTCGGTCGCTACTGGCACGACGCCTTCGTGCAGATCGAGGACTTCGCGAACCGCGAGGCGGTGGCGAGCTCCTCGTGGCCGTTCCAGGTGAACTACCTCGCGTTCTTCGAGGAGCAGCCGATCACGAGTGTGGTGCCCGAGGAGGGCGCGACGGGCTGGGCCGACACGACGATGATGCACGCGCAGGCGCCGAACCCGAACTGCGCCTACCAGTGGATGGAATGGTCGCTGAACCCCAAGGTCCAGGGCGACCTGGCGGCCTGGTTCGGTTCGGTCCCCGCGGTCCCCGCGGCCTGTGAGGGCAACGAGCTGCTCGGGCCCGAGGGCTGCCAGATCAACGGGATCGACAACTTCGACCGGATCCACTTCTGGAAGACGCCGCAGTCGGACTGTTTCGACGACGACGCGGCGACCGAGTGCGTTCCTTACCACGAATGGGTCACGAACATGGTCGCGGTGATCGGCGGCCGTTGAGCCGGATCCCGCGCGGCAGTGGGGATGGGACCCCTGCGGGTCCCATCCCGCTCCGCCGGAACGGGGAGCAACAGCTGTGTCCGTGACCGCGCCCGCCGTCCCGAGCTCGCCGGCCCATCGCATCGGGGCGTTCTTCTACCGCCATCCCGGGGTGCGGCTGGTGCTCTTCCTCCTCCCCGGGCTCCTGTGGCTCGGCGTGCTGTACATCGGGTCGCTCGGATCCCTCGTCGTCTACAGCCTCTGGTCGCTGGAGGAGTTCACCGGCCTGGTCGTCCGGGAGCTCACCACCTCGACCTACCGAGAGCTCCTCGAGCCGGCGAACTACGAGATCGTCCTGCGGACGGCCGGGATGGCGGCCGCGGTGACGATCGCCTGCGCGGTCCTCGCGTTCCCGTTCGCGACGTACATGGCCCGCTACGCGTCTCCGCGGATGAAGACCTTCCTGTACCTCGCGGTGATCATGCCCCTGTGGTCCAGCTATCTGGTCCGGGCGCTTGCCTGGCGCTCGATCCTGGCCGGGGAGGGGTTCCTCATGTGGGCGCTCGAGCGGGTCGGGCTGGATGGCGTGGTCCGGGCCCTCCTCGGCGTGCCGATCGTGGGGGGGCCGACGCTGGTTCAGTCGAAGATCAGCCTGTTCATCGTCTACGTCTACCTGTGGCTGCCGTTCATGATCCTGCCCGTCCAGGCCGCCCTCGAGCGGGTACCGGTGAGCTTCCTCGAGGCCTCGAACGACCTCGGGGCACGCCCGGGGACGACGTTCCGGCGGATCGTCCTGCCGCTGGCCAAGCCGGGGCTGGTGGCCGGCTCGATCTTCACCTTCTCGCTCACCCTCGGCGACTTCATCCTGCCGCAGATCTTCGGAACCTCCGAGTTCTTCCTCGGCCAGATGGTGTACGTGCAGCAGGGCGTGGCAGGCAATCTGCCGCTGGCTGCCGCGTTCACGTTCGTGGCGATGGCGGTCATGATGCTCTACCTCGGCGCCGCCAAGCGAGCGGGAGCGTTCGAGGCGCTATGAGCGCGTCGGGATCGGCAGCCGCGGGTTGGGGGGTGCGGCTGGCGACGGGGTTCGTGTTCCTGTTCCTGTACTTCCCGCTCCTGATCATCGTGCTGTATGCGTTCACCACGCAGTCCGCGGCGTTCACGTTCCCACCGCCCGGGTTCACGACGCGATGGTTCGAGGTCGCCTTCCAGGACGAGGACATGTGGGAGGCGCTGCGGCTGTCGCTCTCGGTCGCAGGTCTCGCCACGGTCTCGTCGATCGTGCTGGGCGGGTTGCTGGCGGGGGCCGTCTACCGGGCGCGGTTCTTCGGCAAGAATCTGGTCGCCTTCATCGTGGTGCTCCCGATCGCCCTGCCGGGCATCGTCACCGGGATCGCGCTGCGCTCGACCCTATCCCTGGCCGACGTGAGCTTCGGCTTCTGGACGATCGTGATCGGCCACGTCACGTTCTGCATCGTGATCGTCTACAACAACGTCGTCGCGCGTCTCCGCAGGATGTCGTCGACCATGGTGGAGGCCTCTGCGGATCTGGGCGCCTCCGGCCTGCAGACGTTCCGATACGTGGTGCTGCCGAACCTCGTCACGGCGATCCTGGCCGGGGGGATCCTGGCGTTCGCCCTCTCGTTCGACGAGATCATCGTGACGACCTTCACCGCCGGACAGCAGCAGACCCTCCCGATCTACATCTTCTCGATCCTGTTCCGGCCCCGCGCCAAGCCCGTGACCAACGTCGTCGCGATGCTCGCGATCGCGATCACGTTCGTGCCGATCCTGATCGCGCAGATCCTGGCGCGCGACCCCGCCGAGACGCGCCTGGGCGGGGGTGCGAGGTAGGCGTCCGCGGTCCGCCTATAGGTACTGCCCGCGAGGCTCCTTCGATGGCTCGGGCTGCCCCTGTCCGGCAGGCAGGCCGCGTCGGCGAAGCTCCTCGAACTGGGCGCGAGCGGCCGCCTGCTGCGCGAACAATGCGGCCTGGATCCCGTGGAACAGCCCCTCGAGCCAACCTACCAGCTGCGCCTGCGCGACGCGGATCTCCGCGTCGGAGGGGACGCCGGACATCGGCGGCGCGAGCGCCGCGAGCTCGTCCCGGAGGGACGGCGACACCACATCCGTGAGCTCGCCGAGGGATCGCTCGTAGATCTGTCGCAGGCGGATGCGTCCTGGCTCGTCGAGGGTGGCCTGGCGGGTCTCCTCGAGGAGCTCGCGCACCATGCTCGCGATCCGCAGGAGCTTGGTGGGCTGGGTGATGGACTCTTGGGGCGCCTCGTCCGCCGATCCGCCGGGTTGCTCCGCCGGCGCCGGCGGCTGCGGGGGTTCCGGCATACGCGCGTCGTCCATGGCCCGAGCCTAGCAGCGCCCCGGTCGCCTCAGGGGGTGGCGAGCTCCTCGAACAGGAGGGCCTCGGCCAGGACGGCGCGCTCGAGGTCGGCCAGATCCACGCTCTCGTCGATCGAGTGGTACTGGCTCTTGTCGTCCGAGACCCCGTACACGAGGATCTCCGCCTGCGGGAACGCCCTTGCCAGGACGGGGATCAGCGGGATCGAGCCGCCGCTTCCGCTCTGGACCGGCGGCCGGCCGTAGGCCCGCTCCATGGCGCGCAGCATCGCCGCGAACGCCGGACCGTCGGTCCCGATCCGCATCCCTGCCCCCGCCTCGCCCCCGTCGACCTGCACCTCGACTCCCCAGGGGGCATGCTCGACCAGATGGCGGGCGAGCAGGTCGCGGGCCCGCACGGGGTCCTCGTCCGGCGGGATCCGGAGGCTCACCTTGGCTGTGGCCACCGGGACCAGCTGGTTCGAGGCCTCGCGCACGCGGGGGGCGTCGATCCCCAGCACCGAGACGGCCGGTCCCGACCACAGACGCTCCGCGATCGAACCGGTGCCGATCAGCTGGACCCCGGGACGGATGGGCGTCTGGTCCCGCAGGTCGTCCTCGGTGACCTCGACCCCTTCCCAGGGCGAGCGGCTCAGGCCCTGGATCGCTGCATCCCCGCGCTCGTCGTGCAGGCTGGCCAGGATCCGAGCCAGCGACGAGAGCGCGTCGGGGATCGCCCCCCCGTACTCACCGCTGTGGACGGCGAGATCGAGGACCCGGACCGTGACCCGGCAATCCACGACGCCGCGCATGCTGGTGTCCAGCGTGGGGACGCCGGTCCGCCAGTTCCCACCGTCGGCGACCCCGACGACGTCGCACGCCAACAGATCCCGATTGCCCTCGATCAGGAACGGCAGATGGGCGGTGCTGGCCTCCTCCTCACCCTCCACGATCACCTTGACCGTGATCGGCGGGCTCCCGCTCCACGCCCGGAGCGCCCCCGCATGCATCGCGATCCCGCACTTGTCGTCGGCGCTCCCCCGCCCGTACAGGCGACCATCACGGACCTCCGGCTCGAACGGTGGGCTGGTCCACTCCTGGACCGGTCCCTCGGGTTGGACGTCGTGGTGCGCGTACAGCAGGACGGTCGGCGCCCTCGCCGGCCCGGCGATCTCGCCGTAGACCGCAGGGTGTTCCGCGCCGTCGGGGAGCTCGATCAGCCGCACCCCACCGAACCCGGCCTCCTCGAGGGTCTCGGCGGTCGCCTCGGCGGCCGCCCGGACCGGGGCCGGGTCGTAGCCGGGGAAAGCGATCGAGGGGATCCGGATCAATCGGGACAGGTCCTCGATGGTCCGAGGCATCCCGTCGGCGACCGCGGCGCGGAGCTCCTCGGCGTTCATCCGGCTGCGAACGATACCGCGCGGACGTCCTCGCCGACCGGGTCCTTCGGCCCGATCCGGCCCGTGGAGCGGGGGCCATCCGGCCCACGCCGCCGCCGGGCTCGGCCCCGAACCTGGCTGGAGGATGACGGAGGATCCATGGGCACGATCCGGGTTCGACAGGACCACGACGACCGGTACGTGATCGCGATCCGCGGGCACGAGGTCGAGGTGGATCAGCCGGTCGCCGACGGTGGCGGGGACACCGCGCCGACCCCGACCGAACTGTTCGTGGCCGGGCTCGCGTCCTGCGTGGCCTTCTACGCGGGCCGGTACCTCCGCCGGCACCGGCTCCCTGAGTCCGGGCTGGCCGTCGACTGCTCGTGGGCGTTGGCGCCGGATCGGCCCGCGCGCGTGGGTGAGATGACGCTCCGTGTGCACCTGCCCGATGCCTTCCCTGAGGAGCGGCGGGCCGGGTTCCTGGCGGTGGTCGAGCACTGCACGGTGCACAACTCGATCGTGCAAGTCCCGGAAGTACGGTTCGAGCTGGAGGCCGGCGACCGCGCGGCCTGAGGGCCTCCTCGGATCGGGATCGTGCCCTCGGCAGGACTCGAACCTGCGCACCCGGCTCCGGAGGCCGGCGCTCTATCCACTGAGCTACGAGGGCTCGAGCCGAGTCTAGCAACCGGGCCCGAGGGTCCGGGAACGGGGCCTATCCTGTGTCGGACGTGGCTCCACAGGTCCTGATCGTCGAGGACGACCCGGTGTTTCTCGGGCTGCTCGAGCTCACCTGTTCCCGGCCGAGGTCGTCCGTCGTCTCCGCGAGCTCCCCGAGGACGTCGAGGTGCCGGCCGTCGTGCTGAGCGGGATCGATCGCCACACCCGGACGGACCCCGGATACCCTTCGGACATGTTCGCGCACCCGACGAAGCCCACCGACGCAGCCGACGGGATCGAGGCGGTCCGTCACGCGGTCGAGGTGGCGGGCTGAGTGGCGACCCGGCCGTGATCGAGGAACGGCTGGCCGAGCTGGTGCGCGAGGCGCTCGCGGCCAGCGCGGACGAGCTCGGTATCGAGGGCCCCTGGCCCCCGGTCGTCCTCCTGAAGCCTCGGCAGAAGGAGCACGGGGACCTCGCCACCAACGTCGCGCTAGTGCTCGCCGAGCGGGTCGGACGGTCCCCGCGCGAGGTGGCGGAGCTGATCGTGGAGCGCCTCCCACCCGACGAGGCGGTCGCGTCCGCCGAGCCCGCGGGACCCGGGTTCGTCAACTTCCGGCTCACGCGCGCGTGGCTGCACGCCGTGCTGCGGGAGGTGGCAGACCGCGGAGGGGACTACGGGCGCGCCGAGCCCACCGGCCGCCGGGCTCAGGTCGAGTTCGTGAGCGCCAACCCGACGGGGCCGCTCACGCTCGGCCACGCTCGGAACGCTGCGATCGGCGACGCGCTCGCGCGCCTGCTGTCCTTCACCGGGTGGGAGGTCGAGCGCGAGTACTACTTCAACGACGCCGGAGGCCAGATGGATCGGTTCGGCTCCTCGATCGAGGCCCGCTTCCTGCAGCTCGTCGGGCGCGAGGCCGAGGTGCCCGAGGACGGCTACCACGGCGACTACGTCGCCGACCTCGCTCGCCAGATCCTGGACGCCCAGGGCCCCGGTTTGGCCGACCTGCGCCCCGACGACCGATCGGCGCGGCTGCGGGTGGAAGGGGTGCGACGGGTCCTGGGGTGGATCCAGACGACGCTCGATCGGTTCGACGTGCGCTTCGACGTCTACACGACCGAGGCTTCGCTCGCCGAGCGCGGGGAGATCGACGTCGCGGTCGCCCGACTCCGCGAAGCCGGGTACGCCTACGACGCGGAGGGGGCCGTGTGGTTCCGCTCGACGGCGTTCGGCGACGACAAGGACCGGGTCCTGATCCGCTCGAGCGGCGCCCACACGTACTTCGCGGCAGACTGCGCCTACGTGATCGACAAGTTCTCGCGGGGGTTCGATCACCTGTTGTACGTGTGGGGGGCGGATCACCACGGCGACGTCGCCCGCGTCCGCGGCGCGGCGCAGGCGCTGGGCTTCGACCCCGAGCAAGTCGAGATGGTCATCTACCAGTGGGTGGCGTTCCTGCGCGAGGGTGCCCCCGTCCCGATGGGCAAGCGGAGTGGCAACTTCGTGACGCTCGACGAGCTGCTCGACGAGGTGGGGGTCGACGCCACGCGGTTCCACCTGCTGATGTTCAGCAACGACGTGACGATGAACTTCGACATCGAGGCGGTGAAGCGCCGTTCCATGGACAACCCCGTGTACTACGTGCAGTACGGGCACGCTCGGATCGCGTCGATCATGCGCAGGGCCGCCGAGCGAGGAGTCGAGCTGCGCCCGGCGGCGGAGGCCGATCTGGCGCTCCTGACGACCGAGCCCGAGCTCGAACTGCTCCGTGCGCTGGCCGACGTGCCGGCCGAGATCCGCCGCGCGGCCGAGCTCCGCGCCCCCCACCGGCTCACGCACGCCGCCCAGGACGTCGCCGCTCGGTTCCACCGCTTCTACACCGACTGCCCCGTGATCTCCGATGACGACCCGCTCACGCAGGCTCGTCTGTGGCTCTGTGTGGCAACGAAGCAGGTGATCGCGATCCTGCTGCAGCTCGTGGGCGTGTCCGCCCCGGAGTCGATGGAGCGCTCGGATGGCTAGCGGCGGGCCGTGGCCCGACCACGCGACGTTCGCGCCGGACGGGCTCCGGATCGCGGGGACGTCCGCGGAGGCGCTGGCTCGTCGGTACGGGACGCCGCTCTTGGTCGTGGATGAGGAGCACCTGCGGACCAGGGTGCGCGCGTTCGCGGCCCTGTTCCCGCACCCGCTGTACGCGGTGAAGGCCTTCACCTCACGCGCGGCGATCCGGCTGGTCGCCGAGGAGGGGCTGGACCTGCTGGTCTCGACCGGCGGAGAGTTGGAGGCCTGCCTGCGCGCCGGGGTCGGCGGCGACCGCATCGTCCTGCACGGGAACAACAAGACGGACGAGGAGCTCCGCTTCGCGGTGGCCTCGGGTGTGCGGCTGGTGAACGTGGACAACCCCGAGGAGCTCGAGCGGATCGATCGCATCGCCGCGGTGGGTGGCGCGGTCCAGCCGATCATGCTGCGGGTGATCCCGGAGGTCGGCGCCGGGGCGCACCGCAAGATCGTGACCGGCGCGGCCGGATC
Organism: uncultured Actinomycetes bacterium; assembly: GCA_964640085.1. GTDB lineage: Bacteria > Actinomycetota > UBA4738 > UBA4738 > HRBIN12 > CAZXFA01. The sequence continues at coordinate 33,563 of CAZXFA010000014.1, read as the reverse complement.
GAAGTTCGGGACGGCGCTGTCGCTCGTGCCGGCCACCGTCCGACAGGCGATGGAGCTGGAGCACGTCCGGCTCGTGGGGATCCACGCGCACATCGGGTCCCAGGTGCTCGAGCCGGGGCCGTACCTGGCGGCGGTCGACGTGCTTCTGGATCTCCTGGTGCGGCTGCGGGAAGAGACGGGTTTCTCGGCCGACCTGGTGGACGTGGGCGGTGGCTTCGGGGTCGCGTACACGGACGAGGCGCCGCTCGCGCTCGACGAGCTCGCCCCGGCCCTCGTCGAACGGGTCCGGCAGGGCGCCCGCGAGCGTGGTCTACCCGCCCCCCACGTCCTGGTCGAGCCGGGGCGGGCGGTGGTGGGTACCTCGATGCTGACCCTGTACCGCGTGGGAACGGTTAAGCACTCGCCGAACGGGCGGGCGATCGTCGCGGTGGACGGCGGGATGTCCGACAACATCCGGCCCATGCTCTACGGCGCCCGGTACACGGTGGCCGTCGCCGGACCCCGGCGCGCCTCAGCCCCGGCCGTGGTCGACATCGTCGGGCGTCACTGCGAGTCGGGGGATGTTCTGGCAGAAGACGTGAAGCTCCCGCAGGACCTCCGGCCGGGTGACCTGATCGCGTTCGCGGCGACCGGTGCCTACACGTACTCCATGGCCAGCACCTACAACCGGGTCGGCCGCCCGACGGTCGTCGCCGTCCGGGACGCCGCCAGCCGTCGATGGCTCCGGCGCGAGGATGCCGCCGATCTCGAGCGGCTCGAGGTCGCGGAGCCCACCCCACCGTCCGCGGTCCCACCGGACGGCGTCCTGATCCGCCCCGCCCGACCACGCGACGCGCGATCGTTCCTCCAGGGATACCGGGACGTCGCCGAGGAGGGACGGCTGATCCAGACGGAGGTGGTGGAACGCTCGGTCTCGAGCTACCGGATGCGCTTCCGCCGCTCGTGGGACGAGGAGGGAGCCCACCTCCTCGCGGTCGACGGGGATCGGGTGGTGGGCAGCCTCTCGATCCGCCGGCACGTCGAGCATCCCGCGATCCGCCACGTCGCCACGCTCGGGATGCATGTGGTGCGTTCGCACCGGGGCCGGGGCATCGGATCGGCCCTGATGGCCGAGGCCTTCCGCTGGGGACGCGCGATGGGGGTGGAGCGGATCGAGCTCACCGTGTACCCGCACAACGGCCCTGCGATCGCCCTGTACCGGCGGTTCGGCTTCGTCGAGGAGGGCAGGCTCGTGCGCCACGCCAAGAAGTCCTACGGTTACGAGGACGAGATCCTGATGGCGGTCTGGATCGGCCCCGAACCGGGGCCGGATGCGGGGGGTGCGTGAGCGACCGGACGCTAGGGGTCGGCCTGCTCGGCTGCGGCACCGTGGGGGCGGCCGTCGTCCGCCTGCTGGATGGCCACGTCGACGAGATCGCCCGACGCGCGGGGTGCCGGCTGGACGTCGTTCGGGTCGCCGTCCGCGATCCCTCCCGGCCGCGCGACGTGCCACTGGACCCCGCCCGGATCGTGGCCGATCCGATGACCGTGGTCGACGACCCCGGCGTCGACATCGTGTGCGAGCTGATCGGGGGGAGCGAGCCGGCCGGCTCGCTGGTCATGGCCGCGTTCGAGCGCGACAAGCCGGTGGTGACGGCCAACAAGGAGCTCCTTGCCACGCGGGGGCGCGAGCTGTTCGACGCCTCCGACGCCAAGGGGCTCGATCTGTACTTCGAAGCGGCGGTGGGGGGTGGCATCCCGCTGATCCGCCCGATCAAGGAGTCGCTCACCGGCGAGCGGATCCGCCGGGTCACCGGGATCGTGAACGGCACGACGAACTACGTCCTCACGAGGATGTCGGAAGAGGGCATCTCGTTCTCCGAGGCGTTGGCGCAGGCCCAGCGGTTGGGGTACGCGGAGGCCGATCCAGGCGCGGACGTGGACGGGCACGACGCCGCCGCCAAGTGCGCGATCCTGGCCTCGATCGCGTTCAACGCTCGCGTCACGGCACCGGAGGTCTTCCGGGAGGGCATCGACCGCGTCACCGCCGAGGACATCGCGTTCGCCCACCGTCTCGGGTACGTCGTCAAGCTCCTGGCGATCGCGGAGCTCGACGGGGAGGACCGGATCGCCGTCCGTGTGCACCCGGCGATGATCCCGAGCACCCACCCGCTCGCGGCCGTGCGCGACGCCCACAACGCGGTGTTCGTCGAGGGCGACGCGGTGGGGGAGCTGATGTTCTACGGCCGCGGGGCGGGCGGTGAGCCGACCGCCACGGCGGTGATCGGGGACCTCGTCACCGTCGCCCGGAACCTTCTGGGCGAGACGCGTGGCGTGGGGTGCACCTGCTTCCACGAGCGGAGCATCCGGCCGATGTCGGAGGTGACCGGCCAGTACTACCTCCTCCTCCGGGTCGAGGACCGTCCGGGCGTCCTGGCGGAGATCGCCAGCGTGTTCGGCCGCAACGGCGTGTCCATCAAGAGCGTGTGGCAGGAGGGGACGGGGGAGGACGCGCAGCTCGTGTTCGTCACCCATCGGGCGCGCGAGGGCGCCTTCCAGGCGACGGTCCGCGAGCTTCGGGGCGTCCCGGCGGTGCACGAGATCCGGAGCATCCTAAGGGTGGAGGCGGAGGAGTGATGGCCCGCCCCTGGCGTGGGGTGATCGAGGAGTACCGGGATCGGTTGCCGGTCACCGACGCCACCCAGGTGATCACCCTGGGCGAAGGCGGGACGCCACTCGTGCGCTCGGAGTCGCTCTCGGCCGAGACGGGATGCGAGGTGTGGCTGAAGTACGAGGGGGCCAACCCCACCGCCTCGTTCAAGGACCGCGGGATGACGCTCGCGATCAGCAAGGCGCTTGAGGAGGGGTCGAAGGCGGTGGTCTGCGCGTCGACCGGCAACACGAGCGCGTCCGCCGCCGCCTACGCCGGCAAGGCGGGGATCCCCTGCGCCGTGCTCGTGCCCAAGGGCAAGGTCGCGCTGGGCAAGATGGCCGGGACGCTCGTCCACGCCGCTCGCGTTCTGGAGGTGGACGGCAACTTCGACGCGTCCCTCGCCCTCGCCCGGGGTCTCGCGGAGCACTATCCGGTCACCCTGGTGAACTCGCTCAACCCGTACCGGCTCGAGGGGCAGAAGACCGCCGCGTTCGAGATCTGCGACGGGCTGGGACGGGCGCCCGACCTGCACTGTGTCCCGGTCGGCAACGCCGGGAACATCTCGAGCCACTGGATGGGCTACTCGGAGTACCTGCGGGACGGCGTGATCCACGAGCCGCCGAGGCTGTTCGGCTTCCAGGCGGCCGGCGCGGCGCCGATCGTCCGTGGGGAGCCGATCGCCGAGCCGCAGACGATCGCCACGGCGATCCGGATCGGCAACCCCGCCTCGTGGGACCGGGCGGTCGCCGCCGCCAAGGAGTCCGAGGGCTCGATCTCGGCCGTGACGGATCGGGAGATCCTCGCGGCCTATCGACGGGTGGCCCGCGAGGGACTCTTCGTCGAACCCGCCTCGGCCGCGAGCGTGGCCGGGCTCCTGCACCTGGCCGCGGAGGGTGGACTGTCGCGGGATACGACCGTCGTCTGCGTCCTCACCGGGCACGGGCTGAAGGACCCGGAGTGGGCGATCTCGGGGGCCGCGCACCCGCCGACCGTGCCCCCCGAACCACACGCGGTCGCGGCCGAGCTCGGGCTGTAGCCGTGCGCGTCACCGTCCGGGTCCCGGCCACCTCGGCCAACCTCGGCCCAGGCTTCGACTGCTTCGGACTCGCGCTCGACCTGTGCAACGAGGTCACGGTCGAGACGGGAGCCGGGTCGGGGGTGCGATGGGATGGCGAGGGCGCGGACGAGCTCCCGGTGGACGGCACCGACATCGTGAGTCGGGCGATGCGGTCGGTCGCCCAGAAGGCTGGCTCGACGCTCCCGCCCGTGCAGCTGCGCGGCGTGAACCGGATCCCGCTGGAGCGCGGGCTCGGGTCATCGTCCGCCGCCGCGGTCGCAGGGGTGGCGATCGGCCGGCTCCTGCTGGGGATCCCAGCCGCCCTCGATCCGCCGTCGGTGTTCGATCATGCCGCCGGGCTCGAAGGTCATCCGGACAACGCGGCCCCGGCCGCCTTCGGAGGCCTGACGGTGATCGCAGACGGGCGGGTCCGGCGCTTCGAGGTCTCGGACGCGCTCACGCCCGTGGTGCTCGTTCCCCGCGCCCGACTCCCGACCGGGGAGGCCCGGCGCGCGCTGCCCGAACGCGTGCCCCTCGGTGACGCTGTCTTCAACGTGGCCCACGGAGCGCTGGTGGTCCAGGCCCTCGTGGAGGGCGACCGCGAGCTGCTGCACCTCGCCCTCCGCGATCGGCTCCATCAGGCGGTCCGGCTCTCGCTCGTGCCGCAGGTGGGGGAGGTCTTCGAGCGCCTGGGAGCCAAGATGCCGATCTGCGTCTCTGGCGCGGGGCCGTCCCTGCTCGCCTTCCCTCGCGATCCCGCCGAGGTGGTCCACCAGGTGGACGGGTGGCGGGTCCTGCCGGTTTCGATCCGCGCCACCGGTCCGGAGATCGTCGAGCGATAGGCTCGCCGCCGCTCGTAGTCCTGTGAGGATGGTCATTGAACGTGCCCGAGACCGAACCTAGACTCGCGAGGATCACCTCGATGGATGCGCATGCGGAGGTTCGCCCCGCTTCCTCCCACCCCCAGCCGGGGAGCCCGCCCATCCTGCTCACCGATCTCGCCAGCAAGACGCTCTCGGTCAAGGAGGGCGACACCTTCCTGTACTCGGACCTCGAGGGGAACCTGGATCACGGCGGGGACTTCGGACTCGGTCTGTACGCACGGGACACGCGGTTCCTCTCGCTCTTCCGGATGACGATCAACGGGCGGGACCCCGTGCTGCTGTCGTCCTCGTCCGAGCGCGGCTACATGTCGCACGTCGACCTCACCAACCCGGATCTCTTCCGCGAAGGCGAGGTGGTGGTTCCGCAGCAGACCCTCAACATCCGCCGGATCCGGGCGATCAACGGTCGGCTGTTCGAGCGGGTCCGGGTGAAGAACTACAACCCGTCACCCGTGGAGATCGACCTGGAGTTCCGGTTCGCCGCCGACTTCGCCGACATCTTCGAGGTGCGCGGCATGGCGCGCGAGGTACCGGAGCAGCCCCGCCCCCCCGCGATCGACCGCGGGACGGTCGAGTTCGTCTGCCAGGGGCGCGATCGGGTGCGACGATCCACCCGGGTGTCCTTCGCCGCCCGGCCCGACCGGATCGAGGTGGATGGGGTCACGGCGGTGGCCCTCTTCCGGCTCCACCTGGGTCCGTACCAGACCAAGCTCGTGGGGCTGACGGTCGAGCCCGTCGAGGAGGACGGGCCCGTCGCGGCCGTGGACTTCGATCACGCGATCCACGTGCTCCGCCGGTCCTACGAGGAGTGGGAGCGCGGGTCGACCAGGATCGCGACCGACAACGAGCTGTACAACCAGCTCCTGGATCGGAGCCTGCGCGACCTCCGAGCGCTCTGGACGGAGACCGCCGACGGCGGCGTCCTCGCCGCGGGGATCCCGTGGTACGTCACGGTCTTCGGCCGAGACTCGCTGATCACCGCCCACCAGCTCCTGATGGTGAACACGCGCTCCGCCCGCGAGGCCCTCCAGCTGCTCGCCGACAAGCAGGGGACGGAGGTCGACGACTGGCGGGACGAGCAACCGGGCAAGATCCTCCACGAGATCCGTCGGGGGGAGCTCGCCCGGGCCGGTGTCGTTCCCCACACCCCCTACTTCGGGTCGGTGGACGCCACGCCGTGGTTCCTGATCGTGTACGCGCAGCACTTCCGATGGACGGGCGACGTCGCGTTCGCGGAGAAGCTCCTGCCGGCGGCGGAGGCCGCCCTCTCCTGGATCGATCGGTACGGAGATCTCGATGGGGACGGCTTCGTCGAGTACCTGTGCCGGTCGCCCCGCGGGCTCCGCAACCAGGGGTGGAAGGACTCGCACGATGCGATCGTCCACGACGACGGCCGCCCGGCGGAGCCGCCGATGGCGCTCGCGGAGGTGCAGGCGTACGTCTACCTGGCCAAGCAGCGGATGGCCGACGTCTACCGAGCCCTGGGGCGCGAGGAGGAGGCGACCCGCCTGGAGCTCGAGGGGCTCCGCCTGCGGGCTCGCTTCAACGAGGTCTTCTGGATGGAGGACGAGCGCTACTTCGCCGCCGCCCTCGACGGCGAGAAGCAGCCGGTGCGCACGGTGATGTCGAACCCGGGACACGGCCTGTACTGCGGGATCGTCGACGACGACAAGGCCGACGCGCTGGCCAGGCGCCTCCTCTCCCCGGACATGTTCAGCGGCTGGGGCATCCGGACGATGAGCAAGGGGGCGGCCGCCTACAACCCCATGAGCTACCACAACGGCTCGGTCTGGCCGCACGACAACGCCTTGATCGCGGCCGGGATGAAGCGGTACGGGCTCGCGCGAGCGACGAACCGGGTGGCGACGGCGCTGTTCGACGCGGCGATCACCGCGGACTACCTCCGGCTGCCCGAGCTCTTCTGCGGCTTCACGCGTCGGACGCCGAACCGCCCGGTCAGCTACCCGATCGCCTGCTCCCCTCAGGCATGGGCGGCGGGCTCCCCGTACCTGATGCTCCAGGCGATGCTCGGGATCTCCGCCCGGGCCCACCGGAACCTTCTCCGCGTGAACCAGCCGCACCTGCCGACCTGGCTCAACACCGTCGAGGTACGCAACCTGCTGGTGGGCGAGAGCCGGATCAGCCTCCTGTTCCGGCGGGAAGGCGAGATCACGTCGTTCTCGCTCCTGGACCGTGAGGGCGATGTGCGGGTCGTGATGGAGGAGTAGGGCTCGCGGTCGGCCGGTCGTGCCTACCTGTGCACGATCACCGGCGTGCCGAGCCGCAGCAGCGGTCGGAGACGGTCGAGCACCCGATCGGACACGCGGAGGCAGCCGGCGCTGGACGAGGTCCCGATCGTCCACGGTGCGTTGGTCCCGTGGATCGCGAGCTGGTCACCACCTGTCCACCCGACGGGCAGCCGGGGCTGGATCCCCGAGACCCCGAACGCGAAGGTCCCCAGCACGCCGCCCGCCGGGAACGCCACCCGGTCGGTGACGAAGTAGCGGCCGGGAGGGGTGGGGGACCCCGGCGCTCCGGTCGCGGCGGGGGCGGAGAACAGGACGCGCTCGCCACGACGGACCTCGATGCGGTGCTGCGAGAGGTCAGCGACCACGCTCACCCGGGTGGTCAGGCTCTCGAGGCCACGGAGGCGGACCCACCCCGTGGCCCGACCCTCGGAGTAGGGGATCGAGACCCGCCCGAACCGTCCGTCCCGGCTGACCTCCAGCACCCATGCCACGATCGGTGTCCCGTAGTAGCGGGAGCCGGCCGGCAGGATGCCGACCCTCCTCCCGCCACCCGGTCGGGCGGACAACGGCAGGGCTCGTTCGATCCGGACCAGCAGGTGGGCGATGGATCGCTCCTCGGCGGAGGCGGTGCGGACGGGCGGGCGCGCGATGAGCATCGCCTCCCGCGCCTCGGTCGCCAGGGTCCGCGAGCCGGCTGGGACCGGTGCGAACCCTGTCGCACCGCCTCCGGGTCGCTCGGACGCCAGGCCGGCCCCACCCGCACCCATAGGTACGAGCCCCAGCGCGAGCACGAGTCCCAGCGCGAGCACGAGGACGACGCGGACCGGCGATCGGAGGCGTCCCACACAGCCCGTATCGGGGGCCCCGGCACGCCGATGGAGAACTCGCCGGAGGATGTGGCCGGAGGATGTGGGCCGTGTCGCCCCTCAAGTGGCCCGTTCGGCCGACGTCGGGCGCCTCCCGGCGGAGCGTCGGGTCCCGACACGGGCGGTCAGGGCAGGCAGGAACCGGTTGGGACCTCGTCGATCCGCCCGAGGGCCTGTCCCACCCGGGGCGTGACCTCCTGCGAGGCGATCGCGTATCCGATCTCGTCGTCGGTCGACGAGGCCGCGAAGACCACGCCCGCGACCGAACCGTCCAGGAGCACGAATGGACCCCCGGAGTTGCCCGGCCGGACCTCGGCCTGGAGCTCGAGGACGTCGCGCTCGGCCTCGCGCCGTCCATAGATGTCTCGACCGACGGCGTCAATCGTCCGCAGCACGGCCGCCCCGTCTCCGGTGAGCGGCCCGCCTCTCGGGTACCCGAGCACCACGCCCGTGTCGCCGCGCCCTGCGTCCCCGACGAGGGTGAGCGGATCGCCGATCCCCTGCCGCACGAACAGGATCGCCAGGTCCATCTGGGGGTCGAACAGCACCGTCGTGCCGGGCAGGCTCGTGCCGTCCGCGAACTGCACCAGGGGATCGGGCATCCCGGCCACCACGTGGGCGTTGGTGACCACGTAGCCCTCGGCGACCACGAACCCGGACCCCTCCTGCACCGAGTCGCAGGCGCGCCCGACGACCCGGACCGTGCTGGGAGCGGCCTCCTCGAAGGCCGCTCGGGCCTGCGCCCGCGAGGGCGGGTCGACCGGGTCGGCGGGCAGGGGCGGGATCCCGGAGAACACATCGGGGAAGCCGAACCGGTTGAAGAAGCGCCGGACCTGCGCCAGGAGCGAGGGGGGTTGCGGGAGCGCGTCGTCGAGCGTGCGAACAATCGCCGACCCTCGGATCTCGGCGGCCACGCCGGGAAGGGGCCCGTTGGCGAGGTTCAGCGCCAGGAACCAGATCGCGACCAGCGACGCGAGGATCGCCACGGCGGACCCCCCGATCGCGTCGGCTCGACCGAAGCGCGTCGCTCGTGCCCGCGTCCGCAGACGGTCCCCCAGGAGCCAGCCCGCCGCGTCCCCGGCAACGCCGAACCCCACCAACACCAGCACGGCGGTGGTCGCCCGCGCCGCAGGGCTCTCCACCAGACCGACGAGCAGCGGCGCCATCACGGCTCCCACGGCCAGCCCGACCAGGAGGCCCCCGAAGCTGAGCGTCTGGAGCGCGAGGCCACGCCGGAACCCCGACAGGCCGGCCAGGATCAGCAGGACGAGCAGGAACGCATCGAGCCCGTTCACGGCGTCCGTATGGTCCCACGCGGTGTCGGGCGCCGCCGCCTCGGCCGCGGATACACTGACGCCGTGGTCACGGTCGCCCACATCTCCGACCCGCACGTTGGATCCCCCTACTTCGTCCCGAACCTGATGAACCGGGTCATCGTCGAGCTGAACGAGCTCCAGCCCGACGTCGTGATCTGCAGCGGGGACCTCACCAACGAGGGGTTCCGGCAGGAGTACAAGAACTGGGTGGCCTACGCCGATCGGATCCGGGCGCCGATACACACGATCCCCGGTAACCACGACGCGCGCAACGTGGGATACCTGCACTTCGAGGAGCTGATCGGCGAGCGGCATTGGTGCGTGGACGTGGAGGGGGTTCGGATCGTGGGCGTGGACTCCAGCGAGCCCGACGTCAACGAGGGTCAGGTCGGCCGCGAACGCTATCCGTGGATCCGCGAGCAGTTCCGGGCTGCGGCCGATCTCAAGGTGTTCGTGCTCCATCATCACCTCCTGCCGATCCCCGGCACCGGCCGAGAACGGAGCACCGTGATGGACGCGGGGGATCTGCTCGAAGAGCTGATCTCGGCCGGCGTGAACATCGTCCTGTCCGGGCACAAGCACGTCCCCTACGTGTGGCGGCTGGAGGATCTGTACGTAGCCAACGCCGGGACCGTCGCCTCGCTCCGGCTCCGGGGCTACACGAAGCCCTGTTACAACGTGCTCGAGTTCGAGGGCGACGATGTGAAGATCACGCGCCGCTACCCGTTCGGCGGCGGGAGCGCGATCGCGCACTTCGCGCTGTCCACGGGCGAGCAGTTCTACCGGGAGCTCGAGCCGCCCGTGCAGCAGCCGCTGCGAACCGCCGCGGCGCAGCAAGGGAACTGAGCCGAAGCGACCACGCCATCTCGGAGGGCGGAGGGAACACCGTGAGGGTGCTCGTCTTGGTCGACGGCGAACACTACCCACCGGTCACCCGCTGGGGCATCGAGGCAGCTCGGGGGTCGGGTCACGAGCCGGTGGCGGCGCTCCTCGTCGGCGGCGTCGAGAAGGTCCGGCCGGACGAGGCAGTGGATCTCGGCGTGCCGATCCTCACGGTCTCGCGTGGGCGGATGGAGGCGCTCGCGACCGCGATCGAGGAGCTCTCGCCCGAGGGTGTGCTGGACCTGTCGGATGAGCCGGTGCTCGGGTACCGAGAACGGATGGAGCTGGCCGCAGTGGCGCTGACCCGTGGGATCCCGTACCTGGGACCGGATTTCCGCCTGGATCCGCCGATCGAGGGGGCGCCCCTCCCCGTGGCCACGCTGGCCGTGATCGGCACCGGGAAGCGGACCGGGAAGACCGCGATCGGCGGTGAGGTCGCGCGGGTGGCGGCGCGCGCGGGTCGGAACCCGGTGGTCGTCGCGATGGGTCGCGGCGGCCCCCCCCGCCCGCAGGTGGCCGAGGCGGGGGGCGTGACCCTCGACCGCCTGCTCGACCTGGTGCGGCGCGGGGAGCACGCCGCCTCCGACTACCTCGAGGACGCCGTCACGAGCGGCGTGACCACCGTGGGTGCTCGGCGGGCCGGCGGGGGGCTCGCGGGGCGGCCGATGGCGACCAACGTGCGTGACGCGGCTGAGCTCGCCGTGGACCTCGGTGCAGGGCTGATCGTGCTCGAGGGCAGCGGCGCCTCGGTGCCGACGGTTCCCTGGGACGCGGGGGTCCTGGTCGTGCCGGCGACCGCACCGCCCGAGTACCTGGGTGGGTACCTCGGTCCGTTCCGCCTGTTGCTATCGGACCTGGTGGTTGTTACGATGGGTCGCAGCCCAACCGGGCTCGAGAACCTTCCTGCTCTCAGGTCCCACGTCCAGCGGCTCCGCACTGATGCGCGATTCATCGTTACGGATTTCGAACCACAGCCGCTCGGGGATGTCCGGGGCAGGGACGTGTTCTTCGCCACCACGGCTCCGGGCGCGGTCGCCGCGAGGCAGGCCGAGGTCTTGGAACGGGCGCACGGGTGCCGTGTGGTGGGGTGGAGCGCCCGCCTGGCTGACCGCGCCGGGCTGGTGGAGGACATGGACGGTGCGGAGGCCTACGACATCCTCCTCACGGAGCTGAAGGCCGCGGCGGTGGACGTCGCCTGCGAGCGCGCCCTGGCACGTGGGGCCGAGGTCGTCTTCGCCGACAACCGGGCCGTCGTGGTGGACGGAGCGACCGATCTCCCCACCGCGTTGGGGGAGACGATCGAGCTCGCGGAAGAGCGGAAGAGCCGCAGATGACGCAGGACGCATCCGGGTCCCGGAAGGACCCGAAGAACCCCCAGATCCTGATCTCCGACGGGGAGACTGGGCTGCCCTACTCCAAGGGGCTGATGGCCTCGCAGGTGATGGTGACTGGCCTGTCCCCGTACCGCGCGTACCAGGTCGCCGAGGCGGTCGAGGAGCGCCTGCTCGATCTCGGCCTGCCCTCCATCTCCTCCGACGACCTCCGGCGGATCGCGCTCCAGGCGATCGAGGAGCTGGCCGGGGAGCGATACGCGAAGAACTTCCTCCGGTGGCAGGAGGTCGAGGCGCTGGACGTCCCGATGGTCGTGCTGATCGGAGGCACGACTGGGGTGGGCAAGTCCACGATCGCGACCCAGCTCGCCACGCGGCTGGGGATCGTGCGCGTGGTCGCGACCGACGCGGTCCGCGAGGTCATGCGGGCCCTGTTCTCGAGGGAGCTGATGCCCGCGCTCCACGCGTCCTCGTTCGAGGCGGGCTCGGTGCTCCGCGAGCCGCCGTCCCGCGACGCCGTGATCGTCGGCTTCCGCGAGCAGACCGCCGCCGTGGCGGTGGGCCTGCACGCGTTGCTCGACCGGGCGGCGATGGAGGGGACGAGCGTGATCATCGAGGGCGCGCACGTCGTGCCCGGATTCGTGGACCTGTCCGCCTGGGAGGATCGGGTGCTCGTCGTGCCCCTGATCCTCACGGTGGACGACGAGGAGGTCCACCGGAACCACTTCCTGGTGCGCGCCGCCGACCACGCCGGCCGCCCGGCCGGGCGGTACATGGAGGCGTTCGACAACATCCGCCGGGTGCAGCGGTACATCAAGAGCCAGGCCCTCTCGCACGGCGTCCCCGTGATCCCGAACTACAACTTCGATCGCGCGCTCGCCGCGGTCATCGACCTCGTCATGGAGCACGCGACCGCCCGCGCGACCCAGCACGCGGTCCGAGTCGCCGGTACGACCGAAGGAGGGGGGAAGCGGTGAAGCTGTTCCTGGACACCGCCAGCATCCAGGAGATCCGCGAGATCAGCGCGTGGGGCGTCCTCGGGGGCGTGACGACGAACCCGTCGCTCGTCGCCAAGGAGGCCGACGATCCCGAACGGGTCTGGAAGGAGATCCTTGCGGAGGTCGACGGGCCGATCTCGCTCGAGACCACCGAGCCAAAGGCCGGGCCGATGTACGAGCAGGGCGTCGAGCTCGCCCGGATGGCCCCGAACGCCGTCGTCAAGGTCCCGGTGACGCCCGACGGGCTCACGGCCGGCAGGCGCCTGGTCGCCGACGGGATCCGGATCAACGTCACGCTCGTCTTCTCGCCGGCGCAGGCGCTCCTGGCCGCCGAGATCGGCGCCTACATCGTCTCGCCCTTCCTCGGACGTCTGGACGACGTGGGCTCCGACGGCATGGAGGTGCTGCGCAGGATCTGCGACATCTACGAGATCCAGGGGTACGAGACCAACGTGCTCGCCGCCTCGCTCCGGCATCCGATGCACGTGGTCGAGGCGGCGCTGGCTGGCGCCGACATCGCCACGATGCCGCATGACGTGTTCAAGCAACTCGTGAAGCACCCGTTGACCGACATCGGGTTGGACAAGTTCCTCCAGGACTGGAAGGCCCTCCAGGGGGAGCTGGGGAAAGGAGCCTGAGTGGCCACGATCGACAGGAGCACCCTCGAGGGCAAGGTCGCGGCGGAGCTGCACAAGATCGCGTCCGACCTCGGGATCGAGGGGCACAGAGGACTGAAGAAGGCGGACCTGGTCGAGCTGATCCTCGCCCACGCGAACGGCGACACCGCCGCCCCTGCGACCGAGACCGCATCGGAGCGTGAGACGGACAACGGCGATCGGGGCGCGGGCGCCCGGACGGCTACCCCCGAGCATGCGGACCGCGAGCCGGGGGGCGGAGAGCGGCGCGAGGGCGGCGCCGCGCAGGAGACGCAGCCCGATCGGCGTGACCGTCCGCATGGTGCACGCCCCGACGGGACGCGACCGGAGTCTGGTCGGGAACGCGAGGGGGGAGGCGGACGACGACGTCCGTCGCGCGAGGAGCGGCGCCGCCAGCGCGAGGAGCGTCGGCAGCGTGAGCTGGAGATGCGCGAGGAGGAGATCGCCAACGCCCCGACGGCCACCGGGCTGCTCGACATCCTCCCGGAGGGATACGGGTTCCTCCGGACGTCCGGCTACCTGCCGGGGTCGCAGGACATCTACGTCTCGCTCTCCCAGGTGCGGCGGTTCATGCTGCGCAAGGGCGACACGGTGACCGGCAAGGTGCGGCAGCCCAAGGACAACGAGAAGTACTTCGCCCTGCTCCAGATCGAGTCGGTGAACGAGCTGGATCCGGAGGAGGCCAAGCGGCGGCCGAACTTCGAGAAGCTCACCCCGCTGTTCCCGCACGAACGCTTCCGTCTGGAGACCGGTCCCACCGACGTCACCGGCCGGATCATCGACATGGTTGCTCCGGTCGGGAAGGGACAGCGCGGGATGGTCGTCTCGCCGCCGAAGGCTGGCAAGACGACCGTCTTGAAGAACATCGCGAGCGGGATCCTGAACTCGAACCCCGAGACCCATGTGATCGTGCTGCTGGTGGACGAGCGTCCGGAGGAGGTCACCGACTGGCAGCGAACGGTCGAGGCCGCCGAAGTCGTGTACTCGACGTTCGACAAGCCGCCGGATCAGCACATCCAGGTAACCGAGCTCGTGCTGGAGCGGGCCAAGCGCCTGGCCGAGATGGGCCAGGACGTCGCCATCATCCTGGACTCCATCACGCGGCTGGCGCGCGCGTACAACCTGGCGGCCCCGGCCTCGGGCAAGATCCTGTCCGGGGGCATCGACTCGACCGCCCTCTACCCGCCCCGGCGGTTCTTCGGGGCCGCCCGGAACATCGAGGAGGGCGGATCCCTCTCGATCATCGCGAGCGCGTTGGTGGAGACCGGCTCCCGGATGGACGAGGGGATCTTCGAGGAGTTCAAGGGAACGGGCAACATGGAGCTGCGGCTGGATCGGCAGCTCGCTGAGAAACGGTTGTTCCCCGCGATCAACGTGGAGGCGAGCAGCACGCGCAAGGAGGAGCTGCTCATGCCCCCCGAGGAGCTCGCGCTGGTCTGGCGGCTCCGGCGGGTGCTCCACGCGCTCGAGCCGGGGGCGGCCCTCGAGCTGCTCACGGACAAGATCCGCTCGACCAAGTCCAACGAGCAGTTCCTCAAGGAGATCGCCAAGGCGCCGGCCTCGTAAGCTGGAGCGCCATCACCTGCGAGGAGTCGAGGCAACATGAAACAACGCATCCATCCGGAGTACGGCGTGGCGACGGTCCAATGCGCCTGCGGGAACACCTTCCAGACCCGGAGCACGCGATCCGAGCTCCGCGTCGAGATCTGCTCGAATTGTCACCCCTTCTACACGGGAAAGCAGAAGCTGGTCGACTCGGGGGGCCGGGTCGAACGGTTCCAGCGGCGGTACGCGAAACAGGGCGGCAGCGCGCCCGCATCGGCGCGCGCCGCCAAGCCGGCCGACGTCTCGACGGGCGAGTCTCCCCCCGAGGACAACTGAGCCGATCCCGTCCGATGGCGGAGGAGGCGGCCAAGCACAACCATCACTACGGCGGCCAGGCCGTCGTGGAGGGCGTGATGATGCGCGGCCGCGACGTCTGGGCGATCGCGGTCCGCAAGCCGTCCGGGGACCTCCACATCGAGTCGCACGAGATCCGGTCGGTGGCTCGCCGCCACCCGGTCCTGGCGAAGCCGTTCATCCGCGGGGTAATCGCGTTGGGACAGGCGCTGGCCATCGGGTTCCGGGCCCTCTCGATCTCCGCTCGGGAGGCGGCCGAGGAAGGGGAACAGCTCTCGTCCCGCCAGATGGCCCTCTCGATGGTGCTCGCCCTCGCGATCTTCCTCCTCCTGTTCATCGTCCTGCCCGCGGCGGCGTTCCGATGGGTGGGGCGGCGGGTGGACTCGAGCTTGGCGGTGAACGCGATGGAGGGCGTGTTCCGGGTCGCGCTGTTCCTGGGATACCTCCTGCTCATCGGACGCGCGAGGGACATCCGACGCGTCTTCGCGTACCACGGCGCCGAGCACAAGACGATCGCCGCGTACGAGCACGATGAGGTGCTCGAGCCCTCGGCCGTGGACCGCTACTCCACGCTCCACGTCCGGTGCGGCACGAACTTCCTGCTGCTGGTGATGGTGATCACGATCTTCGTCTTCGCGGTGTTCGGGAACCCCGGGCTCTGGTGGCGGATCGGATCGCGGATCCTGGCGATCCCGATCATCGCGGGGATCGCGTTCGAGCTGCTCCGCCTCGGAGCGCGGTTCCCAGGGTCCCGACTGGTCCGAGCCCTGATGACCCCCGGGCTGTGGCTGCAGAAGATCACCACCCAGCCGCCGGACCGCGATCAGATCGCCGTCGCGATCGCGTCCTTCAACGAGGTGGTGCGTCGGGAGGGCGAGCTCCGAACCGCCGAGCCGTGAGGGGCGCGGGCGCCGACGCCGGAGATCCTTGGATCCGGCCGGATGGGGGTGTAGCGTGTCGACGCATCCGACGCTGTGAACGAGGAGGCTTCCCCGATGCCCGTGACCGAGCTCGACCTCCCTGTCCTCATCTCGGCGGAGCAGATCCGGCGCCGCGAGTTCGTGACGGTCCGCCGTGGGTACGACCCCGACCAGGTCCGCAACTACCTCGAACAGCTCGCCGACCAGGTGGAGCGCATGGCGACCATGATCCGCGAGGCTCGCCTCGAGGCCGCGGCCCTCAGCAGCGCTCCCCCTCCCCGCCCCCGGTCCGATCCGTACGACCAGCTCGGTGAGCGGGTGGCGTCCCTGATCCGTGAGGCGGAGGGTACGGCCGAGCGGCTCCGTGCCGACGCGCAGGAGGAGGCCGAGCGCGTGCTCCGCGAGGCCCGCTCGGACGCCGACAGGATCCGGACCGATGCCCACGCGAAGGCCGACGAGGCGCGGTCCGAGGCCGATCACCGGCTGCGGTATGCCCGCGAGCAGGCGGATCGGACCATCGCCGGTCTGAGCACCCAGCGGGACGCGCTCGTGCGCCAGCTCACGGAGATGCAGGAGCGGCTGATCGGCGTGGCGCGCGATCTGGAGGGCGCCATCGAAGGGCCGGGACCCGGTGGGGTCGCCTCGGCGACCGAGCCTGCGTCGACGAGCGAGGTGGTCGACGTCGCCCGGGAGGGAGGCTCCGGGACGGCGGGCGGGGAGGACCTCTTCGACGTCCCCGCCGTCCCCTCGTACGAGGAGCTGTGGGAGGGGACCGATACGATCCACCTCCAGGTTCCTGATCTGCCGCCGCTGGACCTGTCCTGGGGCGAGGAGGACGAAGAACCCAGCGGCTGACCCCTACGCGATCGGGTGCCCCGCCTGGGATGATCGGGGCGTGGACCTGGAAGCGAAGCTCGCGGAGGTCGAGGCCCGATACGAGCAGGTGCAGGCCGATCTGGCCTCGATGGAGACGGCCGCCGAGCCCGAGCGGTTGCGGAGGCTCGGCAAGGACCTGGCCGATCTGCAGGAGATCGTCGTCCCCTTCCGCCAGTACCGAGAGGCCGTCCGACAGTCCGAAGAGGCCCTCGCGCTGGCCGGGGCAGAGACCGACGCGGAGATGGCGGCCTTCCTGCGCGAGGAGGCCCGCGCGGCCGAGGCCCGGGCGGCCGACCTGCGCGCCCGGTTGGAGGGGATGCTCGTCCCGAAGGATCCCAACGACGCGAAGGACGTGGTCATGGAGATCCGGGCCGGCGCGGGAGGCCAAGAGGCCGCGTTGTGGGCGGCCGAGCTCTCGGAGCTCTACCGGCACTTCGCCGAACGCAACCGGTGGAAGAGCGAGGTCCTCTCCGCGTCCCCCTCGGACCTCGGTGGGTTCAAGGAGATCGTGCTCGAGATCCGCGGGAAGGGCGCCTACTCGCGCCTCAAGCACGAGTCGGGCGTCCATCGGGTGCAGCGGGTCCCGGTCACGGAGTCCTCCGGTCGGATCCACACCTCGACGGCCACGGTGGCCGTCCTGCCCGAGGCCGAGGAGGTGGAGGTCCAGATCCGCCCCGAGGATCTCCAGGTGGACGTCTACCGTTCGTCGGGTCCGGGGGGTCAGTCGGTGAACACCACCGACTCGGCGGTGCGGATCACGCACAGGCCCACCGGGATCGTCGTGGCGTGCCAGGAAGAGCGGTCGCAGCTCCAGAACCGCGAGAAGGCGATGCGCCACCTGCGGGCCCGCCTGCTCCACCGCGCGCAAGAGGAGGCCGCCGCCAGGGAGGCCGCGACCCGTCGCTCGCAGGTGGGGACGGGGGAGCGGGCGGAGAAGATCCGCACGTACAACTTCCCCGAGAGTCGGGTGACCGATCATCGGGTGAAGCTCACGCTCCACCAGCTCCCGGCGGTGCTCGCCGGGGGGATCGAGCCGTTCGTGGAAGCACTCCTGGCCGCCGAGCGGACCGCCCAGCTGGCGGGGGACCGGCAGGGCTGAGCCGTGGCGCGTTCCCCATCGGAGATCGTGCGTCGAGCCACCGAGTACCTCGAGCGTCACGGCGTGGAGAGCCCGCGCGTCAACGCCGAACGGCTCCTGATGCACGTCCTCGGCACGGACCGGGCGGGGCTCTACACGCGGTCCGATGGGCTCGATGCCCGGCAGGCCAGGATGTTCGGCAGGGCGCTGTGCCAGCGGTGCGCCGGGACCCCGCTCCAGCACCTGGTCGGCGAGCAGCGGTTCCGACGGCTCACTGTGGAGGTCCGGCCCGGCGTGTTCGTGCCGCGGCCGGAGACCGAGGTCCTGGTCGATCGAGCCCTCGAGGCCCTGGTCGATTTCGAGGCGCCGGTGGTCGTCGACGTCGGGACCGGCACGGGCGCCGTCGCGCTCGCGATCAAGGATGAACGTCCGGACGCGCGGGCGTTCGCGACGGACCGCTCGCCGGAGGCGGTCGAGCTCGCCCGCGCGAACGCCGCCCGGCTGGGACTGGAGGTGACGGTCCTCGAGGGGGACCAGCTCTCGCCGCTCCCGGATGAGCTCCGTGGATGGCTGGACCTGATCGTGAGCAACCCACCGTACGTGGAGCCGGACGAATACGACGACCTGCCGGCCGACGTGAAAGCCGATCCCCTCGGGGCGCTCGTCGGAGGGATCCACGTGTACGAGCGGTTGGCGACCGAGGCGCTGCGGTGGCTCCGGGACGGGGGCGTGCTCGCGGTCGAGATCGGCGCCGCGCAGGGCGAACGCATCGTCTCGATGCTGGCCGATACGTTCATGGACGTCCGCGTGGACCGCGACCTCGCCGGTCGCGATCGGGTGCTCCTGGCCCGCCGGCCGTGAGTGACCCCATCCTGGTGGCCGTTCGGGAGGCCACGTCCGGGAACCTCATCGTGATCCCCACCGACACCGTGTACGGGATCGGCACCCGCCCGGACGATCCGGCCGCGACCGCACGCCTGTTCGACGTCAAAGGACGCCCGCGGGAGTTGGAGCTGCCGGTCCTGGTCCCCGGGACCGCCGCCGCGCGGGAGATCGCGGCCTTCGACGAGCGGGCCGAGATCCTGGCCACACGGTTCTGGGCGGGACCGCTCACGCTGGTGCTGACGAGGACGCCGGCGAGCGCCGCGTGGGATCTCGGTGGGGATCCCGCGACGATCGGCGTGCGCGTCCCCCATCACCCGCTCGCCCTTGCCGTCCTGGCGAGGACCGGACCGCTCGCGGTGACGAGCGCCAACCGGAGCGGCCGATCGACGCCGTCGACGTGCCAGGAGCTGCGCGCGATCTTCGGGGCCTCCGTCGACGTGTACCTGTGCGAGGAGGTACCGCTCGAAGGCCGCCCCTCCACGGTCGTCGACCTCGCCCAACGGGAGCCACGGGTGCTGCGCCGCGGCGCCGTCGCCGAGCGCGAGATCCTGGGCGCGCTCGCGCCCTGAGGAGCTCGGCTCACGGATCGGTGGAGCGGAGGGCCGATGCTAGACTCGCCTCGTTTCCCATGGCCTCTATCCTCGTCATCTGCACCGGCAACATCTGTCGCTCGCCGATGGCCGAGGGCTTCCTGCGCGCGGGGCTGGCGCGGCGGCTCGGACCCGACGCCCCGTTGGTCGCGTCGGCGGGCCTGATCGCCCGGGAGGGCACCCATCCCGAGCCCGGCGCGGTGCGCGCGGCAGCCGAGCGCGACGTCGACATAACGGGCCACATCGCGCGCCGGCTGCGGGCTGACCTGACCCAGACGGCCGACCTCATCGTGACGATGACCGGCGAGCACCGCGACGCCGTCGTCGGCGCCGCGCCCGACGCCGCGGCGAGGACCTTCACCCTCAAGGAGTTGGTCCAGCTGCTGGAGGCAGTCCCGGCGTCCGCCGCGGGGTCCGGCGATGTGGACCACCGCCTGCACCTGCGGGTCTCCGGTGCCGACGCCCTCCGCCGGTCGAGCTTCCGCGGCAAGGTCCACGACGAGGACGTCGAGGATCCACTCGGGATGCCCCTGGAGACCTTCCGAGCCGTTGGCTGGGAGCTGGAGACCTGGTGCGAGCGGCTCGTCGCCGCCCTGTTCGGTCGCGAGCAGGTTCCGGCCGACGCTCGGGCGGGGAGCGCGGGGTGAGGGTCGCGCTCGGAGCCGACCACGCCGGGTTCCCCCTGAAGGAGTCCCTCAAGGTCTTCCTGGAGGAGGAGGGGCACGCGGTGCGTGACCTGGGCACCGACTCCGAGGAGCCGGTCGACTACCCGGACTTCTGCGCCGCGGCCGCCCGAGCGGTGGTCGACGGGTTGGCCGACCGGGCGATCGTGCTGGGCGGGTCCGGTCAAGGGGAGCAGATCGTCGCGAACAAGGTCCGCGGGATCCGGGCAGCCCTGTGCCACGACCTGTACCTCGCGGAGCTCTCGCGTCGACACAACGACGCGAACGTGCTGGCGATGGGGGGGCGCGTGGTCGCGGCGCCCCTCGCTTGGGAGATCGTGCGGGTGTGGTTGGCCACGCCCTTCGATGGGGGACGGCACGCCCGGCGCGTCGAGCGGATCGGTCAGATCGAACGGGGAGAGCGATGAGGGAGTTCGTGGCTGATTGGGAGGCGCTCCAGCGGGATGACCCCGAGGTGGCCGACGCGATCGCCGGAGAGCTGGCGCGCGAGCGAGCCACCCTGCGGCTGATCGCATCGGAGAACTACGCGAGCCCGGCCGTGCTCGCGGCACAGGCCTCGACCATGAACAACAAGTACGCGGAGGGATACCCGGGGCGGCGCTACTACGGAGGATGCGCGTTCGTGGACAGGACGGAAGAGCTGGCGATCGAGCGGGCGAAGGAGCTGTTCGGGGCCAAGCACGCGAACGTCCAACCGCATGCCGGTGCGCAGGCCAACCTAGCCGTGTTCGGTGCGTTCCTGGAGCCGCGGTCGGACGACACGGTCCTCGCGCTCGCCCTGCCGCACGGTGGCCATCTGACGCACGGCTCGCCGGTGAACGTCTCGGGGATGTGGTTCCGCTTCGTCGCCTACGAGGTGGACCGGGAGACCGAGCAGCTCGACATGGATCGGATCCGCGATCTGGCGCTGGAGCATCGGCCGAAGATCCTCCTAGCGGGTTTCACCGCCTACCCGCGGATGATCGACTTCGCGGCCTTCCGGGAGATCGCCGACGAGGTCGGGGCGATCCTGTGGGTGGACGCGTCGCACTTCATCGGTCTGTGCGCCGGAGGGGCCTACCCGAACCCGGTGCCGCACGCCGACGTCGTGACGTTCACCACCCACAAGACCCTCCGCGGTCCTCGGGGCGCGATCGTCCTGTGCCGTGAGCAGCATGCCGCGGCCCTCGACAAGGCCGTCTTCCCGATGATGCAGGGAGGACCGCTCGAGCACGTGATCGCGGCCAAGGCCGTGTGCCTGAAGGAGGCGATGAGCCCCGACTTCGCAAGCTACGCGGAGCGGACGGTGCGCACCGCTCGGGCGCTCTCCGAGGGACTGGCCGACCGGGGGGTGCGGATCGTCTCCGGCGGGACGGACTCCCATCTGGTGCTCTGCGACCTGCGGCCGCTGGGGATCGGCGGGCAGGACGCCGAGACCGTGTGCGACCGGATCGGCATCGCGGTCAACAAGAACGGGATCCCGTTCGACCCGCGGCCGCCCCGCGATCCCTCGGGCATGCGGCTGGGAACGCCGGGGCCGGCCACGCTGGGCATGGACGAACCCGAGATGAAGGAGATCGCGGACATCCTCGGAGACGCTCTGCGCGCGTCGGATGACCGACGCGTCGAGGATGCGTGTCGCGCCAGGGTGGCCGAGCTCGTGGCGAGGTACCCCGTCTACCCGGGCTGACGGCCTCCGCCGGACGATCGGTCGCGGTAGCATCCGCCAGAGCGTGGTTCCCTACCTGCTGGTCTTCGGCGCGAGCGCGGGCGTGACCCTGCTGGCCACGCCCCTCGTCCGCCGGCTGTCCTTCCGGCTGGGCTGGATCGACCATCCCTCCGACCGCAAGGTGCATCCGGTCCCCACGCCGACCGCCGGGGGAGTCGCGATCTACCTGGGGGTCCTCGCGGGGCTCGCGGTGGCCCGGTTCGTTCCCTTCCTGTCCTCGCTGTACGAGACCAGCTCCGACCTGGATGCGGCCATCATCGGAGGGACGGCGATCGTGGCGCTCGGCTTGATCGACGACACCCGCGGAGCCTCAGCCGTGGCGAAGCTGGCGGGGCAGGTGCTCGTGGCCGGGATACTCGTCCTCCTCGGGGTCCAGCTCCTGTACTTCTACTTCCCCGGCCAGGGCGTGCTCTCCCTCTCCGCGGATCTCGCGGTCCCGTTTACCGTCGTGTGGGTGGTGGCGATGGTGAACGCCGTGAACCTGATCGACGGGCTCGATGGCCTGGCGGCGGGGATGGTGGCGATCGCGGCGGGCGCGTTCTTCGCCTACATGGTGCGCTCGCCGGGTGGGGACGTCGACCCGTCCACGGCGGCGCTGCTCTCGGCCGTGGCCGCGGGTGCGGCGATCGGGTTCCTGCCCTGGAACTTCCATCCCGCCCGGGTCTTCATGGGGGACTCGGGCGCCTTGCTGCTCGGGCTGGTCCTGGCGGTGGCCACGATCTCGGGCGTGGGCCGGAACCTCGAGGGGCCGAGCGGCGGGGATCTGGCCGTGGTCGCGATCCCGGTCGCGGTCCCGCTGCTGGTCCTGGCGGTGCCGATCCTGGACGTCCTCCTGGCGATCGGCCGGCGGATGCGTCGGGGTCTCGGGATCGCCCACGCGGACAAGGAGCACATCCACCACCGCCTGCTGGATATCGGCCACACGCACCGCCAGGCCGTCCTGCTGATGTACCTGTGGAGCGCGCTGATCTCCGGCTGCGCGCTGGCGGTCGCGTTCATCGACGGGCGGCTGCTGGTGGCCGGGATCGTGGCGGTGGCCGTTCTGATCGCCACGGTGCTCCCTCGCCTGGTCCGCGATCGTGCCCCGCGGGGCAGCGACCGGCCCATCTCGCGGAACGGCCGTCATCGGCCTGGCAGGGGCTCGTCCCGGACCCCGGGGGAGCGCCGGGATGTGGACCGGGCTCGCGAGGTCTCATGACGAGCGATTCGCGAAGGCGGCAACCTCTCTGCTTGTCCAGCCCGTACAAAAGGTTGGACGGGACTCACCCGGCCGGTGGACCTGGCAACGGCGGAGACCGGCTGAGTATGATGGGAGGCCTGGAACATCATCCCTCTAGGAGCGCGTGCGAGCCAGGGGCGAGGGGGTGGTCCGGTGCCTGAGGTCGACGTTCGGCTCGAGCGGGTTACGAAGGATTTCGGGGAGACGGTCGCGGTCGACGACCTCTCGGTCGACGTGGCCCAGGGCGAGTTCTTCAGCCTGCTCGGGCCCTCGGGCTGCGGCAAGACCACAACGCTGCGGATGATCGGGGGCTTCGAGGAGCCCACGCGGGGCGCGATCTTCCTGGACGGGCGCGACGTGACCGACCAGCCGCCCTACAAGCGCGACGTGAACACCGTCTTCCAGTCCTACGCGCTGTTCCCGCATCTGGACGTGTTCGAGAACGTGGCCTTCGGGCTGCGGCGGAAGAAGGTCCACGGCCAGAAAGTCACAGACCGGGTGCAGGGTGCGCTCAGGCTGGTGGATCTGCAGGGCTTCGAGAAGAGACGACCCTCGCAGATGTCCGGCGGACAGCAGCAGCGCGTGGCGCTGGCCCGAGCGCTCGTCAACCACCCCAAGGTGCTCCTGCTCGATGAGCCGCTCGGCGCGCTCGACCTGAAGCTTCGGAAGCAGATGCAGCTGGAGCTGAAGCGGATCCAGGACGAGGTCGGGATCACGTTCATCTACGTGACGCACGACCAGGAGGAGGCCATGACGATGTCCGACCGCCTAGCCGTGATGCGGCTGGGACGGATCGAGCAGGTCGGCCCCCCTGAGGAGGTGTACGAGCGTCCTCAGACGGAGTTCGTGGCGAGTTTCCTCGGGGCCTCCAACCTCCTCGACGGGGAGCTCAAGGAGCGCCGGAACGGGGTGGCAGCGGTCCTCCTCGCCGGTGGCGACACCGTGCATCTGCCGGCGAAGCAGGCACCCTACGAGGTGGGCACGGCGGTGAAGGTGGGCGTCCGGCCGGAGAAGATCACGATCGAGCGCGAGGACGAGGGCGAGACCCTCGCGGCGGGCTGGAACCGCGTTGCCGGCCTGCTGCGGATGTCCACGTACATCGGTGTGAGCCATCAGTACAAGGTCGAGGGCCCGCTCCAGCACGAGCTCACGGTCTGGGTCCAGAACCTCGGCACCAAGCCGGTCCCGCATCCCGGAGACCGGGTCCGGCTGTCGTGGCAGTGGGAGCACACCTTCGCGGTGCTGCCCCAGGAAGGCCTAACGCTGGAGGAGGAGTAGACATGCCTGACCGCCAGGATCCGATCGGCGACCGCCGGATGAACGAGATCATGCGCCGCCGCCTGACGAGGCGGAGCGTGCTCAAGGGCGCCGGGATGGGGGTGGCCGGCTTCAGCCTCGCGTCGTTCCTGGCAGCGTGCGGCGGCGACGGCGAAACCCCGGGTGGGACCGGCGGTGGTGGCGGTGGCGCCACCGGTGCGACCGGTGCGACCGGACCGTTCAATCTCGAGGAGATCTACTCGGGCGAGGTCGGCGACACCGTGAACTTCGCCAATTGGCCCTTCTACATGGACCAGTCCAAGGACGACGAGGGGCAGGTATACAACCCGTCCCTCCGGCTGTTCACGGAGCAGACCGGGATCAGCGTGAACTACCAGGACGTCATCAACAGCAACGAGGAGTTCTTCGGGCGGCTCCGGCCGCAGCTAGCCGCGGGCGACAGCACCGGATGGGACATCATCGTCATCTCGGACGGTCGGTACTTCCAAGCGCTGGCCCTGAACGAGTGGGTGTATCCGCTCGACCCGAGCAGGCGCCCGAACTTCGACGCGAACGCGGCCAGCTGGGCCAAGGATCCGTTCTTCGATCCAGGAAACACCTACGGGATGTGCTGGCAGTCCGGTATCACGGGGATCGGCTACAACTCCGATCTGGCGAACGGGGCGATTACCAAGCTCGACGACTTGGCGAACCCGGACAAGGTCGGGACGGGACAGGTCGGCATGCTCGAGGGCGACATGGCCAACTTCGTGATGATCAACCTCGGGATCGACCCCTCGACCTCGGGCCCGGACGAGTGGCGGGAGGCGGCGGCCTGGCTCCAGATGCAGAAGGACTCGGGAACCGTCCGCGCCTACTACGGGAACGACTATCTGGGTGAGATGCAGAACGGGAACCTGTCGGCGGCGATGGTGTGGTCCGGGGACGTGTTGTACTCGAACATCTGGCTCCTCTATTCGAACCTCATATTCGAGTTCCCCGAAGGTGGGGCGCTGCTGTGGATCGACAACATGATGATCCCGGCGGGGTCCGAGAACCCGGCGGGGGCGATGCAACTGATGGACTTCTACTACAACGTCGAACCGGCCACCATGCTCCAAGAGTGGGTGCTGTACATGTCGCCGGTCGTTGGGACCAGGGATGTCATCCTCCAGCACGCGGAGGAAGCGAGGGAGGAGGGACTCAGCGGGCGGGCGAACAAGCTGCAGTCGACCGCCGAGAGCCCCTTCCTGTTCCCGGACGAGGAGTTCCTGTCGCGGACAGCGTTCGGCTTCTCCGAATGGACCGACGAAGCGGCGGATGAATGGGACTCGATCTTCCTGCCGATCTCGCAGGGGTAGTTGGGAAGACCGAGCGTGGAGGAGGAGGTCACGGCCGACGGTTGGGCGGCCGCTTCGCGGCCGCGGCGGGCCCGTCTGCGCCGGCGGTTGACCCCCTATTACCTGCTCTCGCCGGCCGGGGCGTACCTCCTGCTCTTCTTCATGGTCCCGCTAGGCCTCATGGTCTACACGTCGCTCGAGAGCGGCGGGCTGTTCTCGGGAGGCTTCGGGTTCACGTGGGAGTTCGGCAACTACGCTGACGTCGTGGCCCAGTACCAGCCGCACTTCCTCCGATCCCTCGTGTACTCGCTTATCGTGACGTTCGCCGCGCTGATCCTGGCCTACCCTATGGTCTACTGGATCGCCTTCTATGGAGGACGGTGGAAGGCCTCGCTGCTGCTGCTGATCCTGTTGCCCTTCTTCGTTTCGTTCGTGATCCGTACGATCCAGTGGCGGTTCATCCTCGGTGACAACGGACCGGTCCTCGGCCTTCTCAAGGGGATCGGCCTGCTCCCGGACGACTTCCGCGTGCTCGCGACGCCGTTCGCCGTGGTGGCGGGGATCACGTACAACTACCTCCCGTTCACCGCCCTGCCGCTGTACGTGGCGCTCGAGCGGATCGACAAAGGCCTGATCGAGGCGGCCAAGGATCTGTATGCCACCCGGTGGCAGGGCTTCCGAAAGGTGGTGTGGCCGCTGTCGTTGCCCGGCGTGTTCGCGGCGTTCCTGTTGACGTTCGTCCCGGCGACCGGGGACTACGTGAACGCGGAGGTGCTGGGCGGCGCCGGGACCCGGATGATCGGCAACATCATCCAGGCGAAGTTCCTGAGAGAGGCCGACTACCCGGAGGCGGCCGCCCTCTCCGTGATCCTCATGGTGGCGATGCTGATCCTGGCCAGCGTCTACGCCCGGATCCTCGGGACGGAAGAGGCCACCAGGGCGGCTGCGGCGAGGGTGGAATGAGCGCGACCGTCACCGCCGAGCCTCTGCGAGCGGACACGCGCGAGCTGCCGCCGCCGAACCCGCCGAGCGGCCGATGGACCCGGTTCATCCTGCCGACCTACACGATCGTGATGATCCTGTACCTCGCGAGCCCGGTCCTCGTGATGATCCTGTACGGGTTCAATGACGTCCAGGGCATCCGACCGACCCAGACCCCCAGGTTCTGGGGGTTCACCCTGAACTGGTGGAAGAACATCTTCACGCCACAGGGGTTGTCCGAGTCGGTCAAGAACTCGTTGATCGTGGCGCCGGTGTCCGCAATCTTGGCGACCGCGCTCGGAACGCTGTTCGGCTTGGCGATCGGGCGCTACCGATTCCGCGGGCTCGTGGCGGTGGACTTCGTCATCTTCCTCGCCATCGCCGTCCCCGAGATCGTCCTCGGCTCGTCGCTGCTCTCGATGTTCGTGCAGGCCGACTTCCCGCTGGGTCTGTCCTCGATCCTGCTGTCGCACATCGGGTTCTCGATCGCCTTCGTAGCAGTCACGGTGCGCGCCCGGGTTCAGGGGCTGGATCGGTCGCTCGAGGAGGCGGCTCAGGACCTGTTCGCGACCCCGCTCGTTGCGTTCTACAAGATAACCCTGCCGCTGATCGCGCCGGCGATCCTGGCGGGGTTCCTGCTGGCGTTCGTGCTCTCCCTGGACGACTTCGTCATCACAAACTTCGTCGCCGGCCAGACCAACACGTTCCCGCTCTGGGTCTACGGGGCGCAGCGGATCGGGATCCCTCCACAGGTGAACGTTGTGGGGACGATCCTGTTCGGTGCAGGGGTGATCGCGGCCCTGGCTAACGCGTTCGTCCACCGCCGTCGGGCATGACCCGCCAGACGTTCGTGAAGGGTTTCACAAGCTCCGCGAGGGCGGGTCCGATATGGCCATCTACCTGGGGAAACGCGCGTCGCGAGCTTTGACGTGCGAGCGGGGCCACGGCTATACTGCCCGCGCCCATGGCCGGTCGCGGGGATGGTTGGAGCGGGATGGGCACGGCCTGGGCCCTGACCGGGACGCTCGTCGCGGGCATCCTCGTGTGGGGCGGGGTCGGGTACCTGCTCGACCGGTTGGTGGGCTTCCGATGGCTCTTCCTGCCGATCGGGATGCTGGTCGGGGTCTCCGCCTCGATCTACCTGGTGTACCTGAAGTACGGGAGCGATGAGCGACACGAGACCTGAACGGGACATGATCCGCAGGGCCCTCGTGCCCGGTGCGACGGCCGTGGCGCTCGCCGGAGTCATCGGTCTCTGGTCGGGTGGCGCCGACACGGCGGCCTCGGCGGTCATCGGGATCGTCGTGGTCGTGTCGAACTTCGCGGCGCACGGGCTGTCGCTCGCATGGGCGGCCGGTATCTCCGTCACGGCCGTCCACGTGGTGGCGCTGGCCGGCGTGGTGGTCCGGCTCGGGGCGATCGTCGCGCTGCTGTTCGCGCTCGACCGGTTCGCGTGGTTCTCACCGGTCGCGTTCGGTCTGGCCGTGGTCCCCGGCACCCTGGCGCTCCTGGCCTACGAGGCGAAGCTCGCCCTCGGGGGCGTGGGCGCGGCTCTCGAGATCCCGGCCGATCCCGCGGCCGCCCGGGCCGCCGAGCGGCTGGCTGCTCGGGAGGCATGAGGATGCTCGCCGGGATCGTGGCGTTCACCGGGCCGCCCGAGGGGTTCGAGGCACCCGGCACCGAGATCTTCGAGACGCACTGCGTCATCGGCAGCGGCGACGCCTGCCTGAACCGCGCATCGCTCCTCATGATCGTCGCCGCGATCGTGGTCCTGGCGCTGTTCCTGATCGCGTTCCGCCGCCCGCGGCTCGTGCCGAAGGGGTTGCAGAACGCGATGGAGGCCGTGGTCGAGTTCGTGCGGAACGGGATCGCGCTCGAGGTGATGGGACGCGACGGGCTGCCGTGGGTCCCGTTCCTCGCGACGATGTTCGTGTTCATCTTCGTCAACAACATCTTCGAGATCTTGCCGCTGATCCACTTCCCGACGACGTCCCGGATGGCCATCCCACCGCTGCTCGCGATCCTGTCCTACGTGTTGTTCATCGGAGCCGGGATCAAGCGCCACCGGCTCGGGTTCTTCAAGGACGCGCTGTTCCCGCCAGGTGTGCCCGCCGCCCTGTACGTCCTGGTCACGCCGATCGAGTTCGTCTCGACCTTCCTGGTCCGGCCGGTCACGCTGACCGTCCGTCTCCTGGCCAACATGGTGGCCGGGCACCTGATCCTCACGATCTTCTTCCTGGGGACGGCGTACCTGGCCCTGAAGCCCGCCACGATCCCGTTCGCGATCCCGGCGTTCGGGCTCGGGATCTTCCTGATGATCTTCGAGATCCTCGTGTCCGTCCTGCAGGCATACATCTTCACGATCCTGACGGCCGTCTACGTCGGCCTGGCGATCCACCCCGAGCACTAGGAGGAGGAGAAGGATGTTCCGTCAACTCATCGGCGTCCTCGCGCAGGTCGAGGGCGACGTGGGGACGATCGGCAAGGGTCTGGTGTACGGCCTCGGTGCGATCGGCCCCGGGATCGGGATCGGCTTCCTGGTCGGCAAGGCCGTGGAGGCCATGGCCCGCCAACCCGAGGCCGCGGGCATGGTGCGGACGACGATGTTCCTCGGCATCGCCTTCGTCGAGGCGCTGGCCCTGTTCGGCTTCGTCCTGAGCTTCATCATCTAGGGGGGACGACATGACCTGGGCGATGCTCGCGGCCGCCGAGGCCGCCGAGGCCGTTGAGGAGGCGCCGAACCCGCTTCTGCCCGAGCCGGTCGAGATGATCGTCGGCGGGATCACCTTCCTCATCGTGTTCCTGATCCTGGCGCGGTTCGCCTTCCCCGCGCTGAACAAGATGCTCGCGGCCCGCACGGAGAAGATCCAGGGAGACCTGGAGAAGGCGGAGGGGGCTCGGACGTCGGCGGAACGAGAGCTGGCCGAGTACCGGGCTCAGCTGGCCGGTGCTCGGGAGGAGGCGGACCGGATCATCGAGGAGGCCCGCCGGACGGCCGATCAGCTGCGCCGCGAGCTCCAGGACCGGGCCGAGGGGGAGGCCCAGGGCATCGTGGCGCGGGCCCAGGAGGAGATCAGGGCCGAGCGCGATCGCGTCTTCGAGGAGCTCCGGACCCAGGTCGGCCAGATCGCCGTCGAGCTCGCCGGCCGGGTCGTCGGCGCTTCGCTCGACACCGCCGCGCACCAGCGGCTGGTCGACGAGTACATCGATCAGGTGGGCGGGGACGGACGGAACTGAGATGGTCGAGCGGGACTCCCTGGTGCGCGGGTACGCCGACGCGCTGTTCGCCGTGGCCGAGGCCGAGGGCGAGCTCGAACCGGTCGAGTCCCAGCTGTACGCGTTCGGGAAGATGTTGGAGCGGGAGCCGAGGTTGCGGGAGGCGTTGATCGACCCCGCGCTCCCGGCCGAGAACAAGCGAGGTCTGATCCGCGACTCGCTCGGCGAGCGGGCGAACCCGGTGGCCGTCAACCTGCTCGGGTTCCTCGTGGAGCAGGGCCGTGGACGGGAGCTGGGCAGGATCGTCGAGGAGCTCGCGGCCGTGGCTGCCGAGCGCCGCGAGCATCAGATCGCCGAGGTCCGCAGCGCGGTGCCGCTGGATGCGGAGCAGCGCCGCCGGCTCGCCGACGCGCTGTCGCGGGCCACCGGGCGGAAGATCGAGGTGAAGGTGATGGTCGACCCGGGCCTGATCGGCGGGGTCGTCGCCAGGGTCGGAGGGGAGGTCTTCGACGGCTCGGTGCGGAGCCGGCTGGCCGAGGCCCGTCAGCGTCTGGCGGAGGCCCGAGATCGAGGGAGCGAGTGACCCGATGGCAGTGGACGAGCTGAACATCGACCCGCAGCGCATCGCGGAGGCGTTGCGTCGGAACGTGGAGAGCTGGACGCCGACGGTCGAGCGCGAAGTGGTCGGCCGCGTCGTGGAGGCGGGCGACGGGATCGCGCGGGTGAAGGGCCTGCCCCGGGCGATGGCCAACGAGCTGCTCGAGTTCCCCGGAGGCGTGCTGGGCCTGGCGTTCAACCTGGACGAAGACGAGATCGGCTGCATCATCCTGGGCGAGTCGGCCCACATCGAGGAGGGCGACCACGTCAAGCAGACCGGCAAGATCCTCTCGGTCCCCGTGGGCGACGGGTTCCTCGGACGGGTGATCGATCCCCTCGGGGAACCGCTGGACGGGAAGGGGCCCATCCGAGCGGAGGGGCGGCGGAACCTGGAGGTGCAGGCGGCGAACGTGGTCGATCGCCAGCCGGTGAAGGAACCGCTCCAGACGGGCATCACGGCGATCGACGCGATGACGCCGATCGGCCGGGGTCAGCGCGAGCTCATCATCGGCGACCGCCAAACGGGCAAGACCGCGATCGCGCTCGACACGATCATCGCCCAGCGCGACAACTGGGCCAGCGGTGATGCCAAGAAGCAGGTCCGGTGCATCTACGTCGCGGTCGGGCAGAAGGCCTCAACGGTCGCGGAGGTGGTCGAGACCCTGCGCGAGAACGGGGCGCTCGAGTACACCGTGGTGATCAACGCGGCGGCGTCGGACCCCACGCCCTTCCAGTACATCGCCCCCTACGCCGGGGCGGCGCTCGGGGCGCACTGGATGTACGAGGGCAAGCATGCGCTGGCCGTGTACGACGACCTCTCGAAGCAGGCGACGGCCTACCGGACCCTCTCCCTCCTGCTGCGCCGACCCCCGGGTCGCGAGGCGTATCCGGGCGACGTCTTCTACCTGCACTCGCGGCTGCTCGAGCGCGCGGCCAAGCTCTCCGACGAGCTCGGCGGCGGGTCGCTCACCGCCCTCCCAATCATCGAGACCAAGGGCAACGACGTGTCGGCGTACATCCCGACCAACGTCATCTCGATCACCGACGGGCAGATCTACCTCGAGCCGGACCTGTTCTTCGCCGGCGTACGCCCCGCGATCAACGTGGGGATCTCGGTCTCCCGGGTCGGCGGGAACGCCCAGATCAAGGCGATGAAGAAGATCGCCGGCCGGCTGCGGATCGACCTCGCGCAGTACCGGGCGCTCGAGGCGTTCGCTCAGTTCGGGTCGGAGCTGGACAAGGCCTCCCAGCAGCAGCTGGCCAGGGGCGCGCGCGTGGTAGAGATCCTCAAGCAGCCCCAGTACCAGCCCGTGCCGGTGGAACGCCAGGTGGTGGCGATCTGGGTGGGGACCGGTGGCTACCTGGACCGCGTGCCCGTCGATGCGGCCACGCGGTTCGTCGAGGGGTTCACCGATCATCTGGGGTTGCGTACGGACGTGCTCCAGGCGATCGCGGAGACGGGCGACCTCTCCGAGGAGACCGAGACCGCCCTCCGGCAGGCCATCGAGGAGTTCGCGGAGACCTTCGTCGCGACGCGCGAGGCGGACGACAGCCACCACGCGGCGGGCGTCGGGTCCTCCCCGGACGAGGTCAAGCCCGACGTGGGCTGGGAACGCCTGTCCTCGGCGGACGAGGACGAGACCGACGAGGGCCCCGGCGAGTAGGGATCGATGGGGGCCAAGCTCCGCGTCGTCCGTCGACGGATCCGTTCGGTCCAGTCGACGATGAAGATCACCCGGGCGATGGAGCTCATCGCGGCCTCGCGGATCGTCAGGGCGCAGCAGCGGGTCGCCGAGGCCCGGCCCTACGCGGACCTGCTCACGCGGGCGATGGAGGACGTGGCTCGCCAGACAGGCTCGCTCGCGCACCCGCTCCTCGAGGAGCGAGTTCGACCCGAGCGGGCCGGCGTGCTGATCCTCAGCTCGGATCGCGGGCTCGCCGGCTCCTACAACGCAAACGTCCTCAAGCTGAGCGAGGGGGTGCTCGAGCGGATCCGGGCTCGAGGGGTGGAGCCGATCATCTACGCGACCGGCAAGAAGTCGATCTCGTACCTGCGCTTCCGCGGCATGCCGATGGAGGCGTCGTGGTCTGGGTTCTCCGAGGTCCCTCGCTACGCGGTCGCGGAGGAGATCGGTCGGCGGTTGATCGAGGATTTCGGCTCGCGGCGGATCGACGAGCTGCACACCCTCTACACGGACTTCCGCTCGGCGTTCACGTTCCGCGCGACGGACCAGCGGTTCCTTCCGATCGCTCCCGAGGAGCTCGTGTCCGGAGAGCCCGGACGTCCGCACGCCGAGTACATCTTCGAGCCGGGGCCGGCGCAGATCCTCGACGAGCTGTTGCCCCAGTACGTCATCACGAAGGTGTTCTTCGCCTTCCTCGAGTCCGCGGCCTCGGAGAACGCCGCACGCCAACGGGCGATGGCCGCGGCCACCGACAACGCCGACGAGCTGATCAAGGTGCTGACCCGGCAGGCGAACCGCGCCCGCCAGGACGAGATCACGACGGAGATCATGGAGATCGTGGGTGGGGCCGAGGCCCTGTCTCAGGCTGCAGAGGGTCCGGGGGGCTGACACGGCGAGCGCGGACGCGCGAGCGGTGGCCCACCCTGGGCCTCTGGGGGAGTGAGCGAACGGATGGCTGACACAGACCGACCCAACGGCAGGATCGTCCGGGTGATCGGCCCGGTGGTGGACGTGGAGTTCCCGCCCGAGTCGCTCCCCGAGATCAACACCGCTCTCCGTGTGGCCGTTGAGCTCGAGGGCCAGACCACGACGATCACGTGCGAGGTCGCTCAACACGTGGGGGAGGGGACCGTGCGGGCGATCGCCCTCAGGCCGACCGACGGCCTGGTGCGCGGGACCTCGGTCGAGAACACGGGGGCGCCGATCAGCGTCCCCGTTGGGGAGGGCGTCCTCGGCCACGTCTACAACGTGCTCGGCGAGCCGCTCGACACCACGGCCGACCAGATCCACGCGAGCGATCGCTGGCCGATCCACCGCGAAGCGCCGCCGTTCGAGGAACTCGAGCCCAAGCAGCAGATGCTCGAGACGGGGATCAAGGTGATCGACCTCCTGGAGCCGTACGTGCAGGGCGGCAAGATCGGCATGTTCGGCGGCGCCGGCGTGGGCAAGACCGTGCTCATCCAGGAGATGATCCGTCGCCAGGCCGAGCAGCACGGCGGCGTCTCGGTCTTCGCCGGCGTCGGCGAGCGCACGCGCGAGGGCAACGACCTGTTCCTGGACATGACCGAGTCCGGCGTGATCGAGAAGACGGCCCTGGTGTTCGGTCAGATGGACGAGCCACCGGGCGTCCGCCTGCGGGTCGCGCTGTCGGGGCTCACGATGGCCGAGTACTTCCGCGACGTCGAGCGGAAGGACGTCCTGCTGTTCATCGACAACATCTTCCGGTTCACGCAGGCTGGCTCGGAGGTCTCGACGCTG
>CAZXFA010000013.1:42814-69079 GCA_964640085.1 uncultured Actinomycetes bacterium | reverse complement strand
ACCAACCCCGACGACTGGGCCCGCATCTCCGGCAAGAAGGGCGAGCGGATCGTCTACGTCCGAACCCTCCTGGGGGACGCCGAAGGCGAAGGTCGGCAGGTCGAGCGTGTGAGCGCCGGCCAGTACCTGTAGGCTGCGCCGATGGCCATCCCCAAGGTCATCGGGACCGAGACCGAATACGGGATCGCGGCGGTCGCATCGCCCGAGTTCAACCCGGTGATCTCGTCCTCCCTGCTGATCAGTACCTTCGCCGGCGCCCTGCGCCGGATCCGCTGGGACTACGAGCAGGAATCCCCGCTGCGCGACGCGCGAGGCTTCGAGCCCCTCCAGGTGCGCGAGCCGATGGAGGAGGATCTCGGCCTGGCCAACGTGATCCTCCCGAACGGGGCCCGGTACTACGTGGACCACGCGCATCCCGAGTACTCCACCCCCGAGTGCGCCACCCCGCGCGAGCTCGTGATCCACGACAAGGCAGGGGAGCGGATCCTCGAGCGATCGCTGCAGGAGCTCGAACGCGCCATGCCGGGCGGCCAGCGGCTGGCGGTGTACAAGAACAACACCGATGGCAAGGGGAACTCCTATGGGACCCACGAGAACTACCTGGTCGATCGCGCGGTCCCGTTCGCCAACATCGTCCGCGACCTCACGCCGTTCTTCGTCTCTCGCCAGATCTTCTGCGGCGCCGGCAAGCTCGGTGCCGAGGCGCCGTGGGACGAGGGCGATCGGTTCCGCTACCAGCTCAGTCAGCGAGCCGACTTCTTCGAGGCCGAGGTCGGGCTGGAGACCACCCTGAAGCGTCCGATCATCAACACGCGGGACGAACCGCACGCCGATCCGGAGAAGTACCGCCGACTCCACGTGATCCTGGGAGACGCGAACCTCTGCGAGGTCGCGACCTACCTCAAGGTCGGCACCACGGCCCTGGTGCTCAAGATGATCGAGGACGATTACCTCCCGGACCTCTCCCTTGCCAACCCGGTGGCGTCGCTGCACGAGGTCTCGCGCGATCTGTCCTGCCGAGCCGAGGTGCGGCTGGCCGACGGGCGGCGTCTGACGGCCGTCCAGCTCCAGTGGGAGTACCTGGAGCGAGCCAAGAAGTACGTCGAGCACGAGGACCCGACCGGCGAGCACCCGGACGTCGTCGAGCGCTGGGAGACGGTGCTCTCCGGTCTGGAGGACGACCCGATGCAGCTGCACCGGGAGCTGGATTGGGTGGCCAAGCTTCGCCTGCTCGAGGGCTACCGGAGCCGTGACGGGCTGACGTGGAACGATCCCAAGCTCCGGCTGGTCGATCTGCAGTACCACGACGTCCGACGCGACCGGGGCCTCTATCACCGCCTCGCGGCTGGCCAGAAGGTGGAGCGAGTCGTGACCGAAGAGGAGGTCCAGCGGGCCGTCCTGGCCCCGCCGGAGGACACGCGCGCCTACTTCCGGGGCACATGTATCTCCCGGTTCCCGGACGCGATCACCGCCGCGAGCTGGGACTCCCTGATCTTCGACACGGGGAGGGACGCCCTCCAGCGGGTCCCGATGCGGGAGCCGCTCCGTGGGACCCGGGCCCACGTCGAGGAACTGTTCGACCGGGCCTCCGACCCCGCCTCGCTGATCGGGCTTCTGGGGTCGTAGCGTCGACGCGCGGTAGGATTCCGTGCACGCGGGGAGCACCCACGCCGAGGAGCGATCGTGCCGCAAGAGCAGGAACAGAAGCGGATCCAGAAGCGGGGCGACGGCGAGAGCGAGGACGCCGGCCAGGTCACCGCCTCCTCCCGCGGAGAGAAGCTCAAGGAGGAGATGGACGAGATCCTGGACGAGATCGACTCGGTGCTCGAGGAGAATGCCGAGGAGTTCGTCAAGAGCTACGTCCAGAAGGGCGGCGAATGACCGACAGGCCCCAGGTTCCGCCCGTCGCCTCCGGCGGCGGGTTCGGTGCGAACCCGAGCTTCTTCGATCTGGTGACGGCCTCCCGCCCCGAGGCGCTCCCACGCGCCCCCGCGCCCGCGCCCGCTGCCGAGGACCTGCGCGTCCCCCATGGGACCACGGTGGTCGGGCTCAAGTTCGCCGGCGGGGTCGTGTTCGCCGGTGACCGGCGCGCCACCGAGGGATACGCGATCGCCGACGACCGGATCGAGAAGGTCTTCCCGGCCGACGACCACTCGGTGATCGCCATCGCCGGCGCCGCCGGACAGGCGACCGAGATCGTCAAGCTCTTCCAGCTGGAGCTCGAGCACTACGAGAAGATCACCGGGGACCGGCTGTCGCTGGACGGCAAGGCCAACCGCCTGGCCCAGATGATCCGTGGCAACTTCCCCCTCGCGCTCCAGGGTCTGGTGGTCGTCCCCCTCTTCGGCGGCTTCGACGATCGACGCCGGGAGGGCCGGATCTTCTACTACGACGCCACGGGCGGTCGATGGGAGGAGGACGATTTCCACGCGACCGGGTCCGGGGGCCGTCCGGCCCACAGCTCGTTGAAGAAGCTCTGGCGCCCAGAACTCCAGCGCGAGGAGGCCGTCCGGGTGGCGGTCGAGGCCCTGACCGACGCCTCACAGGAGGACGCGGCCACCGGAGGTCCGGACCCCGCCCGGGGGATCTACCCGACGGTGGTGGTCGTGACCGCGGAGGGAGCGCAGGTGGCCGTCGAGGAGGAGGTCCGGGCCGCGTACGAGCGGATCGTGTCGGGGGACGCCGGGTCCACCGGCTCGGGCGGGGAGGGAGCGCCGGCGTGACCTTCATGCCCTACGTGCCGCCCGAGCAGCTGATGAAGGATCGTTCGGACTTCGCGCACAAGGGGATCGCGCGGGGCAAGTCCGTCGTGGGACTGGAGTACGAGGACGGGATCCTCTTCATCGCCGAGAACCCCAGCGCCACCCTCCACAAGATCAGCGAGATCTACGACCGGATCGCGTTCGCCGGGGTGGGCAAGTACAGCGAGTTCGAGGACCTCAGGATCAGCGGCGTCCGGCTGGCCGACCTCCGCGGGTACTCGTACGGGCGCGACGATGTCCGTGCCAAGGACCTGGCCAACGCGTACTCGACGGCGCTGGCCACCATCTTCACCCAACAGATGAAGCCGTACGAGGTGGAGCTCCTCGTCGGCGAGGTGGCCGCCGACGTTGGGCGCAACGAGATCTATCACGTCCTGTTCGACGGGACCGTGACCGACGAGCAGGGGTCCGTGGCGATCGGTGGTCACGCCGAAGCCCTCAACGGGGCCGTGCGCGACGCCTATCGTGAGGGCTGGGATCTGGCCACCGCGGTCCGGGAGTGCGTCAAGGCCCTGGGGGCGGCCGAGGGACGACAGATCGAGCCGAGGTCGGTCGAGGCAGGGGTGCTCGACCGGACGCGATCCCAGCGGCGCAAGTTCCGGCGCCTCGCCGAGGACGAGGTGGCGACGATCCTGACCGCCTGAGCGGGCGGTTCCCGGGCGCGCGCCCGCGCCGGGCCTACACTCTCTCCGTGGAACGACGCATCTTCGGCTTGGAGAACGAGTACGGCGTCACCTGCACGTTCCGGGGCCAGCGGCGGCTGTCCCCCGACGAGGTCGCCCGCTACCTCTTCCGCCGCGTGGTCCACTGGGGCCGGTCCTCGAACGTCTTCCTGGAGAACGGCGCTCGGTTGTACCTGGACGTCGGCTCCCACCCCGAGTACGCCACGCCCGAGTGCGACTCGATCCCGGACCTGGTCGGACACGACAAGGCGGGGGAGCGGATCCTGGAGGCCCTGCTGGCCGCCGCCGAGGTCCGGCTGCACGAGGAGGGGATCAGCGGTCAGGTCTACCTCTTCAAGAACAACACGGACTCCGCCGGGAACTCCTACGGCTGCCACGAGAACTACCTGGTCGCGCGTCAAGGCGAGTTCGCGCGGATGGCAGAGCTCCTGATTCCCTTCTTCGTCACCAGGCAGATCTACTGCGGTGCCGGGAAGGTCCTCCACGGGCCTCGCGGCGCCCAGTTCTGCCTCGCGCAGCGCGCCGAGCACATCTGGGAGGGCGTCTCGAGCGCCACCACGCGCTCGCGCCCGATCATCAACACCCGGGACGAACCGCACGCCGACGCCGAGCGCTATCGTCGGCTGCACGTGATAGTCGGCGATTCGAACATGAACGAGTGGACGACCTACATGAAGGTGGGCATCACGGACCTGGTGCTGCGGATGCTCGAGGCCAACACCGTGATGCGCGACCTCTCGCTCGAGAACCCGATCCGGGCGATCCGCGAGATCAGTCACGACGTCGCCTGCCGCCGCAAGGTGCGTCTGGCCAACGGGCGTGAGCTCAACGCGATCGAGGTGCAGGAGGAGTACTTCGAGCGGACCGCGCGGTTCCTGGAGCGCCGCGGGACCGACCCGCGCTCGAAGGAGCTCCTGGAGGAGTGGCGCCAGGCCCTGGACACGCTCGCCGCCGGGGAGCCCGAGCGGCTCGTCAGCAAGGTCGACTGGGTGGCGAAGCAGCTGATGATCGAGCGCTACCGCGAGAAGCACGGCCTCCCACTCTCGCATCCCAAGGTGGCGCTGCTGGACCTCGCCTACCACGACGTGAACCGGACGCGAGGCCTCTACTACCTGATGGAGCGTACCGGCCGGGTGGAGCGCGCGGTCACCGAGAGAGACATCACGCGGGCGATGCGCGAGCCGCCGCAGACGACCCGAGCCAAGCTGAGAGGCGACTTCATCAAGCAGGCCAAGCAGAAGCGGCGGGATTACACGGTCGACTGGGTCCATCTGAAGCTGAACGACCAGGCCCAGCGGACGGTGCTGTGCAAGGACCCCTTCCGCAGCGCCGACGAGCGGGTCGAGCAGCTGATCGCCCATATGTGAGGACGACGCGCGTCCTCACCCGAGCCGGTCGTACTCCTCCAGCGCGACGGATAGCCGCCTGCGCGCTCCGGGATCGAGCATCCCGGATGTCTCACGCACGGTAGCGGCGGGAGCTCGCCGCCATCCTGGCGGCGAGCACACCGGCCGCGCTCGCCGCCAGGAAGAACGCGGGGTCGTCGTCCGGGACGCGACCCATGCTCTGGACGTCGATGCCGAGCTCTGCCAGGCGTCCGAGGCCGGGGCGGCCATCGACCTCGACGAGCTGGTGCCGCTCCTCGAGCTTCCGGGCCCGCAGCGCGTTCCAGACCGCGTCCCGTTCCTGAGGATCCTCGAGCACCGGAACGGCCACGTTCGTGCGTGCCGTGCACACGCGCTCGAGGATCGTGAGGGTATGGTGCGAGACGATCCGGTGCCGTTCGCGCGGATCGGCGAAGGAGAGACGGAGCGCCGCCACGGGCCGGCCGCGCAGCACCTCGACCGCGTTCAGTGCCTGCCCGCTGCCCAACGCGCTCACCCCCCACGTGGTGTCCGTCCCGAGGTTCCCCGGTCCATCCGCCACCACCACGACCTCGGCGCCCGCGACCTCGACAGCGGCCAGCAGAGCGGTCCACAGGGTGACTGCCTCGAGTTCCCCGCCGAAGGCCTGGCCGCAGGTCAGGAAGGCGTCCACGAGCCCGGCCGTCCGCAGCCGCGGGACCAGGCGCGAAAGGGCCCCGGGCAGGGCCGCCCCGTCCGTCATCACGTACGCGACCCGGTCGGCGCCGGCTGCCTTGGCTCCGGCCGCGACCGGCGCGATCATCGAGTGGAGCGGGGCGCACACCACCGGTGTGCCACGGAGGCCCATCGACCCCTCGAGGGCGTCCCGATGCGTCTCCTCCACGGCGGTCACGGCGACCTGGTGCGGCGTGTAGCGAGCCTTGAGGACGCGTCCGACGGGACCGAGCTCCGTGTCCGGTCCGCCCTCGACGGCGATGACGACGTGGGATCCGCCGGTCCCAAGCTCCAGCTCCACGGCGGACGTGTTCACGACCACCACGTCGCCCTCGGCGACCGGGCCGACCAGGTCCGGGTACGCGAGCGCCACCGCCCGCTGGCCGGCGACCTCCACGGAGAGCTCGATGGCGCCCGGACGCGTGGCCAGCGTCTCCAGCACACGGCCCCGGCGCAGACGAACGCCCCCTCCGCGGGGGGCTTCGCCCACCTCCCGGCTCGCTCCTCGACCCCTCCGCACCCCCTCTCGGAACGCCGACATGCCGAGAGTATGATGCCGCGGCGATGCAACCGCTCGAGCGCCTGGTCAACCTGGTCGCCCTCCTGCTCGAGTCCCGGCGACCGCTCACGTTCGACGACATCCGCGCGAAGCTCAGCCAGGCCTACGAGCACCCGGACGTGAACAGCGCCAAGCGCATGTTCGAGCGGGACAAGGACGTCCTGCGCGACATCGGGGTTCCGATCGAGGTGGTCCCGATAGACGTGTGGGATGCGGACCAGGGCTACACGATCCTGAAGGATCGCTATTATCTGCCGGAGATCTCGTTCACGCCAGAGGAGATCTCGGCGCTGTTCGTGGCGGCGCGCTCGGGCGGAGATGCGTCGGCCGAGGACGCCGTCCGCAAGCTCCTGTCCGGTGCGGAGGCAGGCGTCTTCTCCGGCTTGGCAGGAACGGGGCTCGGCGAGGGCTCGGCCGGTGGAGACCCGCGGCTGACCCTCCTCGCCGAGGCCGTCGCGTCTTCGCGACGGGTCCGCTTTCCGTATCGGACCGCCCGAGGAGAGGCGGCCGAGCGGACCGTCGACGCGCACGGCCTCGTCGTGCGCGGCGGTCACTGGTACCTGGTGGGACGGGACCTGGACCGCTCCGAGATCCGATCCTTCCGTGTGTCCCGGATCGTTTCCCAGCCGGCGAGCGTCGGCGACGGGAGTAGGCCTCCCGAGGGCTTCCGGGCCGCCGACCACGTGCAGGCCGGCCCCTGGGGACCGGGCGAGCCGCGGACGACGGCGATCGTGGCGTTCGCCCCCCACGTCGCCTGGTGGGCGTCGAAGGGGATCCCAGGGGCCGAGATAATCGGGACGCGGGATGACGGGTGGACGGAGATCTCCGTCCCGTCCCACCCGGGCGAGAGCCTGGCCGCCTGGGTCTTGTCCTTCGGGCCCGACGCGGAGGCATCGGAGCCGTCCGAGCTCCGCGCGGAGGTCCTGCGACGGCTGGAGGCGACCGTTGCCGCGCTCTGAGTCCCCGGGCGGGGATCCGGGGGGCAACGCGGCGCCAGCTCGCCGCACGCAGCCCCTCCGGGCCTCCGAACGGCTGCGACGCCTCCTGGCGGTCGTCCCGTACCTCGTCCGCCACCCCGGGACTCCGGTGGCAGAGGCCGTACGCCTGTTCGGGCTGTCGGAACGCGAGCTGCTGGAGGACCTGAACCTGCTCTTCGTTTCGGGGCTACCCCCTTACGGGCCTGGAGACCTGATCGACGTGGATATCCAGGACGGCCGGATCTGGATCCGGATGGCGGACTACTTCGCCCGACCGCTCCGCCTCACCCGGAGCGAGGCACTGGCCTTGTACCTGCGTGGCATCGCGCTCGCCGGTACCCCGGGCCTCGAGGAGGCACCCGCGCTCGGCTCCGCGCTGGCCAAGCTGGCCGAGGGACTGGGTCCGGATACCCTGGGGGAGCTGCCCGAGCGGGTGGATGCGGCGGGCGGCGGCCGTGCGGTCGAGGCGCTCGGGATCCTGCGGACGGCCGCCGCCCGCCGCGAGCGCCTCCGGATCGAGTATTACGCGGCCTCCACCACCGAGGTCTCCGAGCGCGAGATCGACCCCGAGGAGGTCTTCTTCGCCATCGGGAACTGGTACGTGACGGCATGGGACCATCGCTCGGACGCCGAACGCCTGTTCCGGGCGGACCGGATGCGCTCCGTGGAGTCGACCGGGCAGCGGTTCGAGCCCCGCGGCCTGGCGGGGGCGGGCCGTCCCCTGTACACGCCCGGCCGGGACGACGTGGAAGTCCGGCTGCGTCTGAACCCGGCAGCCCGATGGGTCGCCGAGTACTACGAGACCGCCGAGCGGACCGAGCTCGACGACGGCCGGCTGGACGTGTCGCTCCCGGCCGGACGCCTGGAGTGGCTCGAGCGCTTGCTGCTACGGCTGGGTCCCGATGCCGAGATCCTGTCCCCGGAGGGGCTGAAGGACCGGGTCCGCGAGCTCGCGGTCCGGACCGAGAAACGGTACGGATAGGGTAGTCCCCACCGGTCCCACGAGCCTCAAGCGGCCCAACGGCATCGCCGATAGTGCTGGTGTCATGACCACCATCAGGACCACCTGCCCCCGCTGCGGAGAGGTCGACATGGGACCCGAGTCGATCCTCCTCCTCGTCGCGACGGACGGTCGAGAGGGCACCTACCGGTTCACCTGCCCCAACTGCATGGATGCGGTGGAGAAGCGGGCGGACCGCAAGATCGTGGCCCTACTGGTCTCGGCGGGTGTCGACGTGGCCGGGCGCGGGGGAGCCGCGACTTTGCCGTTCGACGACGACCTCCCCGAGGAGGACCCTCGCGGTCCGCTTCCCGATGGCCCGCCGTTCACCATCGACGACCTGATCGACTTCCACTTCAAGCTCCGGGACGACTCCTCCATCCGAGACTTCCTTGCTCGCCGGTAGGCGTGCCCACCGATCCACGCTCGACTAGCATCGAGGGGTGTCCACACCCGCTATCGTCTGGCTCATCGTCGCGCTGGTGACGACGGTCGCGGTCCTCGCCGTCGCGATCGCCCTCGTCCGTCACGTGCAGGTGCTCGCGCGGGCCCTCGGACGCCTCCGCGACGAAGTGAGTCCGATCGCGACCCAGATCGGGGCGGAGGGCGATCGAGCCGCCGCCCGCGCCCAACATCGGAGCCGGCCCGCCGACCCACGCTCAGCCCGGCGGTAGGATTCCTCGTCGGATGCTCAACATCGGTCCCCAGGAACTCCTGCTCATCCTGGTGGTCGCGCTGCTCGTCGTCGGGCCGCGACGGCTGCCCGAGCTGGCGCGGTCGCTCGGCAAGGGACTCCGCGAGTTGCGCCGGGCCCAGGACGACGTGCGCAAGACGATCCAGGTGAACCTGGAAGACGAGCGCCCGACCGCACCCCAGGACACCGAGCAGAGGCTTCCGGAGACCGACCGAGCCCCCGCGTCTCCGACCCATCCGACCGCCGAGCCGAGCCAGGTGGCCGAGATCTCTCGGACCCTCGGACGAGGATTGGCGGAGGTCCGCCGGGCCCGCGAGGAGATCCAGCGCAGCTTCCGGGTCGATCTCGACCAGCCACCATCCCCGGGGCGGCCACCCCGCGAGCGCCCGTCGGCGTCTTCCGTCGAGGAGCCCACGCCCGGGCCCACACCTGCCGAGGAGCCGAAGCCCGACTCCGCACCATCCGAGGACCCCGGGGGTCCCGGGGAGTCGACCTCCGGGTAGTGGAGCGGGCCACCGATGAAGCTGATCCCGCAGCGGCTCCGGCGCCGTCGCTCCGAGGCCGAGGGCACGATGACCCTCGTCGAGCACCTGGAGGAGCTTCGGTTCCGGCTGCTCGTCTCGCTCGGGACGATCCTCGTCGGCGCCGTCGTCGGTTGGTTCCTCTTCGACCGGGTGGTGGATCTCCTCTTGGACCCGTACTGCGACTACTGGGAGACCGTTCCCCAGCAGATCCGGCCGACGCGCGAGTGCACGCTGTTCTACTCGGGCGCGCTCGAGCCGGCGTTGATCAAGTTCAAGCTCGTGGGGTTCCTCGGCCTGTTCATCGCTCTGCCGATCGTCCTGTACCAGGTCTGGCGGTTCATCGTGCCCGGGCTCACGCAGCG
Organism: uncultured Actinomycetes bacterium; assembly: GCA_964640085.1. GTDB lineage: Bacteria > Actinomycetota > UBA4738 > UBA4738 > HRBIN12 > CAZXFA01. The sequence continues at coordinate 59,440 of CAZXFA010000013.1, read as the reverse complement.
GGAGCGCCGGCTCGCGATCCCGTTCGTGCTGAGCTCGATGCTGCTGTTCGCGCTCGGCGCGGCGTTCGCGTACTGGACGCTCCCGAAGGCCCTCGGGTTCCTCCTGGGGTTCGCCGGCCAGCAGTTCGTGCCACTGCTCACCGGGGACCGGTTCCTCTCGTTCGTGATGCTCGTGGCCCTGTCGTTCGGGATCGCGTTCGAGTTCCCGATCGTCCTGATCTTCCTGACCGCCGCGGGGGTCATCTCCACCACGCAGCTGCGAGCGTGGCGTCGCGGCGCGATCCTGTCCATCGCCATCTTCGCGGCGATCATCACGCCGAGCTCCGACCCGTACACGATGCTCGCGATGTCGGTCCCGATGTGGCTGTTCTACGAGGCCGCTATCATCGTGGGCCGACTCCTGAAACGGTAAGGATCGCATGGCGATCAAGGGGAAGAGCAAGAGCCGCGGCGCCAAGGGCGTGGCCAGGGGCCCCAAGCCCGCGTACGTGCCGGTCAAGACTCCGCTGTGGCGGCGCCGTGGCCTCTGGATCGCCATCGGGGTCGTCGTGGGTGTCACCGCGATCGCCGGGCTCTGGTACGGGTTCGCCAAGGAAGCTCGGGAGAACCGGGAGCGCGAGCTGCAGGAGCGCATGACGAACGCCATGACCAGGTACGGCACCGCGATTGAGCCGCCGCTCGCCACGGTGGGGCAGCCCGTACCCCCCGCCGGCTTCGAGGCTTTCGCCGACCTGGCCGGGGCGCTCGATCGCATCGAGCGAGGGCGTCAGCTGGAGGAAGCCCTGGCGTCGGTCGACGCGGTCTCGGATGTCGCGGCCAGCGCGGCCACGGCGCTGGAGAACGTCGACGTGACGGCGATCGTGGCCGATCAGGGGTTCGATCAGGTCTTCGTATCGACCTTGCTGGACGGGCGGGATGCCATGGTGGAGGGCCTGCGCCTGTACCGGCAGGCGGCCGACCTGGCTGCGCTCGCGGCGGAGGCACCCCGAACGATACGCTCCGACCTGGTCGCGGCGGCCCGCGGATCCCAGGAGGCGGCCGACCGGATCTTCGCGGGCGGCTACCAGGACTACGTCGAAGCCCAGGCGATGGCAGGGGTGCTCGATCCCCTCGCCGGGGGGCTCTCGCCCCCCGGCGTCACGGGACCGGCGGGGGGGTAGCCACGGCCGACGGCCTTCTGCTGCTCCACGCCTGGCCGCTCGACGCCAGGATGTGGGAACCGCAGCTCGCGGGGCTCCCCCAGGAGCTGCCCATCGCGGCCCCGGATCTACCGGGCTTCGGCGGGTCACCCTCGGCCGGCGAGATGACCACGATGGCGGCGTGCGCCCGGCGCGCGGTCGAGGCCCTGGACGAGGCCGGCATAGAGCGCGCCGTCGTGTGCGGTCTGTCGATCGGGGGGTACGTCACGTTCGAGCTCTGGCGCCGCGCCTCCGACCGGTTCCTGGGGATGGTCCTGGCCAACACCCGCGCGGTGGCCGACACACCCGAAGGTGCGGCGGGGCGTCGGGAGCAGGCGGGACGGCTCCGATCGGAGGGGAACTTCCTCGCGAACGAGCCCCCCGTCCTCCTGGCGGAGGACGCGCCCGCGGAACTCCAGGAGCGGGTCCGCTCGCTGATCTCCGACCAGAGCCCGGAAGCCATCGCGGCGGCGCTCCTCGGGATGGCCGAGCGGCCGGACAGCACACCGGACCTGCCGGCGATCGGGCAGCCGACCCTCGTGATCCACTCCACCGGTGATCGCCTGATCCCGGTCGAGCCTGCCCGGGCGATGGCGTCGGCGATCCCCGGGGCCCGTCTGGAGATCCTGGAGGAGGTGGGCCACCTCACGAACCTCGAGGCCCCCGACGTCTTCAACCGCCTCCTCGAAGAGCACCTGGCCTCCTGCGGGCTGCGCTGAACGCTTCCCCGGACGACCCGACGCCGCCCCGTAGACTCGTCGTCGTGAGCAAGGTGGATCGCTTCGCCGCTCGGTACCCGTTCTCGCTGGACGGGTTCCAGCTGCGTGCCGTGGAGGCGCTCGAGTCCGGAGAGTCCGTCCTGCTCGCGGCGCCCACGGGTTCGGGGAAGACGGTGGTGGCCGAGTACGCCGTCGAGCGGGCACTCGAGCGCGGCGGCAAGTGCTTCTACACCACGCCCCTGAAGGCGCTCTCCAACCAGAAGTTCGGCGACTCCGTCGCGCGCTACGGGGCCGCCAAGGTCGGTCTGCTGACCGGCGACAACACGATCAACGGCGAGGCGCCGGTGGTGGTGATGACCACCGAGGTCCTCCGCAACATGCTGTACGAGCGGAGCGGTACGCTCGACGCTCTCGTCTCCGTGGTCCTGGACGAGGTCCACTACCTCCAGGATCCGTACCGAGGGGCGGTGTGGGAGGAGGTCCTGATCCACCTCCCGCTCTCGGTCTCGGTCGTGTGCCTCTCGGCCACGATCTCCAACGCCGAGGAGTTCGGGGAGTGGATCGGGACCCTTCGCGGATCCACACGCGTCGTGATCGAGGAGCGACGGCCGGTGCCGTTAGAGCACCACTACCTCATCGGCCACCAACTCCATCCGATGCATGTCGAGCAGGATGGGCAGCCGGTGCCCAACCCCTACATCGTTTCGCTCGATCGCGAGGAGGTTCGCTACCGGACCTACTACCGACGCGGCTCCGGCACCGCGCAGCATCAGCGCATCCCTCGCCCCCGGGAGGGCCACCGGCGCGTGTACGTCCCGCGTCGCGAGGAGGTCGTGGACGTCCTGCACGAGCAGGGGATGCTGCCGGCGATCTACTTCGTGTTCAGCCGCGCCGGGTGCGACCGCAGCGTGGAGTGGGTGACGGCGTCCGGGATCCGGCTCACCTCGTCCGAGGAGGCCCAACGGATCCGCGAGTTCGCACAGATGCGGGTCGCCTGGATGGACGAGGGCGACCTCAAGGCCCTCGGCTACCACGACTTCGAGGAGGCCCTGGCAGCCGGGATCGCCGCGCATCACGCGGGGATGCTGCCAGTGTTCAAGGAGACGGTGGAGGAGCTGTTCGAGGCGGGCCTGGTCAAGGTGGTCTTCGCCACCGAGACCCTCTCGCTGGGGATCAACATGCCGGCGCGGTCTGTGGTGATCGAGGACCTGTGGAAGTTCCAGGGCGAGCGTCACGAGCTCCTCACCCCCGGCGAGTACACGCAGCTCACCGGTCGGGCCGGTCGGCGGGGGATCGACGACCTGGGGCACGCGATCGTCATCTTCCAGCGCCAGGTCGCGTTCGAGCGGGTGGCCTCGCTCGCATCCACGAGGGCCTACGAGCTCGCCTCGTCGTTCCGCCCCTCGTACAACATGGCGGTGAACCTGGTGCGGAACTACTCGCGCGAGGAGGCCCACCACCTGCTGAACTCCTCGTTCGCGCAGTTCCTGGCCGACCGGGGCGTGGTGGCCCTCCAGCGCCAGCTCGAGCGCGACAAGGCGTACCTGGCCGGCTACCGCGACCAGATGCGATGCCACCTCGGCGACTTCCAGGCGTACTGGCGGCTGCGCGAGCGGGTGGCGGAGATCCGGGAGGCGGCGCGGAAGGGGCGGGAGCGAGCCCGCTCAGACGCGGTCCGCGGTGCCCTGGCGGCCCTGCGTCCGGGGGACGTGATCTTCGTCCCGCGAGCGAAGCGGCGGGGTCTGGCGGTCGTGTTGTCCAACCGCGAGGGCCGACCGACTGTCCTCGCGCAAGATCGCAAGTTCTTCCGCCTGTCGGCCCGGGACTTCCAGGAGCCGCCCGCTCCGCTGGCCACCGTGCCGCTGCCCCGCTCGGGGAGCGCGCGGAGCGCCCGCTACCGACGTGACGTCGCCTCTAGGCTGGTGGCCCTCGACGTTCGACCGCCACGTCGGTCCCGCGCACCGGTCGACGCCGAGGCCGACCGCGAGGCGGCGCACCTCGAGCGCCAGGCCGAACGCCACCCCTGCCACGCCTGCGCCGAGCGCCCCTCCCACGAGCGGTGGGCGGTCCGGGCGAGCGAGCTCGAGCGGCAGGTCCGGGGCATCGAACGACGCATCCGAACCCGCACCGAGACGCTGGCCCGGCAGTTCGAGCGGGTGATCGACGTCCTGCAAGAGCTGGGGTTCGTGCAGGACTTCGCGATCCTGCCCAAGGGACGGACGCTGGCCCGGATCTACGGCGAGGGGGACGTCCTCGTCGCCGAAGCCCTGGCCGAGGGGCTCCTGGCGGGGCTAGCCCCCTCGGAGGCGGCCGCCCTGGTCTCGACCGTGGTCTACGAGTCCCGGGAGCGGGTGCCCGAACCGGGAGTGATGCCCACGATCGAGACGGCCGATCGCTTCGCGCGGCTCCAACGGATCTGGCACCGCGTCCGGCGGGCCGAGGACGGCCACCAGGTCGAGCTCTGCCGGGAGCTCGACGACGGCTTCGCGTCGGTCATCTACCGATGGAGCGAGGGCCAACCCCTCGAGGACGTCCTCCACGAGACGGGGATGGCCGCGGGCGACTTCGTCCGCAACTGCAAGCAGCTCCTGGACCTCCTTCGTCAGATCGAGGACGTTGCGGGGGAGGAGGCGGCCGAGGTCGTTCGTCGCGCACGGGCCACCGTGAACCGCGGCGTGGTCGCGTACACGGGCATCTGAGCGACCGATAGGATTCCCCCGCGATGTCGACCCCCTATGGCGAGCTCACGGTGATCGTGAACCCGCACGCCGGCCGCCGTCGGGTGGGGGAAGAGCTCCCCGAGCTCGAGCGCACGTTGCGCGCCCGCGGGCTTCCGTACCGGCTCCTGCGGACCGAGGGCCGGGGCGACGCCACGCGGTTCGCCCGCCAGGCCTTGGAGGGCGGCGCCCGGTTCCTCGTCGCCGTGGGAGGAGACGGGACCGTGCACGAGGTGGTCAACGGCATGCTCGACGACGATGGGCGCCCGCTGATCCAAGGTGCCGTCCTCGGCGTGGTGGCCGCCGGCAGCGGTTGCGACTTCATCCGCACGTTCGGCCTGCCCGGCGACGCGACGAGGGCCTGCTACCACCTGACCGGGGACAACACCTATCCGCTGGACGTGGGGCGGGTCATGTACACCACGGTGGGCGGCGGGACGGACACCCGGTACTTCGTCAACGTGGCCGAGGCGGGCCTCGGAGCCGCGGTCGCCGCTCGCGCCGAGCGCATGTCGCCACGGCTCGGCCAGTCCAAGTACTTCCTGGGCTTCTGGCTGACCCTGCCGCGGTTCAAGCTGGCCACCGTCCGGGTCCAGGCGGACCGGCGGGTGTACGAGGGGCCCGCATACCTGGTCGTGATGGGCAACGCGCAGTACTACGGGGGCGGGATGAAGATCTCGCCGCGCTCCTACCCGGGGGACGCCGTCCTGGACGTGCTGGTGTTCAAGGGCCCGAAGTCCGATTCCTTCACGCTCCTGCCGAAGATCTACCGCGGTGAGCACGTCCCCCACGCGCACATCGAGGAGCTGAGGGTCAAGCGCGAGCTCGTGATCGAGGCCGATCGACCCCTGCCGATCGAGGCCGACGGCGAGGTGTTGGGTACCACCCCGGCGACGGTCCGGATCCTCGCCCAGCCCCTGCTTATGAAGCTGTGAGCCGCTACGCGGAGCGTCGGGCCCGCGCGGCGCGGGCGGTCGAGGGGGCGGGCCTCGCCGGCCTGCTCGTCACGCCGGGTGCCGACCTGGCCTACCTCACGGGACACACGCCGCCGCCGCTCGAGCGCCTGACGCTGCTGCGGATCGTTCCCGGGCGGGACGCCCTGCTCCTCGTCCCGGCGCTCGAACGCCCGGCCGCGGCGTCGGCGCCCGGGATCGACGACGTCGAGCTCGTCCCGTGGAGCGACGGCGAGGACCCGTACCGGTCGGCCGCCCGGAGGCTGGATGCGGGGACCTACGCGATCTCGGACCAGGCCTGGGCCGCGCACCTGCTCGCCCTCGAAGCGGCGACGGAGGGAACGGTGCGGTGCGAGCCCGCCGGACGGGTCCTCCCGCCCCTGCGGATGGTGAAGGACGAGGAGGAGATCGGCGCCCTCCGGGAAGCGGCGCATGCCGCGGACGACGCTTTCGGGGAGGTGACCGGGTTGCCCTTCGCCGGACGCCGCGAGCTCGAACTCGCGGCCGATCTCGAACGGCTCCTCCGCGAGCGCGGTCACCGCAGCGTGGAGTTCACGACCGTCGGGTCAGGACCGAACGGGGCCTCACCGCACCACCATGCCGGTGAACGGCGGATCGAGCCCGGGGACGCCGTGGTCATGGACTTCGGCGGGGTCATGGGGTCCGGCTACTGCTCGGACATCGCGCGAACGGTCTTCGTGGGCGAGCCCACGGACGAGCACCGGCGCGTCTACGGCATCGTCCGGGCAGCGCAGCAGGCCGCCTTCGAGGCGGTCCGGGCGGGCGTGCCCGCGCAAGAGGTCGATCGCGCGGCGCGCTCGGTGATCGCCGAGGCGGGTCATGCGGATGACTTCCTCCATCGCACGGGGCACGGTATCGGGCTGGAGGTCCACGAGCCTCCGTACATCGTGGAAGGCAATGCCGAGCCTCTCCGGCCGGGGATGACGTTCTCCGACGAACCCGGGATCTACGTGGCCGGACGCTTCGGAGTGCGTATCGAGGACCAGGTCGTGGTGACCGACGACGGCGCGGAGCGGCTGAACGAGGCGGATCGGGACCTCATGGTCGTAGGCTGATCAGGTCCGGGGGCGGATCCTCGTCCCCTCGGGCGTGTCCATCACCTCGAGGCCGAGATCCTGGAGCCGGTCCCGGATCTCGTCCGCCCGGGCGAAGTCCCGGGCGCCACGGGCCGCGTCGCGCTCGGCGACCAGGTCGGTCATCTCCTCCGTCGGCGTCCACGTCGTGCGAGCCTCGCGCTCGAGGTCGAGACCGAGCACCGTATCCCAGGAGGCGAGCAAGGCGTACCGCTCGCCGGGGGGGAGGTCCGAGCCCACCACCTCGTTCAGCACCACCATCGCCTGCGGCAGGTTGAGATCCTCCCCCACCGCGTCGCGGAACCGCGCGTCCAGCTCCTTGCCTGGGCCCGAGACGGTCTCCGAACCCCCGCCCCACACCGCCATCCGTCGACGCAGCTCGGCCAACCGTCGGTGCTGCCCCTCGAGCGCCTCCCAGCTGAAGTCCATCTCGCTACGGTAGCGGGTGCCGAAGCACAGGAGCCGGTAGGCGAGCGGGTCGATGCCCTGCGCCCCGAGATCCGTCACGCGGTAGATGTTCCGGGCCGACTTCGCCATCTTCTGCCCGCTCATCTGGAGGAACCCGCCGTGCACCCAGATCGAGACCACCTGGTGGCCGACCGCGCCTTCCGACTGGGCGATCTCGTCCTCGTGGTGCGGGAACTTGTTGTCGTTGCCCCCGGTGTGGATGTCGAATCGCTCCCCGAGGTGCTTCATCGACATCGCCGAGCACTCGATGTGCCAGCCGGGGAAGCCGTCGCCCCACGGACTCGGCCACTTCAGCGACCGATGAGGCCCCGCCTTCTTCCACAGGGCGAAGTCCTCCGGGTGTCGCTTGTCGGGATCGACCGCCACGTCCTGCCGATGGCCGGCCCGGAGCTGGTCCAGCGTGTTCCCGGACAAGCGCCCGTACCCGGCGAACGTCGTGACGTCGTAGTAGACGGTGCCACCGACCTCGTACGCGTGGCCGCGCTCGACCAGCTTCTCGATGATCGCGATCATCTCGGGGATGTGCTGGGTGGCTCGGGGGTACAGGTCCGCGCGTTCGATCCCGACCAGGTCCGAGTCCTCCAGGAACGCCTGCGTGTATTTCTCGGCGATCTCAGCCGCCGAGAGGCCCTCGTCGGCCTCGGCGAGCTCCATCTTGTCCCGACCCGTGTCGGACACGTCGTCCGTCATGTGGCCGACGTCGGTGATGTTCATGATCCAGCGGACGTCGTATCCCTCGAAGCGCAATACGCGCCGGATCAGATCGCCGAGCATGAACGAGCGCATGTTGCCGATGTGGATGTACCGGTAGACCGTGGGACCGCACGAGTAGATCCTCACGGTCTCCCCGTCGATGGAGGAGACGTCCTTCAGCCCGCGGGTCAGGGAGTCGTACAGGCGCACGGTACGGAAGCATAACCGCCGCCGGGCTCGAACCCTTCCGCCTAGGCGTCCGGGCGCGGCGGCGGTTCGGGGCTCCGAGCAGCGTCCGCGCCACGGTGCCCGTCATCGTCGGGTCCGCGATCCCCGTTGCCGCCGAGCACCAGGCCGGCTGGCAGCTCGACCGGCTCTCGCTCGCCGAGCTCCGCCATCAGGAACTCGATCTCGTCGCCCACGAGCTCCTCGCGCTCGAGCAGCGCGTCTCGGACGCCCTCGACGACGTGACGCTTCTCGACGAGCAGCGCCCGGACGCGGCGCCGGCAGTCGTTCAGGATCTGATCGAGCTCCTTGCGACGTTCGGGGTCCGACAGCACCGTCCCCACGACGTTCCCGCCACCGCCCATCGGATCCTGGCTCGCCGCGGCGGAGACCAGGCTCCGACCCATGCCGTACACGCCGACGTACACGGCCGCGATCTGTGTGGCCGCCTGGAGGTCGCTCGAGGGCCCGGAGGTCGTCTGGCCGAACCACACCTCCTCGGCGACCAGGCCGGCGAGGAACACCTGGATCCGCGCGAGGAGCTGCTTCTGGGTGTTCAGGTACATGTCCTCGACCTCCTGGCCGTGGACCAGACCCAGCGCACCCTCGCGCTTCTGGATCGTGATCACCTGGATCTGCCGCTCACCGCGCTCGAGCGCGTAGGAGGCCACCGCGTGGGCGCCCTCGTGCACGGCGACCATGACCTTCTCGCGGTCGGTGTAGGTGACCGGCTGCTTGAGGCCAATCTCCTCGGTGAGCTTGGCCTGCCACAGGTCGTCCCACCGGAGGGCGTCCCGGCCATCCTGGTGGGCGAAGATCAGCGCCTCGTTCACGATGTTCTTCAGCATCGCCGGCGAGTAGCCCTTGGTCATCCGGGCGAGCTTGCGCTGGTCGATCGGCTCGTGGCGCACCTTCGCCAGGTAGTACCGGGCGATGTCCTCGCGCCCTTCGGCGTCGGGCAGCCCGACGTGGATCTTGCGGTCGAAGCGCCCCGGACGCAGGAGCGCCCGGTCCAGCGTCGAGGCGCGGTTCGTCGCCCCGATGATCAGGATGTTGTAGAAGGGGACCTTCGGCTTGGCGCGGAACACGATCCGCCGGATGTGCCGCCAGATCCCCCGGGGGACGATGAGGCCGTCCATCTGCACGAGCAGCTCGTTCACGATCCCCATGCCGCCGCCCATGCCCATCCCGCCCATGATGACCTTCGCGGGGCGGTCCGAGACCTCCGGCGGCGCCGACCGCTCGGATACCAGGCCGCGCGAGCCACCGAGCGCGTCGAGCTCGTCGATGAAGATCACGGCGCCGCCGTACTTGTCCGACATGTTGCGGGCCTTCGTGAATATGCGCCGGACCTTGAGGTTGCCGATCCCGATGAACATGTTGGCGAAACCGGACCCGGTCGCGTATAGGAACGGCACCCCCGATGCGCCCGCGATCGCCTTGGCCATCAGCGTCTTCCCCGTCCCGGGCGGGCCCTCGAACAGGATCCCGTGGGGCGGGTAGCCGCCCATCTGCCGGAAGTCCTTGAACCCCTGGAACAGGCGCAGGACCTCCTTGGTAGAGTCCACCGCAGCCTGCTGCCCCCGAACGTCGTCGAAGCTCATGTCGTACTCGTTCGGATAGATCACGTAGCTGTTCCCGCGGGCCAGGAACCAGAACAGGGCCACGAACTGGAGCACGACGAAGGACATGATGAAGATCAGGTAGATGACGAGGCCGCGGTACTCGTCGAGCGTGTCGCCGGGGTGGAGGATCGCCTGGCTCGGCGACACCCCGATGAACAGGTAGCCGATGAGGATGTAGAGGGTCAGGAAGATCGCGGCCCGCTTCAGCCAACGCCCGTACCGCCGGTACTGTTCCATGGAGGGCTCCTGGGAGGTTCGGGAATCCCATCAGTGTACGCCCAGACCCGTGGGTTGGGGAGGCCATGCAGGGATGATGCGCTCGAGCGACGAGGCGACGCTCGCGGGCGCGCGAGCCGAGGTCGTGGCGACCGCGGAGGGGTTGGTTCCCGACCGCCGGGCCGATCCTCCGAACGACGCTCGCGCGGCTGTGGCGCCGCTCCCGCGGCGCGTTGGCCCGGTACGCGGCGCCGACGGCGGACGCTAGGGGGTGAGCGGACGCCCCTCGAAGGGGGTCGACAGCACCACCGTGGTCCGCGTCTGGACCTCGCCCTTCTCCCGCAGTCGGCGGATCAGGCCTTCCAGGTGTCCGGTGGTCCGGGTCCGCACCTTGAGGATGTAGCTGGCTTCCCCCGCGACGCTGTAGCAGTCCTCGACCTCCGAGAACCCGAGAAGCCTGTCGGGGAGATCATCGGGCGCGGTCGGGTCGAGCGGGGTGACGGCCACGAGCGCCGTGACGTCGAGACCCAGCGCGCCGGGCGCGACGACCGCCCGGTACCCCTGGATCGCACCCGCCTGCTCCAGCTTCCGGACCCGCTCGTGGACCGCTGAGGCCGACAGCCCCACCCGCCGGCCCACCTCCGCATAGGTCGCCCGGGCGTCCTCCTGGAGCGCCGAGATGATCGCCAGGTCGCGCTCGTCGAGCACGCGGGCATCATAGGTCGCCCCGTCCGACCGAGTCCAAGAACCCCCCGGTGGGTGATTGCCCGCGGCGCCGCCTGCGGGGTACAACCTCTCTCGCCATCGCGGCCCACCCTCCTCCGGGCCGGAGGAGGGGGAGGGGTTCGACAGCCGATGGGGGCTCACGCCGGCCGGACGTCGCTCCGGCTCGTCCCGATCGGTCCTCGCACCCTCGCGGTCCTGCATCCCTCGCTCGCCGCCCGGTACGTCCGCGTCGTGGCCGCGGTCGCCCCCGCGATCGAGGCCGGGCTGGCGCCGACGGTCGCCGCGCATCGGGTCCGGGTGGCCTCGGTGGATCCCCCCGTGCTCCGCCTCCGCCCGTTCGCCGCCGAGCGGGCGAGGTTCCGGCGCCGCCTGACTGCTCTCGCCGACGATCACCCGTGCCTGCTGTTCGCCGACGTTCGGGCCTGCTACCCATCGATCGCCCCGTCCGCGGTCGCCGCCGGGCTCGCCGCCCTGGCCTGCCACCACGCCGGGGCGCTCGAGGTCGTCCGGTTCCTCCGGCGCCTGGGGTCCCTCGGCGTCCGGGGGCTCCCCATCGGGCCCGAGCCCTCGGCGGTCCTCGCCAACGCGGTACTGTCGGCGGTCGATCGGGCGCTCACCTCGCGGGGGCTACCATACCTGCGCTGGGTCGACGACCCGGTGGTGGGCCTTGCAGACCCCGGGGACGCCACGGGCGTCCTGACCGCCGTGTCGGAAGCGCTCGCCGAGCGTGGCCTGGCGCTGAATCCCGACAAGACCCACGTGGTGGCGGCGCAAGGCGGGCAGGTGGGACCGCTGCCGATCTCGACGGGGAAGGTTGCCACCCGGCGCCTGGGCTAAGCTCCGCCTGCGATGCGCACCCTGTTCCGCGCCTCTCGGGTCCACACGTTCTCGATGCCGGGGACAGGGGAGTGGGTCCTGGTGGACGATCGTCACATCCAGCGGGTCGGGGTCGGCGACCCACCGGAGGCCGATCGCGTCGTCGAGCTCCCCGGCGCGACGATCGTCCCCGGCATGATCGACACGCACGTCCATCTCACCGGCACCGGCGTCCATCATCAGGCACCGGGCCTGGGCGACGCGCGCTCGCCGTCGGACCTGCTCGAGCGGGTCCGGTCGGTGGTCGCGGAGCGCGAGGGACCCGTCCTCGTCCACGGGTTCGACGAGTCCGCCTGGCCCGATCCGACCCTCCCGACCCTGGCCGAGCTTGACGGCGCGTTCGACCGCCCCGTGGCGATCGTCCGGGTGGACGGTCACGCCTGTCTCGTCAACACGGCCGCCCTCCGGAGCTCAACCGTCCTCGAACGACCGGGAGTCGAGCGGGACCCGGCGGGTGGGCCGACCGGACGCCTCACGCAGGAGGCCAACGCCGCCCTCCAGCGCTGGTTCGCGATGCATCTGACGGACAGCGACATCGAGCGGCTGCAGCTGTCGGCGGCCGGATTGGCGGCGTCCCACGGCATCACCACGGTCCACGAGATGTCGATGGTCCACCAACGGGGGCTCCGTGACCTGGAGGTCCTCCTGCGCCACCGCTCCCGACTCCCCGTGGACGTGGTTACCTACGTGGCCACCACGGACCTGCCCCAGGTGATCGACCTCGGGCTGTCCCGGGTGGGCGGCGACCTCCCCGTGGATGGGTCGCTCGGGGCCCGCACTGCGTTCCTCTCCGAGCCGTACCGGGACGCCGCGGGGACCGGCATCTGTTACTTCGGGGACGACGCCCTCGCCGCGTTCTTCCACGACGCGCACCTGGCCGGGCTCCAGGTGGGGGTCCACGCCATCGGCGACGCGGCAATCGAACGGGTGATCACGACGTGGGAGCGCGTCTACCAGGCCCTGGATTCGCGCGGTCGCCGACACTTCCGCGCGCGGCGTCACCGGATCGAGCACTTCGAGATGGGAGGTGGGTCCCTGCTGGAACGGGCCGCGGCCCTCGGGCTCGCGATCAGCGTGCAGCCCACCTTCGACGCCGAGTGGGGATCCCCCGGGGGCATGTACGAGCACCGGCTGGGCGCGGACCGGGCCGCCGCGATGAACCCGTTCCGGGAGCTGATCGCCCGCGGGCTGGAGGTCGGGGCGGGGTCGGACTCACCGATCACCACCATCGACCCCCTGGTCGGGGTCGTGGCCCTGGAGCAGCACCACGACCCATCGCAGCGCCTGCTCCGGGACGAGGCCTTCCGTCTGTACGCGATGGGCGCGGCGCGCCTGGCCGGCCAAGAGGACAAGAAGGGGAACCTGGAGCCTGGCAAGCACGCCGACCTGGCCGTCTACGACGTCGATCCACTGGGGGCCGACGATCTGTCCGGGATCCGCCCGATCCTCACGGTGAGCCTGGGACGGGAGGTCTTCTCGGCCTGAATGCCAGCGCGGTTGACAGCCCATCGAACCCGGGTGTAGCGTCCGCGGTGCGTCGCCGCTCCGGCGGGGACGCACCGAGGACCCAAGAGGCTGAGTAGAGAACGCGGCGCCCCGGCGCCGCGGCCCCAAAGGTCTCTTGGGTCCTCTTCATCTCCCCGCGTCATCTCCTCCACGACCCCCGATCCCGGGAATGACCCGCCCTGTCAGGGTGTTCTTCGCCCAGGGCCCTTGCCAGGGTGATGCCCGGCAGTACAATCCCCCGGCCGAGGAGAGGACCCAGTGAACGAGGACATCGAAGAGACGCTCGAGGACGAGACCCTCGACGAGGACGGCGAGGAGCCGGACGCCGAGGCCTCCCCGTCCCCGGCAACCCCCGGCGACGGGGAGGACGTCGAGTCGATCCAGGAGATCCTGGTCAAGCAGGAGGCCAAGGAGGAGGAAGAGGAGGACGAGTCGGTCCTCAACATGACCAGGGAGGACCGGCTGGAGCCGTTGGCGGTCAAGGTGGTCCCGCCCCAGGCAACCGAGTTCATATGCTCGAACTGCTTCCTCGTGAAGCATCGGAGCCAGCTCAAGAACAAGGCGAAGATGCTCTGCCGGGACTGCGCCTGAAACCTTTCCGCCTCGGCCTGCCCGGCGCCCTGCTGCTCTCCGTCCTCTCCGGGCTCCTGCTCTCCCTCGCGCTCCCACCGGCCGCCGTATGGCCGATCGCCTTCGTCGCCCCGATCCCGTTCCTGTGGGTGCTCCGGGGCGGCGGTCCCGGCCGGGGGGCGCTCGCCGGGTTGGCCTTCGGCCTGGCCTACTTCGGCGCCCTCCTGTACTGGATCCTCCTGTTCGGTGAACTCGCCTGGGTCTCGCTCGTGCTGGCCTCCTCCGCCTTCACCGCCGTCTTCGGGGCCGCGGCGTCCCTCCTGTGGCGGTCCCGCCATCCAGTGTGGTCCACGCTCGGCCTGGCGGGGCTCTGGACCGTGCTGGAGTGGGTGCGGGGCGCGTTCCCCCTCGGCGGGTTCGCCTGGGGCCAGCTCGGGGCCACCCAGGTGGATGCCCCGATGCTGCCCCTCGCCTCGGTCGCGGGCGTGTGGGGCCTCTCCTTCCTCGTCCTGCTCGTCGCGGGACTCCTGCTCCACGCGCTCCTGCGGTGGGGTGGGGGGGCGGCCCGGGTGGCCGCCCGCGCGGTCGCAGCCGCGGTCGCCCTGGTGCTGGCCTCGGCGCTGGTCCCGGTGACCGAACCGGACGGGCGTCCGGTCGGAGTGGCCGCGATCCAGGTCGACGTGGGTGCCGTCGACCATCTCGGCGGCTCGGCCGAGGACGTGGAGGTGGCGCGGCTGAACGTCGAGCGGCACCTGGGTCTGGCCGCGGATCCGCCCGACCTGGTGGTGTGGGGAGAGGGCGCGCTTGACCCCGGAGCGCTCGCCGATCCCACCACGGTGGAGACCGTGCGCGACGCGATCGCCGCCGTCGGCGTGCCGACGCTCGCCGGCGCCGTGACGACCGACGCGGACGGCGCCGAGCGGACCGAGACCTTGGCCTTCGGCCCGGACGGAGCGGTGGTGGATCGGTACGCGAAGGTGCATCTGGTCCCGTTCGGCGAGTACGTGCCCTGGCGAGGGCTCCTGGAGCGCGTGATCGACGCCGTGAACCAGGTCCGGGTGGACCGCACGCCCGGTGACGAGGTCCGCCCCATGGCGATCCCCGGCCTCCCGGAGGTCGGGACCCCGATCTGCTACGAGAACTCCTTCCCCTCGATCGATCGGACGATGGTGCGACGCGGGGCCGGGTTCCTGGTGGTCACGATCAACAACGCCTCCTACGAGAGGACGGCGGCCTCCGAGCAGCACCTCCAGATGAGCCGTCTTCGGGCGGTGGAGAACGGCCGGTGGGTCGTCCACGCGGCGATCTCCGGGATCAGCGCGTTCATCGATCCCTCCGGTGCAGTGGTCGACAGCCGCGGGCTCTTCGAGCCGGCCGTGATGCGTCGCGAGATCCGCCCCTCGACGCGGATCACGCCGTACACGCGGTTCGGCGATCTGCTGCCGTGGGGGAGCCTGGTGCTCGTGCTCGTGCTCTTCGCCCTGCCACGGAGACGCCCGGCGTCCGTCCAGCAGCCTCCCCCGCTAGGGGAGGAGCCCCGCACGCTGGTGGTGCTGCCCACCTACGACGAGCGAGACACGATCGGGACGGTCCTGGAGGGCCTGCTCTCGCTCCCGCATCAGATCGACGTGCTGGTGGTCGACGACGGATCCCCCGATGGCACGGCCCGCATCGTGGCCCAGCGGGCAGCGACCGACCGGCGGATCCGGCTGGTCGAGCGCGGACGGAAGTCGGGCCTCGCCAGCGCGTACGGGGTGGGGTTCCGCACCGGTCTGGAGGAGGGGTACGACCTGATCGCCGAGATGGACTCGGACCTGTCCCACGACCCGGCCGAGCTGCCGAGGCTGCTCGAGGCCACCAGCACCCACGACGTCGCGATCGGCAGCCGGTACGTTCCCGGGGGCTCGGTCACCGACTGGAGCCAGGCCCGGCTGGCGCTCTCTCGCGGCGGGAACCGGTACGCGCGCCTCTGTCTCGGGTTCGATCTGCACGACGCCACCAGCGGGTTCCGTGTCTACCGCCGGCACGCCCTGCTCCAGCTCCTCGAGCCCCCGCTCACCTCCGAGGGGTACAGCTTCCAGATCGAGCTCGCCTACCGCGCCTGGAACACCGGTCTCACCCTCGCCGAGGTCCCGATCACGTTCCGCGAACGCGAGCACGGCCACTCCAAGATCTCCAGGCTGATCGTCCTCGAGGCCCTCTGGCTCGTCACCCGGTGGGGTCTGCGGGCCCGGTTCCTCCGCCGGACACCGTGACCGGGTCCCGAACCTACGCATCTACCGCCGCCCACCTGGTCGACGGCGAAGTGCCGAGAATGGATGTTATGTCAAGTTGTTCGAATGCCGTCCCGCACTTCTGCCCTAGCCCGGCACCGTTCCGTAGGTACATCGTGCCCCCCTGTATGACAGCGTCTCGCACAGATGATCCGCTCCTTCGCCAGCGCGGCCTGGTCGGGTCGCCTCTCGTAGCCATCCGCCGACCGGAGCGCCAGTAGGTCGAAGGTCCTAGGCGCGTCGATGGCCCTTCGACGGATGGACGGAGACGCTGTAGCCCGTACACTCCACAACGAGGGGACGAGGCGAGTCCCCCCACCGTCCTACGCAAGGCTCGCCAGTCGGGAGGTCGGAAGTCGATGTCTGGAACGAACCGCACCACGAGAAGTACTGCGAAAGCCATGACCCGTTTGGGTTTCCTGGGGGTGATCGCCTCCTTCGTGCTCGTGGTCGCCCAGGTCCTGTTCTTCTCCACGACGGCGCTGGCGAGCGTGGAGACCACCCCTTGGACCGGGAATGGGTCGACGAACCTCCCCTGCGAGGGGGGGACCACCCTGTGGATCCTGTCCGGTTTCGGCGTCGCCGCAAACGATGTGAGTAACGTGCAGCTCTTCGTGAACGGCACGTCGTACGGCATGAGTGCGCAGGGGAACGCCTTCCGTGCCGAGGTGCCGGGGCCCGCGACGTCGGCGGGGAGCACGACCGCGTACGCGACGTGGAGCTGGGACGGCGAGGGCGATCCCCCCACCCCCGTCCTGACGATCTCGCACTGCACCCCGTCGACCAC
>CAZXFA010000013.1:0-42714 GCA_964640085.1 uncultured Actinomycetes bacterium | reverse complement strand
GACCACCACGCCGCCGACGACCACCACGCCGCCGACGACCACCACGCCGCCGACGACCACCACGCCGCCGACGGTTGCCCCCACGACCGTCGAGCCCACGACGGAGGAGCCGACCGTGGCTCCGACGACCGTCGAGCCGAGCTCGCCCGGTGGTCTGGCATTCACAGGCCCGGAGAGCGCCTTGCCGCTCGGCGCGGTAGCCCTCTCGCTCCTCACGGCGGGCACCGGCCTCATGTGGGCAGGCAGCCGTCGCAGGCGGGACGAGGAGTAACGACCGGACGTAGGTCGGGAGGAACGCATACCGAAGGCCCCGGGGCGATCGCCCGGGGCCTTCGGTCTTCCGCGATGCCGCTCGCTCTCCGTCGGGTTATCCGTAGAAGATCACCGTCACCCAGATCCTTTCGTCCGCCCGGACGATCCCGACCGCCGCATGGTCGTAGACCCGGCGGAGGATGTTCTGGCGGTGTGCCCTGCTGGCTAGGAAGGCGTCCTGGAGGCTCTCGAGCGATCCCCCGACCCCGATGTTCTCGCCACCGAGCTGCCAGTGGTAGCCATCGAGGCCCCGACGCAGCTCGTCGGCGGTCGAGTGGAACAAGTAGCCAGCTTCCGCCATCTCACGGCTGTGCTGCTTCGCATACCGCGAGAGCCGGGCCGCGAAGCTCAGGGCCTGACGGTCGTGACGGACCCTGGCCTCGTTCGTGAGTCCCAGCATCTGCATCCGGCGCCCGGTGCGTTCGGCGGCCGCGGTCGATCCATCCGGCGCGACGCTCGTCAACAGGAGAGCCACGAGCGCCACTGCGATCCCGGATCCCAAGCGACTCCGTCCCAGGCGCAGGTGCATCGGCGAAGCCTCCCGACTGCTGGGTCCCGTGGCCCGGAGCTCGTCGGGGGCTCAGGTCCTTCGGCAGCTCGGCCACCTCCCCTCGCGGAGGCCCGGAGCTTTGCGCACCCGCCGTCACCGGCGGTTTGCCATTCTCGGGACCGGTTCCTTCGGTCTTCCACCTCGGGTATCGGCCGCAAGTGGGGCGGTCTTGAGACCGCGATGGCCCGTCGTGACCAGGATCGGATGGACCGTTCGGACGGGCTCGACCCCCCGGGGTGAACGAGCGCTGCGCCTACCAGCTGAGCTTCAGGTGGCGGGCGGCCAGGGCTTCGTCGAGCCGGCGCACGGGCGTGGTGGTGGGCGCCTCGTGCAGGAGATCGGGATCCTCGTGAGCCTCGCGGTGAGCCCGCAGGAGCGCCTCGGCGAACGCGTCGAGGCTCTCTCGTGTTTCGGTCTCCGTGGGCTCGACCATCATCGCCTCCTCCACGATGAGCGGGAAGTAGACCGTCGAGGGATGGTAGCCGAGATCGATCAGTCGCTTGGCCAGGTCCATCGCGCGGATGCCCGCTTCCTCCTTCAACCGCCTGGCGGTCGCCACGAACTCGTGCATCGGGCGCCCTCCGTAGGCGAGCGGGAACGCCTCCTTGACCCGATCAGCCAGGTAGTTGGCGTTCAGCACAGAGCGATCGGCGATCTCCTTGAGGCCGTCGCGTCCATGGAGGAAGACGTAGGCGTACGCGCGGACGAGCACGCCGAAGTTCCCGAGGAACCCGTGCATCCTGCCGATCGAGTCCGGGTACTCGTCCTCCAGCCGATAGGTCTCCGATCCTGCGTCGCGCTCGACGCGGGGGAACGGGAGGAACGCAACGAGCCTCTCCGTGACACCTACCGGACCCGCTCCGGGCCCTCCCCCACCGTGTGGGGTGGCGAAGGTCTTGTGGGTGTTGATATGGACGATGTCGAACCCCATGTCGCCGGGGCGGCACCGTCCGAGGATCGCGTTCAGGTTCGCTCCGTCGTAGTAGACGAGCCCACCCACGCCGTGCACGACCTCGGTGATCCGCTCGATCTCCTCTTCGAACAGACCCACGGTGTTCGGGTTGGTGAGCATGAGCCCGGCGACGTCCTCGTCCACCAGCTTCTCCAGGGCGCCCACGTCCACGAGTCCTCGAGCGTCGCTCGGGATGTGGACCGCTTCGTATCCGGCCAGGCGGACGCTCGCCGGGTTCGTTCCGTGGGCCGAGTCCGGAATCGCGATCCTCCGGCGGGGGTTCCCGTTCTTCGAGTGGAACCGTCGCATGATCAACAGCCCGGTGAGCTCCCCACACGCACCGGCCGGCGGCTGCAGCGTGGCCCGCGTCATGCCGGTGATCTCGCAGAGCGCTCGCTCCAGCTGCCACAGCAGCGCCAGGGCTCCCTGGGTGGTGTGATCTGGCTGGAGGGGGTGCAGCCGTTGGAACCCGGGCATCCCCGCGACCACCTCGGCGATCTTGGGGTTGTACTTCATCGAGCACGACCCGAGCGGGTAGATGCCCGTGTCGACCCCGTAGTTCAGCTGCGAGAGGCGGGTGTAGTGGCTGACCAGGTCGCGTTCGGCAACCTCGGGGAGATCGGGCGGCTCGCGACGCGCGTGCTCCCCCGGGAGGCGGACGTCGGGGACGTCCAGCGCGGAGAAGCTCCAAGCGCCGCGTCCGGGACGGGACAGATCCTTCAGCGTTCCCGCACGGTCGGGCGGCCCCTGGATCCGGACAGGCGCCCCGACCCGGCGGGCTACCGGCTCGGCGGGGGCCACAGCGCGGCTCCCTTCGCCGTTCACGACACGACCTCGCGGAGCGCGGAGGCCAGCCCGTCGATCTCCTCACGGGTGCGGCGCTCGGTGACCGCCACCAGGAGCGCCCGACTCTCCGCGTCGGGCAGCGGCACGCCCGCCAGGTACCCGCGCTCGACCAACGCGTCCCGAACCTCGGTCGCCGGACGCGGCAGCATCAGCGGGAACTCTTTGAAGAACGATGCCCCCGGGAACAGGTGCTCTACCCCGGGGATCGCGGTCAAACGCTCGGCCGCGTACGCGGCCTTGGCAGCGCACCGACGGCCGAGCTCTTCCAGACCCCGTGGCCCCAGCCATCCCAGGTACACCGTGGCGGCGATCGCCATCAAGGTCTGGTTGGTACAGATGTTCGACGTGGCCTTCTCTCGCCGGATGTGCTGCTCCCGGGCCTGGAGGGTCAGGACGTAGCCGGTCCGGCCGTCGACGTCCCGCGTCTCCCCCACGATCCGGCCCGGCAGCCGCCGTACGTCGTCCATCCGGGCCGCGATCACGCCGAGGTACGGTCCACCGAAGCTCAGGTGGTTCCCGAGCACCTGCCCCTCCGCCACGGCGAGGTCTGCGCCGAGCTCCCCCGGCGGAGCGAGCACACCGAGCGACAGCGGATCGAAGACCTGGATCGCGCGTGCGCCACCCGCGCGGGCGCGGGCGAACTGCTCATGGACCGACTCGAGCAGCCCGAACGCGTTCGGGTGCTGGACGATCACACAGGCCACGTCCTCTCCCACGTCGGGACGCCCGCCCCGTCCGTTCACGACCTCGAAGACCTCGGGCTCGTACCCGGCACCCGTCCCGTAGGTCCGGAGGGTCTCCACGTACCGGGCATCGACCCCGGCGCTGACCAGCACCCGGTCCCGTCCCGGGGCGGACCGCGCGAGGTTGACGGCCTCGGCCAACGCGGTGGCACCGTCGTAGAGCGAGGCGTTGCTCACATCCAGACCGGTGAGCTCGCAGATCATCGACTGGTACTCGAACAGGGCCTGGAGCACCCCCTGGGACAGCTCGGGCTGGTACGGGGTATAGGACGTGTAGAACTCCGACCGGCCGGCCAGCGCCCACACGACGGCCGGGACGTAGTGGTCGTAGGCGCCCCCCCCCGCGAAGCAGATCAGGTCATCGACGTTCCAGTTGCGTCCGGCGAGCCCGCGCAGACCCTCCAGGATCTCCATCTCGGAGACCCCGTCCGGTAGGTCGAGCGAACCCTCCAACCGCACCGAAGGAGGGATCTGGTCGAAGAGGTCGTCCAGCGATCCCAGGCCGACCGCCTCCAGCATCCGGCGAACGTCGGCCTCCGTATGCGGCGCGAACCTCATCCCCGGACGGCAGTCTATCCCGTTCCGGGGGAAGCCCTGCGGCCCGTCACCCTCAGCCCGAGACGTCCTCGAGGCCGTACTTGGAGACCAGCGACAGGTAGTCGCGCTGGTAGAAGATCTTGCAGTTCACGCCGGGATAGAGCTCGCGGAGCCGACGGACCTTCCGGTTCTTCTTCGTGACGAGCTTCTGGTTGAGCGTGGTGATCTCGATGTACAGGTCGTACTGCGGGAGGTAGAAGTCCGGCGTGAAGCGTTGAACGACGTTGCCGTAACGATCCCACTCGAGGTCGAAGGAGCGTGGCTCGTACTCCCACTCGATCTGGTAGAAGTCCAGCAGGCGGGCGAATTGACGCTCGCTCGCATGGGCGAACCGGACGGCGTCGCTCCCGACCGGCTGCGCGATCGCGGTCGTCGCGTTCACGCGCCTCCGGCCGTGGCGGCTCCGCGACCCTTCTTCCGGCTCCCCTTCGCGAGGGTCCCCTCGAGTTCGTCCCATACCTTGTCGACCGCTATCGCGAAGACGCCCTGCCCCTTGGCGAGGAGGTCGACGACCGTCTCCGGCGATTCCACGGCGTAGATCCGGTTGCCGTCGGAGACGAGCGTGGTCCCCAGCGTGGGCTGGGCCAGGTCCCTCAGCGTGCCGATCGCCTTGCGGATCTGCTGGAGGTTCACGCCCGAATCCAGCATCCGCTTGATGAGCCGTAGCATCGCGAGATCCTGGAACGAGTAGAGGCGCTGGGTCCCCGACCCACGGGCGTCCTTGACCGAGGGTTTGACCAGCCCCGTCCGTGTCCAGTAGTCGAGCTGCCGGTACGTGATCCCGACGATCTTGGTCACCTCGGGGACGCGATACCCCTGCTCAGCCATGACAACTCCGTAATTACGCGGGCGTGGCTAGGCTAGGCGGCCCATCGGGCCGTGTCAATCATCCTTTCGCCCTTCTCGATGCGAGGGGTGCTGCGACCCGCTAGCATGTGCGGGATCCTCGGGCGGGGGGCGCATGATCGGACCGACGACGAGGAAGTGGGGAGCCGGCGCCCTGGCCTTCCTCACCGCCCTCTCGATCGGTCTCGGTGTGGTGGATCCCCCGGACGCCCGCGCCGGTGACGGCTACCGCGCGAAGTTGCTGCGGATGCTCAACCACTCCCGCGAACGGCGGGAGCTGCGGCCGCTCCGGCTGGACCGATCGCTGTCGAGGCAGGCCAAGAGACACTCCCGTCAGATGGTCCGCAAGGATCGGATCTTCCACCCGCCGGACCTTCGCGCCATCCTCTCCGGCTACGACTACGAGCTGGGCGGCGCCGCCGTCGGTTGCGCAGGAACCCTCCGTCGGCTGCACCGAGCCTGGCTCCGCTCGAAGACCCATCGCGCCATCCTCCTCCACCCCAAGTTCCGTGCCGTCGGTATCGGTGTGATCCGCCCCGACGAACAGAGCTCCTGCGGTCGCCGATGGTTCTGGGGGACGGAGCTCTTCTACGGCTGACCAAGATCCCGCGACCGACGCCCGCCCACCAGCGGCGACGGCTATTGGAAGTCCTCGGGGTTGACCTGTTCGAGGAACTCGCGGAACTTCTCGACCTCTTCCTCCTCCTCCCCTTCGTTCGGGATGAGGATCGAGGCCTCCGAGAGCACCTCATCGTTGGCGAAGATCTTGCACCCGAGTCGCACGGCCAGGGCGATCGCATCGGAGGGACGCGAGGACACCTCGTAGGTGTTGCCGTTCCGTTGCATGTTGATCACCGCGTAGAACGTGCCGTCCCGGAGCTCGGTGATCACGATGCTGTCGACCTGTACCGCCATCTCGTCCAGGATGTTCTTCAACAGGTCGTGGGTCATGGGTCTCGGCGTGACCACACCCTGGAGCGCGATCGCGATGGCCGCGGCCTCCGGCTGGCCGATCCAGATGGGGAGGAACCGCTCGCCCGTCGCCTCGCGGAGGAGCACGATTGGTGAGTTCGTCGGCAGCTCGATGCGGACGCCCGCCAGCGCCATCTCGATCAACATGGCCGTTCTCGACCGTACACCTGGCCTCTGGCTCCGGCAACCTACGCGGTCTCCGGGGGCTCTCCGGTCCCCCCGGGCAGGTACGGCAGCAGCAGGTCCGGATCTCCCCGGAGCGCCGGGAGGTCATGCACCGCAAGGATGTCGGGCACGTTCCGGTATGCCTCCTGGAAGTCCAACCCGTAGCCCACGACGAACTCGTCGGGACACTCGAACCCCCGGTAGCGGATCTCCAGCGGCGCGATCCGGCGGGCCGTCTTGTCCAACAGCGCACATACCTCGACCGAGGCGGGGCCTCGGGACCCGAGCACGGAGATCAGGTAGCTGAGCGTGAGGCCGGTGTCCACGATGTCCTCGACGACGATCACGTCTCTCCCACCGATGTCCTCGTCGAGGTCCTTGACGATCCTGACCCGGCCCATCGACTCGACCGCTCCTCCGTACCGAGACAGGGCCATGTGGTCGATGGACAGAGGTAGTCCGATCTCCCGGATCAGATCGACGAGGAACACCGTGCCGCCCTTCAGGACCGAGATCAGGACGGGCGCGCGCCCCTCATAATCCCCGGTGATGGTGCGGCCAAGCTCCTCGATCCGCCGGCGGATGTCCTCGCGTCCGAACAGAACGCTGACGACCTCCGACACCCGCAACCGATCGTAGCAGAGCCCCTGGATCAGGCGGAGAAGAGCGCGCGGACGAGCGCCACGCCAGCATCCACGACTGCGGCCGCGGCCCGCCGCCACCAGGGACCCGGCTCCGCGACCGGGGGCGGGCCGGGGACGTCGGTCACCATGAGCGGCACGATGCCGAGCGTCCGACCCGGCACGGAGACGACGACCTCCCCGATGACGTCTCCGTCGGGCGGCGGGAAACGGGCCTCCGCATCCACCGCGATCGACCGGTCGATCGGCTCGTTCACGGGCACGAGTGCCTCGAGGGTGGCGCCGGCGGCCACGTCGATCCGACGGCCGTCGATCAGCACCGTTCCGAGCGGCTCCCCTTCTTCGATCAGCATCCGGCGCTCGAATGCCGTGAACCCATGATCGAGGAGAGCCGCGGCGTCGGAGAACGGTTCGCCCGGCTCGCCGAGGATGACGGTGAGGAGCCGAAGATCCCCGCGGTCGGCGGCTGCGACGAGACAGAACCCGGCTGCGGTCGTGAACCCGGTCTTGACGCCGATCGTCCCCGGATACAACCACACCAACACGTTGCGGTTCTGCACCCCACGCGGCGCGCCGTCGGGAGAGGGGATCAGATGGAACCGCGTCGCCACGAGCCCCGAGAAACCCGGGATCCGGTAGGCGACTCGGGTCAGCCGTGCGAGGTCCCGCGCCGTCGAGTACCCGCGATCGTCGAGGCCGCTCGGTGAAGCGAACTCCGTCCTCGACAGATCGAGCCGCCGCGCCGTTCGGTTCATCAACCGGACGAAGCCCTCCACCGTCCCAGCCACGTGCTCGGCGAGCGCGACGGCCGCGTCGTTGGCCGATGCGAGCAATAGCGCGTACAGGAGTTCGTGAACCGTGATCTCCTCCCCTGCCTCGAGCCCGAGGTTGGACACGCCTGGCCGATCGCCGCTGGCTGCGTCCGCGCTCACGGTCACCACGTCCGTCGGATCGGTCCGGCGCATCACGAGGTACGCGGTCATGATCTTGGTGAGGCTAGCGATCGGCCGGCGCTCCCCGGGCGCGAGGGAGAACAGCACCTGCCCGGTGTCGAGGTCCATCAGCAGGGCGGACGCGGCGCGGATCGGCGGCGGTTCGATGGAGGGCGGCGGCGTTCGGAGCTCCGCCGGAGAGGGGGCGGACGGCGTCGGGACCGGCGGGGTCGCCTCCGGCGACTGGGCGCCGGCCGGCCAAGTGATCGAGCCCGAGGCGAGCGCGAGCAGCGCGAGGAGGGGTCCGAGCCTGGCGATGACCGTGCGCACGTGGCTCAGGCGGAGAGGTGCGGTCGCAGGTTGATCCGGAGCAGCGCCTGCTTGAGCTTGCGGGACGCTTTCGACAACGTCGCGAGCGAGTCGGCCGCCGCACGCCGCGCCTCGGGGTTCCGCTGGCGCAGCTGCGGGAGCACGATCGTCTCGAAGAACGCGGATTCACGCTCGGCGAAGTGCCTGTACATCGTCAGGTGCCGAGGCTCGACACCGTACCGGAAGAAGTCCTTGACGATGGACAACACGATGTAGTCGTCGCCGTCGTAGTAGCGGGCCGATTCGGGACCGTGCGAGCACACGAGGCCGAACGACTCCAGCTCGCGGATCCGTTCCCGTTCCACCCCGGTGGCGGCGGCCATCTCCTCGATCGACATCTGCAGCCCCGTCGGCGGCTCGGCGAGGTCTTCGGTCTCCCTGTCCGCGGGAGCCACCTCCTCGGACGGCGCGAAGGGCGGCTGTCCATCCCCGACCTGCTGCTGGAGCAGGCGCTCCTTGATCACCTTCAACGGGAGGTACTCGTCGCGCTGCATCCGCAGGATCGTCTTCAGGCGCTCGACATCCTCGTCGTAGAACTTGCGGTAGCCGGAGGGCGTGCGCTCCGGCTCGATCAGACCCTCGGACTCCAGGAAACGGATCTTGCTGATCGTGATGTCGGGGAACTCTGCCTTGACGGACACGAGCACCTCCCCGATCGATCGGTAGTTGCGCGTCGGCATCGTTCACTCCCCTGCGAAGAAGACCAGCTTGAACTTCCCGATCTGGACCTCGTCGTGAGAGGCGAGCTTCGACACGTCCACCCGCTCTCGGTTGACGTAGGTCCCGTTCAGGCTCCCCAGGTCGTAGATGAAGAACCCGTCGGGCTGCCGTCGGATCTCGGCGTGCTTCCGACTCACGGTCACGTCGTCGAGGAAGACGTCGTTGTCCGGGTTTCGTCCGGCGGTGGTGACCTCCTCCTCGATCAGGAAGGTCGACCCGGCGTTCGGCCCGTGCTTGACCAGAAGCAGAGCCTGTCCCGCCCCGAGCTCGTCCTCAGGGAAGGGGAACTCCTCGGCCCCCTCCCCCTCCACCTCGACAGGGCTGATCCCGAGGGTCGTGTCGTCTTGGAGGGGAGCCCCACAGTTCGCGCAGAACCGCGCCTCGTCCTTGTTCGGATGTCCACATCGGGTGCAGTACACGCTCGATCGCCCTTCGACCCGGTTCTCTCCCTCACGGTACGGCTGGAAGCCTCACCCTCGACCTCGATGTGACCTGCACGCTACTGCTCGGAACCAGGAGGGTCAACCGACCGATCATCACATCTCCCGGGGTGGATGCGGGTCGAGGTCTGGGTGATGGTACGAGCCTCGCGCCGACATCATCACGGTGGGGGCTCACCATCGACCGGAGCGGAGGGCAGACCGAACCGCGGGTCGAGATCAGGCGGTAGTGGTGGTCCACGGGAACCGCTGGTCGACCTCCGATCCGGGTCAGCTCTGCTGCTGGTCGAGGAACGCGCGGTAGCCCGCGGCGTCCATCAGGCCCATGAGCTGGTCGATGTCGCCCATCTCGAGCACCGCGATCCACCCGTCGCCGTAGGGTTGCTCGTTGACGAGTTCCGGGCGGTCCGCGAGGAGCTGGTTGCGCTCGACGACGGTGCCGCTCACGGGCGCGTAGACGTCAGAGACCGACTTGGTCGACTCGACCTCGCTGAAGGCTTGGTCGGCCTCCACCGAGGTGCCCACGTCGGGCACGTCGACGTACACGACGTCTCCCAGGGCATCCTGCGCGTAGTCGGTGATCCCGACCCGCGCGCGTCCGTTCCCCTCGTCGCGCACCCACTCGTGTTCCTTCGTGTACCGGAGGTCGTCGGGGAACTCCATCCTCGTCACTCCTCGCGCTGCCTGGCGCCGTGAGCCTACACGCGCTCGGCGGCGAGCGCCCGACGGAGGTCCCCGGCGTAGAGCACGGCCGCGAGGTAGTACTCGGCGAGCCCGACCGCGAAGAACGTCCATCCGCACGCGAGGAACGCGGCGGAGAACGGGTACCCGAGCACACCCCACGCGATGCAACCGATCGCCACGGCCAGCGCGAACGTCGCCACCTTCCCCACGTACCGCACGTCGATCCGCACCCCCCGGATGAGCAGGAGCACCACGCCCACCGCCAGGATCACCGCATCGCGGATCAGGATCGCCAGCGCCGCCCACAGCGGGAACGCGTCCCGGACCACCAGGGCTACCAGGCCGGCACCGATCGCCAGCCGATCAGCAACCGGATCGAGCATCTTGCCGAGCTCGGACACCTGCTCCATGGCCCGGGCGATCGCCCCGTCGACCCAGTCGGTACCCACGACGGCACCGAAGAGGACCAGCCCCGCGAAGGTCGTGTCGCGGTCCACGATCAGCCAGACGAAGACCGGGATCAGCGCGATGCGAGCGAAGGAGAGCAGGTTGGGGATCGTGAGGATCCGGTCGGAGACGGGACCCTCGGAGCCGGCGGTCGCGTCCCTCCCCATCGCGGAGGAACGTACCATCCCCGTCGGGCCGGCCGGATTCGAACCGGCGACCTTCTGACCCCCAGTCAGACGCGCTAACCAAGCTGCGCCACGGCCCGTCGGAACCAGAGTCTACCGGGCGCTCCGACCGGCGCTCCCCTTCCGCCGTCCCGTCCGGAAGCGCAGCCGGATCGGCACCCCGTCGAGCCCGAACGCCCGGCGCAGACGGTTCTCGAGGAATCGCTGGTAGCCCGGGTCCGGCGGCGGACCCCCGAACAGCACCACCGTGGGTGGACCGGCGCTCACCTGGGTGGCGTACCGGTACCGCGCCCGGTTCGGAGACGGGCGCTCATCCTGCGCCGAGAGCAGCACCTCGTTGACGGAGGCCGTGGGGGCACGATGCATCCAGCGGGCGTACAGATCCAGCAGGACCGAGGGGAGACGGTGGACACCCATCCCGGTCAGCGCCGATGTCCGCAGGATCGGTGCCCGAGCGAACGGAACCACCTGTTCGCCCAGGTCCTTGTAGGTTCGGTCTCTCCCCTCGACCAGGTCCCACTTGTTCGCCACCACGGCGAGCGCGCGCCCGAACTCCACCACCCGTGCCGCGATGCGCCGGTCCTCGGACGTGAACCCCTGGGAAGCGTCCAGGATCAGGACGGCCACCCCCGCTCGCTGGATCGCGCGCTCCGCGCGGAGGAGGCTGTAGTACTCCACGCCCCGGGTCCGCGACGGTCGGCGCGATCCCGCGGTGTCCACGAAGCGCACCGGCCCGGCGGCCCACCCGACCACCGCATCGACGGCATCGCGGGTCGTCCCCGCCTCCTCGAACACGATCGAGCGCTCCTCCCCCATCAGCCGGTTGAACAGCGATGACTTCCCCACGTTCGGGCGCCCGACCAGGGCGAAGCGCGGCTCCTCCTCGGTCTCGGTCGCCTCCTCCTCGGGCAGCAGCTCCACGATCCGGTCGAGCAGATCCCCGGCGCCCCGACCGTGGAGCGCGGAGACGGGCACGGGGTCGCCCAGGCCGAGAGCGTGGAACGCGAGCGCATCGGGCTCCTCGCGCTCGGAGTCAACCTTGTTCACCACGAGGAGGACCGGGGCGCGGATCCGACGGAGCCGCCGAGCCAGCGCCGCATCCTCCTCCTGGGGTCCGGTCTGCCCATCCACGACCAGCAGGACCAGATCGGCCGTGAACGCCGCGACCTCGGCCTGCCTCGAGACGAGGGCCTCGATCCCCCTGACGCCGGTCTGGTACCCGCCCGTGTCGACCAGGCTGAAGGTCCGCCCACGCCAGGTCGCTTCGCGCTCGACGCGATCGCGCGTGACCCCCGGCATCTCGTGCGCGATCGCGTCGCGGCGGCCGAAGAGCCGGTTGACGAGGGTCGACTTGCCGACGTTCTGCCGGCCCACGAGCGCCACGGCGGGAGCGCTCACACGCGGTTCACCAACCCCGCTCCTGCAGCCGTGCCCGGACGATCGCGAGCGCGGCGGCGAACACCTGATCCGCATCCATCTCGGTGGTGTCGATCGCCACGGCGTCCTCGGCAGGCTGCAGTGGATTGGTGCGCGCATCCATCGTGTCGCGAGCGGCGAGCTCGGTCGCGATCCGATGGTCCCGCTCGGCGCGCTCCCCCGCCCGTCGCCGCACCCGCGCACCCTCCTCGGCCTCGAGGTAGAGCTTCACGTCCGCGTCTGGACAGACGACCGAGCCGATGTCTCGACCCTCGACCACCGCCCCGCCCCCGGCCAGACGCCGCTGCTCCTCCCGGAGGACCGTCCGAACCTCGGGGTGACGGGCCACCCGGGAGACGCTCGACTCGACCTCTGGGGCGGCCAGGTCCACTCCTGGAGAGGCCCCGTCGATCCGGAGGGACGACGGACTCACCGTCGGGTCCAGATCGAAGGTGAGGTCCCGCGCCAGGCCGGCCAGCGCCCCGCCATCGTCTGGATCGACGCCTTGGCGGAACGCCGCGGACGCCAACGCCCGGTACATCAGCCCGGTGTTCAGGTAGGGCAGGGCGAATGTATCCGCCAGGCGGCGGGCGAGCGTGCTCTTGCCCGAGCCCGCCGGCCCGTCGATCGCGATCAGCGGGCGGCGGCGGGTCACCGCTCGACCCTCGCACCTAGGCCGGCGAGGGACCCAACGAAGCCGGGGAAGGACACGTCGGCGGCTTCCATCCCGTCGATCTCCACGGGCCCATGGGCGGCGAGCGCGCCGACCGCCAGGGCCATCGCCATCCGGTGGTCGCCGCCGGAGGAGGCGCGTCCGCCGTTCAACCCGCTGCCCGCGACCACGAGATCCTCGCCATCGACCCCGGCCTCGCCCCCGAGGGCACGGATCGCCTCGGCCGTACCCGTCAGCCGATCCGACTCCTTGACGCGCAGCTCCCCAGCTCGCACGAACCTCGTTTCACCCCGCGCGTGCGCGGCGAACAACGCCAGGAGCGGCACCTCGTCGATCACGAGCGGAAGCTCGTCCTCGGCCACGGTGGTCCCAGTGGGCTCATCGCAGGCCACGACGTGCAGGTCGCCCACCGGCTCCCCCAGCTCCGTGCTGGTGATCGCGACCCGCGTGCGCAGACCCATCCGCTCCAGCACCGCGAGGAACCTCGTCCGGGTGGGGTTCAGACCCACGTCGCGGATCACGAGCTCCCCCGCGGTGAGCCCGGCGGCTGCCGCCAGGAACGCCGCAGACGACACGTCGCCCGGGACCCGACCAGCGAACCCTCCGTGCTCGAATGCCGACACCGTGACCGACCCCTCGCCGACCCGCACGGGCGCTCCGAGCGCGGCGAGCGCACGTTCGGTGTGGTCGCGGGTCGCGGCGGGCTCGAACACCGTCGTCTCCCCCTCCGCAGCGAGCCCCGCGAGCAGGACCGCGCTCTTGACCTGTGCGCTCGCACCCGCGCAACGGTGGACGATCCCGCGGAGCCGCCCACCGCCGATCCGTACCGGCGGACGACCGTCGGTGGTGACTACCCGCGCCCCCATCGCGCGCAACGGCTCCGCTACGCGCTCCATCGGCCGGGAGGACAGGCTGGCATCGCCGAACAGCTCCGCGTCGAACGGACAGGGCGCGAGCACGCCGCAAACGAGGCGCATCGTGGTGCCCGAGTTCCCGCAGTCGAGCGGGACGCGCGCGGGCTGGAGACCTCCTCGACCTCGAGCCTCCAGACCGAGCGTTCCGGGTCGAGGTCCAGGCTCGTTCCCCGTGGAACGGTCACCGTCGGCCGCGGGCGCTGGCTCGGAAGCCCAACCCTCCAGCGCAGCTCGAGCTCCCGCCGAGGACAGCCCACCGAGGACGCTCGCGGTCGACCGAACGTCGAGGGCCGCGGGCAGCCCCCTGAGCTCGCTCCGACCGTTGGCGATGGCCGCCAAGATCAACCATCGATGCGAGATCGACTTGTCGCCGGGCAGGCGGATCTCGCCGCGGACGCTCCCGCCCGGCTGAACCGTGACCCTCAACCCCTACCTCCTCAGGCCAGCCGGAGCGGCTCGAACCACCGCTCGCGCAGGGCGCGCTCGGCCTCGGGGGCGGCATCCACGGCGACCGTCACGTGCACCGTGCCGCGCCCTCCCTCGGGCGAGTGGACGATCTGCAGGTCCTCGATGTTCACTCCAGCCTCGCTCATCGTGGCGGTGACCTCGGCGAGGACCCCTGGACGGTCGGGGACGGGCACCTGGAGCACCGCCACGCCTGAGCGGACCTGCGGCTTCGCGGCCAGGGTCAGCCGGGCGTCCTTGGCGGCCGCGAACGCCTGCTCCACGCTCGAGGCGTCCTCTGCCAGCATGTCGTCCCGGAGGCGCGACAGGCGCCCGATGTACAGGTCGATCGCCCGGGCAACCGCCTCACGGTTCGCGAGCAGGATGTCGCCCCACAGGTGTGGGTTCGAGGCGGCCAGCCGGGTGAGGTCCCGGAAGCCGCCCGCCGCGAGCAGCAAGGTCTCCGGTTCGCCGGCCTCCTCGGTGGCGGCCAGGCCCATCAGCGCGGTGGAGGCCACCTGCGGGAGATGGCTCACCACGGCCACCAAGCGGTCGTGCCGTTCGGCCTCCATCCGCACCGGGCGGGCGCCGACCCCTCCGATCCACGTCTCCAGGCGCTCGACGGCCTCCCGGCCGGTCTCCGGGGTGGGGGTCAGCACCCAGACGATGCCGTCCAGGACCGAGGGCGAGGCGTGCTCGGGCCCCGAGCGCTCGGAGCCCCCCATCGGATGGCCGCCGACGAAGCGCACCAGGTGCTCACCTCCCATGGACGCCGAGATCTCCTGCGTCACGCGCGACTTGATGCTCCCCACATCGCTTACGGTCGCATCCGGGGCCAGGTGGAGCGCCTCGACGACCAGGGGTGGCAGGACCGGGATCGGGGTGCACACGAAGACCAGGGTCGCTCCGCGCACGCACTCCTCCATGCTCGAGGCGGGCGAGAGCCCCGATCGCTCGGCGGCGCGTTCGAGCGCGCTTGTATCCGCGTCGAAACCGCGGACGTGGTCCCCGGCCCGCGCGGCCGCCATCGCGATCGAGGTGCCGATCAGGCCGGTCCCGACGACGGCCACCCGCTCAGCCGAGGTCATCGCGCAACGACTCCGCACCGTCCAGGTACGCGTGCACGACCTCGCCCTGGGATCTCGCGGTGTGGAAGTGCATCAGGACCCGGACCACCCTCGGCATCGCCCCCCTCACGGGGATCTCCTGGGCGCACAGGAGCGGGACCGCGCCGAGGCCCATCCGGCGGGCCGCCTCCGCGGGGAACGCGGAGCGCAGATCCTCGGTCACGGTGAAGAAGACGCTCACCAGATCGTCCTTCTCCCGCACCCCGTTGCCCTCCAGCAACGCGCCGAGGAGCCGAGCGGTCGCATCCCAGATCGCCTCGGCCGTATCCTCGTCGACGCGTATCGCGCCGCGCGCCGCGCGCACGTTCGTCTGGATCACCGCCCTCCCCCCAAGTCCAGCTCGGGCGAACAGGCTACCGCCCGCGGCGGCCCCGCCGCGTCAGAGGCCGGCCGCCCGGTAGAGCGCCTGGATCTCCTCCGCGGTGAGCTCCCGGACCTCACCCCGCTGGAGCCGGCCCAACCTGACCGGTCCCACCCGCGTCCGGATCAACCGCCGCACCGGGAGCCCGACCGCGTCGAGCATCCGGCGAACCTCCTGTTTGCGTCCCTCGGTCATGACGATGCGCACGGCGCCGCGGCCCCCGCTCCGGGCGGCGAGGCTCGCGCCCTCGGCGCGGGCCGGTCCATCGTCGAGCCTGACACCCCGGCGCAGCCGCGCCAGGTGTCGTGGACCGGGCGTGCCGTCCACCTCCGCCAGGTACTCCTTCTCCACCCCGTGCCGCGGGTGGGCCAGGCGGTGGGCGAGATCGCCGTCGTTCGAGAGCAGGAGGAGTCCTTCCGTGTTCCGGTCGAGCCGGCCCACGGGGAACACGCGCGGCCCCGCCGGGAGCAGGTGCCTGAGGTCCCGCTCGGCATGGGGATCGCGCATCGTGGTGGTCACCCCTCGCGGCTTGTGCAGGGCGAAGTAACGGAGACCCGGGTCCGTGACGACCCGGTGGCCGTCGACCCGAACCTCGTCCGTCTGGGGGTCGACGCGATCGCCGAGTGTGGCCTGACGGCCGTTCACCCCTACGCGACCAGCAACGATCAACCCCTCACAGGAGCGTCGGGACCCGAACCCTGCCCGGGCGAGCGTCTTCTGGAGCCGCTCCACGGCCATGCCTAGCCGTCCGCGGCCCCGGCCTCTGGTTCCTCCTCGGTCCTCTGCCCGAGCAGCGGCGCGAGCGACGGGAGCGCAGCGAGGGACGGGAGTCCGAGACGCTCGAGGAACTCCGGCGTCGTCCCGTAGAGGACGGGGCGTCCCGGCGCGTCCTCGCGCCCCACCTCGGCGACCAGCCCGCGGTCCACGAGCGCCCGGAGCACGCCGTCCGAGTTCACGCCGCGGATCGCCGAGATCTGATGCCGGGTGACCGGCTGCTTGTACGCGACGATCGAGAGCGTCTCCAGCGCCGCCCTCGTCAGCCGCACATGACGGGAGGACCGCACGTACCGTTCGACGACCTCAGCGATGTCCGGGTTCGTGGACAGGCGCCACCCGCCTGCGACGGCGCGCAGCACCAGGCCGGTCTCCCGTTCCTGGTACCCACGTGCGAGCGTCTGGCACAGGTCGTCGGCCTCCCGCCGCTCCACACCGAGCGCCTGCGCCAGCACCGCCGCGGATACGGGCTCGTCGGAGACGAACAGCAGCGCCTCGAGCGCGGCGAGCCGGTCGGTCCGGTCATCGCTCACGCGGTCACCGTCCTCGGCCCGCCCTCCCACCGCACGCGGATCTCGCCGAACGTCTCCGCCTGATCCAGATCGACCTTCCCCTCCCGGTACAGATCCAGCAGAGCCAGGAAACGGACCACCACCTGGATCCGGTCCTCGCAATCCGCGACCAGGTCGCGGAACGTTGCCTGACCGAGACGACCGAGCCGATCGCGGACGGCCTCGAGCGCCTCGGCCATCGTGTACCGGATCGCCGTGACGTGGGACAGATCCAGTAGCGGCGGCGGCCGCAGCAGGGCGGCGGCGGCCGCCGCCAGCTCCTCGGCCGTCACGTTCCCCATCAGGTCGGGATACAGGTGCGCGAACTCGGGGGGGGGACCGGCCTCCCGCGGGAAGTGCCGCGCCTCGGCCTCCAGGCGCGCAGCGAGCTCCACGGCCACCGTGCGGAACGCGGCGAGCTCCAGGGAGCGCGCGTACACGAGATCGGGCGAGACCCCGAGCAGATCCTCCTCGTCCAACGCGTCGTGCCGGGGCATCAGGCGGCCGACCTTCAGCTCGAGGAGCACCGCGCACGCGGCCAGGAACCAGGTTGCCTCCTCCAGGGTCCAGGCCTCCGCGTCCTTCGCGTGCTCGAGGAACCGGTCGGTGACCGCGGCGATCGACACGTCGCACACGTCGATCTTCTGGTCCAGGATCAGGTCGGTCAGCAGGCGGAACGGACCGACGAAGACCGGGAGCTCGACGGCGAAGCCATCGGCCCGCGGCTCGCCCCTCTCCGCGCTCATCCCAGGCTCATCGCCGAGCGGACGGCTTTCATCGTCTCGTCCACGACGGGTCGGACCTTGACCGCACCCTCGGCCATGACGTCCTCGGCCAGGTGGGGTTCGTGGTCCAGCTGATCCCGGCGCTCGCGGAAGGGCGCGAAGTACGCGACGATGCGATCGGCCAGGTTCGTCTTGCACGTTACGCACGGGAGCGCCCCGCTCCGGCAGTTCTCCTCGGTCCAGTCCAGGATGTCGTGCGAGAAGAGGCGGTGGAGCGCGAAGATCGGGCAGATCTCCGGGCGGCCGGGGTCCCCCAGCCTCACCTTCTGCGGATCGGTGATGAAGCTGCGGACCTTAGTCCGGATCGCGTCCTCGCCGTCACGCACGTCGATCGTGTTGTCGAGCGATTTGGACATCTTGCGCCCGTCCGACCCGGGGACGAGCGGCGCGTGCGACAGCAGGGCCTGGGGCTCGGTCAACACGTCTCCGTACAGACGGTTGAAGCGGCGTACGACCTCCCGCGAGAGCTCGAGGTGGGCCACCTGGTCCTCGCCGACCGGCACCAGCTCGCCCTTCACGATCGTGATGTCGACCGTCTGGAGAAGCGGATACCCGAGCAGGCCGAGGTTCGCGATGTCGCGTTCCGCCATGTCTCGCAACCGCTCCTTGTAGGTAGGTACGCGCTCGAGCCACCCGAGGGGGGTGATCATGCCGAGCAGCAACGTGAGCTCCGCCACCTCCTTCACGTCCGACTGCCGGTACAGCGTCACCCGCTCCGGGTCCACGCCCGCCGCGATCAGGTCGAGCACGAGGGAGCGCACGTTGCCCGGCAGCTCCTCGGTCCGGTCGTAGTGGGTGGTGAGCATGTGCCAGTCGGCGATGAAGTAGAAGGCCTCGTGATCCTCCTGGAGCCGGACCATGTTCGTCACGTTGCCGAACCAGTGGCCGATGTGCAGGGGACCGGTCGGGCGGAACCCCGTCAGCACGCGGCCCTTCGCGTCGGGGGCCGCGACGGTGCCGCCGTCGCGCGGGGTTGGGTCGCTCACGTTGCGGCCGATGATATCGCCTGGCCCGGGGCTCCTCCGGGATGCTCAACCGAAGCACTGCACCCCGGCCGCGAACTCGCACGCGATGTTCGCGAACGCGTCGACGATCGACAGCAGCGGCCCGGCCAGGACGAAGAAGACCACGAGGATGAACAGGACCAGGTACTGCTCGAGGTTCACGAAGACCTCCCGCGGCCGAGGCGGGAGTACCCGGGCGAGCAACTTCGCCCCGTCCAGGCCCGGGATCGGCATGAGCTGGAACGCGAACATCAGCGCGTTCACGATCAACCAGGCCCTCGCGAAGAGCCCGACCTCTCCTCCGACCCCCGCCCGGATCACCAGCCCACCGACAACCGCGAGGAGCAGGTTGGCCACCAGCCCCGCCACCGAGACGAGGACGGAGTCGCGCTTCGGGTTCCGTAGGTAGGAGTGGTCGAGCGGCATCGGCTTGGCGTAGGCGAACACCGGCAGGAGGAGCTGCCCACGCGCGGCGATCAGGATCAGAGCCAGCGCCGGCAGGATCAGCGACCCGAACGGGTCGATCAGCGGCCGGGGATCGAGCGTGAGCCGGCCCCAGCGCCTGGGTGTTGGGTCCCCCAGTCGAACCGCCAGGAACGCATGCGCGTACTCGTGCAGGATCAGCGCGGGCACGAGGGCGATGGCCAGGTACGCGGCGAACTTCAGGTCGTCCAGGCTCACCGCGCCCTCACTCCCCGTACCAGCCGTGGACCAACGGCGGCGGCTGGACGGGATCGTCGCCGACCGTGAGCGTCGCGAGGACCGTCTGGATGCACGCCCAAGCGGCGTCGACGGACCTCGCGTGGACCGTCCCGAGCGGCTCACCGGCCTCGAGCCGGTCCCCCACCTTGGCGTGGAACACGATGCCGACCGCCGGGTCGATCAGATCGCCCTTCTTCCGGCGCCCGGCCCCCAGTTCCATGCTCGCTCGCCCCAACGCCTCCGCGTCGATCGCTCCGAGCACACCATCGCCGACGCACTCGATCGGCATCGTCACCGGCGCCGAGGGCAGGATGCCCTGAGGGTCGTCCACCACGCGGGGGTCACCACCCTGCGCCTCGATCATCCGGCGGAAGGTCTCGAGCGCCTGGCCTGAATCGATCGCCGCGGCCGCACGGGCGCGGCCTTCCCCCATCGGCAGCTCCGTCAGCCGCGAGAGCGACTCTCCCGCGAACATCACCGCCGCGTCACGCAGACGCCCCTGCATCTGGCCCCGCAGCAGCTCGACCGCCTCCACGATGTCGAGCGCGTTGCCGATCGCGTCACCGAGCGGTTGCGACATGTCGGTGACGGCCACGCGGGCGGAGCGACCCCAGTCGGCGGCGAGCCTCGCGCACGCCTTGGCGAGCGCCTTCGCGTCCCGCGCGGTCTTCATGAACGCCCCGCTCCCCGCCTTCACGTCCAGCAGGACCAGATCCGTCTCGACCGCCAGCTTCTTGCACATCACGCTCGCCGCGATCAACGGGATCGAACCGATGGTGGCGGTGGCGTCGCGGAGCGCGTACAGGGCGCCGTCGGCCGGGACCAGGTCGGCGGTCGGGGCGGCGACGGCGCAGCCGACCTCCTCGACCTGGCGCTCGAACGCGGCCGGCCCCAGATCGGTCCGCAGCCCCGGGATCGCCTCGAGCTTGTCCAGGGTCCCTCCGGTGTGCCCGAGCCCCCGACCGGACAGCTTCGCGACCGCCAGACCGAGGGAGGCGGCGAGCGGTGCGAACACGAGGGTCACCCCGTCGGCCACTCCCCCGGTCGAGTGCTTGTCCACCGTGGGTCGCGAGACCCCCTCGAGCGGCAGCGTCTCCCCCGAGTCGACCATCGCCCGCGTGAGGGCGAGCGTCTCCGCCACGTCCAGGCCGTTGATGAACGCCGCCATCAGCCATGCGGCGGCCAACTCGTCGCGGATCTCCCCCTTCGAGTAGGACAGGACGAACGACCGAAGCTCGTCCTCAGACAGAGCCCGCGCATCCCGCTTTGCGGCCACGACGTCCCGAGGATCCAGGTCGCTCACGTCGTGTCACTCCGTCGGTTCGAGACGCCCTCGAGCCGACCCTCTCGTGGACCTCGAGGGTCTCGGGAGACACGGATCTCGCGCACCCTCGACCTCCACTCGAGCGTCGTTCTGCTCACCACCCAACCTCCCGCACGAAGGGCGTGCCACCCAGGTCCCATGGCGCCCCGAGCAGCTCTGCGGCCGTGGCGCCCAGATCCGCGAACGTCTCCCGGGTCCCCACCTCGAACGGCTCGCCCTTCAGCCCCGCCGCAAGGAGGGGCACCCGCTCGCGGGAGTGGTCGGTGGAGGGTGTGGTCGGATCGCAGCCGTGGTCACCGGTGAGCAGCATCACACCGCCGTCGAGGGCCTCCACGATCTCGGGGATCCGCCGGTCGAGGGCCTCGATCGCGCGCGCATAGCCCTCGGGGTCGTTGCGGTGACCGTACTTGCTGTCGAAGTCCACGAGGTTCGAGAAGACGAGCGATGGCGCCGGCCGGTGCAGGAACCCGATCGTCAGGTCCACGCCGTGCTCGTTCGAGTCCGAGTACGCGGCCTCGGTCAGCCCGCGCCCGGCGAAGATGTCTCGGATCTTGCCCACCCCGAAGGTCGGGACACCCGCCCCGAGGCATCGATCCAGGAGCGTGGCCTCCGGCGGCTCGACGGAGAAGTCGCGCCTCTCGGGACGCCGGACGAACGAGCCCGGCTCCCCCTCGAACGGGCGAGCGATCACGCGACCGACGTTGTGCTCGCCGACCAGCAACTCCCGTGCGATGCGGCACCACTCGTACAGGCGGTCCAGGGGCACCACGTGGACGTGCGCGGCGATCTGGAATACCGAATCGCCGCTGGTGTAGACGATCGGCCGTCCCGTCCGCACGTGCTCCGGTCCCAGCTGCTCGATGATCACCGTCCCGGAGGCGGGAACGTTCCCCAGGACCTCCCGACCGACGCGCTCCTGGAACGGCGCGATGATCTCCGGCGGGAAGCCGTCCGGGTACAGGGGGAACGGTCGTTCGAGCACGATCCCGGCCATCTCCCAGTGGCCGGTCGTCGAGTCCTTGCCGGCCGAGCGCTCCGTGAGGCGTCCGTGCGCCGTGCCGGGCTCCGCCTCCGGCGCCACCCCCATGACCTCGGTGAGCAGGCCGAGGCCGAGGGCGCCGAGGTTGGGCGCCTCGATCCCCCCGACCGCGCGCGCCGTGTTCCCGATCGTGTCCGAACCCTCGTCGCCGTACCGCGCGGCGTCCGGGGCATCGCCCACGCCGAAGGAGTCGCACACCAGCACCAGCACCCGCGGGACCAGCGGTTCACCCACCTGGGCGCCCCTCCCCGCGCTGCTTGCAGTCGATGCACAGGATCGCCCACGGGAGGGCCTCCAGACGTTCGAGCGAGATGGCGCGTCCGCACCGTTCGCACACGCCGTAGGTGCCCAGATCCATCTTCCCGAGCGCTCGGCTCACCCAGCGGAGGTTGGCACGAAGCGCCTTCATCACGGCGAGCAAGCGCGCGCGTTCGGCCGTGCTCTGTGCGCTGTCGGCGAAGTTGCGGGCCACGTCGATCTCGGCGTCGTCCGAGTCGGGATCACCACCCTGCTCTGCGATCTCCTTCCGGAGGTTGTCACGTTGGCCCTCCAGCGCCCCCCGCAGCTCCTCCAACTTCACCTCGTCGATCACGGACCGCTCCTCCCGGAACCCCGCGCGCGGGGGTGAGACGTGAAGTACACCTCCCGGAGATGTTCCCTCGTCACCAGCGTATAGACCTGGGTGGTGGCCACGCTGGCGTGCCCGAGCAGCTCCTGCACGACCCTGACGTCCGCGCCCCCCTCGAGCAGATGCGTCGCGAACGAGTGGCGGAGGACGTGGGGGCTCACCCGCCGCTCGATCCCCGCCGCCCTCGCGTGCTTGGTCAGGACGTCGGTCACCCCCTGCCGTGTGAGGCGCCCGCCGTCCCGGAGGTTGAGGAACAGGGCCGAACGCGACCGGCGACCGGCCAGGGCCGGCCGCTCCCGGGTGAGGTACGCGGCAAGGGCCTCGCGCCCGAATCGGCCGATCGGCACGTCGCGCTCTCTTCCCCCCTTCCCGAGCACGCGGACGGTCGCCTCCTCCAGGTCCACGTCGTCCACGTCCAGGCCGACGAGCTCGGACACGCGGAGACCGGCCCCGTACAGGGTCTCCAGGATCGCCCGGTCGCGCAGGCCACCACGGGCGGTCGGATCCGGCCGGTCGAGCAGACGCAGCACGTCCCCGACCGGCAACGGACGCGGGAGCCGGCTCGGGAGCCGGGGCCGGATGGTGCCCGCGGTCGGATCGCGTTCGGCTTCCCCCTCGCGCAGGAGGAACCGGTGGAAGGCTCGGATCGACGCGAGCGCCCGCACGACGCTGGTCGCCCGGTACGGCTTGCCGTCGCCGTACGTGGACGCGGACACCGAGGCGACGTGGCCTGCGACGTCGAGCTCCCCAACCTGGCGAGCGTCCCCGATGCCGCGGTCCCGGAGGAACCGCGCGAAGCGTTCGAGGTCCCGCCGGTAGGCCGCGGTCGTGTTCGACGAGAGGCCGCGCTCGACCGTCAGGTGGTCGAGGAACCGCTGGATCTGGGACCCGAGAGCATCGCGCACCGCGGGTCAGTCGCCGGGGAGCAGGGACAGGAGCGGCACGAGCGGCATCGAATGCGCTTCCGCGACGCCCTCGTTCGTCACCGAGCCCGCGTAGACGTTCACGCCGAGCGCGAGGGCCGGATCGCGCCGGATCGCGGCCTGCAACCCGAGGTTCGCGATCTCGAGCACGTACGGGAGGGTCACGTTGGTGAGCGCGTACGTCGAGGTGTTGGGGACCGCTCCGGGCATGTTCCCCACGCAGTAGTGGACGACCCCATGCACGACGTACGTGGGATCGGAATGCGTGGTCATCCGCGAGGTCTCCACGCACCCGCCCTGGTCGATCGAGATGTCGACGATCACCGAACCCGGCCGCATCGAGGCGATCATCTCCTCGCTGACGAGCTTGGGCGCCTTCGCGCCCGGGATCAGCACCGATCCGATGAGGACGTCCGCCTCTCGGACCCGCTGCTCGAGCGTGAGCTGATCCGACATCAGCGTGATGATCCGGCCCTTGTGGATCTGGTCGATGTATCGGAGGCGGTCGAGGTTCTTGTCGATCACGACCACCTCGGCCTCCATACCGGCCGCGATCCAGGCGGCGTTCGCGCCCGCCATCCCGGCCCCCAGGACTACCACCTTCGCCGGCCGGACCCCGGACACGCCCCCCAGCAGCACCCCACGGCCGCCGTGCTCCTTCTCCTGGAACCTGGCGCCCACGTGCGGCGCCATCCGCCCGGCGATCTCGCTCATCGGGGCGAGCAGCGGGAGCCGCCCCCCCTCGTCCTGCACCGTCTCGTATGCCACGGCCAGCACGCCCCGCTCCATCAGGGACCGCGTGAGCTCCCCGCCGGCCGCGAGGTGGAGGTACGTGAACAGGACCTGGCCTTCGCGCATCATCGGGTACTCGGAGGGGATCGGCTCCTTGACCTTCAGGATCATCTCGGCCTGCCGCCAGACCTCGGCCCCCTCGGCAACGAACTCAGCCCCCGCACGCTTGTACCGGTCGGCGGGCAGCGAGGAGCCATCGCCCGCGCCTTCCTCGATCACGACGCGGTGTCCGGCACGCACGAGCTCGCGCGCGCCCTCTGGCGTGAGCGCCACGCGGTACTCGCTGTCCTTGACCTCCCTCGGGACCCCGACGATCACCCCGCGCCCTCCTGACCCGATCCGGGACAAGAGCCTACCCGAGCGCCGCGAGGGGGCGGGGCGTGGCGGGCCGCGATGGCCGCGACGATGTGTCGGCGCCCCAGCACCCCTTCGGAAGGGGATCAGGCGGTCGATCGTCTGGCGTCGGTCAGGAGCAAGGCGAGCGCAGTCTTCGCGTCCCGCACGCTTCCCCCCCGCGCGGCCCGCACCATCGTCGCGAACGGTTCGCGTCGCAGCACGATCCCCTCCTCCGGCTGGGCAACCGGCTCGGGTTCGGTGAGCGCCCAGAACAGGTGGACGTACTCGTCGCTGAACCCCGCCGTCGTGTAGATCCCACCGAGGAACTCGATCGCCGTGTGCCGGTAGCCGGTCTCCTCGAACAGCTCTCGGGCGGCGCAGGCGAGGGCGTCCTCCCCGGGCCGGTCGAGCAGACCTGCCGGGATCTCCGCCAACCGGCCGTCGATCGCGGGGCGGAGCTGCTCGACCAGGAGCACTTCGCCGGCCGGTGTCAGCGGCAGCACCGCCGCGGCCCCCGGGTGGCGAACGATGTCGTACGCGTGCCGGGCCCCCGGCGGGGTTCGGCGCTCGACCGAGAAGATCGCGCCGTCGAAGACGCGCTCGACCCTCCCCACGACCTAGCCGGGCAGGACGACCTGTCGATCGGCGCGGGCGCGAGCGGACTCGAGCGCCGTCCCGACGAGGTCTCGGAACAAGGGGTGCGGGCGTGTCGGGCGCGAGCGCAGCTCGGGATGGAACTGCCCGGCCACGAAGAACGGGTGCTCGGGGATCTCGACGATCTCGACCAGGCGCCCGTCCGGGGACAGGCCCGAGAACACGAGCCCCCGTCCGGTCAGGATCTCGTGGTAGGCGGGGTTGACCTCGAACCGGTGGCGGTGGCGTTCGTAGACCACTGGTTCTCCGTACGCGGCTTCGGCCCGGGTGCCGGGGACGACGTGGCATGGCTGTGCCCCGAGCCGCATCGAGCCCCCGAGATCGGTCACGTTCTTCTGCTCGGGGAGCAGATCGATCACCGGATGCGGCGTCGCCGGATCGAACTCGGAGGAGTTGGCCCCCTCCAGCCCGCAGACATGTCGGGCGAACTCGATCACCGCGCATTGCAGCCCCAGGCAGAGGCCGA
This sequence comes from uncultured Actinomycetes bacterium, assembly GCA_964640085.1. GTDB lineage: Bacteria > Actinomycetota > UBA4738 > UBA4738 > HRBIN12 > CAZXFA01. Next base: position 17,400 of record CAZXFA010000013.1, on the reverse strand, counting down.
GGTACGGGACACCGCGCTCGCGCGCGAAGCGGGCCGCCTCCAGCTTCCCCTCGATCCCGCGCCACCCGAAGCCGCCGGGCACCACGATCCCGTCCACCCCCTGCAGCAGGACGGCGGGATCGCCACTCTCCAGATCGTCCGAGGAGATCCACGCGATCCGGACGCTGGCACCGTGGTGAAACGCTCCGTGCCGCAGGGCTTCGATCACCGAGAGGTACGAGTCCCGCAGGTTCATGTACTTCCCGACGATCGCGACCTCGACGGGCTCCACGGCCGCGTCGATCCGGTCGACGAGGGCGCTCCACTCGGACAGGTCGGGCTCGACCTCGATGCGCAGGTGGCGAGCCAGGACCCGGTCCAGACCCTCTCGGTGGAGGGTCAACGGGACCCGGTAGATCGAGTCTGCATCAGGAGCCGAGATCACGCCGTCGATCGGCACGTCGCAGAGCAGGCTGACCTTCTCCTTCAGGTGCCGGCCGATCGGGCGGTCGCTGCGACAGACGATCGCGTCGGGCTGGAGACCGAGCGAGCGCAGCTCCTTCACCGAGTGCTGCGTCGGCTTGGTCTTCAGCTCGCCCGAGGGCCCGATGAACGGCATCAGGCTCACGTGGACGAACGCGCAGCGGTCGCGCCCGACCTCGTTGCGCAGCTGACGGATCGCCTCCAGGAACGGGAGCGACTCGATATCCCCCACCGTGCCCCCTACCTCCACGATCCCCAGGTCGGCGTTCTCGGCCGCCGCGTGGCTGCGGATCCGCTCCTTGATCTCGTCCGTGATGTGAGGGATCACCTGCACGGTCTTCCCCAGGTAGTCGCCCCGGCGCTCCTTGGAGATCACTGCCGAGTAGACGGCTCCGGTGGTGAGGTTCGCGCCCCGGTGGAGGTTCTCGTCGGTGAACCGCTCGTAGTGCCCGAGGTCCAGATCGGTCTCGGCCCCGTCATCCAGCACGAAGACCTCCCCGTGCTCGAACGGGTTCATCGTGCCGGGATCGACGTTGACGTACGGATCGAGCTTCTGGAGGGCGACCCGCAGTCCGCGGGACTTGAAGAGGCGGCCGAGCGAGGCGGTGGTGATTCCCTTGCCGAGGCCCGAGGCCACGCCGCCCGTCACGAAGATGTATCTCGGCTCTTTCTGCACCTCGGGACTGCATCCTATCAGAGCGTCGCGGCCGAACCGCGGGATGCACCTCTTGATCTCAGGCCGACGGGTGACGACCGAGCTCGTCCAGCCACCGCAGCGGCCGGATGCGGGCGATCACCTGCGAGAACGTGACGGTCTCGGCGACGAGGTTCAGCGCGAGGGCTATCAGGGCCGCGACCATGAGTCCCCATCCAGGGAGGATCAGGACCAGACCGAGCCCGGCCATGAACCCCACGAGGTTGGAGCCGGCGTCGCCGAGCATCGCGAGTTCGCGGAGGTCGAGCGGGAGGACCACCAGTGCGCCGATGAACGTCCCGAGCACGATCGGGGCCGAAGCGACGTCACCGGCGAGGACGAAGGCGAGCCCGACCGGCAGGAAGGCCTTCAGGGCCCGTCCGGGGCGAACGTCCAGGCCGTTCCAGGCGTTCGCGCACGCTGCGAGCAGCACTACCGCGGCGACCGCTTCCCAACCGGTCTCGAAGCGGAGTCGGGCGATCACGACCACCGCGGCCCCCACGGTCACCACGACCTTCAGCACGCCCGTGGTCACACGACCGGCGGCGAGGGACCGCAGGTGCCCCCGGAGACCGCGTGGCCCGGGCGGGGCCAGGTCGTCGACGAGTCCGGCCGTCGACACCAGCACGCCGCCGAACAACGACGTCCAGCCCGCGGGGCCGAGCTCCTGAGCCAGGTCGTACAGGACGGTCCAGGCCAGCCCGGCGGCGGCCAACAACGGACCGAGGACGCGGGGGACGAGGATCCCGCGATGGTTCTCCACGGCCAGGCGCCCCCACCTCATCGCAGCCCGAGCGCCCGCGGGAGCACGGCGATCGCGATGTCCACGCCCTGCCGTCCCCGATGGGCGAACCCCCGCAGGTCGCGGTGGGTTGGTCGGTGGGAGAGCCGTGCCGGCACCTCGACCACCCGGAGCCCCGCCCGCATCGCATCGATCGTCATGGCGGTCTCCATCCCGAACCCACCGGCCAACGGCCGTACCGTCTCGAGGGCGACGTGGGTGAGCGCCCGTTGACCCGACAGGGGCTCCGAGGGACGGTACCCGGTCAGCGCGCGGATCGCGCGCCCGGCCCCGCCCTTCACCAACCCGAACCCGCCGCCGGGACCGGGCGGGAACGCACCGATCGACAGGTCGGCCTCCCCGTCCAGGACCGGCGCCAGCACGGGTCCCAACCCGACGGCAGTCGAAGCCAGGTCGCCGTCGGCGAACAGCCACACGTCGGCGGGCGGGAGCCGGTGCAGGGCACCCTCGAGCGCGCGGCCCTTGCCACGGGGCCGGGTCCCGCGGATCACCTCCCCCCCGGCCTCCAGGGCGACCGACGCCGTTCCGTCCACCGAACCGTCGTCGACGACGACGATCTCCGAGATCGGACCGAGCGATCGGATGCCGGCCACCGTCGCCCCGATCCGATCGGCCTCGTTCCGAGCGGCGACCAACGCCACCACGCGTGCGGTCACGGTGGAGGGAGGGGTTCGGCGCCTTCCTTCACCCCGTACGCCCCGCCTCGGCCCGTGGACAGGAGCTGCTCGAGGCCGAGGACCAGGGCGGTGCCGCCCATCGCGCGATCGAGGTCGTCCACCGTGACCACGCCCTCATCCCCCGTCGCGCGCAACAGCTCCACGAAGGTGACGTCGGTTCGCACCGGCTCCCCGGCCGCGACGGGGGTCCGGAGCGACGCGAGCGATCCGACCAGGGGGACGGCGAACGCCTCGGGCTTGATCGGGACCTCCTCGCCGGGACCCCCGGCCAGCACGACGACCACCTGGCCGAACGTCCCGATCCGCTCCACGGTGTCCCCCGAGACGCCGGCCCCGATGGGCGCGAGGAACCCCGCCGTCAACAGGGCGTTCAGGACGTCCTCCTCCGGCTCCAGCCCCGTCCGGTCGGCGGGCGCGAGTCGCTCGGCCAGGGCGAGCGCCGCCAGCCCCGGAAGCTCGGCGGCCTCGGCGTCCGGACGGCGGACGATCCCCGCCAGCTCGGTCTGGACGGCTGGGTCGTCGGACACGAACCTCGCCCGCGCGACGAGGGTGGCCACGAGCTCGGCCCCCGCCTCGGTCAGTGCCGTCTGCGTCTCGGCGAGGAGCGCCCCATCCATCCCCTCGAGCGTGACGACCACGGCCGTCGTGCCGATCAGCCGATCCCGGGCCAGGTGGGCCCGCGCGGAGTCCGCGAAGGCCTCCAGGCCGGCGACGTCGGCCCGCGCCTCGGTGAGCGATCCCTCCAGCTCCGCGACCCGGTCGCGGAGCCGGTCGGTCTGCGTGCGGAGCTGGTCGACGAGCTCGGGCTCCACGAACGCGCTCCCGGCCAGGAGCCCGACCGCCAAGGCGAGGAACACCGCCACGATCGAAACGATGTGGTACCGGAAGGAGATCACAGCAGCTCCTTGAGCTGGAACACCCACTGACGGAGCTGCTCGAACAGCTGGATCGCGTACAGGCGGAGCGGCGGCGAGATCGCGATCACGGCGGCGATCACGGCGATGGCGGCCCCAACCAGCAGGAGGCTATCGCGCGTCCGTATCCGAGGCGAGTACACGCGCGACACGCCCTTGGCATCCATCAGGATCTCGCCCACCCTTAGGCGGACCAGGAACGTGCTGGCCATGCCCTCGCGTCCCTTGTCGAGGAACTCACGGAGGTTGCCGTGGCTCCCGACCGACACGATCGTCTCCGCCCCCTTCTCGTGCGCGAGGAGGAAGGCCAGGTCCTCGCTCGTCCCGGCCGCCGCGACCACCGTGTGGGGGATGCCCAGGGTCTCCAGGCGTGCACGCCCGGGGGCGCGCCCATCCTGGTACGCGTGGAGCACGATCTCGGTAGCGAGCCGTCGCCGCGGGAGGCGCCTGGGCCGACGGGTCGCGAGCCGCAGAGCCGCGTCCGAGACGCTGTCCATGTCCCCGACGATCAGGTCCGGGACGTACCCCGCCTCCATCAGGGCATCTGCGCCCCCGTCCACACCGAGCAGGACCGGACGGACATCCCGGATGTACGGGCCCAGGACCGCGAGATCCTCCTTGTGGTTGTAGCCGCGGACCACCACCAGCACCGGCCGGTGGGCGAGATCGTGCACGAGCGTCGGGAGGCCGGCGCCCCCGAACAGCAGATCCCGCTCCCGCTGCATGAAGTCCACCGTGTTGGCGGCGAAGCTCTCGAACCGCTCGCCGAGGTTCAGCTGCGCGACCGCCATGGCGCTGCGGACCGACGATTCGGTCTGACGCAACCCGACGCCTACCAACCGGTCGTCCACCAGGATCCGATCATCCTCCAACCGGATCGGATCGCCCTCCCGGACCTTGCGCAGCAGCAACGGGCCGACCGAGTCGACGAGCGGAACCCCCTCCTCGAGGAGCCGGAGGGGGCCCAGGTTCGGGTACCGACCGGTGATCGAACGGGCCGCGTTCACCACGCCGGCCACCCCCGCGTCGACCAGCGCCTCGGCGGAGACCCGGTCCAGGTCCTCGTGGTCGATCACCGCGATCTCACCCGGGCGGACACGCTGGACCAGCCGCTTGGTGCGCGCATCCACCCGGGCGATCCCGGTCTGCGGTCTCGGCCGCCGTCGGGGTCGCCGGAGCAGGCTCCTCGTCCTCGATGCCGTGGGGATGCCTCCCGTGACCGCACACGGGGGAACCGGCGCAGCGCCCTCGGGCCCCCACGCCGCGGAACCCCCCTCGAGCCACAGCCTATCCGAGGCGCCCCCGACCCGCTCCCGCGTGCCCGCGTCCGCCGTCCCGCGCCCGAGCGGCATCGGCCAGGAGCTCTTCCGCATGGGTCGCCGCGGCCTCACTCCCCGGCAGGCCGGCGAGCATCCGCGTGAGCTCTTCGATCCGCTCGGCGCCCTCCGCGATCTCGACCACCGCACGCCCCTCCGTCTTCTCGACCACGGCGTGCCGATCGGCGAAGGCCGCGATCTGGGGGAGATGGGTCACGACCAACACCTGCCGCGACGAGGCCAGGTGCGCGAGGCGCCGCCCGACGGCCAGGCCGGCCACGCCGCCGATGCCCGCGTCCACCTCGTCGAACACCAGCGTGGGCACGTCGTCCAGGTCGGCGAGCACGCTCCGACACGCCAACATCGTCCGCGAGAGCTCGCCCCCGGAGGCGGAGCGTGCGAGCGGCAGGGGTATCTGCCCCGCGCCTGCGGAGAACGCGAAGCCCGCGTGCTCGGCCCCCGAAGCGAGCACCTCCGTGTTCGGCACCAGGGCGATCTCGACCACACCGCCCGGCATGCCGAGCTCGCGGAGCTCGTCGACGACCGCCTGGGAGAGGCGAGGGGCCGCATCCCGGCGTCCGCCGGAGACGGTCACGGCCAGGGCGGCCACGCGATCGCCGAGTCGGCCGGCCTCGGCTTCCAGACGCGAGCGCTCCTGATCGACCCCGACCAATGCGTCTAACCGCGCGCGGGCGCGTTCCAGGAAGCCGCGAACGTCCGCCTCCGTCTCGCCGTACTTGCGCCGGAGCGCCTCCAGGGCCGCGAGCCGCCCGCGGACCTCCTCGAGCCGTCCGGGATCCAGCTCGAGCCGGTCGCGGTACGTGCGGAGGTCCCGCGCGAGCTCCTCAGCCGTGACCGCGATGGCCTCGGCCCGCCCGGCGAGCTCGGCCAGGCCCGGGTCGAGCTCGGCCGAGGACGCCAGCGCGGCGGCAGCGGCGCGCAGGGCGTCGGTGCCGGCGTCCTCCCCCGCCACGCGGCGCTCCGCCTCGCCGGTCCGTTCGAGCAATCGCTCGGCGTGCGCCAGCCTGGCCTCCTCCAGGCGAGCCTCCGCCAGCTCGCCCGGACGGGGTGCGACCGCTTCGATCTCGCGGATCTGGTAGGCGAGCAGGTCGAGCTCGCGCTCCCGCTCCCGCTCACGGGCCTCCAGCTCCGCCAGGGCGGCGCGGGCCGCGCGCCACCGTCCGTGCTCGTCGGTGAGCTCGCGCACCGCTCCGAGGTGCACATCTCCCGCGTAGCGATCGAGGAACGCCGTCTGCGCGGCGAACGAGCGTAGCCGCGCCCCCTCGTTCTGCCCGTGGATCTCGATCAGGTCCTCTCCAAGACGGGCCAACGCCGACACCGGCGCGAGCTGGCCGCCGATGCGAGCCGTGCTCCGGCCCTCCGCGGAGACCGTCCGGGCCAGAACGATCTCGCCGCCCTCCGCCCACCCGGCTTCCACGGCGGCCGGGGTGGCATCGAACCGGCCCTGGACACGGGCTGCCTCGAACCCGGCGCGGACCTGCGCGGCCGAAGCGCGTCGTCCCAGGGCCAACCCGAGGCCGACGGTGATCAGCGTCTTGCCCGCCCCGGTCTCCCCCGTCAACACGTTGAGGCCCCGATGCAGCTGGAGATCGAGGTCCTCGATCACGCCGAGCCCGCTGATGTGGAGCTCCCGGAGCATCCGGACCCTAGCCCTCGCGCTCGCCGTCCCTGCCCGGCAGCCCGAACTTCTCCCGCACCAGGGCGTGGAACTGCGGTGCGTCGCCACGACGGACGAAGCGAGCCGGGTGCGGCGCTCGGCCGATACGGACGCTCGAACCCACCGGGAGCTCGAGACTCTCGCGACCGTCCGCGGACAGGAGCCCGGGTTCCTCACCGAGGACGCCGAGCGTCACGCGCTCGTCCGCGGCCAGTACGAGGGACCGGTCGAAGACCATGTGGGCCGCGATCGGCGTCACGAGGATGCACGGGACCGAGGGAGAGACGATCGGGCCTCCCGCCGAGAACGAATAGGCAGTAGAGCCCGTGGGGGTCGCGACGATCACCCCGTCCGCGGAGAACGTGGTCACGTAGCAGTCGTCCACGAACACCGCCAGACGGATCAGGCGGTGACGGGCGCTCTTCTCCACGATGATCTCGTTCAGCGCCCATTGCGGTTCGAAGGCGGCACCCTCCGGCTCGGCCAACACCGCGAGCCGCTCCTCCACGCTGGCCGAGCCGGTCAGGACCCTCTGGAGGACCCCGATGGCCTCTTCCGGCCCCACCTCCGTGAGGAACCCCATCCGTCCCACCTTCACGCCGAGCACCGGCACATCGGCGCGGGAGGCCAGATGTGCCGCGCGCAGGAACGTCCCATCGCCGCCCACCGAGACCACCAGGTCGAGCCCGTCGACGAACGCCCGAGCGCGCTCCGGATCCTCGGTGCCCGAGCCGTCCTCCCGCCTCGCATCGATCCCCTCGCCCCGCAGCCATCCCTCCAGGCCCGCGGCCGCCGTCACCGCGGCCTCGCGGGCGGGGTGCACCACGAACCCGACCCTCCTCACGAGCCGTCCCCGATCTCCAGCCCCTCGGCCAGGGCGGTGCCGGGGTCCAGCTCGACGGGGTCCCCGCCCTTCCTCAGGTGGAGCGGGAACTCGACGTTGCCCGCCGGACCGGGGCGCGGAGAGGCCATCACGGCCACGGGGGCCAGACCGTGCTCGGCACAGGTCCCGGCGACCGCCAGGATGGCCCGCCGCCACGCATCGGGATCGCGGACCACCCCCCCGCGACCCACCTCGTCGCGTCCGGCCTCGAACTGCGGCTTGACGAGCAGCACGAGGTCCGCGCCGTCCGCGGCCACCGCCGCGAGCGAGGGGATCGCCCGCCGGAGCGAGATGAAGGACAGGTCCGCCGTGACCAGGTCAGGAGCGTACGGCAGATGCTCGCGGGAGAGCGCGCGGACGTTGGTCCGTTCGAGCACGGTCACCCTCGGATCGGTCCGCAACGACCACGCGAGCTGCCCGTATCCCACGTCGAGCGCGACCACGTGCGTCGCTCCGTAGCGGAGGAGACAGTCGGTGAACCCCCCGGTCGACGCGCCCGCATCAAGGCACCGCCGGCCCGCCACCTCGATCCGGAAACGCGAGAGCGCGGCATCGAGCTTCTCGCCGCCGCGGGAGACGAACCGCCGGCCCGGCCACACGATCTCGAGAGGCTCGCCCGGCGCGACCAGCGTGGAGACCTTGGTCGCCGGCCAGCCGGCGACCGTCACCCTCCCCCCCCGCACCGCTGCCTGCGCCTCGGTCCTGCTGGTGACGAGCCCCCGCCGGACGAGCTCGACATCGAGCCGCCGGCGCGCCACCGGGTCAGGCGGCCCCGCTCGGTGGAGCGGTCGCATCGGACGTCGCGCCCGTGGAACGCTTGGCGCTGGAGCGCTTCGTCGTCGAGCGCTTCGCGGTGGAGCGCTTCTTCGGCGCGCCCGATCGCTCGAGCTCGCGGACCCGCTTGCGGAGCGCTTCGACCTCGTCCCGGGAGGCCACCCCGACCGCCTTGAGCTGCGACCGCACCTCCTTGCGGACCAGCTCCGTCAGGCGTTCGCGGTTGCGATTGGACCACTCCACGAGGTCCTGCGCGGCCTTCGTGATCTGTTCCTTGCCCTGCCCTTTCATCAGCGATCGGGCCATCTCCTGCGCCTTGGCGGGCGAGAGCTTCCCCATCGCGGCCTCCACGTACTTCCGGACCTCGTCCACGACCATGGCTCATCCCTCCGGTCGTCGTCCTCCGTCAGGATACCCTCGCCACGGATGCGCCCGCGGTCACGCACGCTGCTAGGCTCGGGCTCTATGCCCGGCCAGACGAAGCGGGGCTGGAGCGCGCCCGGCCGATGATCCCGATCCGCGACGCGAACCCAACGCGCCGGGTCCCGTTCCTCACGCTCGCCTTCATCGCCGCGAACCTGATCGTCTTCCTGCTCTGGCAGCCCTCGTTCGGCACGCAGGTCGAGCAGCAGGAGTTCTACTTCTGCCAGGCCCAGATCCCTTTCGAGCTCACCCACCAGACGAGCCTGGCCGACGGGGGGACGGAGGCGCGCGAGGCCCTCGACGAGGACTTCGGACCGGGCGCCGGACGGGCGATCCAACCGTTCCTCCAGCAGGTGTGCCCCGACAAGGGCTGGCTGGCGTCGGTGTTCGTGTCGATGTTCCTCCACGGCGGCTGGCTCCACATCGCGGGCAACATGCTGTTCCTGTGGGTGTTCGGCAACAACGTGGAGGATCGGCTCGGTCACGCGCTGTTCCCGTTCTTCTACCTGCTCGGAGGGGTGGCGGCGACGGCGCTTCAGGTTGCGTTCGACCCGGGATCGACGATCCCCAACGTCGGCGCCTCGGGAGCGATCGGGGCCGTCCTCGGTGCCTACGCCGTGCTGTTCCCCCACGCCCGCGTCACCACCCTCGTCATCTTCTTCTTCATCACGGTGGTGGAGTTGCCCGCCGCGCTCGTCCTCGGGGTCTGGTTCGTGCTCCAGGTCTTCAGCGGCGTGGGGCAGCTCGGGACCGAGGTGAACGGCGGCGTCGCCTTCTGGGCGCATGTGGGCGGTTTCGGGTTCGGGGCCGCCGTGGCCTGGGCGTTCTTTCGGCGGCGCCCGAGATCCGTCTACCGGATCCCGCCGCGGCCGGACCCGTTCTGAGCCTCCCGACCTTCGCTTTCGAGCAGCGCTCGAACGTCGGGGACCGCGTAGGTTGGCTGCACGGATGAGCGGCCGACCTCCTCGTCGGACGTCACGCCGGTGAGCACGAGCATCGTGTCCCATCCCAGGGCCGCCGCCCCCTCGATGTCGGTGTCGAGCCGGTCCCCGATCACCAGGGGTGTGGTTCCCCCGGCCCGCCGGAGCGCCGAGCGGAACAGCGGTGGGTGCGGCTTGCCTGCCACCTCGGCCTCCACCTCGGTCGCGGTCGCGACGGCCGCCACGATCGCACCGCCGCCCGGCCACAGCTCCCCCGCTCCCGCCGGATAGGTCGGATCGACGTTGGTCGCGACGAAGCCCGCGCCCCGCCGGATCAGCCCGCACGCGGTGCGGAGTTTCGCGTACGTGAGGTCCTCATCCATCCCCACCACGACCAGGTCCACGCGCTCCGGCTCACCGTCCAGGACCTCGATCCCAGCCTCCGCGAGGGCCTCCATCACGCCCTCGCCCCCGATCACGTAGGCCGAACCGCCACCCCGGGAAGCGAGCAGGTCCGCCGTGGCCAGCGCCGAGGTGACCACCTCCGACGGCTTGGCGGGGATCCCGAGACCGGCCAGCTTGGCCGCCACCTGCTCGGGAGTCCGGGATGAGTTGTTCGTGATGAAGGCGATCGACTTGCCCGAGCGCCGGAGCGTCGCGAGCGTCTCGGGGGCCCCGGGGATCGCCTCCCCTCCTCGGTACAACACCCCATCCAGGTCGAAGAGGAGGCAGTCGTACCGGTCGACCAGCATCAGCCGCCCAGCCGCGCCAGGGCGCGCTCGTAATCGGGGTTGTCGGGCCGCATCGCGATCGCGAGCTTGAGGTGACCGATCGCGCGCGTGCGCTCGCCGGTCCGCTCGCACGCGAGGGCCAGCCCGAAGTGCGCGTAGTCGTTCACCGGGTCGATCTGCACCGCCTTGGCGAACTCCCGCCGGGCCCGGCCCGGTCGCCCGATGAGGAACAACGCTCGCCCCAACGCCTCGCGGATCGATCCCTTGTCCGGCTCCAGGAGCTTGGCGCGTCCGAGGAGCAGCGCCGCCTGGTGAGGGTAACCGTCCCGCAGCAGCCGCATGCCCCGCGCGAACAGTTCGTAGGCGGAGTCGCCGTCGGTGCGATCGCTGCTATACATGGTCCATGTCCCGCGTGTCGCCGTTCATCGGCCTGCTGTTCGATCGTGCGCGCGTGGGGTCGCTCGACCTCGTCACCACCCCGCCCTACGACGTGATCTCGCCGCCGGACCGGGTCCGGTACCTCGACGCCAGTCCCCACAACGTCATCCGGCTCGACCTCGGCGAGGATCGACCCGGCGACGACGAGGTCTCGAACAAGTATAGGAGGGCTTCGGACCTGCTCCGGAGCTGGCGCGGGGATGGGGTGCTCGTCCCGACGGACGCCCCCGCCTACTACACCTACGAGATGCGCTTCTCGTTCCACGGCCGGGCCCGGACGATCCGAGGGCTCGTCTGCCAGGTCGCGCTGGAGGATCCGGGCGGGTCGATCCTGCCGCACGAGCGCACGATGGCGGCCCCGGTGGAGGATCGGCTGCGACTGATGCGGGCCGTGCGAGCGAACCTGTCGTGCATCCTGGCCGTGCTCCCGGGCCCGAGCGTTCCCCTCGCCGACCACCTCGATCGCGCCTCCGCGGTCGAGCCGACGACGGCAGTGGTCGGCGAGGACGGCGTGGAGCATCGCCTGTGGGTCGGCGAGCCCGATCCGCGCGTCGCGGCCTGGCTCGAGGGCGAGTCCCTCATGATCGCCGACGGCCATCATCGGTACACGACGGCGCTGCGCTACCGGGACGAGATGCGCGCCGACCACGGCCTGGGTCCCTGGGAACACGTCATGATGCTCGTCCTGGACGCGGCCATCTCCGATCCGCCGGTCCTGCCGCTGCACCGCATCCAGCGTTCGGGACCCGTCCCCGAGGATGGTCGTCGCGTGCGCGATCTCCAGGAGGTGCTGGATTCGGTCGACGACGAGCGCCTGACCTACGGCGTGGCGACCCGGGACGACGGCCTGCTCGTCCACAGGGTGGCCAAGCTGGGGGGGGAACCGCCCACCGTCTGCCAGCTCCACGACCAAGTGCTGGCCGACATGGAGGGGGAGCTCAGCTTCACGCCGGACGCGGTCGAAGCCGAGGAGGCGGTCCGAACCGGGACCGCAGTGGCCGCCTACCTCCTGCCCCCCACGGGCGCCGGCCGGATCCGTGCGGTGGTCGACCGCGGCGGGCGTCTCCCACAGAAGTCCACGTTCTTCTGGCCGAAGCCGCGGACCGGCCTCGTGATCCGACCCTTCGACCAGATCGGAGACGCCGACCCGATCAGGCCTCCTCGGCCGGCTCCAGCTTCTTGACGCCCGAGGCCACCACCTCGGTGAGGCTCCGCGCCCCGGCTCCGCTCCGGTAGAAGCGGCGGACCAGCTGCCCGTAGACCAAGACGTCGTCGCCCTTGGCGAGCCCCTTCAGGGCCCTCTTGCCGACGTCCTTGTGCCACAAGGCGACCGGGAGGGGGAGGAGGCGCCTGCCCGCCTCCGGAACGGAGAGTCGGAGCTCGGTCACCCCATATACCGTCAAGAGGGCATGCGAAGCTTGGAACCCCCGTACCCCCCTACCAGACGGGTGAACTCTGAAGGGTTGTGTCTTCAGTTCGCCCAGAACTCATCGACGGCGTACTGGTCTGTGGGGAAGGACCAGACCTCGATCGATTTGCCGTCGGCGACGTGGAATACGAGGGTCTGTTGCACCTCGAGGGTCTTGCCGCCCCGCGTGATGGTCGCATTCACGAGGGCGACCACGTGGTCGTCGTCGGCCAGGATCGCGTGAATGTCCTGCTTGAACGACTCCGTCTCCGTCCGAAGCCGAGCGAAGCTCTCCAAGATCGCCGCCTTGCCGTCGAAGTCGCCCGCCAAAGGGTTCCGTCCCGATGCATGCCACTTGGCATCATCCGCGATGAGCTGATCGAGCGTGGCCACGTCGCCGGCGGCGAACGCTTGGAAGCCCTTACGGACCAAATCGGCGTTGGGGTGCGCCATGATCCCTCCTCCCTGATGAGGTCTGTATCACCACAACACTCCTACGTGCCCAAAAGGTCAAACTGGAGGTCGCTCCGAAGCGCCTGCCGAGGGGACCGGAGTCCCAACCACAGCGGCGGTTATGCCAGCCAGAGTTCGGTCACCTCGTCGCCCGAAGGCATCCGTCGCTCGACCGGATCGGCCGCCACGGTTCCCGCGAGCACCACGACGTTGACCGTCACCATCCACTCACCATCCCGTCACCATGCCCGCTCCCTCCTCTCCGAGTGGCACGCTAGCAGCCACCACCGACAGCCCCGCTATGCTGGCCGCCGTGGAGCCGGAGGTCTTCGAGGTCGCCGAGGGGCTCACGGCGATCGACACGTTCTTCGCGAGGCGCGAGCGGTACACGGCCGCCTACCTGCTGTCGGCGGCGCAGCCCACCATCGTGGAGACGGGCCCGAGCACCAGTGAGGACGCCGTTGTCGGCGGGCTCGCACACCTCGGGATCGGACCCGGAGACCTGGCACACGTCGTCGTCACGCACATCCACCTCGACCACGCGGGCGGGGTCGGACGCATCGCCGCCCGTTTCCCGAACGCCAGCGTGTGGGTCCACGAGGTGGGAGCCAGACATCTCGCCGATCCCGAGCGCCTGGTCGCGAGCGCGACCCGGATCTACGGGCCCGATCGCATGGCCGAGCTGTTCGGGCCCGTGCATCCGGTGCCCGCGGATCGGATCCGGGGTCTGGCCGACGGCGACACGATCGCGCTCGGGGACCGCTCGCTGCGTGCCGAGCACACCCCCGGTCACGCCAAGCACCAGGTCGCCCTGGTGGATTCGGCCACGGGTGCCGTCTTCACCGGAGATGCGCTCGGGATCCATCCGCCGGATCTGCCAACCCTCCGCCCCGCGACGCCGCCCCCCGACTACGACCTTGAGCTCGCGATCGACAGCATCGAGAGGATCCGCCGGCTAGCCGGCGAGATGGTGCTGTTCGCACACTTCGGTCCCGTCCGCGAGGTCGACCGGATCTGCGACCTGGCGGTCGAACGGTTCCGGCGATGGACCGAGGTGGTGGGGCGTGCGATGGAGCGCACCGAGGACCTGGACGAGATCGTCGCCGCGCTCACGGAGGTGGCGCGTGAGGACGTCCAGACCGGATCCGATGCCCGGCTGGACCTGGAGCGGCTGGAGACCCTGTCGAGCATCCGGATGAACGCGATGGGGATCGTCCGGTACTGGAAGGAGCGGGCCCAACGGGAGGCGGGAGGCGGACCGGCTCAGGCGAGCTGAGCCGCCCGCTCGGCCGCGTCGTAGGCGGCCGGGTCGTGGCGCAGGATCTTCTGGAACTCCCGGGCAGCATCCGCCCGCCGTCCCGCACGCTCCAGGATGTCGCCGGTCACGTACCACACCCGGATCACCTCCGGGCCCGCGACGTCGTCGCGAGTCTTGATCCGGCGCAGGAGACCGAGCGCCTGATCGAACTTCCCCGCGTCCGCGAGGGCGCTCGCTGCCACGATCGCCGCCTCCGCCTTGGCGACCAGCGGGACCCCTCGTCTGGCCAGCGCCTCCTCCGCGAGCGGGACCGCCCGGTCGGGACGCCCGAGCGCGCGGAGGCAGTCGGCGATGATGTGGTTCTGATCCGCACGTCCGGACATCCGGCGGTAGGCCTGCATCTCGCTCAGGGCCTCCCGGAACCGTTCCATGCCGTAGTAGGCCAGCCCCAGAACCTCGCGGACCGCGGCCGATCGAGAGGCCAGGCCCTTCGCCTTCCGTGCCTCCGCGGCGGCGCCCTTCGCATCTCCCCGCTCGAGGAGACGCGCCGCCCGCTCGAGCTGGGAGATCGCCTCCGCTGCCCGCCCCGACCGCGCCGCGTGCCGAAGCTCGGACACGATCTCGGCCGGAAGGCCGCCCCGCCGTGCGGCGGGGCCGCCTCGAGGACCCGGTCGCGGGCGGAAGGCTCTCGGCACGCCGGACAGCGTACCCGGCGCCGAGAACGCGAAGGGCCGCCCCGCGGAGCGAGGCGGCCCTTCGTCACGATGTCTCGGCGGCGACCTACTCTCCCACCCGGTCGCCCGGGCAGTACCATCGGCGCTGGAGGGCTTAACTTCCGGGTTCGGGATGGGACCGGGTGTTCCCCCTCCGCCATGACCACCGAAACGGCCTGCCGGATCCGTCCGACGATCCGGACGTCGGTGGGAGCGCGGCCTCCGAGCAGAGCTCGGAACCGCGATAGCGAGCGCGAGCGAGTCAAGTCCTCGGCCTATTAGTACCGGTCGGCTCAACGCGTTGCCGCGCGTACACCTCCGGCCTATCAACCTCGTAGTCTGCGAGGGGCCTTACCTGGTCGACCCAGTGGGAGACCTCATCTTGGGGCGAGCTTCGCACTTAGATGCTTTCAGCGCTTATCTCTGCCGAACGTGGCTAACCAGCCGTGCCGCTGGCGCGACAACTGGCACACCAGAGGTTCGTCCGCCCCGGTCCTCTCGTACTAGGGGCAGCTCCCCGCAAGTCTCCTACGCCCACGACGGATAGGGACCGAACTGTCTCACGACGTTCTAAACCCAGCTCGCGTGCCTCTTTAACGGGCGAACAGCCCGACCCTTGGGACCTGCTCCAGCCCCAGGATGAGACGAGCCGACATCGAGGTGCCAAACCGCTCCGTCGATATGGACTCTTGGGAGCGATCAGCCTGTTATCCCCGGGGTACCTTTTAGCCGATGAGCGACGGCCCTTCCACATGGCGCCGTCGGATCACTAGGCCCTGCTTTCGCACCTGCTCGACCCGTCGGTCTCGCAGTCAAGCTCCCTTGTGCCCTTGCACTCGACGCCTGATTGCCAACCAGGCTGAGGGAACCTTTGGGCGCCTCCGTTACCTTTTGGGAGGCGACCGCCCCAGTCAAACTGCCCACCAGGCGCTGTCCCCGACCCGGATCACGGGCCAAGGTTAGAGTCCCAACACGTGAAGGGCGGTATTTCAAGGGTGGCTCCACCCGGACCGGGGTCCGGGCTTCACAGCCTCCCGCCTATCCTACGCAACACATGCCAGAACCCAACACCAAGCTGCAGTAAAGGTCCCGGGGTCTTTCCGTCCTGTCGCGGGTAACGAGCATCTTTACTCGTAGTGCAATTTCGCCGAGTCCCCGGTTGAGACAGTGCCCAAGTCGTTACACCATTCGTGCAGGTCGGAACTTACCCGACAAGGAATTTCGCTACCTTAGGACGGTTATAGTTACCGCCGCCGTTTACCGGCGCTTAGGTTCGGAGCTTCGCCTCCCGAAGGAAGCTGACCCCTCCCCGTAACGTTCCGGCACCGGGCAGGTGTCAGTCCGTATACATCGTCTTGCGACTTCGCACGGACCTGTGTTTTTAGTAAACAGTCGCTTGGGCCTGGTCTGTGCCACCACCTCGAGCTCGGGCCGCGAGGGCCTCCACCCTACCGTGGTCCTCCTTCTCCCGAAGTTACGGAGGCAATTTGCCGAGTTCCTTAACCAGGGTTCTCTCGATCGCCTGAGTATCCTCTACTTGCCCACCTGTGTCGGTTTGGGGTACGGGCACCTCAACCACTCGCTAGAGGCTTTTCTCGGCAGCATGGGATCGGTCGCTTCGCCTAGATCGGCTCGGCATCGTGCCTCAGGGTTGACGGCCCCCCGGGTTTGCCTGGGGGACCCCCCTACGCACTTGCCCCACGACGACCATCGCGTGGGTCGACCTACCCTCCTGCGTCCCCCCTTCGCTGCCCATCACCGGGTGGGTCGGTAGCCCCCGAAGGGGTTCCCTTAGCGACCCGGGTCTGGGCTGGGCGCGGATGAGGTGGTACTGGAATATCAACCAGTCGTCCATCGGCTACGCCTCTCGGCCTCGCCTTAGGTCCCGACTAACCCTGGGCGGATGAACCTTCCCCAGGAACCCTTGGGCATCCGGCGGACGGGCTCCTCCCCCGTCTTTCGCTACTCATGCCGGCATTCTCACTTCTCGCGCGTCCACCGCTGGGTTCCCCCGCGGCTTCACCCGCACGAGAACGCTCCCCTACCGATCCTTCGGCCTGGACGAGCAGGGCCTCCCCTGCCCGCCGAGCCATACGAAGGATCCCGCAGCTTCGGCACCGTGCTTGAGCCCCGTTACATCATCGGCGCAGGACCACTTGACCAGTGAGCTGTTACGCACTCTTTCAAGGATGGCTGCTTCTAAGCCAACCTCCTGGTTGTCTGGGCGATCCCACATCCTTTCCCACTTAGCACGGATTTCGGGGCCTTAGCTGGCGATCTGGGTTGTTTCCCTCTCGGCTACGGAGCTTAGCCCCCGCAGCCTCACTCCCGGGCTCTGGAGCATCGGCATTCGGAGTTTGACTGAGGTCGGTAAGCTTGTGGGCCCCCTAGCCCAATCAGTGCTCTACCTCCGATGCTGAACGCCCGAGGCTGCCCCTAAAGGCATTTCGGGGAGAACCAGCTATCACCGGGTTTGATTGGCCTTTCACCCCTACCCACAGGTCATCCCCCAGGTTTTCAACCCTGGTGGGTTCGGCCCTCCACGAGGTCTTACCCTCGCTTCAGCCTGCCCATGGGTAGATCACCCGGCTTCGGGTCTAGGGCGTGCGACTGTGCGCCCCATGCAGACTCGCTTTCGCTTCGGCTCCCCGAGAACGGTTAACCTTGCCGCACACCGCTAACTCGCCGGCTCATTCTTCAAAAGGCACGCCGTCACCCCCACTGGTCACCCAGCGGAAGCTCCGACAGCTTGTAGGCCCACGGTTTCAGGTACTCTTTCACTCCCCTCCCGGGGTGCTTTTCACCTTTCCCTCACGGTACTGGTTCACTATCGGTCGCCAGGGAGTGCTTAGCCTT
>CAZXFA010000012.1:0-74704 GCA_964640085.1 uncultured Actinomycetes bacterium | reverse complement strand
TCTTCCTGGGCGAGGACCACGACCCGGCGGGCTCGGTCCGTGAAGCGCTCGAACATAACTCTCCCCCGGGACCCGCGGGTCCCTTCTCGTCGCAACGGCCTCGGGGATCTGCGGACCCCGTCCTACCCCCGAGGCGGTTCGGGCGCCCCGGTGCGGCGCCGTTCAGCGCGCCTTCCGAAGCGCCCCACGGGGGCCAGTATACCCCCGAGGCTCGCTTCGGCAGGTTGCGCCTCGCGCGGAACGATCGCACCTGCGGTCATCCCACCCCGATCCTTTCGGTCGCCCGGTCGCCGACCCTGAGCCCCGACGAACGATGTAGGCCTTCTGGGGCATGGGATGGGCCGGAAGGACCACACGAGAATTCCTCCTTCTGGGGCGTTGCTGTAGACCACCCCGGTGCTCCACCATGGCCCCGTCGGCGAGGGGCCGGACCCTCCCCCGAGGATCCTTCCCCATGAGGAGACGATGACGTTGCGGGTCTTGGTGGTCGACGACCATCCGGCGTTCCGCCGGGCGCTCACCTCGGCGCTGCGCATGGTGGGCAGCCTCGACGTGACCGGGGAGGCGGGCGGTGGCCTCGAGGCCGCCGATCGAGCTCTCTCCGACGACCCGGATCTGGTCCTGATGGATCTGTCGATGCCGGACATCGACGGGATCGAGGCGATGCGGCGGATCCACCTGGAGAAGCCGAACCTCCCGGTGGTGATCCTCACCGCGCACGCGGACCCGGGGATCGAGAAGGAGGCCCGGGCGGCCGGCGCACGCGGGTTCCTGGCAAAGGGGACGCCACTCGAGGACATCATCATCGTGCTCCACGAGGCCGTGGAGACCCCCGTCGGCAGCTAGGCCCGTCACCCCTGCGGGCGGTGGTGCGGGAACAGGATCACGTCGCGGATCGACGGCGCGTCCACGAGGATCATCAACAGCCGGTCCACGCCGAGCCCGAGACCCCCGGCGGGCGGCATCCCCTGCTCGAGCGCCTGCAGGAAGTCCTCGTCCAGGGGATGGGTCTCCTCCTCGCCCTTCCGGCGCGCCTCGGCCTGGATCTCGAAGCTCCGGCGCTGCTCGTCGGGGTCGGAGAGCTCCGAGTAGGCGGGGATGATCTCCATCCCGGCGATCACGAGGTCGAAATGCTCGACGAGTCCCGGTGAGCTCCGGTGGGGGCGCGCCAACGGCGAGACCTCGCGCGGGAAGTCGCAGACGAACACCGGATCCCACAGGTGACGCTCGACGAGCTTCTCGAACAGCTCGAGCACGACCTTGCCCGGACCCCACGTCGGGTGGACCTCTATGCCGTGGCGCTCGGCGACCTCCCCGAGGTCGGGTCGACCGAGCGCGATCTCCTCGCCGGTCGCCTCGCTCACCGAGCCGAGGATCGTGATGCGCGGCCACTCCCCGGACAGGTCGAGCTCTCGTCCCCGGTAGGTGAAGCGGAGCGAGCCTCGGACCGCCTCGGCCGCAGCGCAGACGAGCGCCTTGCCCAGCCCCATCATCGTCTCGTAGTCGCCGTAGGCCTGGTAGGCCTCGAGCATCGTGAACTCGGGGTTGTGGTCCCGGTCGATGCCTTCGTTGCGGAAGTTCCGCCCGATCTCGTACACGCGCTCCAGGCCGCCGACCAACAGCCGCTTGAGGTACAACTCGAGCGCGATCCGCAGGTACAGGTCGACGTCGAGCGCCCGGTGGTGGGTGAGGAACGGGCGCGCGATCGCGCCCCCCGCCGAGGCGTGCAGCACCGGCGTCTCGACCTCCACGAAGCCGCGCTCGTCCAACACGCGGCGGAACGCGCGCAGGGTCCTGGCGCGCGCGTCGACCACGCGGCGGGCATCGGGATCGGTGGCGAGCTGGAGGTACCGGTACCTCTGCTGGAGCTCGGGGTCCTTGAGCCCATGCCACTTCTCGGGGAGGGGCCGGAGCGCCTTCGAGAGCATCGCGAGCCGATCGGCGAAGATCGACAGCTCGCCCTTCCGCGTGGTGCCGATGGGTCCGCTCGCGGCGACCAGGTCGCCCAGGTCGATCTCGTCGAGCAGGGCGATGTCTTCGGACAAGAGGTCCGACTCGTTGCCCACCACCTGGAGATCCCCGCTCCGATCCCGGAGGACCAAGAACACCAGCTTGCCGAAGCTGCGGCGCAGCACGACGCGACCCGCGACGGTGCAGCGCGCTTCCTCCTCCCGACGGTCGGGCGGCAACCCGCCATGGCGCTCGCGGATCTCCGCGATGGGGGTCGCTTCCCGAACGCCGATCGCGAGCTCCAGGTTCATCGCGAACGCGCGGTCACCGAGCCGCTCTCGGCTGTCCCGGCGCGCCCGCAGGACCTCGCGCTCGCGCGCCCCGGCCTCGGGCTCAGTCATCGGCCGGTCCGACGTTGCGCTCGAAGACCAGCCGCAACCCCTCGAGCGTGAGCCACGGCTCGTGCTCGATCGCCGTCGCGCAGTGGGGGATCACGAGCGGCGCGTGACCGCCGGTGGCTATGACCTTCGCGCTCCCGATCTCCTTCTGGATCCGCTCGACGATCCCGTCGACCTCGGCGGCGGCGCCGAGGATCAGACCCGACTGGACGGCCTCCACCGTGCTCTTCCCGATCACCGTCCGTGGGGGGCGGAGCTCAACCTTGGTGAGGCGGGCCGCGGCACGGAACAGGCTCGACGCGGCCACCTGGAGGCCCGGTGCGATCACGCCGCCCAGGTACTCCCCCTTCTCCGACACGACGTCGAAGTTCGTCGCCGTACCGAAGTCGATCACGATGCAGGGACCCCCGTGGCGCGCGAACGCGGCCACGGAGTTCGCGATACGGTCCGCGCCCACCTCCCGAGGGTTGTCGATCTGGATCGCCATCCCGGTCCGGACGCCCGGCTCCACGATCACGGGCTCGAACCCGAAGTACCGCGTGACCATGTCCCGCAGCGCATCGGTGGCCGCCGGGACCACCGAAGACACGACCACACCGGTGATCTCCCGGGAGAAGTGCAGGCCCTCGTGCTCGAGGAAGCCGCCGAAGAGCAACGCGAGCTCGTCCGCGGTTCGCTCTGGCACGGTACCCATCCGCCAGCGGGCGATCAGCTCCGTGCCCTTGAACACACCGAGGACGGTCTCGGTGTTCCCGACGTCGACCGCGAGCAGCACCGCCCTCACCTCCTCGGACGGCCCATCCTGCCACGGGCGGGCGCGCGCCGACACCCAGCCGGCACTCAGACGAGTGGGAGCGCGAGGTTGTCGATCAGCCGGACGCGATCGAACCGGGCGGCGACCAGCGCGCGGGCGGGCCCCTCGACCGAGCGGACCTGCTCGAACGTCTCCTCGTCCACCACCGCCGCGTAGTCGAGCTTCGCGACCGGCGTCGCGCCGATCTCCCGGGCCATCGCGGCGACGAGCGCGCCCGCGTCGCGCTCGCCGCCCCGGGCGAGCTCGGCAGCCTCCGACAGCGCCAGGAACAGACATCCGGCAGCCTCGCGCTGCTCCGGTGTGAGCCGGGCGTTGCGCGAGGACATCGCCAGGCCGTCCGCCTCGCGGACCGTGGCGCACGGCACGATCTCGACCGGGAAGGCCAGGTCGCGGACGAGGCGCCGCACCACCGCGAGCTGCTGGGCGTCCTTCTCCCCGAAGTACGCCGCGCACGGGCCGGCGGCGTGGAAGAGCTTGGTCACCACGGTGGCTACGCCTCGGAAGTGTCCCGGGCGGCTCGCCCCTTCCAGCCGCTCGCCCAGCGGTCCCGGATCGACCGTGACCTCGGGCTGCCCGGTCGGGTACATCTCCTCGACCGGCGGCGCGAAGAGCACGTCCGCCCCCTCGCGACGGGCGATCCCCAGGTCGCGCCCCTCGTCCTGGGGGTAGGCCGCCACGTCGTCCGGATCGGCGAACTGGGTCGGGTTGACGAAGACCGAGACGATCACCAGGCTGCGCTCGCGCCGCGCCCGGCGGATCAGGGAGACGTGCCCGTCGTGGAAGGCGCCCATCGTGGGGACCAGGCCGACGGTCCGGCCTTCGGCCCGGGCGATGTCGGCGGTGGCGAGGGTCCGGGCGACCGTCCGGGTCACCTCCATCGCGCCAGCACCTCCTCCACCGCCGCGCGCCGGTCGCGTTCCAGGCGGCCGGCGTCGGCGGCGAGCGAGAGCGCGACGTCGGCGAGCGCGACGTAGGCCGCCACGGCCTCGGGCGCGTGCTCGGCGAGGGCCTCGAGGTTCCGCTCCAAGGTGGGCGCGTCCCCGCGGACCGCCGGTCCAGTGAGCGCGGCCGCCGGACCGAGCGCCTCCAGGTTCTCCATCGTCCCGCGCTGGAGCGGCTGGAGCACCGCGAGCGGATCGGGGACGCCCGCCGCACGCTCCAGTCGCTCCGCGAGCGCCGTGATCGCGACCAGGTAGTTCGAGGCGAACACGGCGGCCGCGTGGTACAGGGGCTTCATCCCGTCGTCCAGCCGGAACGGTCGCCCCCCCGCGTCCCGCGCCAGCCGCTCGCCGAGGACGTATCCCGTATCCCCATGCGCCGTCACCGCGAACGCGCTCCCGGGGATCCGGCCGAGGGCGGCCTCCACGTCCGGGCAGGATTGGAGCGGGTGGACCGACAGGACCTCGGCCTCCAACTCCCGGGCCGCGGCCAGCGCGTCGAGCCCGGTTGCCCCCGAGAGGTGCGCAACGGCGATGCCGGCTCCGATCGCCCCCGCCGTCGCCAAGGAGGCGCAGGCGTGTTCGATCTGGGCGTCAGGCGTGCCGAGCAGGACGACCTCGGCGCCGGGCACCGCACCCTCGTTGGAGCGGACGGGGACGCCAGGCAGGTACGAGGCGGCCCGATCGCGCGTCGCGGCGCCGCCGGAGACCGCCACGATCCGATGTCCCGCCCGCGCGAGCAGGACGGCCATCGCCGTCCCGACACGGCCGGCCCCCACCACGGCGACGTCCATGGGCCGGAGTATCCCCCTCAGGGGAGCCAAGCGACCGGACCGACGGGCGACGGCGCGTCCGGCGGCAGCGCGAGCGCGGCCGGACCATCCTGGGTGGAGACGACGAGGGTCCCCGGCGCGCCGGCGAACGCGCGACCCAGATCGTCGAAGGCGGCGCCGGAGAACGCGGAGCGGAGCGGGAAGGAGTTGGGGGGGAGGAGCGCCGTCATCGTCCCGGATCCCACCGAGACCAGCCACAGCCCCCGTTGGTCCTCCACGATCCCGGCGACCGCCACGGTGCCACCCGTCCCCGACCAGGCGATCACCCGCTGCGCGTACAGACGGACATCGGGCATCAGGGGCCTCGGGCTACCCGCGCCCGGCCACACGAGCAGGGGACCGGTGGGGGTCCGCGGCCACACGCCGAGCCCCTTCGGTACCTCGCCTTCGGCGTCGACCAAGAGGACGGCCCCGCGAGGGGAGCTCGAGATCGCCGCGAGGTCTCGGAACAGGGGGCTCGCGCCCTCCGGCCCGAGGGTGCGTACCCGGCGTCGGCCGTCGGCGGCGAGCGTGGCCAGCGCCGCCTCGCCCAGGCCGATGGCGGCGACGAGCCTCCCGCACGCCCGGTGCGCCAACGTGGACCGGGCTCCCGAGACCACCGAGACCCGCTCGAGATCGTGCCGGTGGCCCCCACAGCTCGGATCTGGCTCGCTCCGACCGACCAGCAGATCGGTCCCGTCGGGGGAGAGCGAGACCACGTCGCCCCGACCGAGCTCCAGCGGCTCGACGGTGGTGGTCAGCGCGGTCAGCAGATAGGCGACCCCCTGGGCGTCCGCCCCGGTGCTCACGAGGATCAGCCACCCACGCTCCTCATCGGCAACCCAGAGCTCCTCGACGACCGGGACGAGCGGACCCTCGGTGAGCGCGCCGGTCTCCAGGTCGAGGACCCACAGCTGCTGCTGCCGCTCGAGTGACCCGCGGGTCTCGAACGTGGTGAACACCAGCCGTCCGTGCAACCCCGG
Organism: uncultured Actinomycetes bacterium; assembly: GCA_964640085.1. GTDB lineage: Bacteria > Actinomycetota > UBA4738 > UBA4738 > HRBIN12 > CAZXFA01. The sequence continues at coordinate 68,809 of CAZXFA010000012.1, read as the reverse complement.
TGCCGGTGGCGTCCCGATGCCGTCGGTGGGTTCCGCCCCCCCTTCCGCAGCGTCGGACCGGGGCGTGCCGTCGCTCGCCAGGCGCGTCGCCGCGAACGGAAGGAGGGCGAGGACCAGGACCATGGCCGCCACCGTCGCGATGGCGCCCGAGCGCCGCGGCCGGCCCTCCACGAGGTCGTCGTCGTGGCGGCTCATGTCGGCGTCTCGAGGGGCGGGGCGAACGGCCGGACGTCGGGCACCGACCCCGGCGAGAGCCGAAGCGAGGCCACGCGGCTCCCGCCGGGAAGCATCGGGTCGGGTTCGAGCTCCAGAAGCGGGACCAGGACGAACCCGCGCTCGTGCATCCGCGGGTGCGGGATCACGAGGTCCGGCTCATCCACCTCCAAGCGGTCGTAGGTGAGCACATCGACGTCGATCGTCCGAGGACCCCAGCGTTCGGCGCGCACTCGGCCCAGCTCGTCCTCGACCGCCCGGCAAGCGTCGAGCAGACCGCGCGGACCCAGCTCCGTCAGGACCTCCACCACCGCGTTCAGGTAATCGGGCTGGGGCGGGCCGACGGGCCGGGTCTCGTACACGCGCGAGGAGCGGCGGACCTCCATCCGCTCGGCGAGCAGCTCCACCGCGCTCCGCAGGTTCTCCAGACGGTCCCCGAGGTTGGATCCGAGCCCCAGGTATGCGCGCTCGGCCATCGGACCGGGTTCAGGCCTCGCGCTCGAGCGTGGCCGCCGCCGCGATCCCCTGGACCTGGTTGGAGCGGGCGGCCGCCGGCTTGTGCACGATCGCCGTGGCCTTGACGACGTCCGCATGAGTGAGCACGGCCCGCGCCACGGCGTCGGCGATCGACTCGAGCAGGTCGAACGAGGTCCGCTCGACCGTCTCCCGCGCGGTCCGGATCAGCGCCCCGTAGTCCGCGGTCCCGCCGATCCGGTCTCCGGTTACCTCGACCTCCACGTCCAGGTCGACCACGAACCCCTGCGGCGCGTCCTTCTCCCCCGGGTTCGCCCCGTGGTGACCCGAGGCCGCGATCCCGGTGAGGAAGATCCTCGACGTGCTCACCGACCCTCCTCCGGCGGCCGGCCGAGCTCCAATACCACCGGTCCGGCCTCGTGCGTGTGCGGAGCCCCGAGGAACGCCGAACGCAGCCATCGGAACACGAGCGGGCCGACGGTCTCGGGCGCCTCCTCAAGCACCGCGTGGCCGCGCCCGGGTAGGAGCGCCACGGAGCCCATCGACAGCGCCTCGGCGAACCGTTCGGCCAGCTCGGTGGCCCGTAGCGTCCGATCGTCCTCGCCGTAGACGACGAGCGCCGGGATCTCCCGCCCGGCGAGGCCCTCCTCCACGGCGGGAGGGGCGAGCAGGACGAGCGCCGCGACCCGCGCGTCCAGCGCCAGCCGCTGTGCCACCGTTCCGGCAGCCCCCTCGGCCAACACCGCGATCCGATCGACGCCGAGATGGTCGAGGAGGCGGCGCACCCGTTCGGCGAGGGCCTCGGGGTCGTCGGCGCCCTCGCCGCGGGGAGCGACCACCCGCATCCAGGTCGAGAGCGTCGGGAGCAGCTCGTGCCAGGGATCCGCCTCCTCGGTCCCATCGTGCAGCAGCACGAGCACCGGGTCTGCCGGATCGCCTTCTTCCCGATAGGCGAGCCCGGCCTCGCTCACCGGTCCGCCCTCGCGATCGCGTCGATGACCCGCACGACGCGGACGATCTCGCGGACGTCGTGGACGCGGACGGCGTGGACACCTCGGATCACCATCCACACGACGGCCGCCGCGGTCCCCTCCACCCTCTGGCCCTCGGGGGCGTCGAGCAGCGTCCCGATGAACCGCTTGCGCGACGGCCCCACCAGGACCGGGCGGCCGAGCTCGAGCAGCGCGTCGACGTGGTGGATCAGGGTGAGGTTGTGTCCGAGGTCCTTGCCGAACCCGATCCCGGGGTCGATCGCGATCCGCTCGGGCTGGATCCCGGCGAACACCGCGGCCTCGACGCGCTCGGCGAGGTACCCGCGGACCTCGGCCACGACGTCGTCGTAGTGCGGGGCCTCCTGCATGGTCTTCGGCTCGCCTTTCATGTGCATCAGGACCATGCCGGAGCCGGCCGCCCGGACCACGTCGAACATCGTTGGATCGGTCCCGGCCGTGACGTCGTTCACCAGGGTGGCGCCGGCCTCAAGCGCGGCCGCAGCAACCTCGGCCTTGCGCGTGTCGATCGAGATCGGGAGGCCGGGGAGCTGCCGGGCGAGCCGCTCGATCACGGGCAGGACCCGACGTCGTTCCACGTCCGCCGGAACGGGATCCGAGCCCGGTCGCGTGGACTCCCCCCCGATGTCGACGATGTCGGCCCCCTGCTCGACCATCTCCACGGCGCGATCGATCGCGGCCCGCTCGCTGAAGTGGACGCCGCCATCGGAGAACGAGTCCGGTGTCACGTTCAGGACCCCCATCACGAGCGTGCGCTCGGAGCAGTCGAACGCGTGCTCACCGATCCGCCAGACGGGGCCGCCCATGGCGACCATCGTAGCCGGGCGCTCCACTCGGGCACCCAGGGCACCGGCTTGGTGCCGGAGAGGCGGACCGGCTAGGCTCCGGGCCGGAACCGGTGGGGGGTGCGAGGACCCTTTGCTCTGCGCCAGATGTGGCACCGAGAACCGCGCTGGACGGAAGTTCTGCTCCCAGTGCGGAGCGCCGCTCTCGGCTGCCTGTCGAACCTGTGGGGCCGCGAACGACCCCGGCGATCGCTTCTGCGGAGAGTGCGGATCCGGCCTCGGATCCGCGGCGCCCGCCCCGACTCGGGAGGAGCCGGCGATCCCGGTCGCCGAACGCCGCCTGGTCTCGATCCTGTTCGCCGACCTGGTGGGCTTCACGACGCTCTCTGAGTCCCGGGACCCCGAGGAGGTCCGGGAGCTCCTGTCCCGGTACTTCGACACGGCCCGCGGCCTGATCGAGCGGTACGGGGGGACCGTCGAGAAGTTCATCGGGGACGCGGTCATGGCGGTCTGGGGGGCGCCCGTCGCGCAGGAGGACGACGCCGAGCGGGCCGTGCGAGCGGGCCTCGACCTGGTGGCCACGGTCGCCGCCCTCGGCGAGGAGGTGGGCGCCACCGGTCTGGGGCTCCGGGCCGGGGTGGCGACGGGCGAGGCTGCCGTGACGATCGGCGCGCAGGGTCAGGGCATGGTGGCGGGCGATCTGGTGAACACGGCCTCCCGCGTGCAGTCAGCGGCCCACCCCGGAGCCGTGTTCGTCACCGAGGCGACCCGGCACGCGACGGAGGTTTCGATCGCCTACGAGGACGCGGGCGAGCACGACCTCAAGGGCAAGACCGAGGCGGTGACCCTCTCGCGGGCGCTCCGGGTCATCGCGCTGCGCGGCGGCGAGCTCCGATCGGCGGGCCTGGAATCGCCGTTCGTCGGGCGCGACCGCGAGTTCCGCCTCCTGAAGGACCTTTTCCACGCGAGCGCCGAGGACGGCAGAGCGCATCTGCTCTCGGTGAGCGGGATCGGCGGCATCGGCAAGTCACGCCTCACCTGGGAGTTCTTCAAGTACATAGACGGACTGGCGGCCGATGTCTGGTGGCACCGGGGCCGCTGTATCCCGTACGGGGAAGGGGTCACGTACTGGGCGCTTGCCGAGATGGTCCGGATGCGAGCGCGCATCGCCGAGGAAGAGGAGCCAGCGTCGGCGCTGGACAAGCTCCTGACCGTCCTGGACGACGTCGTGCCGCACGAGGCCGACCGCCGGTTCGTCGAGCCCCGGCTCGCGCACCTGCTCGGCCTGGAGGATCTCTCCATACCGTCGAAGGAGGACCTGTTCGCCGGGTGGAGGCTGTTCTTCGAGCGCCTCGCCGAGCGCTGGCCGGTGCTGCTCATCTTCGAGGACCTCCAGTGGGCCGACGAGAGCCTGCTCGACTTCATCGAGTACCTGCTCGAGTGGTCCCGCAGCCACCCGCTGTTCGTCGTGACCCTCGCGCGGCCGGAGCTGCTGGAGCGCCGTCCGACCTGGGGTGCTTCCCGGCACGGCTCGACCTCCCTCTCGCTCGAACCGCTCGATGATGAGGCGATGGAACAGATGCTGCGCGGGATGGTGCCGGGCCTGCCGGACGAGCTCCGCAAGCGGATCCTGGAACGGGCCGAGGGGGTGCCCCTCTACGCGGTGGAGACGGTGAGGATGCTGCTGGACCGCGGGCTGCTGCGACGCGAGGGCGACCAGTTCGAGCCGGCCGGTCCGATCGACGAGTTGGCCGTGCCAGAGACGCTGCACGCGCTGATCGCATCCCGGTTGGACGGCCTCCCACCCGAGGAGCGGGCCTTGCTGCAGGACGCCTCCGTCTTGGGCAAGACATTCACGCTTGCGGGGATCGCGACGCTCTCCGGTCGCACCGAGGACGAGCTGGACCCGGTCCTGTCCTCGCTGATCCGCAAGGAGCTGCTCGGCCTCCAGACAGACCCACGCTCGCCAGAGCGCGGACAGTACGGCTTCCTGCAGTCGCTCATCCAGCGGGTCGCCTACGAGACCCTCTCGCGCCGCGACCGGAAGGCGCGCCACCTCGCGGCGGCCGACTACCTCGGAACCAGCTGGTCGGCCGATCCGGACGAGATCGTGGAGGTGCTCGCCGCTCATCTGATGGAGGCCTACCGGCTCGGCCCGGAGGACGAGGATGCGAGCGAGATCCGCGGTCGGGCACGGGACACGCTGGCGCGTGCTGGCCGTCGAGCCTCCTCGCTTTCCGCGCTGTCCCTAGCCCGGAGCTACTTCGCGCAGGCAGCGGACCTGTGCGACGACCTCGTCGAGGGCGCCGGCTACCTGGAGCAGGCGGGGGTCGCGACGCTCGCCTCGACCTTGGCCTCGGAGGCGTTGGAGCTCTTCGAGCGGGCACGATCGTTGTTCGAGCGGGCGGGCAGCACGCACGAGGCGGCGCGGGTCGCCGCCCGCATCGGTGAGGTCTTGTGGATGGAGGACCGGGGTGACGAGGCCGCGGAACGGATGTCGCGCGCGCTTGCCATCTTGGCCGAGGACCCTCCGGACCACGACCTGGCGCTGCTGCACGCGATGCTCGGGAAGGTGCTGTTCTTCCTCGGGGACCGTGAGTCTTCCCTCCGCGAGGCCGACGCGGCTCTCGACATCGCCGAGGCGCTCTGGCTCCCAGACGTCCTATCCGATGCGCTGAACACGAAGGGCCTGATCGCCGATGTGAGCGATCGACACGAGGAGGCGCTCGCCCTGCTGAAGCAGGCGCTCGACCTCGCGCTGGAGAACGACGTGGGCGTGGCCGCTCTGCGCGCGTACAACAACCTGTCGTACGCGATGGCGGAGCGGGACCAGTTCGACGCGGCGCGTGGATACCAGGAGGCCGGACTCGCGCTCGCCGAGCGCCTCGGGATCCGCGGGAACCTGATGTTCCTCCGCGCCCACCTCGCCTTCTCGATGTGGGTGAGCGGCGAGTGGGACGCCCTCGAAGAACTCGGCGAGGCGCTCGAGGCAGGAGAGGAAGCTCACCCGTTCTATGGGTCGAACGAGTCCCTGGCCGCCTGGCTCATCGAGCTAGCCATCGCACGCGGAGACACGGCACGCGCGCGTCGACTCCTCGAGGACTTCATCGGCGACCCAGAGGCAGGGGATGTGCAGACGCGCGCGTTCCGCACCCGGGTGCACAGCCTGGTCGACGATGCCGTCGGGGACCACGAGCGCGCGCTGGATGGCTGCAGGCTCATCCTGCGGCAGGTCCCCCCGCTCCCTCCGCGTCACGAGGTCGTGAAGATGGCCCTCATCCTGGGGGTGGATGCGGCGCTGGCTCTCGACCGCCTGGAGGAGGCTGAGGACATCCTCGCCCTCGCAGATGCAGCGGACCATCGGTCGGGGCCGCGGTTGCGCGCTCAGGCCCAGCGCGTCGGAGCCAGGATCGCCGCACGCCGGGGGGGCGACGCCGACCCGGGATTCCGCTCGGCGATCGCCCTGCTCCGCGAGGTCGGCATCCCATACGAGGTCGCCCAGACACAGCTCGAGTACGGCGATTGGCTCACCGCCCAGACACGGACCGAAGAGGCGGAAGCGCAGCTGGAAGAGGCCATCCGGGTCTTCGAGCGCCTCGGGGCCCGCCCGGCGCTCGAACGCGCCAGAGCCCTGATGCCCGAACGCGCCCGGGCGTAACCGCTACTTCCCCAGGTGGTGCAGTGCCTCCTGCCGGGTGCGCGCGTCGCTGCGGAACAGGCCTCGGACCGCCGACGTGACGGTGACCGAGCCCGGCTTCTTGACCCCCCGCATCGTCATGCAAAGATGCTCCGCTTCGATCATCACGAACACCCCTCGGGGCTCGAGCGCCCGCTCGATCGTGTCGGCGATCTCGGTGGTCAGCCGCTCCTGCACCTGCGGTCGTTTGGATAGGATGTCCACGACGCGCGCGACCTTCGACAGCCCTGTGATCCGCCCGTCCTTGTTCGGGATGTAGGCGACGTGCGCCCTCCCGTTGAACGGCAGGAGGTGGTGCTCGCAGAGCGATTGCAGCGGGATGTCCTTCACCATGATCATCTCGTCGAAGTTCGCACCCGCCACCACCGCCGGGACCGGGGTGGGGTCCACCCCGACGCCGGAGAAGATCTCCTCGTACATGTCCGCAACGCGCCGGGGAGTGTCCTTCACGCCCTCGCGCTCGGGGTCTTCGCCGATACCCTCCAGGATCAGCCGCACCGCCTGCTGGATCTTCCCCCGGTCCATCCTCATCCCTCCACCGGCGCCAGGCGGTCGAGCGTCTCGGGCAGCCCGGACAGGTCCGGGAGCTCCGCCGCGCGAGGCTGCTCGGAGATCTCGCCGAGGCGGTTGACCCACACCGCCATCAGGCCGAGCTCCGCGGCCGGCGCGAGGTCGTGGAACGGGGAGGCAGCCACGTGCACGTGCCGAGCCCGGTCGGCGTTGGTCTCCGCGAAGAACCGGAGCCAGTGCCCGTGCGCGGGCTTGTAGGAGCCCGCCTCGGCCGCGGTGATCCGGGTGTCGACCGGCACACCGATCTGCCCGAGCGAGGCATCGAGCAGGTCCGGATCGGTGTTCGACAGGATCGCGAGCCTCCACCCTCGCACCCGGAGCTCGGCCAGGGCCTCCGGGACCTCGGCGAACGGGGGCCAGCTCGGGAGCGAGTCGGCGAGCGCGGCACGATCGTCATCGGCCAGCTCGAGGCCCTCGCGGTGTGCGAGGCGCTCCAGCGTCTCCGTCAGGACCTGGCGGTACGTGATCGAACGCCCGCGCTGCACCTCCGGTTCGATCTGGTGGTACGAACCGAGCAACAGCTCGGCATCGTGCTCGGGCCACAGGTCGGCGAGCGTGTCACGGATCCCGCCCATCCAGTCGATGAGCGTTCCGTAGCAATCGAAGGTGGCCCAGCGTTCCGCCATGAGGGCAGGAAGCCTACTAGCCGATCGGCTTCCGCGGGATCGTGCCGGGCGACTCGCGCTGCATGCGGCTCGCCCGCCGAGAGACGGCGAGCCCGGCCCCGCGGATCGTGAGGTCTCGCTGCGGTCGCTTGGGGATGTCCGCGAGGAACCGCTCGACCTCCTCGCGCTCCAACGTCTCGCGTTCGATCAGCATCTGCGCGACCTGATCGAGCTTCTCCCGGTGTTCCTGGAGGATCTCGAGGGCCTCGTCGTGCGCCTCGTCGATCAGACGCCGGACCTCGTTGTCGATCTCGAACGCGACCTGGTCGCTGTAGTCGGGCTGGGCCTGGATATCCCGCCCGAGGAAGACCTCGTGCTGCTTCTGCCCAAGCGTGAGGGGGCCGATGATGTCCGACATCCCGTACTCGGTCACCATCTGCTTGGCGACCTTCGTTGCCCGTTCGATGTCGTTGGCCGCGCCGGTGGTGATGTCCCCGACGATCAGCTCCTCGGCCACCCGACCTCCGAGAAGCATCGAGAGCTCGTCCGAGAGCTCCTCGCGGGTCATCAGGAACTTGTCCTCCTCGGGGAGCGTGAGCGTGTACCCGAGCGCCCGGCCGCGGGGGATCACGCTGATCTTGTGGACCGGATCGGTGTTCGGCATCACATGCGCTACGAGCGCGTGACCACCTTCGTGGTAAGCGATCACCCGCTTCTCGCGGTCGCTCATGACGCGGGTCTTGCGCTCTGGGCCGGCCATCACCCGGTCGATCGCCTCCTCGACCTCCTTCATCCCGATGGCCTTCTTCCCCCAGCGCGCGGACAGGAGCGCCGCCTCGTTGATCACGTTCGACAGATCCGCCCCGGTGAAGCCCGGGGTCCGTCGGGCGATCGTGTCCAGCTCCACGGTCTCGTCGAACGGCTTGCCGCGGGCATGCACACGGAGGATCCCCTTGCGCCCCTCGAGGTCCGGGCGATCGATCGTCACGTGCCGATCGAACCGCCCCGGTCGCAACAGCGCGGGGTCCAGGATGTCCGGGCGGTTCGTGGCGGCCATCAGGATCACGGCCGTTCGCTGGTCGAATCCATCCATCTCGACCAGGAGCTGGTTCAGCGTCTGCTCACGCTCGTCGTGCCCGCCGCCCAGACCCGCCCCCCGGTGACGACCGACGGCGTCGATCTCGTCGATGAACACGATCGCCGGCGCGCTCTGCTTAGCCTGCTCGAACAGGTCGCGGACCCGAGCGGCGCCGACGCCGACGAACATCTCCACGAAGTCCGACCCGCTGATCGAGAAGAAGGGGACCCCCGCCTCCCCCGCGACCGCCCGGGCGAGCAGGGTCTTCCCGGCGCCGGGCGGGCCGAACAGCAGGACGCCGCGCGGGATCTTGGCCCCCATCGCCTGGAACTTCGCCGGATTCTGGAGGTACTCCTTCACCTCCTGGAGCTCCTCGATCGCCTCGTCCACCCCGGCCACGTCGGCGAAGGAGGTCTTGGGCTGATCCTTCGTGACGAGCTTGGCGCGCGCCTTCCCGAACTGCATCACACGCCCGCCGCCCCCCTGCGACTGGTTCATGATGAAGATGAAGGCACCCACGATCAGGATCACGGGGATCAGCTGGAAGAGGAAGGACAACAGGGCCGACCCCTTCTGCGGGTCGGCCGAGACGTCGACCCCGCTCGACTCGAGCTCCTCGGTGAGCGTCTCCTCCGTGCCCTCGACGTAGGCGACCTCGTACGGTGTGCCGTCGGCGAGCTCGCCCCGGATCTTCCCGTCGCCGAGCAGGAAGGTGGCCGAGTCGACCCGGCCCGAGGCGACGAGCTCTCGGTACTCGGAGAAGGTCAGCTCCCGCTGGCCGGCCTCCCGGTTGGAGAACAACAGGAAGATCCAGATGGCCGTGAGGACGATCAGGATGTAGATCGCCGGGCCGCGCAGGAGCCGCCGGTACGGCGGCCCGGGTTCTGCAGCCAGGGGTGGGGCTCCTTTCGCGTTCGTACGTGCTGGCCTGCGGGAACGCTTCGGGGCTCCGCGCGCCCATCCCACGCCGAGCCCTCGGCGATGGTAGCACGGGGCCCCCGATCTGCCGATACGTCGTTCGGCGGACGCCGGTCAGGCTTCCCCGTACGCCTCCGGCCTGAGCGTAGCGATGTAGGGCAGATTCCGGTACTTCTCCGCGAAGTCGAGGCCGTAGCCCACCACGAAGTCCGGGGGGATCTCGAAACCCACGTACCGGACGTCCAGGTGCACGCGCTGGATGCCTGTCTTCTTCAGCAGCGCGCATACCTCGAGGCTCGCCGGGCGACGACCTCTGAGGTTCTTCAGGAGGTAGTTCAGCGTGAGCCCCGAGTCGACGATGTCCTCGACGAGCAGGATGTCTCGATCCTCGACATCGTGGTCCAGGTCCTTCAGGATGCGCACCACCCCGGAGGTCTTCGTGGCCGCGCCGTAGGAGGCGACCGCCATGAAGTCGGTCTCCACCGGGAGGTGGATGTAGCGGGACAGGTCCGCCATCATCACGAAGGCTCCCTTGAGCACCCCGACCAGCAGGAGCTCGCGTCCTCGGTAGTCGTGCGTGATCTGCTCTCCGAGCTCACGCAGCTTGTCCTGGATCTCGCGTTCGGTGATCAGGACCCGCTGGATCTCCCGTTCGAGCTCCGGCGCGTGACCCGTCGGAACGACGGCTTCCTCGATCTCGGACAGAGCGCCCCGGCCTTCCATCCCGCCCCCCTTCACACCCGCCTCTCGGGGGAAGTGCGAGAGAGGGAAACATACTCCCGGTCGCGCGTCGCCGTCGAACCGCCCGTCAGGTCGCGGCGCCGGCCCCGCCTCCCCCGCGCCAGATCGAGGATCGCCTCCACGTCCTCGGAGGAAGGAACCACGCCGCATCGGTACACCGCGTCCCGGGCCACGCGAGCGGCGATCGCAGCGGGGAGGGAGGCCAGGGCCGCTGCCGGGATGCGCACGCCCTCGGCCGTGTCCTCGAGCAGCTCCATCTCCGCCTCGACGGCCAGGCGACGGAGCAGCTCCGCGTCCCGCCGCAGGACGCGCGCGCTCCGGGACAGCGTCGCACGGACGTCGCGGCCGGCGGCCCGCTCGAGGGCGGGGAGCACCTTCAACCGGATCGAGTTCCGCAGCGGACGCGGGTCGCGGTTGGTCGGGTCGATCCTGGGCCGGAGTCGCTTGGCCCGGCAGAAGTCCTCCACCTGCCGTCGCGTGACCTCCAGCAGCGGTCGGACGATGCCGCCCTGCTCGGGCGGGATGCCCGCTACCGCATCCAGCCCCCCACCGCGGACGAGGGCCAGGAGCACGGTCTCGGCCTGATCGTCGAGCGTGTGCCCCGTCGCTCCCTTCGAGACCCTCGCGTCGCGCATCGCCAGGGCGAGCGCCGTGTACCGGGCGCGCCGGGCCCACTCCTCCACCGAATCCCCCGGCCGGGGGCGGCCGGTCGCCCGGGCCAGGTGGAACGGCAGGCGGAGCCGTTCGGCCATCCGTCGGACGTACGCGGCATCCTCGGCCGAGCCGGCCCGCAATCGATGGTCGAAGTGGAACACCGCCAGATCGACCCCCAGGAGCCGCCGGAGGTCCACGAGCGCATGGACCAGACAGATCGAGTCGGGGCCGCCCGAGACCGCGACCATCAGGGACTCGCCCGGCAGCAGGAGCTCGTGCTCCCTGACCGTGGCCGTGACCCGTTCGAGGACCCGGGCGACGGCCGGCGGCCGGGTCATCAGGACCCTGCAACCCTCCCGAGCCAACGGGAGGGCTCCCGGATCTCCTGGAGGGTCGGCAGGTGCTCCTCCCGCTCCCAGACACTGTTGAACCCGTCCATCCCCGCCCGCTCGACGGCGGCGGCCACGAACCGCTGCCCGATGTCGTACTGCGCGACCTTGGACTCGAGCCCGACCACGCGCTGGAAGGCCTGCTCGACGCCGCCGGTCCGCCGCCGCTCGCGCAGCGCTCGGCGCATCCGGTCCAGGTCCTTCACGCGGCCGGCCGCCACTCCGTTCATCACGAACGAGGCGTGCCCCTCGAGCAGGGCCATCACCGCCTGGAGCTTCGCGAAGAGCGCGCGCTGCTCCTCGGTCATCAGCAGGAGGATCCCGTTCGGCCCGCGCCAGTCCGCCCCCGCCCGGACCTGTTCGACGGCGCGCCTGAGCTGCTCGAGCATCTCGCGTGGGTCCGCCTGCACCGTCTCGAGGTAGGCGTCCACCTGCCGCACCACGTACTGGCGCAGCCACGGCGTCGCGCCGAACTGCACTCGGTGCGTCGCCTCGTGGATCGCGATCCACAGGCGGAAGTCCCTGGGGGACAGCGCGAACCGGCGTTCGGCCTCGACCACGTTCGGTCCCACGAAGTACAGGAGGCCCTCGTCGTCCGGTGGGAGGAACACGTCGTACTGACCGAGGACCTTCCGGGACACGTACCCGAGCAACCCACCGATCTGCACGCCGAGCGCCTTGCGCCGGAGGGGGGATCGGTTCGCCCCCTCGGGCACCAGACGCTTGGCCAGAGGCTCGAGCAGCCGCTGCAGCCCGTTCAGGTTCGCGCCCACCCACTCGCCGCGAGACATCACCCATGGCCGAGCGCGGAACCCGCTCGCCCGCATTCCGGTGAACCCTGCGATCAGGGACTCGCTGCCGGGGACGAGCTCCGCCAGATCCTCGCGCAGGCGGGCACGCTCGGCGGGCGGGGTCGGCGGGCCGGCGCCCCCCACCCGGCGACCCGTCTCCGCGGCAGTGGTCCAGTCGACCAGTGCGGCGGCGCGGGAACCCATGGACCAGTCGATGGCAGCGGCCTCCATGGCCGAAGGATTACGCTTGGGCCTTCTTGCGGGCGGCGATCATCGCGGCGCGGCGTGCCTGACCCTCGGCGACGCGTCGATCGGTCCCCTTCTCCAGGAGCTCGGCCAGAACCTTGTCGAACGTCTCCTGGTCGAGCGAGACCTCCTTGTGCTCGCCCGTCGGAGCTGCCACCGGGGCCGGTGCGGCCTCGGCGGGGGCGGGCGTCGGCGCTGCGGGGGCCGGCGCGGCCTCGGCGGGGGTACCGGGGGCGGGCGTGGTCGCCACGGGGGCCCGGGCCGAGGGCGCTGCCGGGGCCGGGGCCGAGGTCGTTGCCGGGGCCGGAGCCGAGGGCGCTGCCGGGGCCGGAGCCGCAACGTTCGGCGGCGGCACCGCGGCGGGTGCGCCGACGACCTTCACCGGGCGACGGACGTCCTTGCCCGGCTGGATCCTCGGCGCCCGGACCGTCCCCTGTCCGTTCTCGGAGGTCTGGAACCGCGGTGCGAACCGCATGTAGCCGAGCACCACCGCGAACCCGATGAGGGCCCCGACGACAGCGAGCAGGACCGCCGCGTTGTAGACCCAGCCCCCGTTGTTCAGCACCGGGCTCTGCGTCGGTTCGACGATGACCTGGGGGAGCACGGCGGGGATTCTAGCAAGGCGGCCCTCACCGCACGCGATGGTTGACGTGTGGGACAGGAGGGGAGCGATCGAGCCGGAGAGGGGATTCGAACCCCTGACCTACCACTTACGAGGCGGTTGCTCTGCCAGGCTGAGCTACTCCGGCGCGTTGGCGAGTGTACCCAACGTCGGCCGCGCCCCGGCGCGTGGCTGCTGCCACGAGAAGCGGCATGGTGACTGCATCGGTGTCGGGTCCGGCCGCCTCTGTCATCATGCGGGGACCATGGCCCGGGGCAACGGGGAGCGCGCCACGCCCGCGGTCGGCCGCGTGATGGTCGCCACGGATCGTTCGGAGACGGCCGAGCGAGCCGTCCGGTGGGCGGCGGCGTTCGCCGAGCGCTACGGCGCGGACCTCCACATCGTCCAGGTGGTGGTGCCCGCACATCCGGCGGACACCGAACACGGCGCCGCGGAGGCGACCCGGGCTCGCGCGGCCTCCGACGAGCTCGGCGTGTACGCGCGGCAGGTCGCCGGCGACCGGGGGCACGCACACGTGGTGATCGACGACGACCCGGCCCTCGCGATCGTGCGAGCGGCCCACGACCAGGACGCCGACGTCCTGGTCGTGGGCAACGCCGGGATGGCCGGGCGCAAGGAGTTCCTCCTCGGCAACGTGCCGAACCGGATCAGCCACAGCGCGCGCTGCACTGTGATCATCGTGAACACGACCGCCTCGGGCGACGGCCAGATCACCACCGTCGCCACCCGCGGCACCGCGATCCGCACCGGCACCCTTGAGGAGGAGACCAAGCCGCACCTGGTGGCCCGCGGGACGAGGATCGCGACCGTCCTGGCCAAGCATGGGCTGAAGGAGCTGTTCGGAAGGCCCGACGAGGAGGGGGCGATCGGACGCCGCCGGCAGGCCAAGCGCCTCCGCGCGGCCCTCGAGGAGCTCGGGCCGACGTTCGCGAAGCTCGGGCAGATCCTCTCCACCCGTCCCGACCTCCTGCCGCCGGAGTTCATCGAGGAGCTAGCCACCCTGCAGGACAACGTCCCGCCGCTCGCCGAGGAGCAGGTGGTCCACGTGATGGAGCAGGAGCTCGGGGTGCCGTGGGAAGACGTGTTCGACTCGATCCAGGCGGCTCCGCTCGCGGCGGGGACGATCGCACAGGTCCACCGGGCGACCCTCGCCGACAGGACCAAGGTAGTAGTCAAGGTCCAGCGCCCGGACGCGCGCGAGGAGATCGAGCAGGACCTCGCGCTCCTCGAGGTGTTCGCGGAGAAGGCGGCGGACCGACCCGGCCTCCGCCAGGTGGTGGACATGGGAGCGGTGCTCGAACACCTGTCGGCGTCGCTGCACCGGGAGCTGGACTTCCGTCAGGAGGCCGAGAACATCCGCAGGATGGACGAGGTGATAGGCGGTTTCTCCCGGCTCCGGGTACCCGTCGTCTACGGCGACTACTCGACCGCCAGGCTGCTCGTGATGCAGGACATCGGCGGGGGGCCCGCCTCCTCGGCCCCCGAGGGGCCGCCGCGGCGAGAGGCCGCTCGTCAGCTGCTCGAATCCTTCTACAAGCAGATCCTGGTGGACGGCTTCTTCCATGCCGATCCCCACCCTGGCAACCTGATGTGGCAGGCCGAGGAAGAGGCCCTGTACTTCCTGGACCTCGGCATGGTCGGCGAGGTCGGCGCCGAGATGCGCGAGCAGCTGATGCTCCTGCTGATGGCCTTCTGGCAGGAGGATGTCGGGTTCCTCACCGACATCACGCTGATGCTCACCGGCGCGATCGACCGGAGCGACCTGAACGTGCTCGCCTTCCAGGAGGAGCTGGGGGCGCTGATGGCCAAGAACCGCGGAGCCTCGTTGAAGGACATCCAGCTCGGGCCGGTCCTCCAGGAGATGACCGAGATCGCCGTCCGACACGAGGTGCCGCTCCCGGCCTCGCTCACCCTGACCGGGAAGGCGCTCGCCCAGATGCAGCTCGCGGCGGCCGAGCTGGACCCCACGCTCGATCCGTTCGACGTGGCCGGGCGCTTCCTGATGCGGACCGTGATCCGCGGGATGGGGGCCAGGCTCGATCCCACATCGCTCTTCTACCAATCGCAGCGGCTGAAGGTCCGGTTCCTGCGCGTGGTCGAGGCGATCGAGCGGCTGATCGGGGCCCGTCCGGGACAGAAGCTCGAGGTCAACTTCCGGGCGGCCACGCTCGAGACCACGATCCGGCGGGCAGGGCGGCGGCTGGCCCTCTCGCTCACCGCCGGCGCGGCGATCCTTGGGACCGCACTGACCGCCGTGTCCGAGCGCGTGGGGGGCATCGTGCCGATCGCGTTCGGTGTGGTCGGCGGGGCGCTCACGCTCGCGCTGCTGGTCGACCTGATCCGCAAGCGCGGTTAGCCGATCACCGATCCAGATCGACGTCCTTCCCCTTGGACGTGAGCGCGCTCGCCGTATCCGCGGCCACCGTGCGCGCCGGCGTCTCCCCCCTTCGGACCGAGCGCATCACGGCCTTCTCGAGAACGAACGCCACGACGCTCATCACCAGACCCACTCCCCAGCGTTCGATCCGGCGCCAGACGGAGCGCTTCGCCATCACGCCCAGCGCTTCCGCGGCGCCTCGACCACCGCTATGTACCCGATCCCGGCGACGATGCTGAGCCAGGCCCAGGGTGCGGCGAACGCGCCGAGATGGTCCGCGAGGATCAGCGAGGCCAGGCCCATCGCGACCAGACCGAGGCCGAAGGCCCAGACCGCCGGGCGGCGAGCGCGTACCGGGAAGGACGCGATCACCCCGGCGAGTGGGATCGAGATCCCCGTCGCCGCCATCCCGCTGTAGTGATGGAACTCCCAGTGCGGATAGAGCACGAGGACCGCGACGGCGGGGATGGATCCCCCACCGGACACCGCATCGCCGGAGATCAGGCCGGCGACGAGGGTCCCGAGCGCGAGCGCGGCCGCCAGCCAGAACGCGCCGATCTGCTCCCGCGGCCTCCGGGCGGCGACGAGCAGCATCGCCCCCAGGACGATCCCGAACCCGACCGCGGTCGTGACGTTGTGCATCTGATGGACCGCCTGCTCGTCGTCGAAGAAGGAGACGATCGCGAACGGGATCGTGAACACGACGGCCGTCAGCCCGAGCAAGCCGGACAGGATCTGGAACCCTCGCGTGCGGACACCTGCGCGCCTCTCGATAACAGCTATGGTTCCCCCCACCTCTCTCGAACCATCGTCGTTCACCCACCGGTCGGTGGAACGCGGAACGCCTCCACCGGCTCTTCCCTGCCTCTCACCTGACGGGGGCCGATCGGCTCGACCCGTACCTCTGGCGCCGCGGACACCGTCGACGCCGTCGCGACGATCTCGCCCCCGGCTGCCTCGGATTGGAGACGCGAAGCGACGTTCACCGCGTCCCCCACCACCGTGTACTCGAGCCGCCCCGCCCCTCCCACGGTGCCGGCGATCACCGGGCCGGTGTTCACGCCGATGCCCACGGCGAGCTCAGGCAACCCGTCCACGCCCCAGCCGGAGCCGTTCAGCTCGGCCTGCCGGGCCTGCATCGCGACCGCGCACCGAAGCGCCCGCCCGGCGTGATCCGGCTGCGGCTCCGGCGCCCCGAACACCGCCATCACGGCGTCGCCCTGGAACTTGTCGATCGTCCCCCCGTGCTCGAGCACCACCTCCGCCATCGCGGACAGGTGCCGGCCGACGATCGAGGCGATGTCGCGCGCGGGCAGGCGTTCAGCGAGCGTGGAGAAGCCTCGGATGTCGGAGAACAGCACGGTGACCTCCACCTCCTGCGGCTCTATCGGCGTATCGGGCTGGGCCGCGAGGCGATCGGCGAGCTGCTGCGGCACGAAGGAGGCGAGCGTCCTCCGCGAGGAAGCCTGCTCCACGACGGCCGCATGCAGTCGCTTGAACTCGTCGACGACCCCGGCGCCACCCCCATCGCCCGCCAGCCGGCGGAAGAGCTCGGTTACCTGGCGGTCGACCGCCTCCTGCGTGGTTCCTAGCGTCTCGGCGATCTCCGCGTAGCCCAGACCTCGGCCCATCATGTCCAGCAACTCGCGCTCTCGTTCGGCGGCGTCCCCCCGCCCGGACAGCCGCTCGGCGATCGTCGGGTCAACCGCGCTGCCGCCCGCCGCCACCTCCCGGATCGCCCGCACGAGCTCGTCGCCCTGCGCGATCCGGTCCTTGAGGAGGTACGCGAGACCGCTCTGGCCCTTGCCGAGGAGCGCGATCGCGTACTCCTCGTCGTCGTGGGCCGACAGGACCACCACCCCCGTGCCCGGATGCTGGGCTCGGATCCGGTGCGCGCAGTCGATCCCCTCGAGCCTGAAGTTCGGGGGCATCTTGATGTCGGTCACCACGACGTCGGGTCGGTGCTCGGCGGCGGCAGCCATGAGCGACGGAGCATCGGCGACGGCGCCGACCACCTCGAGATCCTCGTAGGAGTCGAGCAGCGCCCGAACGCCCTCGCGGACGAGCACGTTGTCCTCGCCCAGCACGATGCGGATGCTCACGCCGCCCTCCCCGCCGCGGGTACGATGCGCGCATGGTGCGCGTGGTCTTCGCGGAGGATAACTACCTGGTGCGAGAGGGGACGGCCGCCCTCCTCGAAGGGACCGACGAGGTCGAGCTGATCGGCACCGCCGGGTCCCTCGATGAGCTCCTGACGGCGGTCGAGGAGCTGGAGCCCGACGCCGTCCTCACCGACATCCGCATGCCGCCAACCAACACGACCGAGGGGATCGACGCGGCCCGCCGGATCCGGGAGGAGCATCCGGAGATCGGCGTCGTCGTGCTCTCGCAATACGCGGAGGAAGGGTACGCATACGAACTGCTGAAGGATGGGGCGGCCGGCCTCGGGTACCTGCTGAAGGAGCGGGTCGCCGACGTCGCCGAGCTCGTCCGGGCCCTCAACGAGGTGGCCAAGGGCGGCTCCGTGCTCGATCCCAAGATCGTCGAGGCACTCGTCGCGGCCAAGGATCGGATGGCGCACTCCCCACTCGGCCAGCTCACCGACCGCGAGCGCGAGGTGCTCGAGCACATGGCGCAGGGCAAGAACAACGCCGCGATCGCGAGGTCCCTGTTCCTCACGGAGCGCGCGGTCGAGAAGCACATCAACTCCCTGTTCCACAAACTCAGCCTTTCCGAGGAGACCGACGTCCATCGCCGGGTCAAGGCCGTGCTCGCGTTCCTCCAAGGATCCGGTCACGCCTGAGATCACTGCGCCGTCCGCGTGTCCACGATGAACACCGAGCAGGGCGCGTGGCGGAGCACGATGTTCGGCACGCTGTCCCGCACGCGCCACCACGATCCGTGGGTGCCTCGGTTGCCGAGCACGACCGTGTCCGCTCGCTCGGCCTCGGCGGTCTCGACCAGCCGATCGGCGGGTTCGCCCGCCTCGCTCCACGCCCGCACCCCGATACCCGGAAACCGTCGGCGCATCTCGGCCAGGTACTGTTCCGGATCGGCCGACTTCTTCGGGTCCGCCACATCGCGCGCAGAGCCGTTCCGCCGGACGTGGAGGACGAGGAGCTCGGCACCGCTCAGCTCGGCCAGCCGGGCTGCCTCCTGCACCGCGAGGTCGGCGGCGGCCGAGGTGTCGGTTCCCACCAGGATCTTCTTCATCGGGCTCGCCTCCCATCGATCGGGATCACGGTAGCGCCGCGTACCGCTCGGCACGACCCGGGCGCCACCACCACATCGTTGGTGCCAGCACCCCGAGATGGGTGACGCCGGCCCCCTTGGTGCGGACGGCAGAAGGTGCCAGGATGCGCCCCTGATGACCGCGCCCGCCCTGGGTCCAGGAACCTCGTCCAAGCCGCGCGTCGGGGGAGCCCGGTGGTCGCGGTGGCTCGCCTGGGGCGTCCTCCTGGTGGGCATCCTGCTCGAGACGGCGGCCCTGCCGTTGGCCCTCGCCGTCGATCGAGCGATCGACGACTTCCTGAGCCCCTGGAGCCTGGCCTTCGTCGTGGTCGGACCGATCTGGCTCGCGACCGGGGCCCTCATCGCGTCCCGGCAACCGAGGAACTGGGCCGGCTGGCTCATCGGGTTCATCGGACTCTCCGTCAGCTACAGCCTCTTCATCCAGCCCTACGCGGTCTACGGCTTGCGGGTGGCCCCCGGATCGCTCCCGCTCATCGGGCCGGCGGCGTGGACCAACGAGTACGCGTACCTGGCGGTCGCGTTCATCCCCCTGCTCTTCCTGCTGTTCCCGGACGGCCGCGTCCCAGGCCCGCGGTGGCGGTGGGCCGTCGTCGGGCTGCTCGGGGGGATGGGGCTCGCGTTCCTCGCGTTCCTCGTGCGCGCCGAGACCCTGAACAACCTCCGGGACTTCGGGATCGGGTACGAGAACCCCTTCGGGATCGAGGCGCTCGGCCAGGCGCCCGGTTTCGGGATCGCTGCTGGCACCATCCTCGCGTTGATCTCGGCCGTCGCCTGTGCCTTCGGGCTCCGCGCTCGGTTCAAGCGAACCGTAGGCGAAGAGCGGCAGCAGACGCGCTGGCTGGTCGCCGTCGGAACCGCGGCCGCCGCACTCCTGACGCTCACGTTCACCCTCGGCTTCGTCATCGACGCGCTCGGACTCTACGACGACCGCAGTCTCCCCATCTTCCCGATCATGCTCGGTCTCACGGCGGCGACCATCGCCTTCGGGGTGCCCACAGCCTTCCTGGTCGCGATCTTCCGCTACCACCTCTGGGACCTCGATATCGTGATCCGCAAGACCGTCGTGTACGCGGTGCTCGCCGCGTTCGTCACGGTCGTCTACGCCGCGATCGTCGCGGGATCCAGTCAGCTCGTGGGTGGGGACTCCTTGTTCCTGTCGATCGCGGCCACGGCGACGGTTGCCGCGCTCTTCCAGCCGGTGCGGCGCAGGGCGACTCGGATCGCGAACCGGCTGGTGTTCGGACGGCGCGCCGATCCCTACGAAGTGCTCGCCGGCTTCAGCGAGCGGGTGGGCGGCACCTACGCGACGGAAGACGTGCTGTCGCGGATGGCGCGTGTGATCGCCGAGGGCGTCGGGGGGGAGCGGGCGGAGGTGTGGCTCGGAGCCGGGACGGACGAGCACCTCGTCGCGTCATGGCCCGAGGAGACCTCACCAATCGGCACGGCCGATCACGTGGCCGCCGTGCGGCACGGGACCGAGATGCTCGGAGAGATCCGCGTCCGGAAGGCTTCGAGCGAGCCGATCACCCCCGCCGAGGCCAAGCTGCTCGACGACCTCGCCTCGCAGGCCGGACTCGTGCTCCGGAACGTCGGCCTGACGCTCGATCTCCAGGCACGGGTGGACGAGCTCGCACGCCAGGCCGAGGAGCTCCGCACCTCACGCATCCGCATAGTTGCCGCCCACGACGCCGAGCGTCGCCGGCTGGAGCGGAACATCCACGACGGCGCGCAGCAGCACCTCGTGGCGCTCAGCGTGAAGCTGCGGCTCGCGAAGGCGCTCGCGGCCAGGGACCCGAGGAGGGGCGTGGAGATGCTGTTGACGCTCGCTCATGAGACCGATGTCGCGCGAGGCACGCTGCTCGATCTGGCGAGCGGGATCTATCCGGCGGTCCTCGAGGAGCGCGGGATCGGCCCCGCCCTCGAGGACCAGGCTCGAGCGGGAGCCACGGCGGTCGTCGTGGAGACCGATGGCGTGGGCCGGCTCCCCGTGGAGACCGAGGCCGCCGTCTACTTCGTCTGCCTCGAGGCGGTCCAGAACGCTGCCAAGCACGCGCGCGCGAACAGGATCGACGTTCGTTTGGCGACGGACGGAAGTGACCTCAGGTTCGAGGTCACGGACGACGGCGTCGGGTTCGATGCCGGCGAGGTGGCCACAGGCTCGGGGCTGGCGAACATGCGGGATCGTCTCGCGGCCTTCGGCGGCGAGGTGGACCTCACCTCCACTCCCGGTGCCGGGACGACCGTGCTCGGGCGGATCCCGCTCGGGCGGGAGACGGTCCCGTGAGCCGGCGCGGGGTGGTGGCGTGGGCGGCGCTCGGGCTGGTGGCCCTGCTCGCTGGGGCGTGCATCTGGCTCCTGGTGGCGAACGGCGAGCGGCTCCCCGACCCGAACGCGCTCATCGCGCTGGGAGGCATGGCGCTCGCGGCGATCGGGATGCTCATCTTCGGCCGGACCGGCAACGCCATCGGGTGGCTCCTGTGGGTCTCGGGCTTCGCGCTCGCGGTCGTGTCGTTCGTCGATCAGTACGGCGTGAAGACGCTGGTGACGTCGCCGGGCTCGTTTCCCGCGCCGAGGGCGCTGCTCGCGATCCCCGGCTTCATCGGGCCCTTCATCGTGGCGATCCCGCTGATCTTCCTCTTGTTCCCCACCGGACGACCGCCGTCGGACCGGTGGCGCCCGGTCGGCTGGTCGCTCGTTGCCGGGGCGGTCATGGCCTCGCTCGGGTTCGGCACGAGGCCGGAGCCGCTCAACGGTGCCTGGAACGACCACGGCATCCGGATGGCGAACCCCTTCGGGCTCCCGGAGCTGTGGGGCGTCATGAAGGTCGTCTGGATGGCCGGCGTCGCGATCGCGCTGGTCGCATCCGCGCTGGCGATCGCCTCCCTGTTCGTGAGGTACCGGCGTTCCTCGGGGGAGGAACGCGCACAGCTCCGGTGGCTCCTCCTCGTCGCGCTCGTGGCCCTTGGGCTGTTCGCAGTGGTGCAGTTCCTCGTGGCGATCTCCGGCATCCGAGGCGACTGGGTCTCGGACGCTACCTTCGATCTTCTCTTCGGCGCCTTGGCGGTGGACCTCGCGTTCGGGATCCCGGTGGCGTGCGCGATCGCGATCCTCAAGTACCGCCTGTACGACATCGACCTCGTGATCTCCAAGACGATCGTGTTCGGCGCGCTCGCGCTCCTCATCGGCGCGGTCTACGTGGCGATCGTGGCCGGGGTCGGAGAGCTAGTGGGCTCGAACACCCAGAGCGTCACCCTGCGGGTCGCGGCGACGGCCCTGATCGCGGTCTCGTTCGAGCCGGCGAGGACCCGTCTCCAACGGTGGGCGAACCGACTCGTCTATGGGAGACGGGCAACGCCGTACGAGGTGATGGCCGACTTCGGACACCGAATCGCCGCCGTCCCGTCGGCCGACGCCGTGCTCACCGACATGGCGGATGCCGCCGCGAACGGCGTCGGGGCCGCGGCGGTGCGCCTCCGCCTGTTCCTGAACCAGGGGAGCCGAACGGTCACCAACCCCAGCGATGCACCGTTCGGCGAGCCCACGCTCGCGATCCCTGTCGTGCACGGAGGTGAGCCGATCGGCGAGCTCGCGATCGTCAAGCCCGCGAACGAACCCCTGCGCACTGCCGAACGTGGGCTCCTCGAGGATCTCGCCGGGCACGCCGGTCTCGCGCTGCACAACGTTCGGCTCACGTCGGAGCTCCAGAGCAAGGCCGAGGAGCTGGCCGAGCAGACGGAGGAGCTCGGGCGATCGGGTGGACGGCTCGTCGCGGCTCGGGACGCGCAGCGGCGCCGGCTGGAACGGGAGCTACGGGACGGCGTCGTGAGGGAGCTCGATGCGATCTGCGATGAGCTGGCGGTCGACGCGGAACGGCTCGACTCTCACGCCGAGGAGGTCCTCGCCTCCCTCGACACGCTGGGACGCCGGGCGAACGCCGCCCTGGAAGAGCTCCGCGACGTGGCACGGGGCATCTTCCCCCCGCTGCTCGCCGACGAAGGGCTCGCCGCCGCCCTCGGGTCCCACGTACGGAAGCTCGGCCCGGGCGCCGAGGCGCGCATCGATCCGGACCTGGCGCGGAGGCGCTTCGACCCGCTGATCGAGAACGCCGTGTACTTCTGCTGCATCCAGGCACTCCGGAACGCGGAGCGTCACGCCGCGGGAGCGCGCGCCGTCGTCCGGCTCGAGCGGGACGAGGGGCACCTGCGGTTCATCGTCCAGGACGACGGCCCTGGGTTCGAACCCGACGACACTCCGCAGGGCGAAGGGATGCAGATCATGCACGACCGGATGGCCGCGCTCGGCGGAACGCTCGAGGTTCACAGCGCTGCGGGGTCGGGGACGACGGTGGTGGGGACCGTCCCGATCGGAGAACACCCGTGAAGACCCGGGTGCCCTGGGTCCTCCTGGCGATGGGGCGGTGGTGGTGGTCCCGGTCCTCTCTGGCTGAGCGCCCTTCAACGACTCGATCGCGAGGGACGGGCCCCTCATCGTCCTGCCGGTTCTCGCGATGACGGGATGGGCCACCGCGGGCGCCCTCCTCGCTCCCCGCAGCCCATCGAACCCCATCAGGTGGCTGATGCTGGCGTTCGGGCTCGGATTCCCGCTCGCCACCTTCTCCACGGATGGGCGACCTACACGCTGCGGACCGATTCGGGTGGGCTCCCCTGGGCCCGATGTGGGCCTGGGTGGCGACCCGGACGTTCATCCCGCCGCTCCTGGCCGTCCCGGTGGTGCTCCTTCTCTATCCGACCGGGTCGGTCCCGCCACCCCGGTGGCGCTGGCTCATCTGGAGGGATCGTCGTCATCGGCATGGTTGGGGACCGTGGCCTCGATGTTCCGGGCGGGGGCCGCTCGACGTCCGGCCCGGGATCGAGGTCGAGAACCCCCTCGGGGCCCCGTCGCTCGAGGGAGCGATCGACGTCTCCCAGACGGTGGCCGCTGAACGAACCGACCGCGGCCCGGCGTCGTAGAACCGCCGTGGTAGCGTCGCGATGCCCGCCGTGTCGCTGCCGCGCTCCGAGGGGAGCTCCATGGATCGATCCGGAACCAAGCTGACGCGAACCGGTGTCCGCTGGGCGGCGGTGCTGCTGACCGTCGCGGTCGTGCTCCCCGCGCAGCCCTCGCCTCTCCGAGCCGACCCAGAACGGGATCGCCGACCACCGCGCCGGGCCTGGAGCGCTCCTCCCTCGGCCGAAGCCTTCGACGTCCGCGTCGATCTGAGCGACCCGTTCGGAGCCGCCACCCCGAGCCGCGCGCAGCGAGCGCTTGCCAGACGCCTCGGACCCTTCGGGCTCATTCGACTCGACCCTCGCACGGGGAGCCCTCGCCTGGTCGCCCGGCTGGACGGGTTCCTCACCGGACCGAGCGACCGTCCCGCCGACGAGATCGCGTTGGGCTTCGTGCGGGCCAACCGCCGGGCCTTCGGGCTCACCCGGACCGACCTTCGGGGGCTCCGGCTGGTGCGTGACTACGTGGACATCCTCGGGACCCACCACCTGACCTGGCAGCAGCGGTCCCAGGGGATCCCCGTGTTCGACCTCGACCTGCGGGCCAACGTCGCCGTCGATGGACGGCTCGTCAACGTGATCGGCTCCCCGATCCCCGGGCTGCAGGTGGCGGACGTGACCCCCGCCGTGAGCGCCGCCCGAGCCCTCGCGACCGCGTACGCGAGCGTCGGGGCGGAGCGACCCGCCCTGGGACACGTCGTCCGGGCATCCCGTGGGCCCCAACGCGCGGTGCGGTTCCGGAGCGGGGACGAGGCGCGACTGGTCCTCTTCGGCTCCGGCCGCGGAGCGCGCCTGGCCTGGCGGACCATCTCGTTCGTGAGCTCCCGGGAGGTGTACGTCTCCGTGGTCGACGCGGAGGACGGCCGGCTGCTTTGGCGGGCCAACATGGTTCGCTCCGACTCGCCGGGCACTGGGCTCGCCTGGGACCACTACCCCGACCCGGACCTCCCCAACGACGGCGGGATCCAACGACAGGTGAGCTTCCCGGTGGGCGGCGCCAGCGCGCTGTCCGGCAACCACGCCTGGGTGTTCCCCGACGTCGACGACGATGACCTCCCGGACATGGACGTGCCCGCCACGTCCGGGCTGAGCTGGAACTACCCCGCCAACCTGGACACCGTCGATGGCACCAACGCCTGCCGCGTCGCCTTCCCGTGCTCGTGGAAACGCGGGGTTCCCTACAGCTGGCTCCCGAACCGGGAGCAGAACGCCACCCAGGTCTACCACCTGCTCAACGTGTTCCACGACCACCTGCTGGCCCCTCCCATCGGCTTCACCGAGGCGGCCGGCAACTTCCAGGTCACGAACGCGAGCGGACAGGGCGAGGACGGCGACCCGGTGATCGCCAACGTGCTCGACGGCGCCGACACGGCGAACACCGCGGGTCTCCCCGACGCGGCCCACCGGTACAACGCGAACATGCTCACCCTGCCGGACGGCACGCCGGCCCGGATGCAGATGTACCTGTTCCCCACCATCGCGCAGGCCGGGATCCCCTCTACCAACGGCGGCGACGATGCATCGGTCGTGTTCCACGAGTACGCCCACGGCCTGACGAACCGCCTGGTGATCTTCGCCGACGGCTCGGGGGCGCTGAACTCAGCGCAGGCCGGAGCGATGGGGGAAGCCTGGAGCGACTTCTACGCGATGGACCTGCTGGTCTCGCGCGGCTTCGAGGTCGACGGGCCGGCCCCCGATGTGATCGTGGGGCGGTACGTGGCGGGTGGGCGATCGGACTTCGTCCGCACCGAGCCGATCGACTGCCCGGTGGGCGCGAGCTCGTCGGCGTGCCCGGGCGGCGTCTCCACCGGCCCGGGTGGCTACACGTACGGGGACTTCGGCGATGTCTACCTGTTCCCCCAGGTGCACGCGGACGGCGAGATCTGGAGCCAGACACTGTGGGACATCCGGACGGCGCTGGGGTCGGCGACAACGCTCGCCCTCGTCACCCGGGGCCTGGAGCTCTCGCCGACCGAGCCCTCCTTCCTGGACATGCGGAACGCGATGGTCCAGGCGGACCTGGTGGCCTTCGGCGGTGCCCACGTCGACGTGCTCTGGCAGCGGTTCGCGCACCGCGGCATGGGGTTCTTCGCGGTGGCGCTCGACGGCAACGACGTCGATCCGGTGGAGGACTTCAGCCTCCCGCCCACGTGCCCGGAGGAGTGCGGGACCGTCCGGGGGAGGGTCCGGGAGTCGGAGAGCGGACGTCCCGTGGCGGGCGTCCGGGTACAGGTGGCGGGGCACGCCTCCGGTTTCGGCACCGATCTCGCGGGGACGACGAACGCGAAGGGCCGGTACCGGATCGCCGACGTCCCATTCCACGAGCACGTGATCACCGTGGCGAGCGACGTCCACGAGCCGGTTGCGTTCACGGTGGTCGTGGACGACACGGAGAGGGTGCAGATCGAGCTCGTCCGGGACTGGGCCGCGTTGGCCGGGGGCGCACGCCTGAAGCGGTTCACCGGCCCGGACTACACGCCGTTCTGCGGTCCGGAGTTCGCGTTCGACGGGTCGCTCGGCACGGGGTGGGGGAGCGATCACCCCGACTACCGGGGCGGAAGCGGCACCAAGGGGCCTCGGATCGTCATCGTCCGCCTGCCCCGGCGGATCGACGTCACATCCTTCGGCTTCGCGACGGCGGGGACGTGTGGGGACGGACCGAAGGCGGCCGTCCGAGTGTTCGAGATCCAGACCCGTCGCCACAAGGGCAAGCCCTGGGTCACCGCCTACCGCCGTTCGAAGCGCCTGCCCCTCGGCGTGCTGCACACCCTGGAGCCCGAGGCGGGGACGAGGCGGGTTCGGTTCGTCAAGCTGATCATGCTCGACAACCGGGGCGACCCGTTGTTCATGGATATGCTCGAGCTTTCCGTGCGGGGGACGCCCCCGTGACCCGACGCTAGACGCGGGTCCGGGCCCAGGCGGCCTCCAGCCGGTCGGGACCGAAGACCGCCTTCGGGATGTACGCGGCGGCCCCGCACTCGGCGGCGCGCGGGGCGTACTCCTCCTCCTCGTAGGTGGACAGGAGGAGCACGACCGCCGCCTCCCCGAGCTCGGCGAGGATCCGGCGGGTGGCTTCGAGGCCGTTGATCCCGGGCAGGTTCACGTCCATCAGGACCAGGTCGGGCGAGAGCTCTCGCGCCAGATCCACCGAGGACTCGCCCGTCTCGGCCTCACCCACGACCTCGAATCCCTCGGTGGCCTCCACGACCATCCGCGCCGCCATCCGGAACGGCTCCTGGTCGTCGACGATCAGCACCCGCACGGTCATCGATCCCTCCACGGCACAGCGTGGCACTGCGACGACCGGTCGACAGTGGTGCCAGCACCACTCTTCGGACGGCCTAGTACGCCCTCGACCATCGATCGGGCGGCGTCCGCCAGGGCGTCCGACGCTGCCGCTACGATCTCGAGCCCAGCCGGAGGAAGACCCGTTCCAAGAGGAGGCGGGCGTTCAGGTTCAGATCCTCGGCCAACGCCGCGCGGGTCTCCTCCACCGCGGAGATCCGGATCGCCGTCTCCGCCGTCTGCGCCGGCCCGGGCTCCAGGTCCAGGTTGAGGAGCACGTCGCGGGCGGCGCCGACCGCCACGGCCACGCGATCCCGCAGGATGGCGGAGATCGCCATCAGCGCGCGGTCGAGGTAGTCGCGCTCCGCCCGGCGGACCTGCCGCTTGTGCCGCTCCTCGATCCGGCGGATCGCCCCGCGATACGCCTCCTCGGGTCGGCCCCGTGCGTCGAGGAAGGGCGCCAGATCCTCCTTCTGTCGCTCCCCCAGGTCCTTGCGGTACCGCTCGGCCGCCCGCAGGACGAGCTCGGCGGCTTCGAGCGCGCCGCTCGGGTCCCGATGGGCGAACGCCAGCGCCTCCACCGCCACCTGACGGAACGACAGCCCGTCCTCGTCGAGCGCCAGGCGGCGGGCCCGTCCCAGGTTCCCCCCCGCCAGCCGGGCGGCCAGCGCCGCTCGGCTCGGGTCGGCCCCTTCCCGCGTCAGCGTGTCCACCGCGAAGGCCTCGGACAGCGGAGCGAACGAGACGACGTGGCACCGCGAGACCACCGTCTCCGGAAGCTCGTGCGGGCGTGCCGATAGCAGGACGATCACCGCGTCCGCGGGAGGCTCCTCGAGGACCTTGAGGAGCACGTCCGCCGCCGCGGGGTTCAACCGGTCCGCCTCCCGGACCACGAAGACCTTCCGCCCGGGTTCCGGCGCGGTCCGGTAGGCGGGGTGCCAGATCTCGGTGCGGATGGTGTCGACGTGGATGTCCCGGCCCTCCGGCTCGACGACCGACCCGTTGGGGTGTCGATCCTCCAGGGCGAGTCGGCAGTCCCGACACTTTCCGCACCCGCCGCGCGCACACAGCAGCGCCGCGGCGAAGGCTCGAGCGGCAAGCGACTTCCCGCCGCCCTCGGGGCCCGCGAGCAGGTACGCGTGGTGGGGGCGGGCCGCCGCCTGGCGCAGGAACGCGATCGCCCGCTCCTGACCCGGTACACGCCCCAGGACCGGGAACGCCTCGGGCGCTTCAGCCACGCTCGCTCTCCCCCTCGCGTTCCTTGAGCACTCGCTGGAGCGCCTCCATCACGTGCTCGTGCACCTTCTCCGGGGTCTGGTCGGCGTCCACCACCACGAACCGCTCCGGGTGCTCCTCGGCGATCCGGAGGTAGGCGTCGGAGACCTTCGCGTGGAAGTCTCCCCCCTCCATCTCGATCCGGTCGGGCTCCTCGAGCGACCGCAGCAGCCCTGCCTCGGGTTCGAGGTGGAGCAGGATCACGAGGTCCGGGAACAAGCCCTGGGTCGCCCAGACGTTCAGCGTGAGCACGTCCTGCTCGCCCAGCCCGCGGGCCACGCCTTGGTATGCGAGCGAGGAGTCGATGTACCGGTCGCAGATCACGACCTTGCCCTCGGCCAAAGCCGGACGGATCACCGTCGCCACGTGCTGCGCTCGGCCGGCCGCGAACAGGAGCGTCTCGGTCCGGGGTTCGAGGTGACCGGTCGCATGGCCGAGCAGCAGCCGCCGCAGTTGCTCGCCCATCACGGTGCCGCCCGGCTCCCGTGTGACGAGCACGCCGATGCCCTGTTCCTCCAGCCACGCCTTGGCGAGGCGGATCTGGGTGCCCTTCCCCGACCCCTCCACGCCCTCGAAGGCGACGAACAGCCCCGTCCTCGGTGGGCGCATCAGCTTGGGAACCAGGGACAGGGGCTGCGGCCGGCTGACGCGGAACCGACGGAGCCCCCGCCGGGTGAACGCACCCGCGAGGATCACCATGATCCCCGCCACCATCAGCGCGACGCGGGTCCCGGAGAGGTCCAGCGCGCGGCTCCCGATACCCACGACGTGCGAGCCCACGGCACCGGCCAGGGTCGGGAAGAGCGTGAGCGCGAGGAACAGGCCCAGACGAGAGAGCACCGTCAGCGCGCCGAAGGTCCGGCCGCGGAACTCGTCGGTCACGTTCTCCTGGAGGAGCACGTAGCCGCTCACCCACGCCCCGCCGCAGAAGGTGCCGAGGACCACGGTGGTCACCGCGGCGAGCTCGATCGCCGGCATCATCGCCAGCACGAACAGCGTCCCAGCCGCGGCGATCAGCGACCAGACGAACAGGGTTTCGCGCTCGAGCAGGTCCGCGGCCTTGTTCGAGACCGCCATCCCGATACCCATCCCGATCCCGAACGAGGTCACCAGGATCCCCCAGCCCGGATCGCCGGCCGCGAGCGTCTGCTTGGCGAAGATCGGACCGAGCGCGAGCACGGCCCCGACCGCGCTGAACGCGACCACGATCCCCAGCGTCATCGCCGACGCGAGGGAATCCTCGCGGAGGAACCGCACGCCATCCAGGACGTCCCGACCCACGCGGGACATGTCCAACCGCTGGAGCCTCCGCGGAGCGGGCGAGGGGATCGCGATCCGGCTCACCAGCAGCGCAGACAGCAGGAACGTGCCTCCGTCCAGCCACAGGGCGAGCGACTCCGGGCGGTCGGTGAACCATGGGATCAGGTCCGAGCCGCCCGCGAGGAAGGCGAAGATCAGGCCCCCCAGCGGGAGCGTCCCGTAGGTGGTCACGAGGCCGATCGAGTTCGCGTTGGCGAGCTGACGCCGGGGCACGATGTTGGGGAGGGACGCATCCCGGGCCGGGGTCCACAGCAGCGAGAGGCACTCGATCGCGAAGGACAACAGGAAGATCGCCCACAGCTTCCCGAGGAACGGCATCAACGCGTACAGGGCACCGCGCGAGAGGTCGGCGACGATCATGAGCTGCTTGCGGTTCACGCGGTCCACGATCGCCCCGGCCACCGGCCCGAAGAGGATCGCGGGGGCCATCCGGGCCACCATCACGCCCGCCACCGCGTAGGCGCCGACGGCCCCGCCCAGGCGCGTCACGAGCGCGGTCACGGCCACGAAGCCGACCCAATCACCCAGGGAGCTCACCGTCTGGGCGACGAGGAGCCTGGAGAACTTCGGGTGCGTGAGGAGGTCCCGGAGCGTCGCCGTCTTGGTGCCGCGAAGGGCGGCGACCTCGTCGGCGAAGCTGGAGGCCAACTAGCCCTCCGCGCGGGTCTCGGTGCCCGATCGACCGCGCCCGGCCGTGGCCCGCGAGCGCCGCTTGCCCGTGGAGCGCTTGGCGGCGGCCTTCGGGGCCGTCGCGCGCTTGGCCTTGCTCCGTTCGGCCCGCGCGGCAGCCTTGGCCGCGCGGGCGGCCGCTTCGGCTTCCGGGTCACCGTGCTTGCGGACCCGGAACTCACGGTCCATCTCCGCCCCGCAGTTCCAGCAGCGGTAGCTCTTCGGGCGCTCGAGCAGGATCGAGCCGCATTCGGGGCAGGGGTGGTCCTTGACCGGCGGGTTGCTCACCGCCAGGTCGCACTCCGGGTAGCGGTCGCAGCCGTAGAACGCCCCGAACCGGGTCCGCTTCTCCACGAGCTCGCCCTGTCCGCACTGCGGGCACGTGACGCCGGTGCGCTTGGGTGGGTCCTTCTTGATGTACCGGCACTCGGGGAAACCGGAGCAGCCGACGAACGGTCCGTAGCGGCCGACCCTGCGCTGGAGCGGGCGTCCGCACTCGGGGCAGGTCTCATCGATGGTCTCGGGCTCGGGGCGCTCCTCGCCGTTCAGGTTCCGGATGTACTTGCAGCCGCCGTCCTCGTCGGCGAACCGGCTGCACCCGATGAACCGGCCGTAGCGGCCGAGGCGGATCTGGAGCCGACCGGGCGGCTTCCGACCCTCCTCGAGGCACCGCGGACACTCCTCGTCCAGGTCCTCCACGTAGCGCTCGAACTTCTCCTCCGCCCGTTCGAGGTCCTCCTTGAACGGCACCCAGAAGTCCTTGAGCACCTCGGTCCGACCCGTCTGTCCTTCCGCGATCTCGTCCAGCTCCTCCTCCATCCGCGCCGTGAAGTTCACGTCAACGATGTCGGCGAAATGTTCGACGAGCTTGTCGGTCACGACCTCGCCCACGTCCTCCGGGTAGAAGCGCTTGTCCTCCAGACGGACGTAGCCGCGATCCTGGATCGTCGAGATGATGGAGGCGTAGGTCGACGGCCGCCCGATGCCGAGCTCCTCGAGCGTCTTCACCAGCGAGGCCTCCGCGTACCGAGGGGGTGGCTGGGTGAAGTGCTGCTCGGGCAGGATCTCAAGCATGCGCAGCGGCTCCTCCGGCCGGAGGTCCGGCAGGCGGCTCTCGGCATCCTCGTCAGGACCCTCGTCACGGCCCTCCGTGTATACGCGGATGAACCCGTCGAACAGGAGCGTCTGGCCGGTGGCGCGCAGGCCGTAGGCGGCCCCGTCGTGCGTCGCCTCGATGTCAACCCCGACCTGGTTGAACCGTGCCTCGGTCATCTGGGTGGCCACGGTGCGCTGCCAGATCAGCGTGTACAGCCGCAGCTGGTCCCGGTCAAGAGCGGAGGCGACCCGCGCCGGTGTCCGCAGCGCCGAGGTGGGCCGGATCGCCTCGTGGGCCTCCTGCGCGTTCCGAGAGCGGGTCCTGTAGCGGCGTGGCTCCGTCAGGGCGTAGTCCCGGCCGAACTCCGTCCGGACCACCTCGGCGATCTCCCGGATCGCCGTCTCGGCCAGGTTGACCGAATCCGTCCGCATGTAGGTGATCAGACCAACGGTTCCCTCACCGGGCAGGTCGAGGCCCTCGTACAGCCGCTGGGCGATGCTCATCGTCTTCCGGGCGCCGAACCCCAGCTTGCGGGCCGCCTCCTGTTGGAGGGTCGAGGTGGTGAACGGCGGGGCGGGCGTCCGCTTCCGCTCCTTGCGCTCGACGCGGAGGACCCGGTAGACAGCCTCCCGGAGCCGATCGACGTGCGCCGCGGCCTCCGCCTCCGCCGACAGGAGCACCCCGGGCTTGTCCGGGGACGCGGCGACCTTGCCCTCGGGGATCGTGACGAGCCGCGCAACGAACGGGACCTCGTCCCTCTCCCGGGTGAGCCGGACGTCCACGCTCCAGTACTCCACGGGCTCGAACGCGCGGATCTCGCGCTCGCGCTCGACGATCAGCCGGACAGCCACCGACTGGACCCGCCCGGCTGAGAGGCCGGGCCGCACCCGCCGCCACAGGATCGGCGAGATCTTGTACCCGACCAGCCGGTCCAGGATCCGTCGAGCCTCCTGCGCGTCCACGAGCCGCCGGTCGACCTCTCGCGGGTGCCGGAACGCCTCGAGGATCGCGTCGCGGGTGATCTCGGTGAACGTGACCCGCTTGGCATCCGATGGATCGACCCCCAGGAGGTCCGCGACGTGGTAGGCGATCGCCTCGCCCTCGCGGTCGTAGTCCGTCGCCAGGACCAGCTCGTCCGAGCCCTTGAGTGCCCGCTTCAGCGCCGTGACGTGCTTCTTCGAGTCCTCGGGTACCTCGTAGACGACGTCGAAGCCGTTGTCGACGTCCACACCCAGGTCGCTCTTGGGCAGATCGCGGATGTGACCGAACGAGGCCCGGACCGAGAAGTCAGGTCCGAGGTACCGCTCGATGGTCTTCGCCTTGGTCGGCGACTCCACGACGACCAACGTCTTCGCCATACCGGCATCCACATCCGTCTCGCTCAGGGGTTCGGAGGCCCGGCGGTCGGAGTGGGGCCTCCGCGCGCAGAGTACCAGCCCCCGCCGTCAACCCCGGGATTATGGGGCGTGGGGCACGCCGAGCGTGGGAGCCGCAACGGCGTCCCCATGACCCGGTGATACCCTCGGAGCATCCCCCCGAACCTCGGAGGCCCCGCGCTGCTCGGCCTGTTCAGCGACTTCATCACGCAAGAGATCGTCCGGTACGGATACCTCGCGATCTTCGTCCTGATGGTGCTCGAGTCCGCGTGCGTGCCCATCCCCTCCGAGGTCACGATGGTGTTCGGCGGGGCCCTGGTCACCGCGACGTTCCTGGCCCCGGAGCAGCAGCTGGACCTGTGGCTGGTCGCGCTGGCAGGGACCGCGGGCAACCTGGTCGGTTCCTGGCTCGCCTATTGGGCCGGGTACGCGGGCGGACGGCCGCTGATCGACCGCTGGGGCCGCTACCTGCTCATCCGCCCGCACGAGGTCGACAAGGCGCACGACTGGTTCGAACGGCACGGCGAGCTCGCGGTGTTCGGGGGCCGCCTGTTGCCCGTGGTCCGGACCTTCATCAGCCTGCCGGCCGGCGTGGTGCGGATGGGCTTCTGGAGGTTCACCGTGTACACGGTGCTCGGGTGCTTCCCCTGGTCCCTCGCGCTCGCCTGGATCGGCTACCTGCTGGGCGAGCAGTGGGAGGCGGCCGAGCGGGCGATCAGCCCGTTTGCCTGGGCGATCGCCGTCGCGCTCGCCGTTGGCGCGGTGTGGTTCGTCTGGCACCGGGTTCGCCAGATCCGAACGGAGGAGGCCGAACGTGCCCGAGCCTCCGTCGGGCCCCCCGACCGCGAGACCCCCTAGAGCTCGGCGACCATCACCCAGGACTCGCCGTGCTCGCGGACCTTCCGGAACCCCGTCCGCTCGTACATCCGTCGTGAGCGGTTGTGCACCGCGACCGACAGCGAGAGCTTCCGGTACCCCTCCTCGCGAGCCTGCACCATGAGCGCCCGGAGGAGCGTCTCCCCGATCCCCTTCCGGCGGTGGAGCGGGACGACGGCGATCCCGAGCTCGGGCGTCTCCTCGTCTACGAACCCGTACCCGGGTTCCTCCAGGGAGAACAGCCGGTACCAAGCGGCGCCGACGGGCTCCCCGTCCAACTCGGCCATCACGCCCGCATCCCCCGCCCTGCCCCAGTCGCGGTGGTACCGCTCGAGCATCGGATCGGCGAGCGCCTGGATCATCCGCTCGCGCGGCCAGTCGGGGTTCCAGGCCGCCGCCTCGTACAGCATCTTCCTCAGGAACCCGACGTCCCTGGGTTCGGCGGGTCTCGTGTTCACCCCTCGCGCCTCCGTGGAATGCTGTGGGGATGGGCACCCTAACGCAGCGACGCCTCGTGCGCGTGTTCCGCGCCGCCCGCGAACGATTCCGGGCTGACGACCTGGGCACGCAGGCATCGGCCTGGGCGTACACCGCGTACCTCTCCCTGTTCCCGCTGATGCTGCTGGCCTTGTCGGTCGCGGGCTACGTCTTCGCGGGGCGGACGGAGGAGGAGCTCCGCGATCTCTTCGAGACGCTCCCAGGCATCGGCCCGCTCCTCGAGCGCTACCTGGACGGGATCGTGGTCGCACGGGAGGGGCTGGGGTTGATCGCCCTGGGCGGTGTCGCCTGGGCCGCCACGGGCCTGGCCGGACGGACCGCCTCCGCCCTCGCGCGGATCTTCCGGACTCCCGATCCTGGCCTGGTCCGTCGTCGGCTGCGGGCTCTGGTCTCGATGCTCGTGCTGGGGGCGCTGATCCTGGGCGCGTTGGTGCTCAGCAGCCTGGTCGCCGGGATCGACCTCTCGGGGCCCCTGGGCAACTTCGGCCGCGTAGCCTCGTTCCTCGGCGTCGCCGTGCTCGAGCTCGCGTTCTTCCTCCTGTCCTACCGTCTACTCACGCCCGAGGGCGGCCCTGCTGCCCGCGACCACCTCCCCGGCGCGATCGCGATGACGCTGGGCTGGAACGCCCTGAAGCTGGTGGGCGGCATCTTCGTGACCCGGGTCGTGATCCGAGCCAGCGCCCTCTACGGGACGATCGGGGCGGTGTTCGGGGTGCTGGTGTTCCTGCGGGTGGCCGCCGTGATGTATCTGGGAGCGGCCGAGCTCTCCGCGCTGGTCCGGGAACAGCGCCGAGAGCCCGTCGGCTTGTAGCCGCGCCCCCGGCTACCGAGGCTCGAACCGAGCGGTGAAGTGTCGCAGCTGCGGCGGCTCTTCCACGATCCGGTAGGCGCGCAGCTCCGAGGCTCGGGATGCGACGTCGGCCGCGACCTCGATCACGTAGTCCACGTGGCTCTGCGTGTAGGTCCGCCGCGGGATCGCCAGGCGGACCAGGTCCATCGCAGCCGGCTCCTCGGTCCCGTCGGGGCGACGACCGAACATCACCGTCCCGATCTCGACCGAACGGATCCCGCCGGCCTGGTACAGCGCGACCGCGAGAGACTGTCCCGGGTACCCGAGGGGCGGGATCTGCGGGAGCAAGGCTCGCGCGTCGATGTAGACCGCGTGTCCGCCGATCGGCTCGACGATCGGGATCCCCGCCCGCTCGAGCCCCTCGCCCAGGTACTCGGTGGATCGCGTCCGGTACCGGAGGTAGTGCTCGTCCACGCACTCCCGCAGGCCCTGGCCGATCGCCTCGAGGTCGCGGCCCGCCAGCCCCCCGTACGTCGGGAACCCTTCGGTGAGGATCAGCAGGTTCCGGCACTGCTCCGCCAGGGCATCGTCGCGCATCGCGAGCCAGCCGCCGATGTTGGCCATCGGGTCCTTCTTGGCGCTCATCGTCATCCCGTCGGCGAGCGAGGCAAGCTCGCGGACGATATCGGGGATCGAGCGCTCGCCCTGCCCCGGCTCCCGCGACTTCACGAACCAGGCGTTCTCGGCGAAGCGACAGGCATCGAGGAACAACGGGACCTCGAACCGGTCGCAGAGCCCCCGGACGCCCCGCAGGTTTTCGAGCGAAACCGGCTGCCCGCCCCCTGAATTGTTCGTGATCGTGACGAACACGACGGGGACGTCGCTGGCCCGCTCCTCGAGGAGGGACTCCAGCGCGGCCAGATCCATGTTCCCCTTGAAGGGATGGACCGTGGAAGGTTCGCGTCCCTCGGGTATCGGGAGGTCGAGCGCCTCGGCGCCCGTGTATTCGACGTTGGCCCGCGTGGTGTCGAAGTGCGTGTTGTTGGGCACGACCTTGCCGGGGCCGCCGAGCGCCGCGAAGAGGATCTTCTCCGCCGCTCGGCCCTGGTGGGTCGGGATCACGTGAGGGAACGGGAACAGCTCCCGGACCGCCTCCAGGAACACGAACCACGAGGGCGAGCCTGCGTAGCTCTCGTCGCCGTGCTGGACCGCCGCCCACTGATCGCGGGACATCGCCCCGGTCCCCGAGTCGGTGAGCAGATCGATCAGCACGTCGGAGGCGTGGAGGTTGAACAGGTTGAAGCCCGCCTCGCGGATCCGGGTCCGGCGCTCCTCCTCCGTCAGGAACCGCAGCGGCTCCACGGAGTGGATCCGGAACGGTTCGATGATCGTTCGGTAGGTGTACGGCACGGATCGCTCCTCCGCCGGCGGGCCGCGCCCATGCTAGCCCAGCCGCGTTCCGGCTCCCCCGGCGTACCCTCAGGGGGAGGAGCCCCACGTTGCATCCCGCCCGCTTCCCCCAGCCCGAGCACCAGGCCGAGCCGATCCTCGGCTGGCGGGCATGGCGGCTCCACCGGACCCCGGTGGGCCTGCGGATCGTGCCCACCACCCCGCGCGCCGCCTGGGAGCCGCGGATCCCGATCCGCGCCACCTGCAGCGGAGCACATACCCGCGAGTACCTGGTCCATAACCCCGAGCTCGCGATCGAGCACCGCAGCCCGATGCCCGGCTGCACTTGCGGGATCCACGCGTTGAAGGATCCGGCGCGCCTCGCGCGCGCGGGGCGGACCGCCGCGGTCGTAGGTCGGATCGCGATGTGGGGCCGGGTGATCGAGCACGCCCGGGGGTACCGAGCCGAGTGCGCGTATCCCTCGCGGCTGCGCCTCATCTGCTCATGGTGCCTGTGGTACGGACGGCTCCCGGCCGTACCGGACCGGGTCTTCGAGCGCGCGGGCGGGCTCCGACCCGCCTGCGCCGCCCACGCGAACCGGCCGACGGCCGTCGGGACCCGGCTGGCGCTCGATGTGGTGCAGCATGAGCTCCTCGACACCTACGGGGTGGAAGCCTTGCCGACAGCGTCCCTCCGGCCGCTCGACGAGCGCCGTCCGCTCGACCCGATCACGCGGCTGCTCAGGGGGTTCGATCGCCGGGGCCGAGGCTAGAGACCGATCTCCGGCGCCACCTGCTGCAGGCCCTCGATCGAGACGGACAGGAACTCGTCCAGCGGCAGGCCGATCCCCTCCTCGACGCCGGTGACCTCTTCGCGGTTCACGCCCGGGGCGAAGGCCTTCTCCTTCAGCTTCTTCTTCACCCTCGAGACCTTCATCCCCGTCGCCCGCTCGGGACGGACGAGCGCGGCGGCGACCAGGAGCCCCGCCACGGCATCGGCGTGGACGATCGCCCTCGACATCAGGTCCTTCCGATACTCGGGCCACGCGTGGGCGAGGACCCCGTTGATCACGCGCTCGTCGACGCCGGCCTCCCGCAGCCACCCCGCCGCCAGGCGCGCGTGGTTCTCCGCGTCGTCGCCCGTGTGGTCCTGATCCAGATCGTGGAACAGGCCGGTGAGCCCCCACAACTCCTCGTCCTCCCCGAACCGGCGGGCCAGCACCCGCATCACGCCCTCCACCGAGATCAGGTGCCGGACGGTCGTCTCCTTCAGGCATCTCTCGCGGCACAGCGCGTGCGCGGTTTCCCGATCCATCATGCCCTCACCTCCTCCGCCACGAGCTCGGGCGCCCGTAGGTGGAACGGGACGCTCGTGACCACGACGTTGGGCTCGAACAGCAGCAACCGCTTGATGAAGAAGGCCGTCTGGTTGTGCAGGAGGTTCTCCCACCAGTGTCGCGGGATGTACTCGGGGAGCACCACCGTCACGATGGCGTCGCCACGTGCCGAGTACTTCCGGACCTCCTCCAGGAGCGGTTCGCCCAGGTCGCGGAAGGGAGCCTCGACGAGCGCGAGCGGGATGTCGCAACGGCGCTCGTGCCAGGCTTCCACCACCACCTCTACCTCCTCCGGGTCCGAGACGAAGAACAGCGCCTGGATCCGCGACGGGTTCAGCGACTTCGCGAAGATCACCGCCCGGACCGACGCATCGTGGACGGCCGACAGGGGAACCAGCACCACGTTCCGACCCGGCTCGACCGGACGATCGGCGTGGGCCCCCGCGAGCTCGATCTCTTCTGGGACGAGCGGAACGTCGGTCACCACAACCCCCGGCTCGAACAGCAGCGCGGCCTTGAGTCGGAGGGCGGTGCGATCGCGGAGGAACTGAACCCAGGAGCGGGTCGGCAGCTCCTCGGGGATGATGACCGTGACGAAGTCACCAGGCTCCCGATCGATCCCCCGCACGTACGCGCGGAGCTCCCGCACCAGGCGCTCGTGCGTCCCCGGAAGGTTCTCGAGGCGCCCGAGCCGCGGCGCGGTCCGGGCCCAGGCCGCGGCGACCTCCGGGAACCGCTCGTTCGGACCGATGAACAGCGGGCGGACCTCCTCGGGACGGAGCGCCCGGACGTAGCTCACCGCGTCCAGCGTGGCCGCCCCCAGATCCCGGATCAGGAAGACGAAGACGTTGCCCACCTCTCGGTCGGCGGTCAGGCCGTGAGCCCGGAGCAGCCGTCCCACATGGCCGTAGTAATGGTGCACCGCCAGGAAGAACGCGACGATGATCGGCATCGCGGTGATCACGATCCACGCGCCTCGTGCGAACTTCGTGATCGTGACGATCACCAGTACGACCCCCGTCGTTACGGCGCCGACCCCGTTGATCATCGCGCTCCGGACCCAGCGCCGCTCGCGGATGCTGAGCCACCGGCGGACCATCCCCGCCTGTGACAGGGTGAAGGCGGTGAAGACGCCTACGACGTACAGCTGGATCAGGTGGGTCAGGTTCGCGTCGAACACGTAGATCAACGCCGAGGCGAGGGCGGCGAGCACCAATACGCCGTTCGAGAACACCAGCCGGTCGCCACGGTTGCGGAACTGGGAGGGCATGAACCGGTCGCGGGCCAGGATCGCCGACAGGCGTGGGAAGTCCTGGTACGCCGTGTTAGCCGCGAGGATCAGGATCCCCGCCGTGAACCCCTGTAGCACGTAGAACCCGAACCCACCGCCGAACAGGGTGTCGCCGATCTGCGCGAGGACCGAGGGGCCGAGGACGTCCTCGCTGACCCGGATCTCGAGCGACCGGGCGAGGTAGGTGATCCCGAGGAACATCGTGATGCTGATCGTCCCCATGATCGCCAGCGTGGTGGCGGCGTTCCGCGCCTGCGGTCGCCGGAAGGCCTGCACCCCGTCGGCGATCGCTTCCACGCCGGTCAGTGCCGTCGCCCCCGAGGCGAACGCGCGCAGGACGATGAACAGGCTCAGCGCGTGATGCACGGGGAGCTCCAGATCGGCCGAGGCGGCCGTGGGACAGCCCGTGAGGCACCGGAGGAACCCCGTCGCGAGCGTCGCGCAGACCATGACCACGAACCCGTACGTGGGGACCGCGAACAGGGTCCCCGCCTCCCTCACCCCACGCAGGTTGGCGAGCGTGATGAACGCGACGAACGCGATCGCGATCAACACCCGGTGCTCGCTCAGTCCGGGAGCCGCCGACGTGATCGCGATCGTCCCCGCGGTGACACTCACGGCGACGGTCAGGACGTAGTCCGTGAGGATCGCCGCCGCCGCGATCAACCCCGGGATCGTGCCCAGGTTCTCCTTCGAGACGATGTAGGACCCGCCGCCCCGCGGGTAGGCGCGGACGGTCTGTCGATAGGACGTGACCACGATCGCGAGCAGCGCGGCGATCGCGAGCGCGATCGGGATCATCTTGGAGAGCGCGGCCGCGCCGGCGAGCGCGAGGACCAGCATCATCTCCTCCGTCGCGTAGGAGACGGAGGACAGGGGGTCCGAGCTGAAGACGGGTAGGGCCAGCGTCTTCGGCAGGAGCTGATGCTCCTGTTTGTGAGAGGCGAGCGCCCGCCCGACCAGCAGGCGCTTCAGGAGGCCGGGCGCGATCCGGGACCCGGGGGATGGGGTGCTGGACACGGGACGGATGTTACGGGTCGCTCGTCCCCTCCCCCAGGTGGAACGGCACGCTCGTCACGACGACCCGCGGCTCGAACAGGAGTAGCCGCTTGAGGTACAGACCCGTCTGGTTGTGCAGGAGGTGCTCCCACCAATGGTCGACCACGAACTCCGGGAGCACCACGGTCACGATGGTGTCGCCGCGTTCGGTGTTCCGACGGATCTCGCGGAGCAGGGACACCCCGACGTCACGGAAGGGGTCCTCCACCACCGACAGCGGAACCTTCATCCCCTGCTCGGTCCAGGTCCTCACGATGGGGGGCACGTCCTCCGGGTCCTGCGAGAAGAACAGGGCCTCGGTCGTGGTCGCGTTCAGGGATCTGGCATAGGCGACGGCCCTCGCGGTGGCGCCGTGGACCGCGGACACCGGAACGAGCACGACGTTGCGCGAGGGCTCGACCGGCCGATCGGCCCTGGGCGCCGCACCTTCGTGCTCCTCCGGGAGGAGCGGGACATCGGTGACCACGATGCCTCGTTCGAACAGCAGCGCCACCTTGAGCCACAGCGACGTCCGGGAGCGCAGCAGCGACAGCACCGATCGGCCCTCCACCGCCTCAGGGACCACGACGGTGATGAAGGCACCGGGCGGGCGCGGGAGCTCCCTCACGAAGCGGCGGATCGAACGGGTCGGTCCGTGGCCCGTCCGCTGGAGCGCGCGGAGCCTTCCGAACCGAGGGGCCAGGGACAGCCACCCGGCGGCGATCTCCTCGTACGCGGCAGGATCGCCGGTGTGGAGAGCCACCAGGTTCTCGGGTCGCAGGGCCCGCAGGTACGCGACGGTCTCGGCGGTCGGGAGACCGAGGTCGGGGACCAGGACCACGAACACGTTCTCCACGCCCTCCGTGACCTGCGCCTCCGCCGCCCCGAGACGAGCGGCCACGCGGACGTAGTGCCTGCGGACCGCCAGGAAGATGGCCACGATGACCGGGATCGCGGCGATCACGATCCATGCCCCCAGGGCGAACTGCGTCACCCCGATGATCGCGAGCACCGTTCCGGTCGCCGTGACCCCCACGCTGTTGATCACGAGGTTCCGTCGCCATCGGGGCTCACGGTCCCGCAGCCACCGCCGCACCATCCCTGCCTGTGAGAGGGTGATCGCGGTGAACACGCCCACGACGTACAGGTGGATCAGACGGCTGAGCTCACCCTGGAAGATCCAGACGAGCACGCTGGACAGCACGGCCAGAGACAAGACCCCGTTCGAGAACACCAGCCGGTCGCCGCGGTTGCGGAACTGCGAGGGCATGAACCGGTCACGGGCCAGGATCGAGGCCAAGCGCGGGAAGTCCTGGTAGGCCGTGTTCGCGGCCAGGACCAGGATCCCGGCGGTGAGGATCTGGAGCAGCCAGTAGGGACCCGTTCGTCCGAACACGGTCTCGCCGATCTGGGACAGCACTGACCGGGACGCGGCGACCTGCTCGTCGACCCGGACGTGGAGCGCGCGAGCCAGCACGGTGATGCCGAGGAACATCGGGATGCTCATCGCCCCCATCAGCGCCAGCGTCGAGGCGGCGTTCCTGGCCTGGGGACGACGGAACGCCTGGACGCCGTCCGCGATCGCCTCGACGCCGGTGAGCGCGGTGGCGCCCGAGGAGAAGGCCCGGAGCAGGAGGAACATCCCGACGCCGGCGACCGGCTCGAGCTCGAGATCCGCCGTCTCGGCCCTCGGGCACGAGTCGATGCACCGCACCAGGCCGGTCGCGAGCGTCGCGAGGACCATCACGACGAACCCGTAGGTCGGTACCGCGAAGAGACGTCCGGCCTCCCGGGCTCCCCGGAGGTTGGCGAGCGTGATCAGCAGGACGAACAGCACCGCCAGCGGCACCTTGTACCGAGCCAGCCGGGGCGCCGCCGAGGTGACCGCGATCGCCCCGGCCGTGACGCTCACGGCGACCGTCAGGACGTAGGAGGTCTGGATCGCCGCCGCCGCTACGAGCCCGGGGATGGTCCCGAGGTTCTCCTTCGAGACGATGTACGAGCCGCCACCCCTCGGGTAGGCACGACAGGTCTGCCGGTAGGACGCGATCACGATGGCGAGCAGCACGGCGACGCCGACGGCGAGGGGCGTCATGTGCGCGAGGGACGCCGCGCCCGCGGTGACGAGGATGAGCATCATCTGCTCCGT
The DNA here is from genome assembly GCA_964640085.1 of uncultured Actinomycetes bacterium. GTDB lineage: Bacteria > Actinomycetota > UBA4738 > UBA4738 > HRBIN12 > CAZXFA01. The sequence continues at coordinate 26,992 of CAZXFA010000012.1, read as the reverse complement.
GGCATAGGCGACCGAGGACAGCTGGTCGGAGGCGAACACCGGGAGCGCCAGCCGCTTGGGCAGCAGCTGGTGCTCGAGCTTGCTGGACGCGAGGGCGCGGCCGACGAACAGCCGCTTCACCACATCCCGGGTCGTGGAGCGCGTTCCGGCGGGCGCCGCCATCGCGCGATTATCACCCGACCAGCGAGGGCGCGGAGACCGCTTGGCGCGCGGACCAGATGTCTCTCGGGCTCGCCGGGTCCACCGCTCCCCGAGCGACAAACGCCAGGGGCCTGCGGTCGGTCGCGCCGCGCGCTAGGCTACCGGGCCGTGCGCGTCGTGATCATGGGCTGCGGCCGGGTGGGCATGCTCCTCACCCAGGAGCTGGCGAAGGCCGGCCACGACGTGGCGATCATCGACAAGAACCCGGCTGCCTTCGACCGCCTCCCACCTGGCTTCGAGGCCAAGCAGGTGATCGGCCTGGGATTCGACCGCGACGTGCTCGAGGAGGCGGGGATCGAACAGGCGGACGCGTTCCTCGCCGTGTCGAACGGGGACAACTCCAACATCGTCTCCGCGCGTGTGGCGCGCGAGCACTACCACATCTCCAAGGTCATCGCCCGGATCTACGACCCCAGGCGGGCGGACATCTACGAACGCCTGAACATCCCCACGGTCTCCAGCACCCGGTGGGCCGTCAAGCAGATGATGCTGATGCTCGCCCACCCTCGTGAGGAGATCAAGGAGACGCTCGCGGCCGGTGACCTGTTCCGGATGCGGATCGAGGTTCCCCAGCATCTCGTCGGCAAGAAGGTGGCATCGCTCAACGTGGACGGCCAGATCCTCGTGGCCGGCGTCGACCGGGGAGGCAGCGGATTCATCCCCGTCCCCGCCAGCACCTTCCAGGAGGGGGACTTCGCCTCCCTGATCGTGCAGAAGGACTCCCTCGAGCTCCTCGACGAGCTCCTCGCACCCACGGGGGACCACTGAGGTGCGCGTCGTGATCAGCGGGGCCGGCGCCGTCGGGCGACACCTCGCCTCGGACCTGGCCGGCCGCGGACACACCGTCACGCTGATCGAGCAGAACCCGGAGACGCTGGAAACCGCCCGCGAATGGGCTCCCGACGTAGAGCATATGCTCGGCGACGCCTGCGAGCCGTGGGTCCTTGAGAAGGCGGACGTCGGAACGGCCGACGTGGTTGTGGCAGTGACGGGCGACGACGAGGACAACCTCGTCACCTCGCTCCTCGCGAAGCAGGAGTACGGCGTTCCGCGGGTGCTCGCGCGGGTCAACCATCCGAACAACGAGTGGCTCTTCACCGAGCAGTGGGGCGTGGACGCCGCCGTGTCCCCCCCGCACATCCTCACGGCGATGGTGGAAGAAGAAGTCACCGTCGGTGACCTCGTGCGGCTGTTGCCGCTCGAGCGGGGACGCATCTCGATCGTCGAGATGACCATGCCCTCGGATTCCCCGAACGCGGGGCGTCCTCTCTACGAGCTCCGCCTTCCCCCCGACACCGCGATCGTCGCGGTCATCCGGGAGGGGCACGTCGTGATCCCGCAGCCCGAGACGGTGGTGTCGGCGGGGGACGAGGTCCTCGCCCTCGCGATCCCCGAGTCCGAGGGTGGCCTTCGCTCCGCCGTCGTCGGCGAGGCCGACGCCGGGATGCGCATCCCCGGTCCGGAAGGGCCCTAGGCCGCGAACTCGAAGCTCGGGTTCACGAGCCGTCGCTCGGCCCGCTGCTCGGCCATCATGCCCTCGACGACGAGGCGCGTCCCGAGGGACAGCCCGGGGATCGTCCGCCGCCCCATCCAGACCACGGTGACCTGCCCGGTCCCGTCGTAGAGGAGCGCCTCGAGTGATTCATGGCCCTCGAGCGGCACGACCGTGATCCGGCGGACCACTCCCGCGAGCCTCACCCGGCTGCGGCTGACGGCGTCGCGTATCCGGATGGTCCCGGGGACGCGCGACGCCCAGGCCTCGATCTCCACGGCGTAGCGGTCCTCGTCGCTCTCGGCCATCCGGCGCAGGAACCGTCGGATCGTCGATCCCAGCCCCATCGGCTCTCCCGCCGCGTCGCCGGCCACGCCGTGGCGCCGGTCTCAGGGGACCGGCGCTCCCTCCCGGGACCTCGGCACCGGCTCGACCATCAGCTCGGACTTCCGAGCCTTGGAGACCCAGACCGCCGCCGCGACGATCAGGGCCGCCGCGACCGCCACGACGATCCGCACCGCGTCGTTGTCGACCTGCTCGACCACCACCGGCGCGATCAGCAGCGCCACCAGGTTCATCACCTTGATCAGCGGGTTGAGGGCCGGCCCGGCGGTGTCCTTGAAGGGGTCGCCGACCGTGTCGCCGATCACCGCGGCCTTGTGCCGGTCGCTGCCCTTGCCGCCGTAGTGTCCCTCTTCGATGTATTTCTTCGCGTTGTCCCAGGACCCGCCCGAGTTGGCGAGCATCACCGCGAGCAGCTGGCCCGTGAGGATCGCCCCCGCCAGGAACGCCCCGAGCGCCTCGGCCCCGATCGCGAACCCGACGATCACGGGCGAGAGCACCGCGAGGAGACCGGGGGTCATGAGCTCGCGGAGCGAGGTGCGCGTGCAGATGTCGACCACCCGCGCGTAGTCCGGCTTCTCCGTGAAGTCCATGATCCCGGGGTGGTCGCGGAACTGGTTCCGCACCTCCACCACGACCTGTGAGGCCGCGCGCCCGACGGCGCGGATCGCGAGCGAGGAGAACAGGAACGCCACCGCGCCACCGATCAGCAGACCGACCAGCACGTTGGGCTCGTCGACGCGGATGCCGAGGAACGGATCCATGCCCGCCTCCCTGAGCGCCTCCTCGAACGAGCCGAACAGCGAGGTGGCGGCGATCACCGCGGTGGCGATCGCCATCCCCTTGGTGATCGCCTTCGTCGAGTTGCCCACGGCGTCCAGGCTGCCCAGGACCTGTGCGGGGCGCCCCTCGAACTCGCCGGACATCTCCGCGATCCCCTGCGCGTTGTCGGAGACCGGCCCGTAGGTGTCCATCGAGACGATGACGCCCACCGTGGTGAGCATCCCCATGCCGGTGAGGGAGATGAAGTACAGGCGCTCGGCCGTGTTGTCGCCCAGCAGGAAGGCGCCGACGATCACCCCGGCGATGATCAGGATGGCCCAGACCGTGGACTCGAGCCCGACGGAGAAGCCCGAGAGGATGGTCGTCGCCGGGCCGGTCTGCGTGGACTCGGCGATCTCCTGCACCGGCTTGTACTTCGTGTCGGTGAAGTACTGCGTGAGGACCTGAATCACGCTGGCCAGGACCAGCCCGAGCAGCACCGCGACGGCCGGGCGGTAGTCCTCCATGTAGATGCCCGAGATCACGAACACGACCGCCGCCGAGATCGCTGCCGACACGAAGAACCCGCGGTTGATCGACCGCATCCCGTGCTCGTCCTCGCTCCTCGGCGTGACCGCGAGGATGCCGATGATCGAGGTGATCACGCCCACCGCGCGGACGAACAGTGGGAACATCACCCCGGCGATCGCCCCCACCTCGCTCCCCGAGAAGGCCGCGGCTCCCAGGATCAACGAGGCGACCAGGGTGACCTCGTAGGACTCGAACAGGTCGGCGGCCATCCCCGCGCAGTCACCGACGTTGTCGCCGACGTTGTCGGCGATCGTCCCGGCGTTGCGAGGGTCGTCCTCGGGGATGCCCTGTTCGACCTTGCCCACCAGGTCCGCCCCTACGTCGGCGGCCTTGGTGAAGATCCCTCCGCCCACCCGCATGAACATCGCGAGCAGGGCCCCGCCGAATCCGAAGCCCACCAGGACGCCGGTGGCGTCCTCCCTGTAGACGAGCAGGATCACGGTGGCGCCGAGGAGCCCCAGGCCCACGGTGAACATCCCGGCGACCCCGCCGGCGCGGAAAGCGATCTTCAGCGCGCGGCGCAGACCCGACTCACGGGCGGCGTTCGCGGTCCGCACGTTCGCCCGAACCGCGAGCCACATCCCCGTGTACCCGGTGATCGCGCTGAAGCCGGCTCCCAGGATGAAGGCGATCGATCGACCGAACCGGATGAACATCTCCCCGTGGACCGCCTCCTCGGAGACGGGGAGGACGAAGAACAGCGCCACCGTGAGCAGCACCATGAAGATCCCGACGGTGCGGAACTGGCGGTTCAGGTAGGCGCGGGCCCCGATCTGGATCGCCCGGGCGATCTCGCGCATCTTCTCCGTGCCCTCCGGGGCGGAGAGCACCTCCCGGACCAGGTAGTAGGCGAAGACCAGGGCGATCAGCGAGATGACGAGGATCACCCAGAGTGCGTTGTTCTCGAACGACCCGAAGACGGCCTGGATCGGGCCGCCTTCCTGGGCGAGGACACCGTGCAAGATCACAACCTCCTCGGTCGGTGTTCGGGAAGAGCTTCCGGACCCGGCCGAGCCGGGAACCTCCGCAGTATAGGAAGAACCCATAGCCCGTGACCTGGGCAGTAGCAGGGCTCGGCCTCGGGTCGATGGAGGTGACGGAACGCCGGTCAGGCAAGCACGAAGTAGCGGAGCCAGAGGTACGCGATCGAGATCCCCACCGTGACGGCAACCGTGGGCAGTCCGTAGCGCAGGAACTGTACGAACCGGATCCTGAAGCCGCTCCGCTCCGCGAGCCCGAGGGCCACGACGTTCGCGCTCGCGCCGATCGAGGTCGCGTTGCCGCCCAGGTCCGCCCCGATCGCGAGCGCCCACCAGAGCACCGTGGCATCCCCCGGGAACGACGCGGCGAGCGCGGCAACCAGCGGCACCATCGTGGCGACGTAGGGGATGTTGTCGACCACCGCGGACAGCAGGGCCGAGACGATCACCAGCAGCACGGTCGCCAGGAACAGGCGCCCGTGCGTGAACTCGATCACCTGCTCGGCCAGGGTCCCGATCACCCCCACCTTCACGAGCGCCCCGACCATGATGAACAGCCCCACGAAGAACAGGAGCGTGCCCCACTCCACCTCCGCCGTGGCCTCTTCCAGGTGACCGGGAGCGATCAGGAGGAGGACCCCGGCCCCGAGCAGGGCCACGATCGAAGGCTCGTACCCCAGGAGCTCCTGGAGCCCGAACCCCAGGGTCACCACACCCAGCACCGCCAGCGCCTTCGGGAGCAACGTTCCCCCGGCGAGCGCCTCCTTCGGATCCAGCGACAGCACCTCCCGTACCCGCTCCGGGTGGAACACCAGGGCTCCACGGAACAGCCACCTCGAGAGCCCGATGAAGACCGCGAGGAGGACCAGGACGAGGGGCGCGAGGTTGACGAGGAAGTCGGTATAGGACAGGCCCGCGGCGCTCCCGATGATGATGTTCGGGGGATCGCCGATCAGGGTGGCCATGCCCCCGACGTTCGACGCGAGGACCTCGGCGATCAGGAACGGCACGGGGGGAACGCCCAGACGCTCGGCGATCAGCACCGTGACGGGAGCCACCAGCAGGATGGTCGTAACATTGTCGAGCAGCGCCGAGGCCGCCGCGGTGATGAGGATCAGCAGGACCATCACGACGAACGGCCGGCCGCGCGAGCGACGTGCGGACCAGATCGCAAGGTACTCGAACAACCCGGTTTGCCGGAGGACGCCGACGATGATCATCATCCCCATCAGCAGGAAGATCACGTTCCAGTCGATCCCCAGCCGCTCGGAGTTGAAGATGTCGTGCGCGTTCACGATCTTGAACAGGAGCATCAGGCCGGCGCCGACCAGGGCCACGATGACGCGGTGGACCCACTCCGTGGCGATGAAGACGTACGCGCCGACGAATACGACGATCGCGATCGCCTCCTTCATCGACGCGTGAGCAGATGGCTCAGCAGATCGTCGATCGTGATCCCGCCGATCAGCCGATCCTCCTCGATCACCCCCACCGCCGAGGCCCTGGCCCGCACCATCACCGAGGCCACCTCGACCAACGTGTCCTCCCCTTGGACCACCGGCCTCACCTCGCGCTCCTCGGGCATCAGGTCGGCCACGGTCCTTTCGGCGAGCCGTTCGAACAGCACGTCGGCCGCGCTCTCCTCCAGCACCCGCGCCAGGATCTTCGCCTGGTCCACGTACGGGGGAAGCAGTGCACGGAGCAGCTCGCTGTCCGACACGACCCCCGCGAACTCCCCTCCGTCGCGCTTCACGAGGACGGCACGGACGTCATGCCGTGCCAGGACGTCCGCCACCTCGGTCGCCGGCGCATCGGCCGCTACGACGTGCTGCGGGCTCGCGAGGTTCCTGGCCTTCATCGCTCCCACCTCCCGTGGCGAAGCCTATCCCCGCGCCGAAGGGGCGATCCGCAGGAGGGCCCAGCCAAGGATCCCGGCCAGGATCGAGGCCTGTAGGATCCCCACCTTGGAGAGCTCGTCGAGCCGCGCCTCACCGAACGCGAGGTCGGCGATGAACAGCGACACGGTGAACCCGATGCCGGCCACGGCGGCGGCCCCCACCACGTGGGACCACGCGACACCCTCCGGGAGTCGCGCCACGCGGAAGCGGACGGCGAGCGCGCAGGCGAGCGAGATCCCGGCGAGCTTCCCCACCACCAGCCCCAGCACGATCCCCCAGACCACCGAGCTCGAGACCGCGTCGCCCATCGCCTCACGCGAGAGCCGGACCCCCGCGTTCGCCAGCGCGAAGAGCGGGACGATCACGTAGCTCGTCCAGGGGTGCAGGAAGTGCTCCACGCGCGCGAGCGGGGACACGGCTTCGCGCGTGAGCCAGGCCAGCGTGAGCCAGTGATGCGCGTCGGCGTCGGGTGGCGAGGGCTGGTCCACGGTCTCGTCGGCCACCCGGCGCGCTTCTTGACTCACAGCGCGCGGGCGCTGGAAGGGCAGCGCCGGCGTCAGGAGTCCGAGCGCGACGCCGGCGATCGTCGGGTGGACCCCCGAGCGCGAGACCGCGACCCACACCGCCACCCCGATCCCTACGTAGACGGCGGTGGCGCGCACGTTCGCCCGCTGGAGCACCACGATCGCGGCGCACAGGCCCACCGCCACGAGCAGCGGGACCGCCGAGATCCCGCCGCTGTAGAAGATCGCGATCACGAGGATCGCTCCGATGTCGTCGACGATCGCCAGCGTCAGCAGGAAGGGCTTGAGGTTCGCCGGAGCATGCCGGGCGGCCAGGGTGAGGACGCCGAGCGCGAACGCGATGTCGGTGGCCATCGGGATCCCCCAGCCCTCCGACCCCTCGCCGCCCGCGTTCAGCAGGAGGTAGAGCCCCGCCGGGACGACCATGCCCCCCAGGGCGGCGATCACCGGCAGCGCGGCGCTGCGCGGCTGTTGGAGCTCCCCGATCAGGAGCTCCCGCTTGATCTCGAGCCCCACGACGAGGAAGAACAGCGCCATCAGGCCGTCGTTCACGAAGTGGCGCAGGTCTTCCCGAAGGACGCGCCCGCCGAGCCGGAACGAGAGCTCCGTGTGCCACAGGTCCTCGTACGAAGCCCGCCAGGGAGAGTTGGCCCAGGCCACCGCGAGCAGGGCCGCGGCGAGCAGCAGGATCCCGGAGGACGACTCCTCCTCCAGGAACTCGTTCAGCGGCCTGACGATCCGGCGCGCGATCGGACGCGCCGAGCGGGACCAGGAGACGCGCAGCTCGTCGCCGGGCTCGGGAAGGTCCTTCGTCGGTGGCGTCGTGGTCATAGGTGATCGAGGCGCCGACCAGGCTTCCCGGCACACCTCCGAAGCGCCCTCATCCTATCCGGCCCCCGGGCGACGCGTGCCGGGACGACGCTCGGCCCCCTGCCCGGCGCGCGGGTGGCTACCATGGCGCCCGTGGGGGACGCGCGGACGTGATCCGGAGGGCTCGGGAACGGATCCGCGCCCTGCCGGGCTACGAGAGCAACGTCCTCGCGCTCACCGCCGTCACGGTCGGCGTGCTGGCCGGCCTGGGAGCCGTCGCCCTCGAGCTGCTCCTCCGCGTGTTCGGGCGGCTCTTCTTGGGCTCGGAGACGGCCGTCAGCACCGACGCCCTCCGGGTCTTCGTGGCGCCGATCGTCGGAGGCCTGCTCGCGGGACCGCTGATCGCCCACGGCGCCCAAGAGGCGAAGGGGCACGGTGTCCCAGAGGTCATGGAGGCGGTCGCCGTCAAGGGAGGCCGGATCCGCGGCCGGGTGGCGATCGTGAAGACCCTCGCGTCGGCTCTCACCATCGGCTCGGGCGGGTCGGCCGGCCGCGAGGGGCCCATCGTGCAGGTCGGTTCGACCCTGGGCTCGAAGGCGGGGCAGCTCCTCCGGATGTCGGAGTCGCGCATCCGGCTCCTCGTGGCCTGCGGCGCCGCCGGCGGGATCGCCGCGGCGTTCAACGCCCCGCTCGCGGGGGTCTTCTTCTCGCTCGAGGTCATCCTGCAGCGGTTCAGCGCGCGAGGGTTCGCCACCGTCGTCCTGTCGGCCGTGACCGCCTCGGTGATCTGGCGTTCGGCCTTCGGCAACGAGACCGTGCTCGAGGTGCCGGCATTCGGCCTGCGGAACCCGGTCGAGCTCCTCTTCTACGTCGTGCTCGGGTTGCTCGCCGCGGCCGTGGCGATCGCCTTCATCCGGTTCCTCTACTGGACGGAGGACCGGTTCGACGCGCTGCGACTCCCGGAAGACCTCAAGCCCGCCCTCGGCGGGCTCCTCCTCGGGCTGGTCGGACTGGCCACGCTACGGCTCGGACACGGCTCCTTGCCCTACGGGAGCGGGCTTCCGGGCATCAACCTGGCCCTCGGCGCCACGCTGAGCTGGTGGGTGCTCCTGACCCTGCTCGGAGCCAAGCTCCTGGCCACGTCGCTCACGCTGGGGTCGGGTGCGTCCGGAGGCGTCTTCGCCCCGTCGCTGTTCATGGGCGCGATGCTCGGGGCGGCGTTCGGCCAGGGTGTGCACGCGCTGCTCCCCGGGATGACCGCCAGCGCCGGGGCCTACGCGATGGTTGGCATGGCCGCGGTCTTCGCCGGGGCGGCCCACGCCCCGATCTCGTCGATCCTGATCCTGTTCGAGATGACCAATGACTACCTGATCATCCTGCCGCTGATGCTGGCCTGCATCGTGGCGACCCTCGCGTCCTCGGTCGCCCACCCCGACTCGATCTACACCCTGAAGATCCGACGCAAAGGGGTCGATCTCGCCGAGGGACGGGAGCGTCACCTGCTCGAGCGGACCCCGGTCGCCCGGGCGACCATCCCGGACATCCGCACGATCCGGATGCCGCTGAGCCTCGAGCGGGCTCGGGAGGCGATGCAGGAGGCAGGCACGGATCGCCTGGTGGTCGTGGAGGACGGCGACCGGCTCGTCGGGATCCTCCGCGCCGAGCGGCTCGGGGAGGCGGACGAGCTGTCGGGCGAGGATCCGGTGGACGAGCTGATCGAGGAGTACCCGGTCGTTACTCCGAACGAGTCCCTCGACGAAGCCCTCCGCCGGCTCGCGCCTCGAGGGTTGCCGTTGATCCCCGTGGTCTCCGACATCGGGTCCCGGCGGGTCGTCGGCCTGGCGACGCGCGACAGCCTCCTGGGCGCCTATTGGAACGCCCTCAGCCTCGAGCGAGAGGCCGCGCCGCCCCCCGTGTGAGTTGTGGGCGTGTGGAGGCGAGGCTACCCTCACGACGCCTTGAGCGACGACGCCCCGCAGAAGACCCCCGTCACCGCGAGCCGTGTCCGTCGACGGACCGCCGGCCGGCGCCTTCCGCTCTGGTGGCTGCTGGCTCCGGTTGGCCTCGTGGTGGTGGCCGCCGTGCTGATCCTCGTCCTGCGCGGTGGCGACGGGGGTGGGGTCATCCCGATCCTCGGGGGCGGTGAAGACGACACGGTCCCGGAGTTCGACTTCCGGGTGGCACGCAAGGTCGAGGTCGTCGCCACCAGCGCCGATGCCGATGCGGAGGCGCTCCAGCCCGCGGCGGAGGGGACCCGCGACGAGGTGGTGCCCGTCCTCGACGACCTTTACACGGCCGCGTTCCTCGACCCCGGGAACTGGCGTGATGGCGAGTACGAGGACGTGTTCGCCCTGTTCACCGAGGGCGCCGTGGCCGCGGCCCGCGGATCGGTGGAGACCCTCACGCTGGGCGTGGCCGCCGGCGACGTGTTCCAACGCATCGAGCCCGAACGCGGGAGCCTCTCCTTCCGCGTGCTGTTCGATCCCGAGGGGCAGGCCGACACCGTGGTCGTCCGCGTCCGGTTCCGCGCGCTCGGCGAACGCTCGGACGGGACCTACCTCGGCATCGTGAGCAGCGGCCAGCTCTTCCTGCGGAACGTCGACGGCTGGAAGATCACGGCGTTCGACGTGGAGCGCAAGGACCGAGAGGCCAAGCCGCCGACGCCCTCCCCCTCCCCTTCATCGTCGCCCTCGCCGTGAATGGTTGTGGCGACCTCGGCGCGCAGGTAGCCTGAGGCCCGCTTTGGCAGGCTCGCGCCCGACCCCCCGGCGTCTCGCGCTCGCGGCCGCGATCCTCGCGGCCTGGGTGGCGGGTTCGACCCTCGGGGCGACCCCCTGGCGCTCGGATGCCGGCGCGACGCCCCTGCTCCAACTCGAACCCGTGCGGGCCGGCTACATCCCGACACTCGACGGCACAGAGCCGATCTTCATCGTGGTCATCGGCTCGGACGCTCGGCCCGGCGAGGAGATCGGAGGACAGCGCGCCGATTCGATCCACATCGTCTCCCTGAACCCGGAGGAGGGGCGGGCGACGATCGTCGGGTTCCCCCGGGACTCCTACGTGTCGATCCCCGGCTACGGCACGACCAAGATCAATGCGGCGATGGTCAACGGCGGACCGGAGCTGGTCGTCCAGACGGTCGAGGAGCTGACCGGGATCCAGATGGACTACTGGGCGCTGACTTGGTTCGAGGGGTTCGAGGCGATGATCGACGACGTCGGTGGCCTGGCGATGGACGTCCCCTTCGACGTGTTCGACAGGTATGCCCGGGCAGAGATCCAGGCCGGGTCCCAGCTGCTCTCCGGTCGCGAGGCGCTCGCGTTCGCGCGTGCCCGGCACGCCCTGCCGGCCGGGGACTTCGGGCGTTCGGAGAACCAAGGGCGTCTGATGGTCGCCGCGCTCTCCCAGTTCCAGCGGCAGTTCGAGCGGGACCCCGGTCGCCTGCTCACCTGGATCGGCGCCGGGCTGCGCAACGCCCAGACGAGCCTCGGGCTCGACGAGCTGCTGGACCTGGCGTTCACGGGGACGACGATCAGGGCCCGGAAGGTCGTGAACGTCGTGCTCCCCGGGTCGGTGGGGATGGCCGGTGGGGTCTCGGTCGTTCACCTCGATGCCTCGAAGCTCGCGGCGATCTCCGACGACCTCGCCGTCGATGGCCTCCTGAAGAAGGCCAACATCCCGCCGTCCCCCAATGCCTCGCTCCTGCCCGACGGCGAGACGACGGAGTAGGGCCGCGCCCGGGTCGGTGGCTCCCGCGGGGCTCGGGTCGTGACCACCCTCAGGGAGGAGCTCCGCGACATCCACGCCGGGCGCCAGGGGCTCGGCGTGGGCATCGCGATCGGCGTCACCGTCCCGGGTCTCTTCCTGCGGCTCCTGCACCCCCACCTGCCTCACGCCGCCGAGGCCCTGCTGTACGGGGTCGCGATCGTCGGCGCCGCGTTCCTCCTGTCGTGGGCGGCCGAGGTGGCGCAGCTCGACATCTCGGCGGGCCTCGCGATCGCGGTACTCGCGTTCATCGCCGTGCTCCCCGAGTACGCGGTGGACATGGTGTTCGCGTTCAAGGCGGGCAACGCGGTCGAGGCCTACGGGGTGGCATGTCACCCGCCCGGCGCGGCAGGGGAGGACGCGTGCTCGCTCGCCCTGGCGAACATGACCGGTGCCAACCGGTTGTTGATCGGCATCGGCTGGTCGCTCGTCGTGTTCATCGCCGCCTACAGGTCTCGGAAGCGGCCGCCCGGGCTGGCCGAGGTGCGGCTCGAGCGCTCGCACGCGGTGGAGGTCTCGTTCCTCGCTCTTGCCACCGTCTACTCGCTCACCCTCCCCCTCAAGCACACGATCACGTTGGTGGACGCGGCCGTCCTGGTCTCGATCTTCGTCGGGTACACGATCCGGGTCTCGCGTGCACCGGCCGAGGAACCGCATCTGGTCGGACCCGCCCGGTTGATCGGGACCTTCCAGGTCGGACGGCGGAGGGCCTCGGTCGTCGCGATGTTCCTGTTCTCGGGCGGCGTGATCCTCCTGTCCGCCGAGCCCTTCGCCGAGGCGCTGGTCGAGACCGGTCGCCAGTTCGGGATCAGCGAGTTCCTGCTGGTCCAGTGGCTCGCGCCACTGGCCTCCGAAGCTCCCGAGCTCCTGGTCGCCGGTCTCTACGCGTGGCGGCTGAACACCAACGCGGCACTCGGCACACTGGTGTCCTCCAAGGTGAACCAGTGGACCCTGCTGGTGGGGACCCTGCCGATCGTCTTCGCGATCGCCTCCTCCGGGCTCTCAGGCCTGCCGATCGACGCCCACCAGCGCGAGGAGATCCTCCTCACCGCGGCGCAGTCCTTCTTCGCCGTCGCGGTCATCTCGAGCCTGTCGATCTCGGTGCGTGAGGCCGCCCTCCTGTTCGGGCTGTTCTGGGCGCAGTTCATCATCGGGGCCGCCGTGCCCGAATCGGCCGCGGGCGTGGAGCGCATCTCGGTCTCGATCGCCTACCTGCTGCTGGGAACGGCGATTTTCGCCCGCGAACGCGGCCGACTGCTCCCGCTGGCTCGCGACGGTTTCCGAACCTCCTACGCGCGGCTCAACGCCGAGCCCGGAGGCGAGATCGTCGGCGAGTAGCCGGGGGCCGGCATCACGACCCCCCGATACCATCGCCAGCGTGGATCCGGAGACCGCCCTCGTCGCGCTCGAGCCCGAGGGCTCGATCGTCCACGTCCGGGAGCTCTCGGCCCGGGGCGCGCACCCGCTGCCCCTCCCCGAGGACGTCCCCGAACTGGTCGTGGGGCGGCTCCGCCTGCTGGGCGTCACCGGTCTGTACGCGCACCAGGCCGCCGCGCTCGACGCGCTCCGGGCCGGTCGCGACGTGATCGTCGCCACCGGCACGGCCAGCGGGAAGACCTTGGTCTACGACCTCGCGTTCGCGACGGGGGCCGTCGCCGACCCGAAGCGGACGGCGCTGTGCATCTACCCCACGAAGGCGCTCGCTCGCGACCAGCTGCGGCAGGTCCGCACGCTCAGGCTGCCGCAGATCCGGGGGGCGGTGTACGACGGCGACACGCCGAGGGCCGAACGCCCCCTGATCCGCCGCAACGCGAACCTCGTGATGACCAACCCGGACATGCTGCACGCATCGATCCTCCCCGACCATGCCCGTTGGGCCGACTTCTTCCTCCGGCTGTCCCTCGTGGTCGTTGATGAGGCGCACGTCGCCCGGGGGGTGTTCGGGGCGCACGTCGCCCATATCCTCCGGCGGCTCCGGCGACTGGTTGCCCGGTACGGGGGGGAGCCGCGCTTCGTATTGGCCTCGGCCACGATCGGGAACCCTGCCCAGCTCGCCGAGCGGCTAGTCGGCCTTCCGTTCGAGGCGATCGTCGACGATGCTTCCCCCTCGGGCGGGAAGACCTTCGCCCTGGTGAACCCGCCGGTGATCGACGAGGCGTCGGGGGCGAGACGGAGCGCGCTCACCGAGGCGTCCCGTCTGATCGCGCACCTGGCCGAGCAAGGGGTCCGCTCGATCGGCTTCACCCGCTCCCGCAGGGCTTCCGAGCTCCTCGCGCTGTCCGCGAGACGCGAGCTGCCCGGCGGGCTCCGCGATCGCGTCCGAACCTACCGCGCCGGGTACCTGCCCGAGGAGCGGCGGGAGCTCGAGCGGCGGCTGGCCGATGGGGAGCTCCTGGCGATCGCCTCGACGAGCGCGCTCGAGCTGGGGATCGACATCGGTTCGCTGGACGTCGCAGTCCTGGTGGGGTACCCGGGGACCCGCGCGGCGATGTGGCAGCAGGCGGGGCGGTCCGGGCGGCGCTCCGGGCGCTCGCTCGCGGTGCTCGTGGCGCAGGACGAGCCGCTGGACCAGTACCTGGTGTCACATCCCGCGGACCTCTTCGACCGACCCGCCGAGGACGCGGTGATCGACCCCTCGAACCCGTACGTCCTGGCGCCGCACCTGCTGTGCGCGGCTCGCGAGCACCCGCTGTCGGACGAGGAGCTCGCAGCGCTATGGCCGGGGTCCGAGGCCGCGGTCGAGGGGCTCGTACGGGCCGGGGATCTCGTGCGGCGGCGGGGCCTGCTGCACCATCGGGGACGCGTCTCCCCGCATCGAGCGGTCGACATCCGGAGCGTCGGGGCCCACCCCTTCGCGATCGCGATCCGCGAGACCGGGGAGCTCCTGGGGACGGTCGACGGCTCCCGCGCGTTCTCCCAGGTGCACCCGGGGGCGATCTACCTCCACCAGGGCGAGCAGTTCGAGGTCGCCGAGCTCGATCTCGACGCCCGGGTAGCGCTCGTGGATTGGAGCGACGCTGACATCACCACCCAGGCCCGCGACGTCACGGACATCCGCATCGTCGAAGTCGAGCTCCAGAGCCGGACGCCCGGCGGGGTGCCGTCGTTCCATGGAATGGTCCACGTGACCAACCAGGTCGTCGGCTACGCCCGGAAGCACGTGGCGACGGGCGAGATCCTGGAAGTGGTCCCGCTCGCGCTCCCGGCGCAGACGCTCGAGACGCGAGCCACCTGGTGGGCGATCCAGAAGGACGTGCTGGACCGGGCGGCGATCACACGACCGGCGATCCCGGGAGCGGCCCACGCGGCCGAGCACGCCGCGATCGGGCTCCTCCCCCTCGTCGCGACCTGCGATCGGTGGGACGTGGGCGGGGTCTCGACCGCCCACCATCCCGACACGGGTTCGTGCGCGATCTTCGTCTACGACGGCTACCCCGGCGGCGCGGGGATCTCCGAGCGAGGGTTCGGGGCGGCGGACCGCTGGCTCGAGGCGACACTCGAGACCGTGCGCGACTGCCCGTGCCCGGACGGGTGTCCCTCGTGCGTGCAATCGCCCAAGTGCGGCAACGGGAACGAGCCCCTCGACAAGGCCGGCGCCGTGGCATTGTTGACAGCGATGCTGGGGGGGAGTTGGGGATGAAGGACACCTACATCGCGGTCGTGGGGCCCTCGGCGGCGACGCCCGCCGAGCACGCGCTCGGCGAGGAGGTCGGACGTCGCATCGCAGAGGCCGGGGCCGTGCTCGTCTGCGGCGGGATGGGCGGGCTGATGGAGGCGGCGGCGAGCGGGTGCACGAGGGCCGGAGGGCGATCGGTGGGGATAGTGCCGGGCGATCGCGCGGCCGCGAACCCCTACCTCACGGTGGTGGTGGCCACGGGGATGGGGGAAGCAAGGAACGCGATCGTGGTGCGGACCGCCGACGTCGTGATCGCCGTGGCGGGTGAGTTCGGCACGCTCTCCGAGATCGCGCTGGCCCTCAAGATGGGCCGGCCCGTGGTCGGGCTCCAGACGTGGGATGTCTCCCGGCCGGGGCTCGACGTCGATCCGATCACCCGGGCGGCGGACCCGGCCGACGCGGTGGCCACCGCGCTGGACCTGGCTCGATCGGCGGCCGGCCGGTAGGTCCGGAACGCTCCGGGGCGTCGGCCCGAGGCCGGGCGTCGCGAGACCGAACTGGCCCTCCGGCCCCGTTCGGGACATCACCCACGCACGGGCCGCGCCATGACCGTCTGGCTGGCGATGGTAACCGCGGCCTTGGTCCTTCGTGGTCCTGCCCGGCTCAACCAGCTCGGGGACCAGATCCAGGCACCTCGCCGGCCCAACGTGCATCTGGGGCGACGAATCGCCGGACCCCGAGGGTGATCGCCATGCCGACGAAGCTCGCGATGCCGAGCAGGATCCCCCACTCGACCCAGGTGGGGAGGTAGATCGGATCGGGAGCGAACCCCTGGCCCGGTCGGCCGCCCGGGATCCCGGGGGCGAGCCCCACCAGCGGCACGAACATCGAGGTCATGACGGTGAGCAGACCGACCGGCACGCCCACCTCCTCCGCGACGAGGCCCGGCAGCCTCGCCGGCTCATACGCGACGCCGTGCCCGACCACCGCGTCCGAGCCCCAGCGTGCGGCGATCGTGCGACGGACCCACACCGGTTCGTCCTCGCGCAGCGGGCGGACCGAGAGCATCATGTCGCCCGGCCGAGCACCTTCCCGACCATCCGGACCAGCGCCCGGCGCTCGCTCTCGACCAGACCGACCGCAAACATCGCGCCGACGTAGGCGACCCCGCCGACCGCGAAGGACGCCACGAGGTCCAGGAACCACCGCTCGGCGGGCATCGCTGCGTGCGCCAGGGCCATGCCGGCGGCTCCGGCGCCCGTGGGGAGGATGAGCCGCAGGAAGTCCCGATCGAACGGCCAGATCCCGAGGAACCCGCGCACCAGCATCAGCCGCGCGACCGCGCTGAACGTGAGGGTGCAGGCCTGCGCGATCGCGGCCCCACGGACCCCGAGCGACTCGGGCCGCGCGAGCCAGAGCGCGACGGCCACGTCCAGGCCGAAGGCCGCAACGTACACGAGCAGGTCCCACCCGGTCCGGCCCGCCATGATCAGGATGAACCCCACCGTCCCGACCATCACGGGCACGATCATCCCCACGATCAGGATCCGGAGCGCGGCCTCCCCGCCCGTGAACTCGGCCCCGAAGATCCGCAGCACCTGCTCGGGCAGGATCGCCAGGACCAGGAGCACCGGGATCGTCGCCCCCAGCGTCCACCGGGTGACCTGCTTGTAGAGACGGTCGAGGTGCTCGCGTTCGCCGCGGTGATGCAGGTCGGCCACGAAGGGGCTGAAGGTGAGCGAGACCGAGGTGAGGAACAGGAACAGCGACTGGCCGGCCCGGAGCACGGCCCCGTAGACGCCCGCCGCCGCGGCGCCCTCGGCGCCGCGGCCGCTCCACAGCGAGGAGAGCACGAAGAAGTCCGTCCAGAAGATCAGCTGGCTGAACAGCGTTGCCGGCGCCCGGAGCGCGCCGAACCTCAGGAGGGACCCCGTGCGTTCCTCCGGGATCCCCACGCCGGTCGCGTCCGCGGGGAACCGCCGCTGCTCCTTCTCCCACCCGAACCACGCGATCAGCAGGGCCAGCCCCCACGAGGCGCCGAACGCGGCCGTCGCCACCGCGGGCGTGCGGTCCCGGGCCGCCCAGAACACGAGGGTGAGCGCGATCCACCCGATCGGCTGGGCTATCCACTGTGAGTAGAGCGTGAACCGCATGATCTTCAGCCCACGGGTCGCGCCCATGTACGTGAAGGCGAGGGCGGCGATCGGGACGGTGACCGCGCCCGCGCGGAACGCCGTTTCCGCGTCGCCGCTGAACCGCTCGGCGAGCCACGGGCTCGCGAGGAACGCGACGAGAGCGAACGGGAGGGAGATCCCGGCCGCGATGGCCACCGATCGTCGGACGAGACCACGTGCGCGGGCGGCGTGCCCTCTCCCCACGAGGATCGCCACCAGCCGCACGTCGGCCACGTCCATCCCGAACCGGGTCGCCGCGGCGGCGATGAACGCGAACTGAGTGGTGAGAGTGACGACCCCGAAGCCCTCGTCGCCCAGGCGCCGGGTCATGATCACCTGTGCCGCGAACGTGGCCAGGGCGCCGATCGCCAGCCCGAGGACGTTCTGGCCGGTGTTGCCGAGGATGATGCGCTGGTCGCGGGCCCGGTCCCCCGACGGGGGTGAAGCCTGGAGTGCCTCGGTCTCCTCGGTCAGCGTCGGCTCGTCCATCGGCGCCCCAGTATCCCAGCGACCCCGGGGCGCACCCGGTAGCGTTCGGTCCCGCGACCACAGGAGGGGAACGATGGAGGACCAGGCGCGGTACGAGCGAGGACGCGAACGGCTGCGGGAGGTGCACGGGGACCGGTCGCTCGCCACGATCGAGGGCCTCGGGGATCTCGGGCGGTTGATCGTGGAGGTGGCCTACGGCGACGTGTACTCGCGTCCTGGGCTCAGCTTGCGGGAGCGACAGATCGCCTCGGTGGCCGCGCTGGTGGCGACCGGCCGTTCGTCCCAACTCCCGGTCCACCTGCGATCCTCGCTAGCCGCCGGGCTCTCGGCCGACGAGCTGCGGGAGGTCATCCTCCAGACCGCAACGATCGCCGGGTTCCCGCCGGCGATGAACGCGTGGGCCACGCTGGATACGGTCGTGGGGGACGGCGGGAAGACCTGAACCGGTCAGGCGGACCGGGCGCGGCGCTTGGCTCGCTGTGCTTGGGCCTTCCCGATGTAGCCGGCCGCATCGGGGGTGACGCACCCCGTCTGGCCGTGGTCGACGACGACCGTCCCGATGGCCTCCGCCACCGCCACCGCCCGCTCGCGTGACCGCCCGCCGCGGAGGCCGATCGAGATCAGCGCGCCGTTCATCTCGTGCCGGACACGATCCGGACGCCGGTGGACCTCGCGTCGGATCTGCCGCAACAGGGCGTCGCACTCGGCGTCGGTGAGCTCGCCTCGGAACGCGAGGATCGCCGAGACGAGCCAGCCCGCGCTCGCCGCCCATCCGCCTCTCGCGCGCCGATCCGCTCGGGGTTCAACACCTTCGTTGCAAGGATCCGGGCATCGTGGTTGCCCGTGGCCCACCACGCTCGGGGGAGGCCGTAGTCCACTCCGATCTCCTTCCGGAGCTTGCCGAGCTCGGCGTAGGAGACGCCGAACACCGGGGGGCGGATGCCGTGACGGGCATAGACCTTCCGGTTCTGCTCGGTTCCGGCGGTCTCGAGGCGTCGCATCGCGGCCTTCAGATCCATCCGAGCACCTATCTCCCGGTCTGGGCTCAGGATTGCCCTAGCACGCATCCTTTCGGGGGTGGAACCCCCCCGGCGAGGGTTCGGATGGCACCCTTCCGCTCCCCGCCCGCATGGGTCAAGCTCGGGAGACCATGCGGGGGCTGAGAGCCGGGATCCTCGCCTGGGCGCTCTGGGGGATCTCCATGGCGCTCGTGGCGGCCGCGTTCGTGCTGCAGGCCCTCGACCGGTCCGCACCGTTCCCAGAGGACGCCCTCTTCAGAGGCTTCGTCTCCCTGATCGCGATCGCGTACCCGACGATCGGGCTCCTGATCGCGCTGCGGAAGCCGGGCAACCGCGTGGGGTGGCTCCTGCTCGCCGGCCCGCTGCCGCTCGCCGTCTGGTTCCTCGCACAGGAGTACGCGATCTACTCGCTGCTGGCGAGTCCGGGCGCGCTTCCAGGGGGCAGGATCGCGGCGTGGCTGACGACCTGGATCTGGGTCCCGGCGATCGCAGGTCTCGGGATGACCCTCTTGATGTTCCCCGACGGCCGAACCCGGTCACCGCGATGGCGTATCGCCGTGTGGACGACGGCTGTTTCGGCCACGTTCGCGGCTGCGATCACGGCGCTCTGGCCGGGCCCGATCGACCTGTTCGCGCAGGTGGAGAACCCGTTCGGGGTTGCCTCCTTCCCAACCCTCCGATCGGTCCTCGACGCGGTCGCCAACCTGGTGTTCGCCGGGTCGCTGGTGGCGGCGGGAGTGTCGATGGTCCTGCGGCTTCGATCGGCGCGGGGCGAGGAACGCGTGCAGCTCCGGTGGGTCGCGTTCGCCGCGTCGCTCGTCCCGGTCACCTTCGTCATCGTCATCGCCACCGACCTGATCCTCCGCGAAGGACTCCTCGCCGACCTCGCGAGCTGGATCTACATCTTCGCCCTCCTCCTGCTCCCCCTGGCCATCGGGGTGGCCATCCTGAAGCACCGACTCTTCGACATCGAGGTCGTGATCAGCAAGGCGGTGGTCTTCGCGATCCTCGGGGCGTTCATCACCGCCGTCTACGTGGGGGTCGTCGTCGGCGTGGGGGCCGTCATCGGGGAGCGGGCGAGCCCGGCCCTGTCCGCCGTCGCGGCCGCGCTCGTGGCGCTCGCGTTCCAGCCCGTGCGGCGGTGGGCCCGGCGGGTGTCGGACCGTCTCGTCTACGGCGACCGCGCCACGCCGTACGAGGTGCTCTCGGAGTTCTCCCAACGGGTCGCGGGCTCATTCGGCATCGACGACGTCTCTCCGAGGATGGCCACGATCCTCGGAGAGGGGACCGCCTCGCAGCGGGCCGAGGTGTGGCTCCGGGTCGGTCCCGGGCTCCGTCGGGTCGCGGCCTGGCCTCCGGACAACGGCTCGCCGACGCCTCCGCTCCCCACGACCGGTGACGAACTGCCGGCCTTCCCGAATGCAACCGCTGCGGTCGCGGTTCGCCACCGGGGCGAGCTCCTCGGCGCCCTCACGGTGACGAAGCCTCGGTCCGAGCCCTTGACGCCGACCGAGGAGCGGCTCGTCGAGGACCTCGCGCGTCAGGCGGGGCTGGTCCTCCGCAACGCGCGACTGGTCGAGGACCTCCGCGGCTCCCGTGAGCGGTTGGTCCGCGCCCAGGACGAGGAACGGAGGAGGCTGGAGCGGAACCTCCACGACGGTGCGCAGCAGCAGCTCGTCTCGCTGGCAGTGAAGGTCGGGATGGCTGAGTCTGCTGTACGGAGCGACCCGACGGGGGCGCTCACCATCCTCGCTCAGGTGCGACAAGATGCGCAGGATGCGCTCGAGGACCTGCGGGACCTCGCCCGAGGGATCTTCCCTTCGCTGCTCGCGGACGAGGGTCTCCCCGCGGCGTTACGGGCCCAGGCGCGCAAGGCCACGGTCCCGGCCGTGGTGCGCGCCGACGGCGTCGGCCGCTACCGCCAGGAGGCGGAGGCCGCCGCGTATTTCTGCTGCGTGGAGGCTCTCCAGAACGCGACCAAGTACGCGGAGGCCTCGCTGGTCGAGATCGACCTCGTCGTCGCCGACGGCGAGCTACGGTTCGAGGTGCATGACGACGGCCATGGGTTCGACCCGGCGTCCGTCGTCCGGGGTACCGGCCTCCAGAACATGTCCGACCGTCTCGAGGCGATCGGGGGCTCGCTCGAGATCCGATCGGCGTCGGGAACCGGCACGACCGTGGCCGGACGCCTCCCGGTTCGGCAGGAGGTGCGGTCGTGAGACCTCGGACCGCGAGGCTCGCGGGGTGGTGGCTCCTGGCGCTGTCGTTCGCGCTGTCGGTGGCGAGCTTCGCGCTGGTCGCCTCGGCTCCCCCCGCTGTCGGCGAGATCCACTCATCCTTCGAGAGTTACGTCACACCGGCCGCGATCATCGGGTTCGGCGTGGCGCTCCTCGCGTTCTCCACGGTCGGCGCGCTGATCCTGTCTCGGCGCCCGCAGAACGGGATCGGCTGGCTGTTCGCGATCGACGGCGCCCTGATGGCCGGCCTGACCCTCTCGTCCGCCTACGCCTTCGTGGGGCTCACGGGAGACGGCGACCCGCTCCCTGCGAGCGAGATCGCCGGTTGGGTTCCCGACATCCTCTACCTCCCGCTCCTGGGCACCCTCACGGTGTTCCTGTTCCTGCTATTCCCGGACGGGGGGCTCCGAACGCGTCCGGAGCGAGCGGCGTTCCTCGTCGCGGCCGTCGGCGCCTCCCTCGGCGCGGTGGCCGTGGTGCTCGAGCCCCAGCTGTACTCGTTCCCCGAGGTCGAGAACCCCCTCGGGATCACCGGGCTGGGAACCATGTACCAGACGTTGGCGGGGCTCGGCGGCGCGCTCCTCTTCGCCGGTCTGATCACGTCGATCGCCCTCCTGGTCGCCCGGCTCCGGCGCTCCACGGGCCGGGAGCGCGACCAGCTCCGCACCCTGGTGGTCTCGGCGATCGTGGCCTCCCTGCTCATCGTGCCGGTGTTCTTCGCGTCCGATCCGGGAGCGCTCCACCTCGTCGTCGCGGGCGCCGGCGTTCTCCTGATCCCCGTCTCCGTCGGGTTCGCAATCCTGCGTCACCGCCTTTTCGACATGGACCTGGTCGTCAGCAGAACCCTGATGTTCGGATTCCTCGCAGTCTTCATCGCGATCGTGTACGTCGGGGTCGTCGTGGCGATCCCGGCCGCGATCCTCGGTCGTCGAGGGGAGGGGTTCGACGTCCTCCCCTTCGTCGCGGCCGCCGTGATCGCCCTCGCGTTCCAGCCGGTGCGCGAACGGGCCCGGCGGCTCGCCGCCCGGCTCGTCTACGGCGACCGGGCCAGTCCGTACGAGGTGCTCTCGACCCTCGCGAATCGGATGGGCGAGACTTATGCGGACTCCGACCTCCTGCCCAGGATCGCCCGGGCGCTCGCCGAGGGGACTGGGGCCCAGCGGACCCAGGTCTGGCTGCGGATCGGGGATCGACTCCGTCCTCAGGCGACCTGGCCGCCCGATCACGAGCTCCCGTCGAGCGTCGCCGTCCTCGGCGAGGAGCTCCCGCCGCTCCCCGCGCAGCGAGCGGTCCCCGTGCAGCACCGAGGGGAGCTCCTCGGGGCGCTGACGCTGGACAAGCGGGCAGACGAAACGATCTCCTCGACGGAAGAGCGGCTCCTGGACGACGTCGCGTCCCAAGCGGGACTGGCGCTTCGCAACATCCGTCTCACCGAGGAGCTCCGCGGCCTGGTTGACGAGCTCCGCGCCTCTCGCCAGCGCCTGGTCAAGGCCCAGGACCAGGAGCGCCGCAGGCTCGAGCGGAACATCCACGACGGCGCCCAGCAGCAGCTCGTCGCGCTCGCGGTCAAGATGCGGATGGCGGACTCGTTGATGGACCGAGACCTCGCGAAGGCGCACGAGGCGTTGGCCGCGGTCGAGGCCGACGTCCACAGCACGCTCGAGGAGCTCCGCGACCTGGCCAGAGGGATCTACCCGCCGCTCCTGGCCGACGAGGGGCTCGCGGCGGCGCTGACGGCGCAGGCGCGGAAGGCGACCATACCGGTCCAGGTCCGGACGGACGGGGTGGCCCGGTATCCGCAAGAGGTGGAGGCGACCGCCTACTTCTGCTGCCTGGAGGCGCTGCAGAACGCGGGCAAGTACGCGGAGGCCGCCGGCGTCGAGATCGATCTGTCCGTCGCAGGCGGCGAGCTGCGGTTCGAGGTCCGCGACGACGGCCGCGGGTTCGATCCCGAGGCAACCACGCGCGGAACCGGCATCCAGAACATGACCGACCGGCTCGAGGCGATCGGCGGCTCGCTGGAGATCGCGTCGGCGCCCGGTGACGGCACCCGGGTGCTCGGGCGGATCCCGGTCGGGGAGGCTGCACCGTGAGGCACAGAGCCGCGGGCTGGGTGCTCCTCGCGCTGACGGGCCTCCTTTCGGTGCCCAGTCTCTGGATCGCGGCGACGAACCCGGCGCCGGCCGTGCCGGTCCGCACCTCGCTCGAGGCCCAGACCTCGCTCGCGCTGGTGTCGATGGTGGTCGTCATCACCCTGACGTTCTCTCTGGTCGGCGCGGTGATCGTCTCGAACCGCCCCGGGAACGGTCTGGGATGGCTGTTCACGGCCGGCGGCGTGTTCGTGGCGTTGGTCATGCTCAGCTTCACCTACGGGTACCGGGCGATCGCGGCGGACCCCGGCTCTCTTCCGGCGGGACGATTCGGGGCCTGGCTCGGAGACATCATGTACGTCCCGGTCCTCGGCCTCTTCTCGGTCTTCCTCTTCCTCCTGTTCCCCGACGGGCACCTGCGGACCCGAGCCCACCGGCGGACCGCGATCGTCGCCTCGATCGGCATCGGTCTGGGGACGTTGGGGGGCATCCTCGAACCCACCCTTGCCGACTACCGGGGCATCGCGACGCCGCTCGAGCTCGAGATCTCGCCCGTGGTGTCGTGGACGTTCCTCGCCCTCGGCTTCGCCATGCTCCTCGGCACGGTGGCGGCCTCGATCACGCTCCTCGTCCGCCGGCTCCGTCGGGCGATCGGCCAAGAGCGAGATCAGCTCCGGATCCTCGTCTTCGCCTCCGTCGTGGCCTCGGTCATGTTCCTCCCGTCGTTCGTCCTCCCGCTGTTCCTCGACTGGTTCCAGACCCAAGCGGCGTGGGCGATCGCCGGCGCGGGTGTCCTTCTGGTTCCGGTCTCGGTGGGTGTCGCGATCCTCCGCCACCGTCTCCTGGACATCGACGTCGTGATCCGCCGCACGGTGATCGTGGCCCTGCTCGGCGCGTTCATCACGGCCGTCTACGTGGCGATCGTCGTGGGCGTCGGCACGCTCGTGGGGAACCGCGCGAGCCCGGTGCTCTCCGCCGCAGCCGCCGCGCTCGTCGCGCTGGCGTTCCAGCCGGTCCTCCGACGCGCGCGACGTGTCGCGAACCGGCTCGTGTACGGCGAGCGCGCCACGCCGTACGAGGTGCTGTCGGCGCTCGCGGACCGGATGGGCGAGACCTACGGGGTGAGCGACCTCCTTCCCCGGATCGCCCGGGTCGTCGCCGAGGGGACGGGCGCCCGCCGCACCGCGGTGTGGCTCCGCGTGGGTGAGGAGCTGCGGGCGGCGGCGGTCTGGCCCACCGGTGACGCCATGCCCGTGGTCTCCGTTCCCGGCGACCGGCTCCCTCCCCTCCCGACGGGGCACGCGGTTCCGGTGCGGCACCAGGGCGAGCTGCTGGGCGCGCTCTCCCTGGACAAGCTCGCCGAGGAACCGCTCTCGTCGACCGAGGAGAAGCTCCTTGGGGACGTGGCCTCCCAATCGGGCCTCGCACTCCGGAACGTCCGGCTCACCGAGGAGCTCCGCGAGCTGGTCGAAGAGCTCCGGGCCTCGCGCCAGCGCCTGGTCAAGGTCCAGGACCAGGAGCGGCGCAAGCTCGAGCGCGACATCCACGACGGCGCTCAACAGCAGCTGATAGCGCTTCAGGTCAAGCAGCGCCTGGCCGAGCAGCTGGCGCAGAGCGACCCGGCCACGGCCAAGGAGCTGCTGCGCCAACTCCAGACCGAGACCTCGCAGGCGCTGGAAGAGCTGCGAGACCTCGCCCGGGGGATCTACCCACCGTTGCTGGCCGACGAGGGGCTGCCGGCGGCGCTCGGTGCCCAGGCCCGCAAGGCCGGAATGAGGGTCGAGGTCAAGTGGAACGAGGTGGGCCGCTTCCCCCAGGAGGTGGAGGCCACCGTCTACTTCTGCTGCCTGGAGGCCCTGCAGAATGCCGCCAAGTACGCGGAGGCCTCGGCGATCCGGATCACGCTTGGGACCACCGACGGGGAGCTCACCTTCGAGGTCGCCGACGACGGTCAGGGCTTCGACCCCGCCACCGGCGCCCGGGGGACCGGCCTGCAGAACATGACCGACCGCCTGGACGCGATCGGCGGCTCGCTGCAGATCACCTCGGCACCGGGCGATGGGACCCGCGTGCTCGGACGGATCCCCATCCGGGAGGTGGCGACGGCATGAAGGCGCGGACGGCTCGCCTCACGGGGGGGAGCCTCGCTGCGGTGACCCTCGGCCTCTCGGTGCTCGCGATCGTGGTCGGGGTCACGGGCCAGGGGGGCTCGCCCCTAGCGGGACTCATCACCACCCTCGCGGTCGGGGTCTCCCTCGCGTTCTCGCTCATCGGCGCACTGATCCTGTCCAAACGCCCGGACAACGGTCTCGGCTGGGTGTTCGCGATCGGGGGAGTTGTTGCGGCCGGAAGCTCGTTGTCCCAGGACTATGCGGCCCGCACGCTGACCGCCGACCCCGGCTCACCGGCCGGGCGAACCGCGGCGTGGGTCACGGACATCACCGATCCCCTCTCCCTCGGCTTCCTGATCGTGTTCGTCTTCCTCCTCTTCCCGGAGGGCCGCTTCGGAAGCCTCGCGCGGCGACGGACGGCGCTCGTCGCGGCGGTCGGCATCGCTCTCGCCTCGATCGGAGGGCTCCTCGAACCCACCCTGCAGGGGTACGGCGACACCCCGTCACCCTTCGCGCCGCCCTTCCCGGAGGCCGTTCCCGTGACGCTCTCCGTCCTCGGGTTCGCATCGGTCGGCGTGGCGCTCGTCGCGTCAATCGTGCTCCTCGTCCGGAAGCTCCGTCGGGCCGCCGGACTCGAGCGCGATCAGCTGCGGTTCTTCGTCTGGGCCACCGCCGTGGCGACGGTGCTGGTCACGCCGGCACTCGTGGCACCTCCCGAGGCTTCATGGACGCGCGCCTCGTACGTCGTCGGCGGGCTCGGGCTGCTCCTGATCCCCGTCTCGGTCGGCATCGCGATCCTGCGGCACCGGCTCCTGGATATCGACCTGGTGATCCGACGAACCGTCGTGGTGGCGCTCCTCGGGGCCTTCATCACCGGCGTGTACGTCAGCCTCGTGGTTGGTATCGGAGCGCTCGTGGGCCGGTCGGGCAACGCGGTGCTCTCGGCGGTGGCCGCGGCGGCGGTCGCCCTCGCGTTCCAGCCCGTGCGTCGGTGGGCCCAGCGCCTGGCGGACCGGCTCGTGTACGGGCCGCGGGCCACCCCCTACGAGGTGCTGCACGAGTTCTCCGAGCGCGTCGCGGGCTCGTACGGCGCGGAGGACGTGCTGCCGAGGATGGCCACGATCCTGGGCGAGGGGACGGGGGCGGAGCGGGCGCAGATCTGGCTGCGCATCGGTGGTGTGCTCCGTCCCGCCGCAGCCTGGCCGGATGGAGCCACTCACTCGAGCCCGATCGCGGTCCCGGACGCCGATCCGTTCTCGATCGCCGACGTGAGCCACGTGGTCCCGGTGCGCGACAAGGGCGAGCTGCTTGGCGCCCTTTCGATCACGAGGACCGCGTCCGACCCGATCACCCCCACGGAGGAGCGGCTCGTGGGCGACCTGGCGCTGCAAGCCGGCCTCGTGCTCCGGAACGCCCGCCTCCTCGAGGAGCTGCGGGCCTCCCGCCAACGCCTGGTCAAGGCCCAGGACCAGGAACGGCGCAGGCTCGAACGCGACATCCACGACGGGGCGCAGCAGCAGCTGGTGGCACTGCAGGTCAGGCAACGGCTGGCCGAGCAGCTGGCCGAGAAGGACCCGGCCAAGGCCAGGGAGCTCCTGCGCCAGCTCCAGGCCGAGACCGGCCAGGCGCTCGAGTCGCTCCGCGAGCTCGCCCGGGGGATCTACCCCCCGCTGCTGTCCGACGAAGGGCTCGCGGCGGCGCTCCGTGCCCAGGCCCGCAAGGCCGCGATCGCGGTCGAGGTCAGCTCGGATGGGATCGACCGCTTCCCCCAGGAGGTGGAGGCCACCGTCTACTTCTGCTGTCTGGAGGCCCTGCAGAACGCGGCCAAGTACGCCAAGGCCTCGCGGGTGGAGATCACCCTCGGGATGTCCGCGGACGGGGACCTGATCTT
>CAZXFA010000011.1:0-75899 GCA_964640085.1 uncultured Actinomycetes bacterium | reverse complement strand
CAATACTTGCAGCTTCATGAAGGCGTTCGCGGACGACCTCGAGCTTACGCCGGCGACGCTTGCGCTGCTGATTCTTGGCCTGACGGCCTATGGCAGCGCTGCGGAACCGGAGGTCACGGCGTTTCGTGGCATCTTCGGGCTTGGATGACCTGACGGGACAGACTCACGTTCTCGGGTCGGTCACAGTCCTCGCGAGCGACTGCATCGATCCGGAAACAGGGAGAGGTTCGCACAGGGGAGGGCGACCTTGAGAGCGCCAGCGGGAACGCGCTCTTCACGGAGTTTCATGGAAGCTTCCACCCCGTAGGGGCAAATGCCCTGATCCAGGTCGTGACCTGCGGCTTCGTCGGATGAGGTCGCCGGCCAGGCGTGCGTTCGTCACCCTGACAGCCACCTGGGTGCCCACCCGGCGATCCGGCAGGGCAAGAATCTGAGTGACAGGCACTCAAGTCCTTTCCGGGGCGAACTCGACAGCGAAGTGGATGCGGGCTCACAGGAGTCGCACGATGATCGGAGCCCGAATCCAGCATCGCGGTCATCCAGGGAAAGAACAGACGCGCCACCGCTGCGTTCGCGAGACGGCAGGACGGCCCATGCCTGTAGTTTCTGACCCCCACCAACATCACGACCGCAGGTAGGCAAGGACTGCCAGGACTCTTCGATGGTCGTCAGGCTCGTCCTCTAGCCCCATCTTCATGAAGATATTCCGGACATGGGTCTCCACCGTCCTGGGGCTGAGGAAGAGACGCTCGCGGATGCCTTGGTTGGATCGACCCTCGGCCATGAGCGAGAGCACGGCGCGCTCCCGCTCACTGAGCGCATCGAGAGGACTTTCAGTGCGTCTGCGACTCACCAATTCCGCGACGACGCCCGAGTCGACAACGAACCCTCCCCGGCCCACGCGGTGGATCGCTTCCGTGAAGTCATGAAGATCGGTCACTCTGTCCTTCAGCAGATACCCTGCACCTCGAGGCTGTTCTTGGATCAGGCGCATGGCGTAGTGGACCTCGATGTACTGGGACAGGATGAGAACCCCTATCGAGGGTTGACTCGCGCGGATCTCGCTCGCGGCCCGCAGTCCTTCGTCCGTGTGCGTGGGGGGCATCTTGATGTCGACCACAGCGACGTCCGGGGGGTCGGCCTCGACGAGTTCGAGCAGCTCCTCGGCGTTTCCCGCCTGCCCGAGAACCGCGAACCCCGCCCCGGCGAGGAGACGGGCAACTCCCTGCCGGAAGAGCGTCGAATCGTCAGCCACGATCACCCGGTGGACGCCACCACTTTCGAAATCTTGATGCACCCCCTGGGACGGCTGGGCCACTCCTGCGATCGCATCTGTCGAGATGCAGACGACTCTCACCGGCTCGGCTAGGCCCTTTAGGGGCACCTCGCCCCGATCTGCGTAACGCACAGAATCGAGCTTCCCGGCGAGCCGGGTCACTTCCTTGCTGGCAAGGATCTCGCCCGCCCGCGCTGCGGAGCAGAGCCGGGCGGCGACGTTCAGCGCGCCCCCCCGGTATCCACCCTCGACGGGCACCGCTTCGCCCGCATCAAGCCCGATCCCCACCGGCAAGACAGAACCGGGCTCCGCGTCTGTTCGGAATCCCTGTTGGAGCTCGATCGCCGCCTTGATGGCCTCCCGAGGGGAGTGGAAGGTTACGAGGGCTTCGTCGCCCCGGAGCTCGATCAGACGCCCTCCCCTCGCTTGGACGACATCCCGGACACTCTGAGAGAATCTGCCGATCAGTTCCGCTCCCGCCTGGTCCCCGCGCTCCTGAACGAAGCTCGTATAGCCGCGGATATCGGCGATCAGGAAGATGGCGATGCCGATGGGTACCCCACTCTCAGACCGCTGTCCCTTGCCGACCATCCACCGCCCTCCTCGTATGGAATCTCGGCTGCGACACACGTGCCCATGCCGGCCGGGCTCTCCAGCCTCAACGTTCCACCGAGGGCGGACACCCGGTCCAGCAGCCCGCGAAGCCCACTGCCCCCTGATGCGTCCGCGCCTCCCACTCCGTCGTCGACGATCTCCACCACCAGTCGCCCGTCCCTGCACTCCGCCCTGATCCTTGCCTCGGCCGCCTGGGCGTGCCTGGCCACGTTCGTGAGCGCCTCAGAGACGAGGAAGTAGGCGGTCACCTCCAAGGGGAGGGGGAGCCGGCCGGAAGGCGCCGCCAGGACCCTGGCCGGTACCGGCGACCTGCGTGCGAGCGCCTCCAAAGCTGGAGCCAGTCCTCCATCCGTGAGGATGGCTGGAAGCATCCCCCTCGCCAGTTCGCGGAGCTCCGCCAGCGAGAGCTTGAGCCCCTCCGCAGCTTCCCGTATCAAGGCCCTCAGTTCGGGATCCATGTCCGAGCCCGCCTTGGCCTGGGCAGCGGTGAGGGCGAGCGCGACGGTGAGCAAACGCTGTTGCGCCCCGTCGTGGAGATCCCGCTCCATCCGGCGCCTGGCCTCGTCGGCCGCCTCAACGATCCGGGCCCGCGAGGCCCGGACTTCTTCGAGCTGTGCCCGGACCTGCGCCTGAAGCCGCTCGTTCTCCAGGGCGAGCCTGGCGGCCGTTCCGACCGACTCGACCAGGCCCGGATCCTCGGTGAGTGTCTCGTCGTGGATGAGTGCGGCCAAAGGGACGCCACCCTCGCTCTCCAGGACACTGATCGCCCTGCCCTCCGCGTCCGTTGGAGGGATCGAGACCGGCCGGCCGTCCGCATCAACGAACCCATGGGACTCGGGGAGCCAGAAGGCGAGCTGCAGTGAGGGGTCCTTGAGGGCGCGGGCCAGGACCTCTCGAAGCCTGCCGTGCGGCAGTGGCCGAGACAGTTCCAGGACTAGATCACTCACGGCCGATCGGTCGAGCCGGGTCCGCAGCAGCCCGATGAGGAATGCCACGGGGAGGACCCCCAAGGCCAGCAGCGCGACCGAGCCGACGACCGAGAGGGCTACACCGCCGGTGAGGCTCAACGCGAGGACGACCAGTACGGCCGGCCAACTGGCCCAGATCGCCGGTTGCAGCACCCTGCGGGCGGGGCCCGTCGCGCCACGCCAACGAGAGACCACCAGCGCCAGCACCAACACCGCCAAGATCACGGTGACGAAGGTGTTCAGCATGGTGATGAGCGCGTGCAGGTTCGGGTCGGACCGAATCATCAGGACGTTCCGGGGGCACATGTCGCATCCCTGCTCCTGGAGGTCCAGGAAGAGGTGCCCGATGACCGTACCGATCGGAAAGTAGATGGCGATGGCGATGATGAGAGCTCGGTCTCTTCGAGAACGGAGCCGACCCGTGGGGAAGATTAAGAAGAGGTAGGCGAGCACAACCAGGAACAGGTCGGAGAGAGCGTTCGACAAACTGAACGCGACGGGATTGGCGAGCCAGCCAAACGCACCGATGAACCAGGAGAATCCGGCCAAGACCATCCCGATCCCCACACGGTTCTGGGGACGGCGAGCCCAGCCCACCAAGCCGGCCCCGATGAACGAGAGGCCCACGAGAACTCGGACCGAGACTTGGGAGACGAGGACCGGCTGGGAGAGTCCGAACGGGCCGTGAGTCGAGGCAATGACCTCAAAGGCAGCCAAGGCGAGACCGACCGCTCCGAGCGCGACCAGCACCCAGCGCCCGGGACCGTCCTCAGGAGACTGGCGTGCCAGCGCGCCTTCGTCCCCGCCCAGGATGGCCCCGACAGCCACGTAGTCATCCCCTTCCCGGCAGCGATCCTTCGTGCCAGATGGCAGCGCTGCGCCATTCCCCAGCCAAACATCGTGCCAGAGATCGAGCCGCGGGGTCTTCAGTGTCAGCACTGAGGATAGAACCAGTGACCGCGCCGATGACCTTCTACCGGGCTGCGCCTACCGTGAGCTCCGTTGGAGGGCGGCTGTGTAACCGCACAAGGAGACGGAGGCCGACTATGACCACGAAGATCCGACGAATCCGCCTGGGGACCCCATCGCCCACGCCTCACCTCTCTCTTGGGTGGTGGGTGCTGGCCCTCATGGCCATGGTGGTCATGCTGATCGTCCTTCTCCTGACCTCATCCAGGATAGAGGACGCCATTTGGGTTCCCCCTCCCATCATCCATCCAGCTGTGCCCTTCCTTATGTGACCGACGATCTGATCCAGCGGCGTGAGGAGTGCGGAGAACGCGGCTACTTGGCGAAGGAGGAAGAAGCCGGTAGACCACCGGCTCCATGAGCGGCCCAGCGACCGGTGGATCGAGATTCCGCCCCGCTTGCGGAGCCGATGTTGTCCAACCCCGCATCACGGACCAACAGAACCCAGGGCTACAGTGGGGCGACGCGTCGGCGGCGACGCGCGCATTTCCGCTGTAGAAGGCCCGAGGGGCCGCCTCTCGGCGACCCCTCGTGTCGTCGCGGGGACGGGATTTGAACCCGTGACCTCTGGGTTATGAGCCCAGCGAGCTACCGGACTGCTCCACCCCGCAGCTCGATGCTAGCGGACGTACCGACGCTCCGACAAGGTCGGGTCATGGACCGAGCCGCTCGCGCTCGCGCCGCTCCACCCGGCGGATCTTCCCGGAGCCGGTCTTGGAGAGCTCGGGCATGTTCGGGGGGCACGTCGGTCATGGCGTCTCCAAGACCCCGTGAGGTCAGGCTGGATCCGGGTTCCGGGGCGTGCTAGGGCGAAGGGCTGGGCTCCGGGGTGCCGGTCGGCTCGGCCGCCGGCCCGCCGAGCAGCGTCACGGCGTCCTCGATCGCGGCCTGCGCGGCCTGGATCTCGGCCTGGTACGTGGCCAGGTCGCCCAGGCGCAACGCCTCGTCGGCGGCCCCGAAGTGCTCGGCGGCCTCGTCCAGCAGCGCTCGGACCTGCTCGTCGACCGTGCCGGTGGGGGGCGGAGGCTCCTCGCCGTCGCCCTCGGGCGTCGGCACGGCCTCGCCCAGCGAGTCCGCGAGCGCCTCGCGCAGGTTGTTCCCGATCCCGATCTCGCCGCCGTTCACCACGATCACGCGCCGGAGCTCCGGGAGGGCGTTCGGTTGATCCGCCTGAACGTAGACGGGCTGCACGTACAGGAGCGAGTCCTGGATGGGCACGACGAGGAAGTCGCCGAACCGGACGCTCGACCCCGTCTGGCCGAGCAGCGTCCGCTCGGACGAGAACCGGGCGTCCTGGTTGATCCGCGCGAACACCTGGGTCGGCCCATCGACGTTCAGCCCGGAAGGGAACTCGTAGCTGGTGATCTGTCCGTAGTCCTTCCCCGGGTCGGACCGGGCGGCCATCCAAGCCACCATGTTCTGCCGTCCCACGGGCGTGAAGGGAAGGATCAGCGCGAAGGTCTCATCGTCGTCGCCCGGTAGGCGCATCAGCACGTAGTAGGGGCGCATCGCAACCTGCGTCTCGCCCTGGGACTCGGCGGGGTCGATCGGCAGCGACCAGAAGTCCTGTCCTCCGTAGAAGACGTCCGGGTTGGTGACGTGGTAGCTGGAGAACCGCTCCGCCTGCACCTGGAAGAGGTTCTCCGGGTACCGGAAGTGCTCGAGGAGCTCGGCGGGCGCCTCGGACATCGAGGCGAACAGGTCCGGGAACGCGTTCCGCCACACGCGGGCGATCGGATCCGACTCATCCACCACGTAGTAGGTCATCGACCCGTCGTAGGCGTCGACGACCACCTTGATCGAGTTGCGTACGTAGTTGGCCGGCCCGGCCAACCGGGGTCCTGCCCCCCCGGCCGGTCCCGAGGTGACCTCCTCGAGGTTCACCGGTTGCGAGTAGGGGTACTGATCGGTGGTCGTGTACGCGTCCCAGATCCAGACCAGCTGTCCTTCGACGATGGCGGCGTACGGGTCACCGTCGAACTGGAGGAAGGGCGCCGCCTTCGGCACGCGATCGCGGATGTCTCGGAAGATCATGATGTGGCTGTCCCCCTGGATCAGGTCCGAGATCAACAGGTTCACGTCGCGGAACCGCCAGGCGAACAGGGCCCGCTGGAACAGGCCGCCGATCGGGATCCCACCCTCGCCGTCGTACCGGAAGGAGATCTGCTCCTGATCGTCGGCCGGGGTGCCCTGGTAGTCGAGCTCCTCCGCCCCGGACTGCACCACGACGAACGGCACGTCCTCGGCCTCGCCGTAGTAGACACGCTGGCCGTTCCCCTCCACACCGGGCTGTCCGGTCGGTGGGATGTCCTTCAGGGTGAACAGCGGCTGCCCCTCCGGCGTGGAGGTGTTCACCTGCGAGGCCACGGCCCCGAACCCGTGCGTGTAAACGAGGTGTCGGTTCTGCCAGGTGCCACCGCCGCCGGGGATCCCGTTCTGCGAGACCTCCCGGGCAGAGAACATCACGACCCGCCGCTCCCCGTCGATCGTGTACCGGTCGACATCCACGTCGAGGAACTCGTAGTACTGTCGGATCCGCTGCAGCGTCTTGTAGTTCTCGATCAGGATGGTTGGACGCCACAGCCGGATGTTCTCGATCGTGTTGGGGTTCGCCTCGATGTCGGCGATCGTGACCGCATCCCCCAGGGGGCGGGGCTCGGACTCGATCCGATCGAGCCCGAAGGCTCGCCGCGTGGCCTCGATGTTGTGGACGATGTACTGCTGCTCACGCTGGAACTCCTGCGGCGCCACGCGGAAACGCTGGACGAAGGCCGGGTAAGCCGCGCCCGCGCTGATCGACACCAGTGCCAAGAGCCCGACCGCGATCACCGGGAGCGCCCATCCCCGGAGCCGGATGTTCACCAGGAACAGGATCGCGCACGCGACGGCGATGAAGATCAGGATCCGGAGCGCGGGGAGCTGCGCGTTGACGTCCGTGTACGAGGCGCCGGCCACGACCCCTCGTGGAGAGGTGAGCAGGTCGAACTGTCCCAAGTAGTACCCCCACGCCTTCGTCAACATGATCAGGCCCAGCAGGACGGACAGGTGCGCCTTGACCTGGGGCGTGACCTTCTCGCCGAGGATCGGCGCCTGGGGCCGGATCCCACCCCAAAGGTAGTGAGCGAGGGCCGTGATCAAGGTGATGCCGACCAGCGCCGAGAACAACCAGCCCTGTACGAACCGGAGCCAGGGCAGCGAGAAGACGTAGAAGGCGACGTCCCGGTCGAACAGCGGCTCCGTCACGCCGAACGTCTCGCCGGACGCATTGCGCCACAGCAGGAAGGTGCGCCACTGGGTCGTGACGCCGATCCCGACGAACAACGCGATCACCCCGGCGAACAACGGGATGAGCCACCACGCGTACGGCTCGAACTGCATCCGGTAGCGCTCGATGATCTCCTGCTCCGGCGTGAGGGGGGCGAAGCGTGGCGTCACGCGCCGAACGATCCACAGGTTGGCCCACAGGAGCACGAAGAACCCCAGCCCGAACGCCAGCCCGAGGACCACCTTGCTCCGCAGGATCGACCAGAAGACCTGCGAGAACTCGACCTCGCGGAACCAGAGGACGTCGACGAAGAACCCCGAGAGCGCGGTGAACGCGATCAGCAGCGCCGCGAGCGCGGCCACCACCGCGATCAGGAGACGTCGGCGCCCAGAGCGCGCGTTCGGTATCCGGGTGACCATGTGCGTCAGGGTCGGTCGAGCTCGTCTCGGTCGGTCGCGAGCAGCCAGCCTATCATCGGGCCAGC
Source organism: uncultured Actinomycetes bacterium (assembly GCA_964640085.1). Taxonomy (GTDB): domain Bacteria; phylum Actinomycetota; class UBA4738; order UBA4738; family HRBIN12; genus CAZXFA01. The sequence goes on along the minus strand of CAZXFA010000011.1, from coordinate 68,322 downwards.
GCTCGGAAGTCGCCGAGGCGGCCACGCTTCATCCGTCACGTACGGGCGCGTTCGAGGAAGGCGATCGCATCCGACAGCGTGGCCACCGGGACGAACTCGAGACCGTTCCCTGCCACCGCGCGCGCGTCCTCTAGGTTCGCCTCGGGGAGCAGCAGGACCTCCGCCCCCGCGTCGACGGCCGCGATCGCCTTCTCGTCCAGCCCGCCCACGGAGCGGACCGAGCCGTCGAGGAACAACGCTCCCGTCCCCGCGATCGTCCGCCCGCCCGTGAGATCGCCGGGGGTGAGGAGGTCGTAGAGGCCGAGCGCCCACGCGAGGCCCGCCGAGGGTCCGCCGATCTGCCCGCTCGAGATCCGGATCTCGAACGGGAAGCTGTTGACCAGCGAGACCCCCACCAGGGGGTCCTCGCTCCCGGCGCATGGCTCGCGGATCAGGCGCACGGTCTCGGGCTCACCCTCCACGGTCACCTGGAAGGTCAACCGGGTGCCGGAAGGCGCTGCCTCGATCGCTCGGCGCGCCTCCCGGACCGTGTCCACCTCGGTCCCGTCGATCCGGTGGATCAGATCGCCGGGGAACAGCTCCCCGTCGGCGGCGCACCCGTCGACGACCTGCTCTACCAGGATCCCCTCGCCGTGCTCCCTCGGGTACGCGGTGAGCTCCCGGAGGACGACGTAGGCAGCGTCGATCTTGCTCTGGTCCATCTGGGAGATCGCCCGCTCCCGTTCCTCCTCGGGGGTCTGCCCGGGCGGGAAGAGGACCGACCGATGCACGACGTCCCGATCCGGGTCGAGCCACGCGAGGACCAGCTCGAACGGCGTGAGGCGCGAGTACCGGACCGATGTGAGCACGAAGCTCCCCTCGGACTCGTACCGCGCCTGGCCCTCGAAGTGGATCAGCGGTTCGACGGCCCGGACGGGACCCGGTGCGAGCGCGTAGTACGGCAGCGAGAGCGTCGCCGCGAGCACCAGCGCCGCGGCGAGCGGCAGCAGGAAGCCAAGGCGACGGAACCAGCGCACGCCATCGATGCTACGGGTGGTTCGGACGGAACCGTTGCGGGGTAGGCTGCGGTCGGGTTGAACGTAGGCTACCTGATCGTGGTCGCCATCTCGCTGGTCGTTGGTGTCGGCGTGTTCGTCGCCACCCTGCGTTCCGGGCGGGAGGACGAGCCGACACTGGGGTTCGGCGCGGAGCCGAGCGCGGGCGAGCCGGGTCACGGGTACGCCTACCTCAGGGTCTCCACCCGCGGACCCTCGTGGCGCGATCGGCTCCAGGGGTTCCTGGGCCTGATCGTCCTGCTCGCGGTCGGGGCCGCCGCCCTGGCGCTCGGGATCTATCAGCTCGGTCACCTGATCAACCAGACGATCGAGCGATTCCTGGAGCAGTAGCTCAGCGCCGGCGGACCAGCTGGAACGCGCTCCGGTACCGGTCCAGGTCCTCCAGCATCGCGCCCGCGCCCAGGATCACCGTCTCGAGCGGGCGGTCCGTGAGGTGGACCGGGACCTCGCACTCCTGCGAGAGGAGGAGGTTCAGGCCCCGCAACAACCCGCCGCCGCCCGTCAAGAACATCCCGGTCTCCAGGACGTCGTGCGTGAGCTCGGGCGGAGCCTCGGCCAGCGCCCGACGAGCCGCCTCAACGATCCGGCGCACCGGATCGGACATCGCCTGGCGGATCTCGTCCTCGGTGATCCGCACCTCCCGAGGGGCGCCGGAATCGAGCTCGCGACCGGTCACGACCGCCACCTTCCCCCCTCGGACCGGGAAGGCTGAGCCGATCGCGACCTTGATCTCCTCGGCCGCCTTCTCCCCGATCAGCACCCCGTAGGCGTTCCTCACGTACTCCTGGACGGCCGCGTCGAGGTCGAACCCGCCCGTCCGGATGGACAGGCCCGACACCACACCACCCATCGACACCACGGCCACCTCGGTCGTCCCGCCGCCGATGTCCACGATCAGGTTCCCGATCGGCTCTTGGATCGGGAGACCGGCGCCGATCGCGGCCGCGAGGGCCTCCTCCACGAGGACGACGCCGCGCCCGCCGGCGAACCGGACCGCCTCGTCGACCGCGCGTCGCTCGACCTCCGAAGACTCGCTCGCGATGCACGCGAGCACCCTCGGCCGGGGCAACCGCGGCACTCCCACCCGGCGGAGGACCACCTGGATCATCCGCTGCGTGATGTCGAACTCGGTCATCACGCCGTGGCGCAACGGCCGCACCGCGACCACGTTCCCGTACGGGCCGCCGATCATCTGCCAGGCCTCGTCCCCCATCGCCTTCACCTCACCGGTCGAGGCGTTCATCGCGACGACCGTCGGCTCGTTGAAGACGATCCCCTCGCCCTGCCGGTACACGAGGGTGTTGGCCGTGCCGAGATCGACCGCGAGATCGCGCCCCACCTCAGGAACCCATCACCCAGCTCGACTCGCCGGAGGCCAGGTGCTCCTTCTTCCAGATCGGCACGTCCTGCTTCAGACGCTCGATCCCGTGACGGCAAGCCTCGAACCCTTCGGCTCGATGACCCGCGGAGCAGGCGACCACCACGCTCACCTCCCCCACGTCCAGGTCGCCGACCCGATGGAGCAGCGCCACCTTCAGAAGAGGCCAGCCGTCGAACATCTCGCCGGCGATCTCCTCGAGGCGGCGGACGGCGAGCTCCACCCAGGCCTCGTAGGACAGGCCGGTGACCTGGCCGGCGTCCGAGTGGTCGCGGACGGTCCCGAGGAACACGCAGGTCCCTCCGGCCCCCGGATCGGAGACGAACGCCACGGCCTCCTCGGCGCCGATCGGGTCGGGGGTGATGCGAACCCGCAGGTCGTCGCGCACGCAGCCCATCCTAGCCGTCGCCGTAGGATGGCTCCGTGGGCGAGCCGCGAGAGGAACAGCCCTTCGGCCTCGGGGACATCTGGAACGACGTGCCCCTGTTCCGAGAGATCCAGCGGGTCCTGCTGTCCTCGAGCGGGCCGGTGAACTGGGAGCTCGCGCGGCAGGTGGGGATCGCGGCCGCGGACTGGGACCGGCAGGACCCGCCCCCCACCGCGGAGGACCAGCGGAGCTTCGAGGACGCCGTGCGGCTGGCCGAGCTGCAGGTGGAGAGCTTCACCGGCCTCGCCGCGCCCAGCGACGTCGCGAAGGTGGAGGCGGTCCGACGGGCCCGATGGGTGGAGGCGAACCTCGAGGGGCTGCGCCCGATCCTGGAGCCCGTCGCGGCGAAGGTCGGTCGCGCCCTCGCCGAGGCGCAGGGCGAGGCGCTCCCCGATGAGGCCCGCGCGGGCGTGGCCCAGCTCCTCGGACAACTCTCGCCGCTGCTCCTGGGTGCCCAGGTCGGGGCGGTGCTCGGGGCGCTCGGGCAGCAGGTGCTGGGGCAGTACGACGTGGCGGTCCCGCGCCCAGCCGGAGGCTCGCTCCTGTTCGTGGTCCCGAACGTCTCGCGGTTCGAGCGCGACTGGAGCCTGGACCCGACCGAGTTCCGGACCTGGGTCGCGGTCCACGAGGTGACCCACCGGTTCGAGTTCGCCAGACCGTGGACCCTCCCGCGGTTCCGCGAACTGCTCGACGACTTCACCGGCACGCTCCGGTTGGACGTCGAGGGGATCCAGCGGCGCCTGGAGACCCTGGATCCGTCGAACCCCGAGGCGATGCGGGAGATGCTCTCCTCGGAGGAAGGGCTCTTCGGCGCGGTCCTGAACGACGAGCAGCGGCTGAAGCTCGGGCGGATCCAGGCGTTCATGGCGGCCGCGGAGGGCTACGGGGATCACGTGATGCACGCGATCGGCGCGACGCTGCTCCCCGGGGCCCCGCGGATCGAAGAGGCGATGCGCCGGTACCGCGAGTCCGAGCACGTCGACCCCGTCTTCTCCCGCCTGCTGGGGATCGAGGTCAAGCGCGAGCAGTACCGCCTGGGCAAGGCGTTCTGCGACCGCGTGGCCGAGCTCGCCGACGAGGCGATGCTCGCCCGGATGTGGGACGACGCCGCATCGCTGCCGTCCCTCCCCGAGCTCGAGGAGCCGACCCTGTGGTTGGCCAGGACCGCCTGAGCGCGCCCGCGCCCTCCGCTATCCTTTCCGCCCGATGACCACCGGGGACCTCGTCGCCGCGAACGTCGTGGATCGGCGCGTCTGGGACGCCGAGGGCGAGCGCGGTCGAACGGGCGTCTACCTCCTCGGGGTCCCGGGACGCGCCCTGCCGTTCACGGTCTTCCGGGCGTGGAAGGCCCCGACGGGGATGGTGACCGAGGAGGTCCACTTCTACGGCCCCTCGGGGCGGCTCGTGCACCGCTGGGGCCCGCGGGTGCGGCGGATGGTTGGCAGCATGGACCTCACGGTGGAGACCGACACGATCGAGGACGCCACCTTCGACGAGTCCGGGACGTACCTGGCCTCGTTCGTCCTGGACGGGGAGATCGTGGGCGAGATCGAGGTCCCCGTGCTCGTGCAGGCGGCGCCGACCAAGCTCCCCAAGTGGGTGGAGGACGGCCTGCGGCGCTCGGACGTGATCTGGGTCGGGGTCGAGGTCAACGGCCGCCGGCGCACCGTGCCGGCCTGGTTCACCTACAAGAACGGGAAGATCCTGGTCCTGTCGAAGAAGGAGCCCGGCCCCGAGGAGCAGACCATCCCCGGCGTCCCCAACGCCGCCGAGCTGCTGGTGATCACCCGCCACAAGACGACCTCGCCCGAGACGCGCGGGCGCGACACGGCGGCCGCCGAGTTCCACGCGGTCGCGAGGGTCCTCGAGGGCCCGGAGTGGGAGGAAGCCGCCAGATCGCTCGTGGATCGGAGACGGAGCCGAGCGGGACCCCCGGCCGAGGCCGTGGGTCGGTGGCGCGGCGCCTGCGACATCGTGGAGCTCACGCCGATCGTCGCGGCCTGAACGCCGCAGCTTCAGGACCGCTCCAACGGGCGGCCGACCGCCTCCGCCAACCCTTCGAGCTCCCGTCCCAGGTCGAGCATCTCCTCCGGCGTGAGCGCCTGCGGTCCGTCGCACAGGGCGCTCTCCGGGTCCGGGTGCACGTCGATCATCACGGCGTCGGCTCCCGCTGCCACCGCGGCGCGGGCCATCGGCGCGACCAGGTGCCGTTTGCCGACCGCATGGGAGGGATCGACGATCACGGGGAGGTGCGACTCGGCTTGCGCCACGGCCATGCCGGCAAGGTCAAGCGTGTTGCGGGTCGACGGCTCGAACGTGCGGATCCCGCGCTCGCACAGGATGATCGCGGAGTTGCCCCGCTGCGCCACGTACTCGGCGGCCTGGAGCCACTCGGCGATCGTCATCGCCAGGCCCCGCTTGAGCATGACGGGCTTGCGCGTGTGCCCGACCTCCTTCAGCAACTCGAAGTTCTGCGCGTTCCGGGTCCCGATCCGGATGCAATCGGCCACCTCGGCGACACGCTGGACCTGCGAGATGTCCACCACCTCGACGACGAGCGGCAGCCCGGTTTGGTGCCGGCACTCCTCCAGGATCTCCAGCCCCCGCTCCCCGAGCCCCTGGAACGAGTACGGCGAGGTCCGTGGCTTGTACACGTCCCCCCGAAGGATCGTCGCGCCGGAAGCCTTCGCCGCCTTGGTGGCGATCAACGCCTGCTCCTCGCTCTCGACCGCGCACGGCCCGGCGATGATGGTGAACGTCCCGCGACCGACCGCCGCGGTCCCCACCACGACGGTGGACGGCTGCGGGTGGAGGTCGGCGGCGACCATCTTGTAGGGCTTGCCGACCTGGATCACGTGATCGACGCCCGGGAGCTGGTCCCACGGGATCGCCCGGAAGCGCTCTGTGTCCCCGACCAGACCGATGATGGTATGGACCGTGCCACGCGAGACGAAGGCCTCGCCGCCCGCCGCGCGGACGCGCTCGGCGACCCCCTCGATGTCGGCCTCGGAGGCCTCCCGTTCCATCACCACGACCATCGGCCCACCTCCCGCTCGCGGACCGCGTTCCCGGAGACGAAGAACCCCGGGCCCTCGGCCCGGGGTCGTCTGCTCCTTCGGCTCAGGCGACTACGCCGGGCTGGCGCCGCCGTAGAAGAACCAGAACCCGAAGGAACCCCGCATCAGGCCTGTCATGGTGCCAGCCGGGGGGACCGCTGGCAACCACCCGACGACCGACGCCGCCCGCGATTAGGATGCGGCCGTGTCGATCACCGTCGTCGACCATCCCCTCGCCGAGCACCTGCTCGCCCAGCTCCGGGATCGGGCGACCCCTCCCCCCGTGTTCCGGACGCTCGCCAAGCGCCTGGCGCTCGCCCTCGCGCTGGAGGCGATCCGGGACCTGCCGACGACCCAGATCGACGTCCAAACGCCGCTCGAGCCCACGATCGGGCGGATCCTCGGCGATCTGGTGGCGGTCCCGATCCTGCGGGCGGGGCTGGGGATGCTCGAGGCCGTGACCGAGCTGTTCCCCGAGGTGGCCGTGGGGTACATCGGCTTGGAACGGGACGAGGCCTCGCTCCAGCCGCAGTCCTACTACCGCAAGCTGCCACCGGTCGAGGGGCGCCATGTGCTGGTGCTGGACCCGATGCTGGCCACGGGCGGATCGGGCTCTGCGGCCACGGCCGCCGTAAGGGAGGGGTCACCGGCCTCGATCCGGTTCGTCTGCGTGGTCTCGGCCCCCGAGGGCGTCCAGAAGATGCAGGACGACCACCCGGACGTGCCGATCTTCACCGCCGCGCTGGACCGGCAGCTGAACGAGCACGGGTACATCCTCCCCGGGCTCGGGGACTTCGGGGACCGGCTGTTCGGGACCGAGTGAGCCAGCCGATGGTCCCGCTCGGGGGGACGCGGTCGGCCCGAAGCGAGGTCTGCGGGAAGGGGGTAGATTCCCCCTTGTCGGCTCGGGCATCCCCCGGGATGTCCGGCCACGTACCAACGTGTGGAGACGACCCTGACCGAGGGGCCGAGGGGAAGGAGGGGGCATGACGAAGTGGTTGCGCATCCTCGCCGTGGTGGCGGTCCTGGCGCTGATCGCCGCGGCATGTGCCGAGGAGGAGGAGCCGCAGGCCACCGGACCGACCGGGGAAACGGCGGTCACGGGCCCTACGGGCGAGACGGCTGAGCCCCTCCCCGGCGAAGGCATGAAGGCCTGCCAGGTGACCGACGTCGGCGGCATCGACGACAAGAGCTTCAACCAGACCGCCTGGGCCGGCGCCGAACGGGCCGCGGAGGAGCTGGGGGTCGAGGCCAAGTTCCTCGAGTCGCAGACGCAGGACGACTACCTGCCCAACATCCAGGCCCTCATCGACGAGGGCTGCGACATCATCATCACGATCGGCTTCCTGCTCGGCGACGCCACGCAGCAGGCCGCAGAGGCGAATCCGGACCTGCCGTTCGCGATCGTAGACTTCGCCTACGACCCCGTGATCCCGAACGTGCTCGGCCTGACGTTCGCCACCGACCAGGCGGCGTTCCTGGCCGGGTACCTGGCGGCCGGGATGACCGAGACGGGCACGGTGGCCACGTACGGCGGCATCGAGATCCCGACCGTCACGATCTTCATGGACGGGTACCTAGCCGGCGTGCGCGCCTACAACCAGGACAACGGGACGTCGGTGGAGGTCCTCGGTCGCGACTCGTTCACGGGGAACTTCGAGAACCAGGACGACGGCCGTCGGCTCACCGAGGACTTCATCGGTGAGGGCGCCGACACCGTCCTGCCCGTGGCCGGTCCCGTGGGGTTCGGGACGACCGCCGCCGCACAGGACAACCCGGGGACCAAGGTCATCTGGGTGGACACCGACGGCTGCATCTCGGCCGAGGAGTTCTGCGACCTGTTCCTCACCTCGATCATGAAGAACATGGACGTCGCGGTGTTCGACGCCATCAATTCGGTGGTCGAGGGGACGTTCGAGGGAGGGTTCTACTCGGGGACGCTCGAGAACGAGGGCGTGCAGATCGCGCCCTTCCACGAGTATGAGGATCAGGTTCCGGCCGAGCTCGCGAGCAAGCTCGACGAGCTGCGGCAAGGGATCATCGACGGCAGCGTGTCCGTGGATCCGGCGGACTACCCCGCGTAGGACCTCGGCTCGATCTGTGACGGGGGGTGCCGGGTGTCGAGCCCGCACCCCCCGTCCCTGCTAGGGTCCGGTGATCTCGAGGACCGGAAGGTATCTGGGTGAAGCTCGAGCTGAGGCGGATCACCAAGCGGTTCCCGGGGGTGATCGCCAACGACTCGGTCGACCTCACCGTGGAACCCGGGGAGATCCACGCACTCCTCGGTGAGAACGGTGCGGGGAAGACCACGCTGATGAACATCCTCTACGGCCTGTACCGGGCCGACGAGGGCGAGGTCCTCATCGACGATCGCCCGGTCCACTTCGACTCCCCCGGCGACGCGATCGCGGCCGGGCTGGGGATGGTTCACCAGCACTTCATGCTGGTTCCGGTGTTCACCGTGACCGAGAACATCATCCTGGGCGTGGAGGACACGGGGCCGCTCGGAGTACTCAACCTCCGCGATGCGGCCCGTCGTGTGGAGGGGATCAGCAAGCAGTACGGACTCGAAGTGCCGCCAGACGCTCTCGTCGAGGATCTTCCCGTCGGCATCCAGCAGCGTGCCGAGATCGTCAAGGCCCTGTACCGCGAGGCGGACGTGCTGATCCTCGACGAGCCCACGGCCGTCCTCACACCGCAGGAGACCAAGGAGCTGTTCGGCGTCATGCGATCCCTCCGGGAGGCCGGCAAGTCGATCGTCTTCATCACGCACAAGCTCAAAGAGGTCCTGGCGATCGCGGACCGGATCACCGTGCTCCACCGCGGGCGCGTCGTAGGGACCACGACCCCTTCGGAGAGCTCGGAGGAGGAGCTCGCCACGATGATGGTCGGCCGCGCCGTGCAGCTCACGGTGGAGAAGTCCCCCGCCGAACCCCAGGAGCCGGTCCTGGTGGTGGAGGACCTGGTGGTGGAAGACGATCGCCGACAGATCGCGGTGAACGAGGTCTCGTTCGAGGTTCGGGCCGGCGAGATCGTGTGCATCGCCGGGGTCCAGGGCAACGGACAGACGGAGTTGGCCGAGGCCCTGACCGGCCTCCGGGCGACCCGTTCCGGCCGGGTGCAGATCCTCGACCGGGACGTCACGAAGGCCTCCCCTAAGGAGGTCCTTCGCACCGGCGTGTCCCACGTCCCCGAAGACCGGCTCCGCGACGGGATCATCGTGGACTTCTCGATCGCGGACAACCTCGTGCTCAACACGTACGATCTGGCCCCGTTCGCCCGGTGGATCGTGCGCGACGAGGCCGAGGTGACCCGGGTGGCCGAGGAGCGGGCCCGCGCGTTCGACATCCGGACGCCGTCCGTCCTCCAGCTGGCGTCCACGCTCTCCGGCGGCAACCAGCAGAAGACCATCGTGGCGCGCGAGTTCTCCCGGGACAGCCGCCTGATCGTGGCGAGCCAGCCGACGAGGGGGCTCGACGTCGGCTCGATCGAGTACATCCATGCCCGGTTGGTCGAGCAGCGGGACCGTGGAGCGGCCGTGGTCATCATCTCGGTCGAGCTGGACGAGGTGATGGGCCTCGCCGACCGGATCGCGGTGATGTACCGGGGACGGATCGTCGACATCCTGCCGGCGGGGCGTGCCAACCGTGAGGAGCTCGGTCTCATGATGGCGGGTGGGGCGCCCGCCTCCGCGGGCGGGGGGACGACCGGACCGTGAGTGACGAGCGGGAGCCCCGGGAGCCCGGACACGGTCCGCAGGCGGACGCGCCGGACCCGACGACCACGGAGCCGCCGCCCCGGTCCGAGGAGCAGCAGGAGCGGGAGGAGGAGCAAGAGGCCCGGGCCGCCGGCGAGGACACGTCCGGTGTCACCCGAGGGTTCGCCGGCGCGCTCGCCGAAGCCGTCGGGTGGCGGGAGACCGTCCTGATCCCGATCCTCGCCGTGGTCACAGCGCTCGCCGTCGGGGCCCTGGTGATCATCTTCACCGACACCGACGCTCTCCGTGAGTGGAAGAGCTTCTTCCGGAACCCGGTGGACGCGCTCCAGGCGTCGTGGACGGCCGTCTCCGAGGCGTATCGGGCCCTGTTCACGGGGGGGATCGGGAACCCGGCCACGATCGCGGAGGCCTTCGCGAGCGGGGACGTGACCGAGATCCTCCGGGCGTTCAATCCGCTCTCCGAGTCCCTGATCGTGGCCGTTCCCCTGATGTACGCCGGCCTCGCCGTCGCGCTCGGCTTCCGGGCGGGCCTGTTCAACATCGGAGCCGAAGGTCAGATCACGGCGGGCGCCATCGCCGCCTCGGCGGTCGGCTTCAGCCTCGTGGGAGTCCCGGGGCCGTTCCTCGTCGTGCTGATCGTGCTCGCCGGATTCGTGGGTGGCGCGGCATGGGGATTCGTCCCGGGCATCCTCAAGGCCAAGACCGGGGCCCACGAGGTGATCGTCACCATCATGATGAACTCGATCGCAGGCTTCCTGGCGCTCTACTTCCTGTCGACGACCTTCTTCCAGCGGCCGGACCGCACCGATCCCATCTCGAAGCCTGTGGAGGCGCTCTACCCCAGGCTGTTCGGCTCCACCCTCCGGCTGCATCTCGGCCTCGTGGTCGCGATCGGGGTGGCCGCGCTGATCGCGTGGCTGCTCAATCGCACCACCGTGGGGTTCCAGTTCCGGGCGGTAGGGGCCAACCCCGACGCGGCCAGGGCGGCGGGGATCAGCCCGACACGGGTGTACGTGGTCGTGATGTCTGTCGCAGGGGGGCTTGCGGGGCTCGGCGGCGCCAACCAGCTGCTCTCGACATCGCCCAGCCTGACCCCCGGGTTCTCGTCGGGGTACGGCTTCGACGGCATCACCACCGCCCTGCTCGGTCGAGCCAGGCCCCTGGGGGTGGTGCTGGCGTCGATCCTGTTCGGCATCCTGCGGAACGGCTCCCGGGCGATGCAGGCGGCGACGCAGACACCCGTGGACATCGTGACCATCATCCAAGCGCTGATCATCATGTTCATCGCGGCTCCAGCGCTGGTCCGATCGATCTATCGCCTCCACGGTCGGCGGGCTCGGATGGCCGCCACAGGGGTGGGCGGATGAGCGTCGCGGCGGTGGCGCCGAGGGCCATCTCCCTCCAGCGGACGAGGGCGACGGGGATCGTCTTCCTGCTCGTGGGCGTCGCGATCGCCGTGCTGTTCGGACTTGGGTCCGAACCCGGGCTGACGTCGCGCTTCGTCCTGAACCCGACCAGGGGCGAGACCGCCTTCCGGCTGCCCGACCTCGTCCTCCCCGTCCAGATCACGGCGTTCATCCTGGGTGCCGCCTGCGCGTTCGTCGGCGGCGTCCAACTGACGAGGGGGTTCGGGCGCTACACGAACGTGGTCCTCGGCGCGGTCGTGCTGGTCTTCATCTTCGCCTTCCTCACGTGGGCGGCGCGGGGCCGGGGATTCAACCTGCTCGGCATGTTCCAGAGCGCCCTGCTCGCCTCCGTGCCCATCACGTTCGGCGCGCTCTCCGGCGTCCTGTGCGAACGGGCGGCCGTGATCAACATCGGCATCGAGGGGATGCTGCTCGCCGGGGCCTTCACGGGCTCCCTCGTTGGAAGCGTGACGGACAACCTGTGGCTCGGGCTGCTGATGGGCGCCGTCGTGGGTGGGATCCTCGCGTGGCTCTTGGCGGTGCTCGCGATCCGGTACCGCGTGGACCAGATCATCGCTGGGACGGTGATCATCGTCCTCGGGACCGGGTTCACGAGCTTCTTCTCGGCACGCTTCCTCCAGCAGAACGCCGATCTCAACACGCCGGGACGGTTCCAGCCGGTTCGGATCCCGCTGCTGGCCGACATCCCGGTGATCGGGCCGCTGTTGTTCGACCACAACGTGCTCGTCTACCTGATGTTCATCCTGATCGGGGCGATCCACTTCGGGCTCTTCTACACGCGGTGGGGGCTGCGCGTGCGCGCCGTGGGCGAGCATCCGCGGGCTGCCGACACCGTCGGCATCCGGGTGCTGTTCACCCGGTACCGGAACGTGATCCTGGGAGGGATGGTGGCCGGGATCGGCGGCGTCTACTTCACCCTGGGCTCGGTCGGGCGGTTCGACGAGCAGATGACCGGGGGCAGGGGGTTCATCGGGCTGGCCGCTATGATCTTCGGGCGTTGGAACCCGATCGGCGCGTTCGCCGCCGCCCTCGTGTTCGGGTTCGCCGACTCGCTCCAGGTCAAGCTCTCCATCCTCCAGACGGGGATCCCCTCGGAGTTCCTCCTGATGGCACCGTACCTCGCGACGATCCTCGTCGTCGCCGGCGCCGTCCATCGCGCCCGGGCGCCGGCCGCGGACGGCAAGCCGTACGTGAAGGAATGAGCCTCCGGATCGGATGGAGGCGCTCCAGCTCGCGCCCGCGCTAGGCTTGCCCGCCGTGGGGAACGACGACGTACGGGTGGAGCAGGTGCGGGAGCGCGTCGCGCGCTCACGCTTCCACGAACGGATGGGGATGCGGCTGGACGGCCTTCGGCCCGGCGCCTCCGAGCTCTCGCTCGAGGTACGTCAGGACGACGTGAACCTGATGGGCACGTTGCACGGTGGCGTGATCGCGAGCCTCGCGGACGCTGCGACCGGGATCGCGATGCTCTCGGCGCTCGACGAGGGCCGATCGCATCTCACGACCTCGCTCCAGCTCACGTTCCTCGCGCCCGCCCGGGTGGGGGAGACCGTGACGGCAAGCGGGCGGGTGTTGAAGGCCGGGAAGCGTTTCGGCTACGCAGAGGCCGATGTGCGAGGCCCGGACGGGTCCTTGCTCGCCCGGGCGGCCGCCACATTCACGATCCTGCCCGAGCGGAACGCTCAGTAGTCGACGTCCATCTCTTGCATCACCTTGGCGAGCTCGGACAGCGCGTCCTGGAGCTGCATCAGGAGCATCATGCTGCCGTTGATACGCAGCTTCCCGGTCATGAACGCGCTCACCGGGTTCAGCTCGCTCCGCGCGAGCGCAGCGGCCGTCTCGTACTCCTGCTCGATCGTGGCGTCCGCTTGCGGCGCGTCGCCAGGACCCAGATCGACGCTCCCCCGCTCGATCCGGATCCAGTAGCGCTTCAGTCCGTCCGTCGTGTTGATCACGTTCTGGATCGTGGCCTCCGAGCCCCCGGCGGCATCCCTGAACCCCTGGCTCGCGTTCAACCGCTCCTTCAGCTCGGCGGTCCATTCGTCGGAGAGGAACTGCACGGGCACGGCTTCCTCCTCGGGATCGGGACTCGCTCCCGGGCAGTATAGGGGCGTCCTCCGCTCACCCGTTCCCGGGCCAACCTGCGTCGAAGAAGTGGGGGTCCGTGAGGTGCAGCGCGTCGTTCAGGAACCGGACGCGGCGATCGGGTCCGTCGACCACCACCGAGTTCAACGAGGTGTTCTCCGGGACGAAGAACATCTCGTGGTCCAGCCCGAGGAGCGGCGCCACGTAGGCGTTGATGACACCGCCGTGGCACACGATGAGCACGTTTCCCTCCGGGTGACGACCCAGGATCGCCTCGATCGCGTTCCCCACTCTCCCCCGGAACGCCCCCAGCGCCTCCGCGCCCGGCGCGTGGCTCCAGATCGGTTCCTGGTTGCGCAACCGGCGCAGGATCCGCTCGTCGCTCGCCAAGATCTCCTCGAACCGCTTGCCCTCCCACTCCCCGATGTGCGCCTCCATGAGATCCTCGTCGACGCGGACCTCGAGCCCCGAGGCCTCAGCGAACGGCTCGACCGTCTCGAGCGTCCGCCGCAACGGGGAGCTGTACACGGCCGATGGCCGGCCCATCGAGAGCAACCGGCGGGTCAAGAGCTTGGCCTGCTCCCGCCCGCGGGGTCCGAGCGGCGGGTCCCACTGCTCGCCCCGGGGCGCGGACCGGAAGTCCCGTGAGTCGAAGTCGGACTCCCCGTGACGGACGAGGAACAGGAGCCGTTCGGTCACCGCCGGATCCTCCTGCCCTTGCGACGGGATCGGTCCCGGGCGAAGGCTTCCACGTCCTCGCGCCGCCACACGCGGCCCGAGGCCAGGGTCACCACCGGCTCCGGGAAGGCTCCCCGGGACACGTAGGTCGCGACCCGCCGACGATCCCAGCCCAGCATCGCGGCCGCCTCCGAAACGCCGACCAGGGCGGGGATCACCTCGACCGTCAGCGCCGCGTCCGATCCGGCGAGTCGTCGGAGGGAGGAGAGGCAGGCCGCACGGTTCCGGGCCCGGACCTCCCGGTCGCCGATCCGGCCCCTCCACCCCGCCTCACCCTCGCGCATGACGGCACGCACGTGTTCGGTGGGCACGGTCGCGATGATAGCGAGCGGACGGACCCGCCCGAGCCGGACGTTCCTCAGCGGGGGACGGTGGCCGGGTCAGGATCCCGCGCCGAGGCATGGGGCCCGTCGAGCGTGCCCGTCGTCGGCGACGGACCTCGTGAGGATCGGAATCGGAGCGCCACGATGATCGTCGTCGCCCCTACCAGCAGGGCGATCATGTTCGGTGCCACGATCACCGGGTTGCCGATCGTGAACCCGTACGCGACCCAGATCACGAACCCGGACGTGACGACGAGCAGGTAGCCGACCGAGACATCCTCCGACGAGCGTCGGTGGAGGATCCTCCGGATCTGGAGGACCGGGGAGAGCGCCATCACGACGCCCCAGGAGGCTGCCAGGACGCCGAGCGCTGTTTCGGCCATGACCCGTCCTTCCGTTCGGCCTGTTGCGCTCGGACCGATGTCGCGCTCACCGCGGGGAGACGGGAAGAGCGCTCGCGCGACCCCTCGATGCTAGCAGCCCGCCGAGACGATCCTCAGGCCCGGCGACGGCCCCGCGTGCGGTTCAGCTCGACGCGCCAACAGCCCTCGTGCCAGTGCCGCCGCTCATCCGGCGCGTCCTCCGGCACGACCACGAAGTGCCACACGAGCGGGAGGATCCGCAGGTCACACCCCGGACACCGATAGGGCCTCTCGTTCGAGACACGCCGCACGTCGGCCCCCGGGGCGAGCGCCCAGAGGGGCGCTTCGCCCTGTGGGCGCCGGAGCGGTGGGATCGGCTCGTCAACCCGTCGCCGGTGCTTCCGCGGCACCTCAGCCCCCCGCCACGCGCCGGACGAAGGGGCCCGCGTGATCGGCCAACCCGGCGCCGGTCTCTCGGGCGCCGAGCTTGGCGCCGCGCACGTTGAACGAGTGGTCGCCGCCCTCGACGGCCACGAGCTCGGCACGATCCCCGAGCCCGTCCAGCACCTGCGCCAGCAGGTCGGAACGCGCGAACGGGTCCCTCGTCCCCTGGAGGAAGAGCATGGGCACCCCGATCCGCGCCAGGTGCTCGGCTCGCAGGCGCTCGGTGCGGCCCGGTGGATGCAAGGGGTACCCGAGGAACACGAGCCCGGCGGCCGGCAGCCCATCGGCGACACACATCGAGGCGATCCGTCCACCCAGGGACTTGCCGCCCGCGAGCACCGGGAGCCCGGCGGCCATCGCCTCCACGGCGCCGAACACGGTCTCCCAGGTCGTCCGCAGCACGGGCTCCGGATCGGGCGAGCGCCGTCCTGCGGCCATGTACCGGAAATCGAACCGAGCGGTGGCCACCCCGTGATCGGCCATCGCGCGACAGAAGCCGACCAGGAACGGGTGATCCCTGCCCGCTCCGGCGCCGTGGGCGACGACGAGCCAGGCGACCGACCCGGCCGGCTCGAGCCAAACGGCCGGAACCTGGCCCGGACCCAGGTCGCCCCGCACCTCGGGTGCGTCCATGGGACGATACTCCCATGCCCGGGACGCTCTTTCTGGGGACATCGGGGTTCGCCTACAAGGAGTGGAAGCACGACGTCTTCTATCCCGAGGGGCTGAAGGATCGGGAGATGCTCTCCTACTACGCGAGCCGGTTCCCGTCGGTCGAGATCAACTACACGTTCCGACGCCTCCCCACGGAGAAGACCTTGTCCAACTGGCGCGACCTAACCCCGGAGGACTTCCGCTTCACCCTGAAGGCGAACCAGCGCATCACGCACGTCCGGCGGCTCGCCGACGCCGACGAGGACGTCCGCGACTTCCTCGAGCGGTGCCGGGTCCTCGGCGACCGGCTGGGGGCGATCCTGTACCAGTGCCCGCCGTCGTTGCGATACGCTCGAGGACTGATCGAGGCGTTCGTCGGGTACCTGCCCCCCCGGCCGCGGGCGGCGATGGAGTTCCGACACCCCTCCTGGCGCGAGGCGCGCGACCTCCTGCTCGAGCAGGGCGTCGCCTGGTGCGTGGCCGAGACCGACGAGCAGGATCCCGGCCCCGACGACCTCTCATGGGAGCCGTTCGGGTTCCTGCGTCTGCGGAAGACGGGGTACGCGGATCGGGAGCTCGCGGCGTGGGCGGAGCGCATCGGCCCGGCGCTCGAGGCCGGTCACGACGTCTTCTGCTATTTCAAGCACGAGGACGAGGGCGCCAGCCCGAGGATGGCCGAGCGCCTGCGTGGGATCCTCGGGCGTTAGCCGTCACCCTCGATCCGGTCGAACGCGAGACGTGAGGGCGAGCGTGTTGCCGTCGGGGTCCTCGAAGAACGCCATCCACGTCTCCTCGCCGCTCGCCTCGTCGCGATGGACGAGGTGCGGCTCCGCGGCGAACGTCACTCCCATCTCCGCCAGCGATGCCGCCCGGCTCCGGATGTCGTCCGTGCCGAAATAGAGGATCGAGCCGGGCCGCCACTCGGCATCATCCTTCCGGTGCAGGTAGAGGCGAACGCCGTGCATGTCGAAGAACGCGAGGTCGCCGTAGGTACCGAGGTGGGGGAACCCGAGCACCTCACCGTAGAAGCGCTCCGAGCGTTCGGGCTCTCGACAGAACAGGGAGACCTGGTCCAGGGGCCCGAGCGACTTCGTCGTTGACATCTCCTCCTCAGATCTCAGGGCGCCGTTCGCACGCCGGCGTCTAGTCCCTCCAGTCGCGCCCGGAGGGCGCGCTCGAGCTCGGCGACCTGCTCGTCGTCGAGCTTTCGGCCGAGGGCATCCCGGACGTAGAACGCATCCACCACCCGGGCACCGTACGTGGCAACCTTCGCCAGATGCACGTCGAGGTGCAGGTCGGCGAAGGTCCGGGTGATGTCGTGGAGCAGACCGATCCGGTCCGAGGCCTCCACCTCGACCACGGTGAAGAAGTCCGAGACGTCGGCGTGGACCTCGACCTCGACGGGGACCGCGTGACGGGTCGGCGGGTAGTGGCGACGCTTGACCTCGACCCGGTGCTCGAGCTCGACCCTGCCCTCGATCGCCCCCCGCAGCGTGGATCGGAGCTCGCGCCATCGCTCCTCCCCAACCTCCGTCTCGAACGCCCCCTCGACCTCGAAGACGTCCACAGCGGTCCCGTCCTCGGTCGTGAACACGTGCGCCGAGAGGATCGACAGGCCGGCGAGCGCGACCGCCCCCGCGATCAGCGAGAGCAGACCGGGGCGATCGGCCGCCACGACCGTCAGGACATACGTGCCGGGCCGGGCACCGGGAGCGGCCTGCGTCCGCACCTCCAGGGTGCCGAGCGGCGGGGCCACGATCGCGTGGTGCTCGGCCACCCGTTCGGGCGGGACGGTGAGCACGTACGACCGGGGCATGCGGAGCAGGAACCGCCGCAGCGCGTCCTCGGGCACGTCGGGCAGGAGCGCTCGCAGGGCGTCCGCCCTCTCGCTCAGGCGGGCGGCGGTGTCCGCCCCGACCTCCCCGCGTTCCAGCACATGCTGGACCTTGGCGACCAGCTCCCGAACAAGGGTGGCCCGCCAAGGGGTCCACGCGAGGGGACCCGTGGCCTGCCCGTCGGCGATCGCGAGTAGGTACAGGGCGGCGAGCCGCTCCGGATCGCCGACCCTGGTGGCAACCTCCAGCACGAGATCCGGGTCCTCCAGATCCCGCCGCGTCGCCGTGTCCGGGAGCAGCAGGTGCTCGGCGACCATGAAGGCGGCGAGCCCGCGCGTCGCGTCCGGCAGGCGCATGCGCCCGAGCATGCGCGCGGCGATGTCGCGCCCGACGGCGACGTGGTTCCGCTTCCCGACCTTGCCGATGTCATGGAGCAAGGCGCCGAGCAGGACGCCGTCCCGGTCGGTGACCGCCGCCACGGCCTCGGCCGCCATCGGCTCGTCGCCGGGAAGCTCGAGCAGCCGCGAGACCTCGACGAGCGAGCGGAGCAGGTGCACGTCCACGGGGAACCGATGGTATGGATCGCGTTGCGGGCGGCAGCGCACGGGGGCCCACTCGGGAAGGTACCGGTGGAGGAGACCCAGGCGGTCGAGCACCTCGAGCATCCTGGCGCCCTCCTCACCCGCTCGGAGGAGGGCCAGGAACCCGTGGCGGACACCGTCGGTCCACTCGACCTCGTCGGGGATCCCGACGGCCTCGATGGCGTCCAGCGTCGCGGGGGAGGGGACGCCGCCCTCCTCCGCCAACTCGACGAGCGCGCGCAGGACGCCCTGAGGCGTCGGCTCCACCGGGCGTGGATGCGGCTCGCCGCTCAGGTACCGCCGGAGCGCCGAGGAGCGGACGTGTTCGACCTGTCGAGCGTGCTCGAACACCTGACGCATCAGCCCATCGACCGCTCGCAGGTCGGGTTCCTCGACGAACCCCAACCACCGCGCGATCGGTGGCTGCTGCTCCAGCAGTAGCCGGTCCGTTGCCCGTCCGGTCTCCAGGTGCAGCGCGGCGCGGACGCGCTCGAGGAACTCCTCGGCCTCCTCCACGGCCCGGCGCTCGACGTCGCGCAGCAGGCCCTGCTCTTCCAGCGACCGCCCGAGCGCCGTTCCGAGCCACCCGAGGACGTGGACGTCCCGCAGGCCTCCGGCTCCCTCCTTCAGGTTGGGCTCAAGCAGCGACGAGACCGCGCCATGCCGCTCCCCGCGCTCCTCCGCGTCCGCGTGCAGGGACGCCGCGAACGTCCGTGGATCGGAACGGATGGGGGCCAGGACCCGGGCCAGGGCCTCCGCCCACGGGGCGAGGTCGCCCGACAGCGCTCGACCGTCGAGCATCGCCGTCGCGACGTCGATCCGCTCGGCGGCGACCTCCTCGCACTCCCGGGGGGTCCGGACGGCGTGGCCCACCCGCATCCCTGCGTCCCAGAGCGGGTACCAAAGGCGCTCGGCGAGCGCCGCCACGACCTCCGGCGCCACCCCATCGTGCACGAGCAGCAGGTCGACGTCCGAGGCGGGAGCGAGTCGTCCGCGGCCGTATCCCCCCAGAGCGACGAGCGCGACGCCGGCGGGCGACGGCAGATCCTCGAACAGGTCTCGCAGGCAGCCGTCGACCAGCTCGGCGCGCCGGGCGGCGGACCATCGACCGTGGTGGCCCCGAGAGTAGGCACGGTCGAGGGCGCCGAGCTCCTCGAGGAGCCGTGCGACCGCCGCCGGCCGCTGATCCATGCTCAGAGGGCGTCCGGACCCATCTCGCCGGTCCGGATCCTGACGACCTGCTCCGCCGGGATCACCCAGATCTTGCCGTCGCCGATCTTCCCCGTCCGGGCCGCCCCCGTGACCGCCTCGACCACTTGGGATGCCTGGTCGTCGTCGCAGAGGACCTCGATCTTCACCTTCGGGACGAAGTCCACCTGGTACTCGGCACCCCGGTACACCTCGGTGTGACCGCGCTGGCGCCCGAACCCCTCGACCTCGGTGGTCGTGAGCCCCTGCACGCCCACGTCGCGGAGGGCTTCCTTCACCTCATCGAGCTTGTGCGGCTTGATCACCGCCGCGACCAGCTTCACGGTTCACTCCCCCACGGCCTTCTTGCGAGAGGGGGCCCGCTTGGCGGTGGCCTTCTTCGCCGCCGTCTTCTTGGCCGCCGTCTTCTTCGACGAGCGCTTGCCGGCCGCGCGCTTGGCTCCCTGGGCCGGCGTGCGCTCCTTCGCCGCCGCCACGGAGGCCTTCAGCGCCTCCATCAGGTCGACCACCCGGGCTGGGGCGGCCTCGGTGGGCGCCTCGATCGGCTCTCCGGCCAGCTTCTTCTCGACGATCCCGAGCAGCGCCTCGCGGTACTCGTCCTTGAAGCGCTCGGGGTCCCACGGTTCGCTCAGGCTCTCGATCAGCTGTTTGGCCATCTCGACCTCGTTCGCCCGGACCTTTGCCTCGGAGCTCACGGTGTCGAACCCGGCCGCCCGGACCTCGTCGGGCCAGTACATGGTCTCCAGCACGAACACGTCGTCCTTGAAACGCAGCGCCGCCAGATGCTCCTTGTCGCGGAAGCTGACCTTGGCGATGCCGACCTTGCTCTCCTCGGTGAGGGCCTCGCGGAGCAGGGCGTAGGCCTTGGCGCCGGGCTCCTCGGGGACCAGGTAGTAGGACTTCTTGAACAGGATCGGGTCGATCTCGTCCAGGGCGACGAACTGCTGGATGTCGATCGCGCGCGAGGACTCGACGGGCACGGCGTCCAGGTCCTCGTCGGTGATCACCACGTAGCGATCCTTCTCCACCTCGTAGCCCTTCACGATGTGCTCGTAGTCCACCTCCTCGCCGTCCACGGAGCAGACCCGCTTGTACCGGATCCGCCCCATGTCCTCGTCGTGCAGTTGGTTGAACCGCAACGACTTCTCCTCGGTGGCCGGGTAGACACCCACCGGGATCGTGACGAGGCCGAACGAGATGGCCCCCTTCCACATCGCTCTGGGCGGCATGCGCGCTCCTCCGGGTCGGGCCCTCCGGGCCGGTCGCTCGGGTCCGGTGGGCTCTGAGCAGGGAACTTGGCATCCTAGCCTACTTCGCCGACGCCACCGGCATCCCGTCTACCATGCCCTGCATGCCGGCCCGGAGGTCGCGCTCGGGGGTGTTGACGGTCGAGATGCCGTCGGCCCTGCCTGCCGAGCGCCGGGGCGATGCCTGGTGGGCGGAGGTCGAGGGCCGCGAGTTGCGCCTGTCGAACCTGGACAAGATCTTCTGGCCCGCTGAGGGATACACCAAGGGCGACCTCGTCGCCTACTACTTCAACGTCGCCGAGCTGATCTTGCCCCACCTACGCGATCGGCCCCTCACGATGAAGCGGATGCCCGACGGCATCGCCGGGGACTTCTTCTTCGAGAAGACCGCACCCACGCACACGCCCGAGTGGATCGCGCGCTGCCCTGTCGAGAGCGAGGACAGCCGGGACGGCCTCATCGGGTACCTCATGGTGCAGGACCTCGCGACCCTGCTGTTCGTCGCGAACCTCGGCTGCATCGAGATGCACCCGTTGCACTCGCGGTGCGGCTCGGTGGAGCTCCCCGACTACCTGTTCTTCGACCTCGATCCGATGGAGGCGTCGTTCGAGGCCGTGCGGACGGTTGCCCTCCACGTCCGGGCCGCGCTCGACGCGCTCGGTCTGGAGGGCTTCCCGAAGACCTCCGGCGCCACCGGCATGCAGATCTACGTGCCGGTCGAGCCCGGCTACAGCTACCAACAGGTGCGCGACTTCGTCGGCGCTGCCGGGCGGATGATCGAGAAGGCGGACCGCGAGCGCGTCACGATGGCCTGGAAGATCGAGCGTCGGACCGGCAAGGTCTTCATCGACCACAACATGAACCGGAGTGGCGCCAACATCGCGGCCGCGTACTCGCTGCGACCCGAGGTCGGCGCGACCGTCTCGACCCCGGTCACGTGGGAAGAGGTCGAGGCCGGAATCAGCCCGCGGGACTTCCGGATCGACAACGCCTGCGAGCGGTTCGCGCGCGTCGGCGATCTGTTCGAGGGGGTCCGCACCAGCCCGCAGGACCTCACCGCCGCCCTCGAGTCCCTCGGTCTGCCCGGCGGGAAGGAGCTCGCCGACGCCCCGCGACGGACATCGGAGGAGGTGATCGCGGCCTCGAGGGACCCCGAACTCGGCGAGTACCTGCGTAAGCGCGACTTCGGGCCCGAGGGCACGACGGAGCCCCCGCCGGGTACAGCCCGCGGCACCGGGAGATCGTTCGTGATCCACAAACACCGGGCGACGCGCCTGCACTACGACGTCCGCCTCGAGCGCGACGGTGCGCTCCCCTCATGGGCGGTCCCCCGAGGCCTGCCGACCGAGCCCGGCGACAAGCGTCTCGCGGTGCGGACCGAGGACCATCCCCTGGAGTACGGGGGCTTCGAGGGCACGATCCCCGAGGGGCACTACGGCGCCGGCGAGGTGCGGATCTTCGACGACGGGACGTACGAGCCCTCCGAGTGGACGGAAACGAAGGTCACGTTCCGGCTGCACGGACGTCGGTACCCGGGACTCGAGTTCCACTTCGTGAAGACGCGGACCGACTGGCTCGCCTTCCTCGGCTCGAAGCAGGAGGCGCCGCTGATCGAGTCGCCTCCGGCGTTCCAGCCGATGCTCGCCGAGGGCGGGTGGAAGGCATTCGACGACCCCGGGTGGTGGTTCGAGCCGAAGTTCGATGGGATCCGCTCGATCACCACGATGGGGACCGACCGGACCCGGCTGGTCACCCGGACCGGCCGCGACGTCACGCCGCAGTACCCGGAGCTGCACATGGTGCACGAGCTCGTGAACCAGGTGAACGCGGTGCTCGACGCCGAGATCGTCGCGTTCGACGAGGACGGGAGGAACTCCTTCGAGGCGCTCCAACAGCGGATGAACCTGTCGAACGAGCGCGAGATCAAGCGGATCGCCCAGAAGATCCCGGTGGCGATGGTGGCCTTCGACCTCCTGTGGCTGGACGGGCGCGACACGACCGGTCTCGCGCTCGAGGATCGCCGCGATCTCCTCGAGGCGATCTGCGAGACCGACCACCGGCTCCAGCTGATCACGCACGTCGAGGGGGAGGGGAAGCGGTTCGCGGGAACGGCGAAGGACCTGGGCCTCGAGGGCGTGGTGGCCAAGAAGGTCGGCTCGCGCTACCAGCCGGGGCGGCGCTCGCCCGACTGGCGGAAGGTCAAGCTCACCAACACGCAGGACTGCGTGGTCCTCGGCTGGACACCGGGCCAGGGCGGGCGCGCCGGGAGCTTCGGGGCGCTGCTGGTCGGGGCCTACCTCGACGGGAGACTGCTGTGGATCGGCCAGGTCGGCACCGGGTTCACGCGGAAGACGCTCGACCGGCTGATGGAGCGGCTCCGGCCGCTCGTCCGGCAGCGGCCCGCGGGCGACGACCCGGACCTCGTCGGCGTGAAGGGCGCCACGTTCGTCGAGCCGAAGCTGGTGTGTGAGGTCGAGTACCTGGAGATCACGAAGAGCACGAAGAAGATGCGGGCGCCGAGCTACAAAGGCCTGCGGGACGACAAGGCGCCCGAGGACTGCGTCCTGGAGCTGCCCAGGGGGAGGTAGGTCAGCCCCGCTCCTCGAGCCTCGTCCACGCCTCCTCGAGATGGGCCAGGATCCGGTCAAGGCTCGCAGGCCCCTCCTCCAGGTACCGGCACCCCGGGGGATCCTGCTCGACCATCGGCAGCGGGGCCTGCCAGAACAGGATCTCCAGCGCCCCCCTCGGGTCCCAGGTAGACGGAACCCTCCGTGAACAAGAGCCGGCTCAGGCGTTCGAACGCCAGCCGGACCGGGGCGGTGTCGAAGGGTATCTCGTGTGAGGTCCACCGGTCGTACGTCGAGGGACCGGAGCCCGTGAGCACGAGGTTCTCGATCCAGTCGGTGCCGGGCCATCCATTGGCGGGGGGCGAGGCGAACCCGAGGCACCAGGGGGGGCCGGCCGTCTGCGGTCAGCCGGTCGGTGAGCGCGGTGAGCTCGCCCCAGGTCCCCGGGATCCCGTACCCCGCCGCGCGGAGCTCCGGTACCGGGTACCAGATCAGCCCCTTGACGTTGAGATCGACGAACGCGCCGTAGACGCGACCCTCGGCGGACGGCCAGGATCCATCGGGCCCACGGTCCCGAGCGAGACGAGGTGCGGGCTCTGGGTCCTGCCGGAGCCGCTCGACGTCCAGGTAGGAGCCGAGGTCCATCGGCCGACCCGCACGGCCCTCCTCGGCAACGACGCCCGGCTGCGGGTACATGACGAGGTCGGGGAAACCTTCGGAGTCTGCGGCTCCGACTCCTCCGAATCCGACCACCCGGAACCCGATCCCGGTCTCGGCGGTGAGCCGGTCGAGCTCTCTCACGAAGTACCGGTCCTCCTTGGGCTCGAAGGGCGTCCAGAAGGTGACCTACGTTCCCGCGAGCGGTCGGTCGGGCGCGGGCGACTCCAGCTCACGGATCGGTTCGGCGAGGAGGTCCGCGGGGAAGCTCGACGGGAGCGCCGGGCACGTCGCCGTCCCGAAGAACTGCTCGCATTGGCCGGGAGCGAACCGCTCGGCGGCGTGCGATCTGGCGAGGTCCAGCAGATCGTCTAGCGGCAGGTCGTAGACGCCCCTAGGCCCGAGCGGACCCGTGACGACGGCGACGTCCCCGTCCCGCACCGGGTACTGCACCCTCGCCACCTGGAGCCCCCAGTGAACGGCCTCCACGGTGGCGGCCGGAACGGGTTCGCGGAGGTTGGCCATCACGTCGACCGAATGAAGCGCGAGGCGCAGGCTCTGCTCGGGGTCCGTGTCCAGGCTCGCGACAGATGCCGCGGTCAGCCGCCCCGCCATCTCGCGCTCGGCGCTCAGGATCGCCTCGATCCGTCCGCGTTCGGCCTCCCGGCCGCGGTCCACCGCGATCCAGGTCAGACCCGAGGCCACCAGCGCCGCAGCGGCGAGCACCGCGATCAGGGCCCGCATCCGCCGGATCGAGCGCCGCTCGAGCCACCTCTCGTGCTCGACCCTGGTGCGTTCGGCCTCGACCCGGACCTCATGGAGCTTCAGGCTCTCCTCCACGTAGTCGCGCTCGGCGCGGTCCATGCGACCCGGGTCTCCGACGCCCACGACGCGACCCGTTCCAGCCGCGCCCGAGAGCAGGAAGCTGGGATCCCGCCCGGAGGCGAGCGACTCCTCCCCGCTCGCCGCGAGCCGTCGGTGCGTCCGGACGTCCTCGCGGCCCTCGTCGATCCAAGTCGCGGAGCCGCCCCCACGCGCGGATCAGCGCCTCGTGCGCGAGCTCGACCGTCGATCGGCGGGTGGGCTCGTCCGGCTCGAACGAGAGGAGCAAACCCCTCGGCGGTCGCGTCCGCGCCTAGAAGGGCTCGAAGCCGGCGCGGATGAGCATGGCGCGGACCTCGCGCTCGTCGAGCCCCCGGTCGCACAGCTCCTGGAACAGGCGAACGACGCCGAGCGCCCGTCCGCACTTCGGGCAGAACTGGAAGTGGGCCTCCACCGGCGTCTCGCACCATGGACACCGCGAGAGCTCGACGCGGTTGTCCGGCTCCAGCCCGAGGTCCGCGAGCGCGTCGATGTATCCCTTCGCGTAGTCCCACTGGACGTACTCGTCCTCGCGGACCTCGAAGGCCGGCTCGTGCATCCGCGGCTCGCCAGTCTCGAGCATGTGCTCCAGGTTGTCCTTCAGCAGCTCCCACTCGTAGAAGTGGTTCTGCCGGCAGTCCGGGCAGGCGATCACGACGCCCTTGACGCCCTGGCCCTGGAAGACCCGACGCATCCCGTGCAGGTCTCCAAGGTCCGCCCGGACGTTCTCCGCCTCCTCGGGCTCGAGCCCGAAGGTCTCGCGATCGTCGTCGCCGAGCGGCTCGTCCATCACTCCTCCGCGAAAGAGAACGCCTTGAAGGCCTCCGCGAACTCCATCCCCGCCTGCTCCCCGAGCTCGCGAGCCCGCTCCCGCACCCACTCCTCAACGTCGTCGCCCCCCTGCGACGCGTGTCGGGCGAGGGCCTCGATCTTGCGATCGATCGTCTTCGTGATGTCAACGTAGGTATCGGGCTCCTCGGCCGCCAGCCAGAGGTTGGGGACCTCGAACGGCTCCAGACCCTCGTCCAGGAGCTCGGGGAACTGCGGCCGGCTGGGCGCATCCGGCATCACCGCGCAGAGCGCGAGCGTGCCGGCCTGCTTGTGGTCCCAATGGTTGATGTACCCGCTGCCGTGCCACAGCCGGGAGGGGTCGGGGGCGACGATCACCTCGGGGCGGATCCGGCGGACGACCCTCGCCACGGCCCTCCGCGTCTCCAGGTTGACCTCGAGCTCGCCGTCGCGGAACCCGAGCATCGTCATGCTCTTCACCCCGAGGACCTCGGCCGCGGCTCGCTGTTCGCGCTCGCGGATCGGGATCATCTCCTCCCGCGTCATGCCGGGCTCGTTGGACCCGGCCGAGCCGTCGGTGACGACGCAGTAGTGAACGTCCGTGCCGTCGAGGGCCCAGGCCGCGACGGTACCACCGCACATGAACTCGGCGTCGTCGGGGTGGGCGAAGATGACCAGCGCGCTAGCGAATCTCACTTTCCGAAGCGTACCGGACGGTTGGGACACGACGCTCCAGACGCGGATCTCACGGCTCCTTGTACACGGCCCAGAACTTCTTCACCGGGGACAGCGCCTTCCAGGTCGCCTTCGAGCCGTTCGGCGTGATCACGACGTCGCCGGGGCCGACCCGGTGCACGGTGCCGTCCTCCTCGACCAGCTCGACCTCACCCTCGATGATCACCGCGACCTCGTGGTAGGGCGGCTCCATCGGCCCCGTCTCCGGCACCCGGCGCCACAGCCCGAACGAGAACCGGCCGTCCCCCGAGCGGAACGCCACCGTCTCCTCGCCGGGCGGGTTCGGATCGCCCTCGGCGACCGGGATCTCCTCCCACGCCAGGCCGTCGTGCTCGGTCGCGCGGACCAGGCGGATGCTCGGGTCGAGGCTCATCGCGGTTCCCTCCAGGGATCGGGGACGCGGGCAGCCTACCGGAGGCGGCGGACCATCCGGACGTGCGGCCCGATGACCGGCACGTCGAACACCTCCCCGACCGGCTCGAACCCGTGTCGACGGTAGAACGGCTCGGCGCGCGTCCGCGCGTTGCACCACACCAGGGCGGCGCCACCCCGGCCCGCGTGGGCGACGCACCGCTCGAGCAGCTCCCCGCCGATGCCTCGCTCGCGGACACCGGGTTCGGTGGCCATCCCACGCAGTCGCCAGGCGTCGGGCTCCCGCGCAGCCGACGGATCGGGAGCGACCGAGGCGATGCCGACGAGCCGCCCTCCGGCGAACGCCCCCAAGTGCAGGGCATCGGGGTGGTCGTCCCCGCGGTAGACGAGCTCCTCGACCCCTTGGTGAGGTCGGAGCAGCCGCTGTCGGAGCTCGCGGACCGACGTGAGCTCGGCCGGTCGGTACCCGATCTCCGCCTGAAGCGTCACGTCCGCGTCGCCAGCATGCGCCGGACGGCGTCGATCTGCACCCGCACGCTCGCGGGGGACGGGCCGCCGGGCGTGGTGCGGGCCCGGACGGCGCGGTCCGCGTCGAGCAGCTCCGCGCCGTCCGGGAGGCCGAGCTCTGACCAGTCGTCCGGAGAGAGGGCATGAAACGAAAGGCCCTCGGCCTCGAGCCGCCGAAGCAGCTCTCCCACACGCTCATGCGCCTCGCGGAACGGGACGCCCCGGCGCACCAGCGCCTCCGCGAGGTCGGTTGCGAACAATCCCGGCGCGAACGCGGCCTCGCGCATCGCCTCGGAGTGGAACGTGAGGGTCTCGACGCAGCCGACGAGGGCGGGCAACACGGCCTCGAGCGTGTCGGCGGCGTCGAACGCGGGCTCCTTGTCCTCCTGGAGATCCCGGTGGTACCCGAGCGGGAGCCCCTGGAGCGTCGCGGTGAGGGCGGCGAGATCCCCGAGCAGCCGACCGGCCTTGCCGCGAGCGAGCTCGGCCACGTCCGGGTTCCGCTTCTGGGGCATCATGCTCGACCCGGTGGTGTAGGCCTCGTGCAGGGTCGCCCAACCGAGGGTCTCGTCGGTGAACCGGGCCACGTCCGCCGCCAGGCGGGACAGGTGCGTGCCGCAGATCGTGGTCACGGCCAGGAACTCCTGCACCACGTCGCGATCTGAGACCACGTCGATCGAGTTCGCGAACGGCCGATCCAACCCCAGGCGGTCGGCGCTCGCCGAGGGGTCGAGCCCGAGGGTGGACGTCGCGATCGCCCCGGCGCCGAGCGGCGACTCCGAAGCCCGAGCGGCCCATGCGTCGAGCCGGTCCAGGTCCCGGAGCAGCGCCCACGCGTGCGCCAGCAGGTGATGACCGAGCGTGACCGGCTGGGCGAGCCTCGCGTGCGTCGTCCCAGGCATCACGGTCTCGGCGTGTCGTGCGGCATGCTCGGAGAGCGCACGGACCAGCCGTACCAGACCCTCCTCGATGCGACGGCGGGCGGCGAGCAGCCACAGCCGCAGATCGGTCATCACGAGATCGTTCCGGGATCGGGCGGCGTGCAGCCTGGCCCCCAGATCGCCGAGTCGATCGGTGACGGCGCGCTCGATCGCCGAGTGGATGTCCTCGTCGGCCGGATCGAACGCGAACCGGCCGGCCGCGATCTCCTCGCCGACCTCCCTCAGGACCTTCTCGAGGGCGGCCGCCTCGTCGCCCGAGACCAGCCCGGCGTCCTCGAGCGCCCGGACGTGAGCGACGGAGACCTCCACGTCCTGCGGGGCGAGCCGGACGTCGAACCCCACGCTGCGGCCGAGGGCAAGCGCCTCAGGCGCCGGCGGCTCGGAGAACCGCCCGCTCCACAGCGGCGACCCGCGGTCCGTCACGCCGCACCCCCGCCCTGCTGGGACGACCACACCTTCAGCGGGAGCCCCCACAACCGGACGAAGCCCTCCGCGTGGCGCTGGTCGAACGCGTCCCCCGATCCGTAGGTCGCGAGCGAAAGGTCGTAGAGGGAGGCGGGCGATCGGCGTCCGACCACGATGCAGGCCCCCGGTGAGAACCCGAGGCGGACCTCGCCCGTCACGGGCCCCTGCGTCGCGTCGATGTAAGCGTCGATCGCCGCCCGGAGCGGGCTGTACCACAGGCCGTCGTAGACGAGATCCGCCCAACGATGCTCGAGCGCCGGCTTGTGGTGCGCCAGCTCCCGTTCCAGCGTGAGGTCCTCGAGCGCCCGGTGGGCGGCGATCAGCGCGAGCGCGCCGGGGACCTCGTACAGCTCGCGAGACTTGATACCCACCCGGCGGTTCTCGATCATGTCCACCCGCCCGAAGCCGAAGCGACCACCGAGCGCGTCGACGGATCGGATCAGCTCGGGCAGCGGCGTCGGCTCCCCGTCGAGCGAGACCGGGACCCCGGCCTCGAACCCCACGCGCAGCTCCACCGTTTCCGATGGCCGGCGGTCGGGAGGTGCGGTGCGTTCGAACGCTTCCTCGGGCGGCGCGGCCCAGGGATCCTCGAGCGGCCCGCACTCGACCGTACGCCCCCACAGGTTCTCGTCGACCGAGAACGCCGTCGCCACGGTCGAGATCGGGATGCCCCATTCCCCCGCGAGCGCCACGGCCTTCCCGCGCGGGACCCCGTCGTCGCGGATCGGGGCGAGCACCCGCAGGTCCGGCGCGAGCACGCCGAAGGACACCTCGAAACGCACCTGATCGTTCCCCTTCCCGGTACAGCCGTGCGCCACGACGTCGGCGCCGACCTCGCGCGCCACCTCGACGACCTCGTGAGCGATCAGCGGTCGCGCGAGCGCGGACACCATCGGGTACTTCTGCTCGTACAGGGCGTTGGCCTTGATCGCGCGCGCCAGGTACCCCCCGGCGAACCGATCGACGGCGTCCACCACCCGGACCGACGCGGCCCCCGCCAACTCCCCGCGGCGGCGGATCTCCGCGAAGTCCTCCTGCTGGCCGACGTCGACCGCCACCGCGTGCACCTCGAACCCCTGCTCCGAGAGCCAGTGGATCGTCACCGAGGTGTCGAGGCCGCCCGAGTACGCGAGGACCGCCCGTTCCATCACCGCTCCTTCCTGCTCATGCCACCCATCCTGCCCGCCCCGCGGTCACGGACCGGGCGCTCCTGCGTCGACCTCCATCGCTTCCGCGAGGGCGCGCCGGACGATCCCCGCGGTCGCTCCCTTCCGCGGAACGACCAGGATCGTGTCGTCGCCGGCGACCGTGCCCGCGACCTCGGACAGCCCCGAACGGTCCATCGCCTCGGCGAGCGCGTTCGCGGCGCCCGGTGGGGTCCGGATGAGCAGGAGCTCCCCCGCACCCTCCTCGAACGCCAGCGCGAACTCGTTCAGCGCATGGCGGAGCAGCGCCGAGTGGGGCACCGGCTCGGTGCGCCCGGGCACCACGTACCGGACGCCCTCGTGGTCGTGCATCCGTGCCAGCCCCAGCTCCTCGACGTCCCGGCTGATCGTCGACTGGGTCACTTCCAGACCCAGCTGGTGGAGACGCGCGCGGATCTCCTCCTGGCTCGATAGGCGCTCGCGCGCGATCAGCGAGAGGATCGCCTGCAGGCGCCGAGCCTTCGCCGCGCCTCCGTTGCGCCTCACGGCGCCCCCTCCTGGGGGGGGACCACCGCTCGCGCATCCACGCTCGCTCCCCGGGCCCCTCCGTCGTCCGCCGGCGCGCTCGGCGTGATCATCGTGCCCACGCCCTCGGGGGTGAACAGCTCCAGCACCAACGAGTGCTCGACCCTTCCGTCGAGCAGGTGGACGCGACCCACCCCGGCCTTGAGGGCTCGGGCGGCGCTCTCGAGCTTGGGGATCATGCCGCCGGCGACGGTGCCACCTCGGGCGAGCAGATCGAGGACCTCCTGCACGCTGAGCTCGGACAGCAGCTCGTCGTCGACCCCGATCACCCCCGGAACGTCGTTCATGTAGACGAGCTTGTCGGCCTCCAGCCCGATCGCGAGCTCGGCCGCCATCAGATCCGCGTTCACGTTCAGCGGGTGACCGTCCGCATCCGCCGCGATCGAGGCGACGACCGGCACGAAGCCCTTCGCCATCAGCGTGGAGAGCACCTCGGCACCCACCCGGACGATCTCGCCCACGAAGCCCAGATCGGGCTCCGTCTGTCGACGGGCAACCGCGAGCGCGCCGTCGACCCCCGAGAGGCCCACGGCCGGGACCCCGCCCGCCACCAGCATGGCGACGATCTGGGTGTTGACCTTCCCGGCCAGCACCATGGTGGCCACGTCCAGCGTCCCCCGGTCGGTGATCCGCACCCCGTCGACGAACCGCGGCTCCACGCCGAGGCGCTCGGACAGCTCGGAGATCTGGGGACCGCCACCGTGAACGATCAGGGGGTGGATGCCGGCGTGCTGGAGCAACGAGACGTCCTGGGCGAACGTGCGGGACAGCGGCGCGCGTTCCATCGCCGCTCCCCCGTACTTGATCACCACCACCTTTCCCCGGTGCTCCTGCATGAACGGCAGGGCCTCGATCAGCGTGCGCGCCTTCGCCACGGTGCGTTCGCGGATCTGCGGCGGGAGCTCGGACGGCGGTGTCACGTCGTGTACTCCGCGTTGATCTTCACGTACTCGTAGGACAGGTCCACGCCGAGCGCCCGGGCGCTGCCGGGGCCCGCCCCCAGCCCCACCGCGATCAGGATCTCCTCTTCCCGCAGCCGCTCACGCGCCGCGGCGACCCCCGCCTCGAGGTAGGCGGGGGGGACCTCCCCCCCGGAGATCACCGGCACGTCGCCGATCGACACATCCACCACCTGGGGGAGGAACGCGGCGCCCGAGGATCCGATGGCCTGGAGGATCCGGCCCGGGTTCGGGTCGCCACCGAAGATGGCCGTCTTGACCAGCGGCGAGTCCGCGATCGCCTTGGCGACGTCGCGGGCTTCCCCGTCGCTCACGGCCCCCGAGACCTCGATCAGGACGACGTGGTTGGCGCCCTCAGCGTCCCGCGCGAGCTGGACGAGCAGCGTCGCGGTGACCTCCTCGACCGCCTGGCGCACCTGGTCGTGGGCGGAGGACCCCTCCAGCACGAGGTCGCCGCCTGCTGTCCCGCTCGCGAGCATCAGGACCGTGTCGTTGGTGCTCGTGCACCCGTCGACCGTGAGGGATCCGAACTGCGGTTCGAGCACCTCGGTGGCCAGGCGCCGGAGCTCGGCCGGTGGCACGGGTGCGTCGGTGGTGACGAAGGCGAGCATCGTCGCCAGCTTCAGGTCCGGGGCGATCATCCCCACACCCTTGGCGCAGCCGCCGACCCGGTACGGCCCCCCCTCCGCGGCGGCCTCCTTCGGAACGGTGTCCGTGGTCAGGATCGCCTCCGCGAACCCGCTCCCGCCTTCGGGCGAGACCGCCTCCACCAAGCCGGGGACCGCGCCGACGAACCGATCCAGGTCGAGCGGCTCGCCGATCACCCCGGTGGAGCACGCCAGAACCTGCGCGGCCTCCACGCCCAGGGCCTGGGCGACGGCGTCGGTGGCCGCCTCCGCGTCCCGATCCCCCCGCACGCCGATCCCGGCGTTCGCCTGACCGCTGTTGACGACAACCGCCCGGGGGAGTGCACGCGCGAGGCGTTCACGGGAAAGACGCACGGGAGCCGCGGCGAAGGTATTCGTCGTGAACAGCCCAGCGGCGCCGCGGATCTCGTCGGCCACGAGCAGCGCCAGGTCGGGCTGCGCGGACGGCTTCATCCCGGCGGTGACGCCGGCGGCGCGGAACCCCCTCGGGAAGGTCACGCTCACGGGTAGACCCCCAAGGTCGGGAGCCCGGTCCTCTCGTCCAGCCCCAACAGCAGGTTCAGGTTCTGGATCGCCTGACCGGCCGCGCCCTTGACCAGGTTGTCCAGGGCTCCGACGACGACGGCCGTCCGAGTGCGCGGATCCACCACCGCCTGGAGCTCCACGACGTTGGACCCCCGGACGCGCTTGGTGTCCACCATCTCCCCGGGCGCGAGGACCCGGATGAACGGCTCGCCCGCGTACGCTGACGCCAACGAGCTGGTGATCGACTCGGTCGTGACGCCCTCCGCCGCCCGCGCGTAGCAGGTGACGAGCACCCCACGGACGGCGGGTACGAGGTGCGGCACGAAGCTCACCGACGGGCGCGCCCCGGCTGCGAGCTCCAGCGCGCGCTCCATCTCCGGCGTGTGCTGGTGACGAGGGAATCGGTAAGGCCGGACGCTCTCCTCGGTCATCACGTGCGAGCCGGTGTCCCCCGCCACCCTGCCCGCCCCCGACAGGCCCGACTTGCCGTCCACCACGATGGGGGCGGGTTCCAGCAGCCCCGCACGCAGCAGCGGCGCCAGCCCAAGCGCAACGGGCGTCGGATAGCAGCCGGGGTTCGCGACCAGGACGGCGTCGCGGATCGGGTCCCGGAACAGCTCCGGCAGTCCGTAGACCGCCTTGTCGAGCCATTCCGGCGACGGATGCTCGAACCCGTACCAGGCCGGGTAGACGGACGGCGGGGAGCGGAAGTCCCCGGAGAGATCGATCACCCGGACGCCGCGCTCGAGCAGCGAGGGCGCCAGTTGGGCGCACGCGCCGTGCGGGAGCGCCGAGAGGACCACATCCGCGCCATCGACCTCGTCGATGGCGCGGATGCTCATCCCCGCCTCGGGGGTTCCCGACAGGTGCGGATGCAGCTGTCCCAGGGTGCTGCCGACCGAGGCGTTCCCCCCGAAGAACACGAGCTCGACCCCGGGATGCCCAAGGAGCAGACGCACGATCTCGCCCCCCGAGTACCCCGAGGCCCCCAGCACGGCGACGGTGGTTCCGTCCACAGCGAGTATTCATGCATATGATGCATGAATATGTCAACGGTCGTAGTGGGGGCGGTCACGCCTTGACGGAGTACACGGACCGCAGTCGGGATCGTGTCGTGATCATCCAAGCAGGGTTCGAGGAAGCGGCCGCGAGCCTGAGCACTACGAGTGGCGAATCGTCCCAACGCGGCAGTCGGTTCGAGGAGTCGTGTCGCTCAAACGCCCTCGGGTCGATCGAAGCGCACCGAAGCGAGCTGTGCCTCCGCCCGTTCGATGCAGCCGCCGAGCCATTCGGCGTCCTGGGGACCCCGCTCGTCCTCCCGCGGGAAGGCAAACTGGTTCAAGGTCTCGTCCGACCCGAACTGGATCCCCTTCGTCACCAGGTACTCGCCGACCGCGAACTCCCAGGAGAACAGCGCGGTCCCGTCCTCGAACGACTGGACCGTGTAGGTCAGGAACCGGTTCGGGGTGGCCGCGTACACCCGGACACCACGTGGCGTGCGGCCGGTGGATCGGACGAACCCGAGTCGCGCGAGCGCCTCCTCGAACCCCACCGAGCCAGCCTACGGCCCGCCGACCACCTCGAGCGAGGGCCCGGCCGCGCGCGACGGCGGATCAGCATCCGCACCGTCCCCCTCCCGGCCGCGCCCGCCCTCGATCGAGGCCCGAGCCTTGCCCAGGCTAGACCTGATGTCGTCGGCACCGTTGGCGATCATCGTCGCGGCCCGCGCGAGCTTGTTCTCGAGAACACCCTCCATCGCATCGAGCAGCGAGGCGACCTCCGACAGGCACGCCGATGCGTCGCCTGCGCCGCCCAGGCGACGCACGAGGCTGTACAGGAACAGGAGCACGGGCAGGGCGGTCGAGTACGGGACGATGACCACACCGCGGGCGAACGCGTCCGCGTGGGCCCGGCGGAGCACCGCGTAGGCGGCGTCCGGGATCGCCGCGACGGCGACCGGCGCGGTCAGGGCCGGGTCCAGGTACTGGGAGACCTCGCGCGCTCGCAGGGAGACCTGGCGCTCGACCTCTCGGGCACGCAGCTCGCGCTCGTCCGGATCCTCGGCCGCCTCCAGCGCCTCGAGCTCGGCCACCGCCGGCCACTTCGAGTCGACCGGGAGCCGCCGCCCGTCGGGCAGCAGGAGGCCGAACTCGACCACCTTCCCGTTGATCCGCACGTCGGTGGCGAGCAGCCCCGGCGGGAGCTCCGCCAAGTGGTCCCGCAGGACGTTCTCGCCGGCGCGGCCCTTGGACGCGCCGCCGGCCAGGACGTTCGCGAGCCGGCGGACGACCTCCCAGGACTCGCGCTCCCGCTCGCGGCGTTCCGATTCGCGCAGGGCGAGGTGTTCCAGGGCACGGCGAGCCGCCGCGACCTCCGTGCGCACGCGCTCCTCGGTCGCATCCCGGACCCCGGCGGCGTCCGCGAGCCGGCGGAGCTCCGCGGCCTGCACCTCGAGCCGCGCCTCCACCCGCGGCGAGCGCCGTCCGAGCGCGGCTCGAGCGAGCACCGCCCCGACGAGCGCGCCGAGGACGAGCGCGAACGCCACCACCGAGACCGTGTCCACCGATCCGAGGTTAGGGAGGGGGTCTGACACGCGCCCCGCTCACGCGGGGAGGCGGCCCTCGGTCAACCCGTCCAGGATCTTCGTCAGCTCCTCCTCCGGGAGCGCACCGAGTACGCGCACGGCCTCACCCGAGGGTGACACGAAGACCCAGGCGGGTTGGTACGGCACGCCGAACCTCGCCCAGACCTCGGCCTCCGGATCCGCGACGTGCGGGAACGATCCGAGCGAGAACCGGTCCACGAATCCCCGCATCGCCTCGACCGAGTCGCGGGCCGCGACGCCCACGAAGCGGACCCCCCCTCGGTAGCGTCGCGCCAACTGCGCGACCAGGGGGGCCTCCCCCTGACAGATCCTTCACCAGGGCGCCCAGAACCACACGGCCACCGGGGCTCCGGCGAGCTCGGCGCCCCGGAGCACCCCGCCGCCGACGAGCGGCGCTTCGAAGTCCAGCAGATCGGGCACCGGGGCGGCATCGGGTCCGCTCTCGGCGTTCGGGCTCCGGTCCCCCGGATCGGTCGCCGAGGGACCGGTCGCCTCCCGGCCGCCCTTCTCGGGCCCGGTCGCGCCACCCGGCGGAGCCTCGGCGGCAGGAGCGCCGCACGCGGCGGCCAGGAACGCCAGGACGAGGATCGCGGCGGCGAAGGCACGGCTGGGCGTGATGCGGGGCACCGTTCCATCCTAGGTCGGATCCCGCGGAAGCCGGACGCGAGGCGCTCAGCTTCTCCGCCGGCTGCCTCCGCGCCGGAGGCGGGGCGGCTCGCCGACCACCACACGCCCCGCGCGGATCACGAGCCGCGGCCAGAGGACGGCCTCGATCCGCTCGAGCGGATCCTCGTCGTAGAGCACGAGGTCGGCCGCCGCGCCCGGCACGATCGTCCCCACGTCGGGGAGCCGCAGCAGCCGGGCCGCCGACGACGTCGCCGCCCGCATCGCCTGGAGCGGCGTCATCCCCCACTCGACCATGCGGGCGATCTCGACGGTCGTGTTGCCGTGGGGATTGAACGGCGTACCGGCGTCGGTCCCGCAGGCGATCGCGACTCCGGCCCGCAGCGACCGGCGGAACGCCTCCTCAGAGCGCTCGATCAGCTCACCCGCCTTCTCGAGCGCGTACGCGGCCACCTGGTCGGGGTGCTCCACGATCCCCCGGAGGGCGGAGATCGTGGGCACGTGGAACGTCCCCCGCTCCTTCATCAGCCTCGCCCCGGCGGCCGTGAGCATCGAGCCGTGCTCGATCGAGTCGACACCGGCCTGAACCGAGCGCACGATCCCCTCCGGACCGATCGCGTGCGCGCCCACCACGCGACCCCACGAATGCGCCTCCTCGATCGCCGCCCCGAGCTCCTCCACGGTGAAGGCGGTGAAGTCGTGCGTGATCCCCGGCGTGAGGACCCCTCCGGTCGCGATGAGCTTGATCGCCGTCGCCCCCGCACGGATCTCCTCGCGCACGGCACGACGGACCGCGTCGGGGCCGTCCACCTCTCGGGCGAAGCCGACGCTGTGCCCGTGTCCGCCGGTGATCGTGAGCGCGCGACCCGCGGCCAAGATCCTGGGTCCGGTGGTGAGCCCGCGCTCGATCCCCCGCGCGACCCAGATCACGACGTCGCCACGACCGCCGAGATCGCGC
Source organism: uncultured Actinomycetes bacterium (assembly GCA_964640085.1). Lineage (GTDB taxonomy): Bacteria > Actinomycetota > UBA4738 > UBA4738 > HRBIN12 > CAZXFA01. The sequence continues at coordinate 31,841 of CAZXFA010000011.1, read as the reverse complement.
ACGGTGGTGACGCCGTGCCGGAGGGTCCGCTCGGCGTTCTGGAGCGCCTTGATCGTGGCCAGAGCATCGCTGGACGTCTCCCGGGCCTCGGCCGCGAAGTCCGGACTGCCGTCGAAGCACAGATGAACGTGACAGTCGATCAGGCCCGGTGACAGCGTCCGACCTCCGCCGTCGATCGCGCGGGCCGCCGCTGCGCGTCGTGGCGCCCTGGCATGCGCACCCACCCAGGCGATCCGATCGCCCTCGACCAGCACGCCCGCACGCCGCCGGCGATCGCGCCCGTCGAACAGGTTGACATCGGCGACGTAGGTCGCGTCCCTCACGTCCGCCACCGCATCTCCCATCCCGCCACCCCGCCTCTCGTTCAGAACGGCTTGTAGACCATGAGCCAGACGATCCCCCCGGTACCCACGGTCTCGATCCAAAAGACCGTCCACGGCAACGTGGAGGCGAGCTCCGACTCCAGCCTTCCGGCGTCAGCGATCGCGAGGGCGCCCCGGATCCGGCGGAAGTACGGCGCGGCGAGCGCCACCCCGGCGATCGTGAGGATCGCCAGGATCCCGACCGCAGCCCACAGCCAGCCCTGTCGCGGATAGTCGATCAGCAACCAATTGCCGATCCCCCCGACCAGCAGCACCACCAGGCCGAGGTTCGACCACACGATCGTGGCGCGCGAGAGCGCGAGGAGCGCCTCGAGCCGGGCCGGGTCATGCTCGCGCCGGAGCCGCAGCGTGACGGCGACCGAGACCCCGTGCCCCGCGACGAACACGAGGATGCCGGCGAAGTGGACCAGCCGCCAGAGGAGATACCAGTTCACCGCGAGCAGGCTACCCGAGAGCGCGGCGATGCCGGGACACCCGGGCTCCGGTACGCTGTTGCGCCGACCACGCGGAGAGAGGGGTCAGCGGGGTGCTCGACGTCGCGATGCAGGCCGTCCAGGCTGCCCTGGCCGCCGGCGCGGACCACGCGGACGCGCGGATCGTCGCCGAGGAGTCCGAATCGCTCACGGTCCGCAACCAGGTGATAGAGGGGATCGATCGGTCCGATTCCGACGGCATCGGCATCCGTGTCCTGGTGAACGGCTACTGGGGGTTCGCTGCGACGGCCCGCATGGAGCCGCAGGAGATCGAGCGAACCGCCGCGACGGCCGTCGAGATCGCCCGCGCCGCCTCGCGCCTGCCGATGGAGCCCGTCCGGTTGGCGGAGGTGGAGCCCACCACCGGGACCTGGCACTCATCGATGCAGGAGGACCCGTTCAACGTCTCCCTGGAAGAGAAGGTAGCCCTCCTGATGGAGGCCACGCGTCGGATGCGTTCGGTGCAGGGGCTCGCGTTCGCCGAGGGAGGGATCGACCTGTTCCGACGCCGGAGCTGGCTCGCGACCAGCGCGGGGACGGCGATCGAGCAGACCACGGTGCACTCGGGTGCCGGGATCGAGGCGGTGGCGCTCGGCGACGGAGAGCTCCAGCGTCGGTCGTTCCCCAACTCCTTCCGGGGCCACGCGGCGGCCGCGGGATGGGAACACGTCCAGAAGCTCGGACTCATCGAGGAGGCCGAGCGGACCGCCACCGAGGCGGTCGAGCTGCTCTCGGCGGAGGGATGCCCGAGCGAGGTCACGACGCTCGTGGTCGACTCCGGGCAGCTCGAGCTGCAGATCCACGAGTCGATCGGGCATCCCGTGGAGCTGGATCGGGTGCTGGGGATGGAGGAGGCCTACGCCGGTTCCTCCTTCGTCCGGCCCGAGGATCGAGGCCGTCTCCGGTACGCGGGCGACCTCGTCTCGATCACGGCCGACGCCACAATCCCCGGCGGGCTCGGATCCTTCGGGTGGGACGACGAGGGCGTGCCCGCCCAGCGCCTCCCGATCATCGTGGACGGCATCTTCCAGGACTTCCTGTCGAGCCGTGAGACGGCCAGCGTCCTGGGTCTGTCTCCGTCGGGTGCGATGCGCGCTGACGGGTGGCAGCACCTGCCCCTGATCCGGATGACGAACATCTCCATCGAGCCGCGCGAGGGGTCGCTGGCCGACATCATCGGCGACACCAAGGACGGGGTCTTCATGGCGACCAACTCGTCGTGGTCGATCGACGACCATCGCGTGAACTTCCAGTTCGGCTGCGAGATCGCCTGGCGGATCCGGAACGGCAGGCTCGCCGAGATGTACCGGAACCCGAACTACACCGGCACCACGACGGAGTTCTGGCGGAGCTGTGACGCGGTCGGGGGCCGCGAGGACTGGACCCTGTGGGGGACGCCGAACTGCGGGAAGGGACAGCCCGGCCAGGTGGCGCGGGTCGGACACGGGGCGGTCCCCGCCCGGTTCCGGAACGTGCAGGTCGGGGTCCGGGGCTGATGCCCGGCGTCGTGGGACCCGACGAGGTCCGGCGGGTCGCCCAGGCCGCGCTCGAGATCCCCGGGGCCGACGGCGTCGAGGTGCTCTTCCTGCACGAGTGGGGCGGCCTCACCAGGTTCGCCGCATCCTCGATCCACCAGAGCACGTGGCGCGAGGACACGGCGATCCACGTGCGCGTGGCCTCCGGCGGCCGCGTGGGCGTGGCGGCGACCAACGACCTCTCCTCCGAGGGGGCGCGCAGGGCCGCCGAGAGCGCCCGGGAGATGGCCAGCGTCTCCTCGGCCGACCCTTCGTTCGCTGGCCTCGCACCTCCCGACCCGGTCGAGGACCTCAGCCGGTTCGACGACCCCACAGCGGCGGCCACCCCGCGCGTTCGGGCCGACGCGGTAGCCGAGCTCGTCGCGGTGTGCCCCGGGGGCTTCGCGGCGGCGGGCGCCTACGAGACCATGGCGAGCGAAGTGGCCCTGGTCAACACGGAGGGTCAGTTCTGCTGGGCGCCCACCACCCGGGCCTCCCTCACGACCGTCGTCGGGGGCGGCGAGGGCGGCAGCGGCTTCGCGGAACGCTTCGCCCCTCGGATGCAGGACCTCGACCCGACGGAGATCGGGCGCCGGGCCGCGGACAAGGCGGTCGGCTCGGTGTCGCCGATCGACCTGGAGCCGGGACGGTACCCGGTGGTCCTGGAGCCGTCGGCCGTCTCGACCCTCGTGGGGTTCCTCGCCTGGATCGGGTTCGGCGGGCGGGTGCTGGCCGAGGGTCGCTCGTGCCTGTCCGGGAAGGAGGGCCGGCAGGTGGCCGCGCCCTCCATCACCATCCAAGACGACGCCGCCGCGCCGGGGGCGCTCGGGCTCCCCTTCGACTTCGAGGGCGTGCGGCGCTCGCAGGTGGATCTGATCCGCGACGGGGTGTTCGTGGACGGCGTCTACGACCTCCGGACGGCCAGGCAAGCCGGGAAGGCCTCGACCGGGCACGCGCTCCCGCCCCCGAACCCCGAGGGACCCTTCCCGCTGAACCTGTTCATGCGGCCGGGCGCGGAGGCGCTCCAGGACATGGTCGCGGGGACCCAACAGGGACTGCTGATCACCCGGTTCCACTACTCCAACGTGGTCCATCCCGTGGAGTCCACGATCACCGGCATGACCCGGGACGGCACGTTCCTCATCGAGGGCGGAGAGGTAACCCGCCCGGTCAAGAACCTGCGCTTCACGCAGTCCATCCTCGAGGCGCTGTCCGAGGTGTCCTCGGTCGGACCGGACCCGGAGCTCGCGAGCGAGTTCTTCTTCTCCGCGAGCAGCGTCCCCGCCCTGAAGGTCGAGTCCTTCAACTTCAGCGGTCGGTCCGATCACTGAGAACGTTGCCCGCCGGCGGGCGCCGACGGACCCAACTGGCCGGACCCGGTGCCGGTCACCTAGACTGACACCCCCGGCGCCTCCCCCCGAACGGAGGAGAACATGCAGGTCAGAGACATCATGCACGGCGACGTGAAGACCATCTCTCCCGACGCGACCTTCGGACAGGTCGCGACGGTCCTCCACGAGAACCGGATCTCTTCGGTGGTGGTGATGGACGGCGACCGCCTGGCGGGGATCGTGACCGAGCGCGACCTGGTGAACCTGGTGGCCGACGGCCTGGACCCGAAGGCCACGCCGGTCTCCGAGCGGATGACCCGGGACCTGGACACGGTCGATCCGAAGACGGACATCGCGGAGGCCGCGGAGCACATGGCCAGGCTCCGGATCCGCCACCTCCCGGTCGTCGACGCAGACACGCTGGTCGGGATCATCTCGATCCGGGATCTCACGGATTGGGCTGTCCAGGAACTGACCGCTGGGCACGAGCTCCCGGATCTCGAGCGGAGCCACACCGCCCTGCGCTCGGCGGCCGAGATCAACCGCGAACCGGCCGGCCGGTAGCGACCGGAGCTCACTCCCCGGCGGCTCGCTCGAACGGCTCGCGCGGTCGCTCGAGCGAGCCGAGCTGCGCCAGATCCCGCGGGAAGAGCAGCGCGACCGCCCAGTCCGCCGCGATCTTCGCTTTCCGCGCGATCGTCGGCATCGCGTACAGGTGGTACGTCCGGTGTGCGAACCAGGCCGGGAACCCCGTGAGCCGGATCCCCCAGATCCGGGCCACGCCCTTGTAGCGCCCGAGCGAGCACACCGCCCCGATGTTGCGATAGGCGAAGGGCTCGGGGCGGCGGCCCTCGAGCACGGCCGTGAGGTTCCGCGCGAGCTGCCGACCCTGCCGCAACCCGTGCTGCGCGGTGGGAGGCATGACCCCCCCCGTGATCCGATCGGGGACGGCGGCCGCGTCCCCGGCCGCCCACGCGTCCTCGACCGCTTGGACGCGGAGGAACCGGTCGACCCGGACCCGTCCCGCGTCGTCGACGGGGAGGCCGGAGCGTCGGGCGAGCGGCGAAGGTGCAACGCCCGCGGTCCACACGAGCGTTTCGGCGCGGAGCGCGCGCCCGTCCGAGAGCCGCACGCGTCCGTCCTCGACCGACTCCAGCGTCGTGCGGAGGGCCACCTCGATCCCCCGTTCGACGAGCCGCTGGGTCGCGTACCGTGCCAGATCATCGCCGAGCTCCGGCAGGATGTCGTCGGCCGCCTCGACCAGGACCCATCGCATGGGCTCGTTCCGGAGCGCCGGATACGCGCGGATCGCTTCCCGTGCCAGGTCCTCCAGCTCGCCCAGCGCCTCGACCCCGGCGTATCCCCCTCCAACGAACACGAACATGAGGGCGGCGCGCCGACGTTCCGGCTCCTCGGTCTGCGCCGCCACGTCGAGCCGCGACAGCACGCGGTTCCGCAGGAAGATCGCCTCCTGCACCGTCTTGAACCCGACACCGTGCGCGGCGAGCCCGGGGATCGGCAGCACCCGTGAGCGCGAGCCCGGTGCCAGCACCAGCACGTCGTACCCAAGGTCCCGGGTCCGGCCCCCCGCGAGCTCGACCGTCGCCGAGCGAGCCGGATGGTCCACCTCACGGACCTCCCCAACCACAACCTCCGCGTGACGGAGCACCGACCGCAACGGCACCACCACGGCGCGCGGGTCGATGGTGCCCGACGCCACCTCGGGGAGGAAGGGTTGGTACTGCATGAAGCTCTCGGGGTTCACGACGGTCAGCCGATCCCCACCCTCCACCCGCCGCTTCAGGCCCATCGCGGCGTACAGCCCCGCGAACCCCGCGCCCACCACGAGGATCCGGCGCCCGGCCATCGAACGCTATCGGCCGCCGGGAACCGACCCGCGCTCGTGTCGGGCGAGCGCCCTGAGGGCCGCGAAGGCCTCCGGTTCGCATCGGGCCCCACCGAGCCGGATCGGGTCGTAGCGCGCCCCGTGGCAGTCCGAGCCGCCGGTGGGGATCAGGCCCAGACGATCGGCCAGGCGTCGGTACGTGGCTCGTTGTTCGGGCGTGTGGTCCGTGTGGTCCACCTCGAGCCCCACCATCCCGGCCGCCGCCATCTCGTGGATCAGTGCCTCCGGGATGGGCGTCTGATCGGCCCACATCCCCGGGTGGGCGAGCACGCACAACCCACCCGCCGCGCGGATCAACGCCACGGCATCCACCGGATGCAGGGCGTGCTTCGGCACGTGGGCGGGCTTGCCATCGGCGATGTAGAGATCGAAGGCCTCCCGTTCCGACCCGACGACCCCCGCTTCGACCATCGCCTGGGCCACGTGGGGTCGGACGATGTTGTCGCCGCCGGCGATCTCCAGGACGCGCTCGAACCGGATCGGGAAGCCGAGGGCGCGGAGCCTCTCCACCATCTGCTCGCCGCGCGAGCGGCGATCCCCACGGAGGCGTGCGAGCTCGGCCTGGAGGTCGGGGTCCGTCACATCGGGCCAGTAGCACAGGACGTGCACGCTCGTGCCCTCGAGCTCGGCCGAGAGCTCGACGCCGGGCGGGACCTCCACGCCAAGCTCCTGCCCCGCGACGATGGCCTCCTCGAGACCCACGGTCGTGTCGTGGTCGGTGACGGCGATCACGTCCAGCCCGCGTTCGGCGGCATGACGGATCAGCTCGGTCGGCGTGAACGTTCCGTCGGAGCGGTTCGTGTGCGTGTGCAGGTCGATCCCGGACATCCCGCTCGATGCTCGCAGACCCTTAGGAGGACGTCACGCGCACCGGTGCCGAGGGGACGGCCGTGCGCTCGTGCGCTATGACTGGTCCGTGGACGACCGGTACGACGTCGCGATCGTCGGCGGGGGGCTCGTGGGGCTCGCGACCGCCGACCGTCTCCTTCGCCGACGCCCCGACCTCCGGCTGGCCGTCCTGGAGAAGGAGCCCGATGTCGCTCTCCACCAGAGCGGGAGGAACTCGGGTGTGCTCCACGCCGGGCTGTACTACACGCCCGGCTCGCGGAAGGCCCGCCTGTGCCGCGAGGGGAAAGCCGAGCTCGAGCGCTTCTGCGCCGAGCATGCGATCCCGGTCGAGCGATGCGGCAAGCTCGTCGTCGCCACGCGAGCCGAGGAGCTCCCACGGCTGGACGCGCTCGAGGAGCGAGGACGAGCCAACGGCCTCCGGGGGCTGGAGCGGCTGGGCCCGGAGGGGATCGGCGCCCTGGAGCCCCACGCCGCCGGCCTCGCCGCACTGCACGTGCCCGAGACCGGGGTCGTCGACTTCCGTCGCGTCGCGTTGGCGCTGGCCGATCGGATCGGTGAGATCGGCGGCCACGTGCTGCGATCGCATCGGGTCCACGCCATCGCCGTCCGGGAGCCCTGGCGCGTCCTGGAGACTCCCGGGGGCCCGGTCCACGCGAAGGCGATCGTGGCGTGCGCCGGCGTCCGAGCCGACCACGTCGCCGAGATGACGGGCGCCGCGGGGACGGAACGGATCGTGCCCTTCCGCGGGGACTACTGTGTGCTCCGCCCGTCGGCTCGCCACCTGGTGCGCGCCCTGATCTACCCGGTCCCCGACCCCGGCCTGCCGTTCCTCGGCGTGCATCTCACCCGACGGATCGACGGGGAGGTCTGGGCGGGCCCGAACGCGGCGCTCGCACTCGCACGCGAGGGATACCGCCGGTGGCAGGTGGACCTGCGGGATCTCGCCGATGCGATCGCGCACCCGGGCTTCCGGAAGCTCGTCCACCGACACTGGCGCGCCGGAGTGTCGGAGCTCTGGCGGGATCTGTCACGGGGCGCCTTCGCCCGGGCCTGCCGCCGTTACGTTCCGGAGCTGCGCACCCGGGACCTGGCCTGGGGCCCGACGGGGATCCGGGCGCAGGCGGTCGACGCGGACGGCACGTTGGTGGACGACTTCTCCTTCGGAGGGGTCGATCGGGTCCTGCACGTCAGGAACGCACCATCGCCCGCGGCGACCTCGTGCCTGGCGATCGGATCCGAGCTCGCGGCGATCACGCTCGACCGGCTGCTTCGGGACTGAGGCTCTCTCAGAGCTGAGACGCGGGAAGCGCGTGGGGAAGGACCGATCGCGACGAACCGGAGACGCCCGCCACCGCGGCCCCCGCCGGCGCGTCCGGGCCGCCGGGGCGGCCGGGGGATCGTCCGGCCAGCTCACCGGATGCGCGCGTAGCGCCGGCCTCCGCCGAGCTCCCGGGTGAGCCCCCGGGCGGATTCCTTCACCGCCGCCACCAGATCGTCCCTCGCGACGCCGTCAGGCACCAGGCGCTCCACGGGCCCGGCCACCCCGATCGCTCCCCGGGGAACGCCCCCGTGATCGAGGATCGCGGCGGCGATCTCCGCCTCCCCGACCACCGCCTCTTGATCCTCCACGGCGATGCCGGTCCGGAGCACCTCGTCGAGCGCCCGCCCCAGCTCCTCCCGGTCGGTGATGGTCCGTCCGGTGAGCCGGGGCAGGGGCCCCTCGAGCAGCCGGCGTCGGACCTCGTCGCCGTCGTGGGCAGCGATCGCCTTGCCGAGGGCGGAGACGTGCCAGGGGATGGTGGCGCCGACCTCGAGGATCTGCACCGAGTCGTCCGGGCGGAAGACGTGATGGACGATCAGCACGTAGGGGCCGTTGGGGACGCCCACGCGCACGGCCTCGGAGGTGCGGCTGGCCAGCGCATCGGCCCACATCAACGATCGGGCGCGGAGCTCGTGGCTCTCCAGGTAGGCGTTCCCGAGCTGGAGCAGGGTCGGCCCCAGCCGGTACTTCCCCGTCTCCGCGTCCCGCTCGACGAGCTCCTCGGACTCGAGCGAACGCAGCAGGCCGTAGACGGTTGCCTTCGCCAGGCTCAGGCGCTCGGAGAGCTCGGTTACGCCGAGCGGCCTCGGCCCCGAACCGATCTCCCGGAGGATCGCCCCGGCGCGACGGACCGACTGGATCACGGCTCTCCCCCTGCGCCTGAGGCTGCCCACTCCAGCGCGGCGAACAGGATCGTGGTCGAGGTCGCCCCGGGATCCTGGTGCCCGACGCTGCGGGCGCCGAGGTAGGAGGCGCGTCCCTTCCTCGCCTGCATCGGGATCGTGGCCTGCGTCCCCCCCTCGGCCGCGATCCGGGCGCGCTGGGCCGCCTCCTGGAGACCCTCCCCGGCGCGGAGCCCTCGTTCGAACGCCTGGGTCGCCGGCTGGTAGGCGTCCACGATCGTCTTGTCGCCCGGCGTCGCGGCCCCCAGGCGCTGGATCTCCTCAAGCCCGGTCCGAAGGAGGACCAGCATCCCCTCCGGGTCGAAGCTGTCGGCGTTGGCGAGCTTCCGCCCCATCTCCCGGATCGCCGAGCCGTACAGGGGCCCCGCCGCGCCGCCGACGGATAGGACGAGGGTTGATCCCGCGGTCTCCAGGAGGGGACCCGGCGGCCCGTCGGTGGCCTGCTCGAGCCGGGCGATGGCCGCGGCGAACCCGCGGTCCATGTTGACGCCATGATCCGCGTCCCCGATCGCGGCGTCGAGCTGGGTCAGGAAGTCGCGCTGGGCGTTGATGCTCCGGGCGGCCTCTCTGAGCCAGCGCCTCACGAACCGATCGTCCAACCGCTCCCTGTGCATCGGTTCCGGAACCCTACCCCCATCCGACCCGTCGAGTTCTCCACTTCGTTCGACCATACCGAACAGGCTACGGAGGTCCCGGGCTCCTTTCCGGTTGCAGTCGGATTTGACGCGGAGATCGGAACGGATGTCTGCTTGTGCGGTTGCCCGCCAGTGGCACCGAGGAGGAGGTGGTCATGGATATCTTCGCGTCCGAGCTGGTCGGGACCATGATCCTGATCTTGCTGGGCGATGGGGTCGTGGCCGGGGTCCTGCTGAACAGATCGAAGGCGCAGAACAGCGGGTGGATCGTCATCACCTTCGGGTGGGGCATGGGGGTCGCGCTCGCCGTCTACGTCGTGGGACAGTTCAGCGGGGCGCACATCAACCCCGCGGTCACGATCGGGTTCGCCGCGATCGACGTGATCGACTGGGGCGACGTTCCCACCTACCTCGCCGGCGAATTCGCCGGGGCGTTCATCGGGGCGGTGCTCGTGTGGCTGGCCTACGGTCCTCACTGGGCCGAGACCGAGGACCCGGGTCTGAAACTGGCCGTCTTCTCGACGGGCCCCGCGATCCGGAACTACCCGCTGAACCTCCTGACCGAGATCATCGGGACCGCGATGCTGCTCCTGGGTGTCCTCGGCATCGTGGACGGTGGGAACGAGGGGCTTCTGGCCAGCGGTCTGGCGCCGCTGCTGATCGGTCTGCTGGTCTTCGGGATCGGCCTCTCGCTCGGCGGCCCGACCGGATACGCGATCAACCCTGCCCGAGACCTGGGACCGCGGATCGCGCACTTCGTCCTGCCGATCGCGGGCAAGGGAGACTCCGACTGGGGGTACTCGTGGATCCCGGTCGTCGGACCGATCATCGGTGGGCTCCTCGGGGCGTTGATGTACGACTGGCTGTGGTCCTGACGGCGGCGCCGAGGTCGATGGCGCCGATAGGGGCCCAACCCCGATCGCACGGGTGCCCACGGCGAGGAAGGAGGCGCATATGAAGAAGCTGATCAACAAGCCCGAGGACGTCGTCCGCGAGGAGCTCCAGGGGATCGAGGCGGCCCATCCGGATCTCGTGAAGGTCCACCTCGACCCAAACTACATCGTGCGCGCCGATGCGCCGGTGCAGGGGAAGGTGGCGCTCGTCTCGGGCGGTGGCTCGGGGCACGAGCCGATGCACGGGGGGCTCGTGGGGATGGGGATCCTCGACGCGGCATGTCCGGGCGAGGTCTTCACCTCCCCGACGCCGGATCAGATGGAGGCGGCGACCAAGGCTGTGAACGGCGGGGTCGGGGTCGTCCACATCGTCAAGAACTACACGGGCGACGTGATGAACTTCGAGATGGCGGCCGACCTGTGCCGCGCCGAAGGGATCGAGGTCGAGGCCGTGCTGGTGGACGACGACGTGGCGGTCCAGGACAGCCTGTACACGGCCGGACGTCGAGGGGTCGGCACGACCGTGCTGATGGAGAAGATCGGCGGTGCGGCGGCCGAGGAACGTCGATCGCTGAAGGAGGTCGCCGAGGTCTGCCGCGAGGTGAACGCGAACGGCCGCAGCATGGGCATGGCGCTGACCTCGTGCACCGTGCCCTCGGCCGGCAAACCCACGTTCGAGATCGGCGGGGACGAGATGGAGATCGGCATCGGCATCCACGGGGAGCCGGGACGGGAACGGATGAAGGTCGAGCCCGTCGCCGAGATCGTGGAGATGATGGCGACCGCCGTCGTCGACGATCTCCCCTTCGAGCGGGGCCACCGCGTCCTGGCGTTCGTGAACGGGATGGGCGGTACGCCGCTGATCGAGCTGTACGTCGTCTACAACGAGCTGGCGAAGTTCCTGGAGGGGCGGGGCATCGAGATAGCGAGGAACCTCATCGGCTCGTACATCACATCGCTCGAGATGGCGGGGTGCTCCATCACCCTCCTGAAGCTGACCGACGACCTCGTCCGGCTTTGGGATGCGCCGGTCAAGGCGCCGGGGCTGCGCTGGGGTGTCTGAGCCGGGCCGAGGGGTGCGGGCGGCCCGCGAGCCCGCACCTCCGGCCCCTGAGGAGGTGCGTCATTGGGAGTGTCGTTCGACGACGTCGTCCGGTTCATGCGGGCCTACGCGGAGGTGATCGCGGAGAACAAGGAGTACCTCACCCAGCTCGACTCGGCGATCGGAGACGCCGACCACGGGATCAACATGAACCGCGGGATGCAGGCCGCCCTGTCCAAGCTGGACGGACACGCACCAGGCGACATCGGCGCCCTCTTCAAGGCCGTGGGCATGACCCTGGTCTCCACCGTCGGCGGGGCCGGGGGACCCTTGTACGGCACGCTGTTCCTTCAGCTCGGCGTCCCGACCGCCGGCAAGACCGAGCTCGAGCCGGCGGACTGGCGCGCTGCCCTCGAGGCGGCCGTGGCCGGGGTGGTTGCACGGGGCAAGGCCGAGCTCGAGGACAAGACGATGGTGGACGCCCTCGTCCCCGGACGTGACGCGTACCGGAGCGCCCTCGAGGAGGGTACGTCGTTCGCCGAGGCCCTCCGGCGATCGGCGACGGCCGCCGAGGAGGGCATGAAGGCGACGATCCCGCTCGTCGCACGCAAGGGACGCGCGAGCTACCTGGGCGAGCGAAGCGCGGGGCACCAGGACCCCGGCGCGACGTCGTCATGGCTGTTGCTGAAGACCGTCGCCGACACCTGGGCCGGCGACGAGGGTTCGGGGGGCTCATGAGCGAGACCGGATGGCGAGCTCTAGGCCCCCGGTGGAGGGATGACGGAAGGAGGGAGGCCCATGGCCGATTTCGCAGCGGCCCTCGACCAGGGCACCACCAGCACCCGGTTCATGATCTTCGATCACGCGGGGCACGTGAAGGGGATCGACCAGAAGGAGCACGAGCAGATCTACCCCAAGCCCGGTCAGGTCGAGCACGACCCGATGGAGATCTGGCAGCGGAGCGAGGCCGTGATCGCCGGAGCGTTGAAGAACGCCGGGCTCAAGGCCACCGACCTCTCGGCCGTCGGCGTCACGAACCAGCGTGAGACGACGGTCGTCTGGGAGAAGGCCACCGGCAAGCCCATCTACAACGCGATCGTCTGGCAGGACACGCGCACGGATCAGATCTGCAACCAGCTCTCGGCCGACGGCGGGCAGGATCGGTTCCGTCCCAAGACGGGTCTGCCGATCGCCACGTACTTCTCGGGCCCGAAGATCAAGTGGATCCTCGATAACGTCGAGGGCGTCCGCGAGCGGGGCGAGAAGGGCGAGGTGCTGTTCGGCAACATCGACACCTGGTGCATCTGGAACCTCACCGGCGGCCCAGACGGCGGCGTGCACGTCACCGACGTCACGAACGCCAGCCGGACGCTGATGATGGATCTCCAGACGCTGGACTGGGACGACGAGACCCTGGGGATCCTCGGCGTCCCGAAGGCGATGCTCCCGCAGATCGAGGCATCCAGCGAGGTGTACGGCGCGGCGAAGGGCGAGCTGGCTGGCATCCCCGTGGCGGGCGACCTCGGCGACCAGCAGGCGGCGCTGTTCGGCCAGACCTGCTACTCGGTGGGCGAGGCCAAGAACACGTACGGCACGGGATGCTTCATGCTGCTCAACACCGGGAACGAGCCGGTGCGGTCCAAGAGCGGGCTGATCACCGGGCTCGGGTACAAGATCGGCGACCAGCCGGCCGTCTACATGTTGGAGGGCTCCATCGCTATCACGGGTGCACTCGTCCAATGGCTCCGGGACAACCTGGGGATGATCCACTCCTCGGCCGAGGTCGAGGCGCTGGCGGGCACGGTGGAGGACAACGGTGGCGTCTACTTCGTGCCGGCGTTCTCCGGCCTGTTCGCACCCTACTGGCGCAGCGACGCCCGGGGCGTGATCGCCGGCCTGACCCGGTACGTCAACAAGGGCCACATCGCCCGCGCGGTGCTCGAGGCGACCGCCTGGCAGACGCGAGAGGTCTCCGACGCCATGAAGGCCGACTCAGGCGTCGAGCTCACCTCGCTGAAGGTAGACGGGGGCATGGTCTACAACGAGCTGCTGATGCAGTTCCAGGCCGATGTCCTCGGCGTCCCGGTGATCCGGCCGACCGTGGCCGAGACGACCGCCCTGGGCGCCGCCTACGCGGCGGGGCTCGCGGTCGGGTTCTGGAAGGAGGTGGAGGACCTCCGGGCCAACTGGGGCAAGGACAAGGAGTGGGACCCCAAGATGGATCCGGCGGAGGTCGAGAAGGAGTACGGCCAGTGGAAGAAGGCCGTCACCCGCACGTTCGACTGGGTGGAGTAACGGCGTGATCCGAGCGGCGGGCGCCGTGCGGCCTCCGGCGCCGGCACCCGCCGACGGACCTCGAGGAGGTGGTCCCGTGGAGCGCGAGCACGAGCCGCACCCGGACTTCGCGCGTGGACAGGAGGAAGAGGAGCACGACGAGGAGAAGGAGCACAAGGGGACGTTCGCGGAGGGCCAGGAGAAGGAACCCGAGCACACGGAGGAGAAGGAGCACAGGGGCGACTTCGCCAGGGGCCTGGAGGAGGAGGAGCGCCACCCAGAGGAGGAGCCGGGGCCCGACTTCTCCCGCGGGCAGAAGGAAGAGGAGCGGGACTGAGCGCCCAGCCGTCCCGCCCCCCAAGACGGATGGGCGATGATGCCGCTATGGACGCCGAACCTGCCGAGGCGCACGTCCTGATCGTCGGCGGCGGCGGGACCGGGGGCGCGCTCGCCCACGACCTCACGCTCCGCGGCGTGCGTGTGACGTTGGTCGAGCGTGGCGAGCTCACATCAGGCACCACGGGCCGGCACCACGGCCTGCTGCACAGCGGCGCGCGCTACGCCGTCCACGATCGGGAGTCGGCGATCGAGTGCATCGAGGAGAACCTGATCCTGCGCCGGATCTGCCCTGGCTCCTTCGAGGAGAACGACGGGCTGTTCGTCGGCCTCACCGAGGAGGACATGGATCACCTCGAGGGGTTCCTGAAGGGATGCGCGGAGAGCGGCATCCCCACCCAGGTCCTGAAACCCGACGAGGCCCTGCGTCTCGAGCCGAACCTGAACCCCGACCTCAAGGTCGCGGTGCGGGTGCCGGACGGCACGATGGACGCGATGCGGATGCCGCTCCGGTTCTTCGCGACAGCCAGGCACGGCGGAGCGGACATCCGGCCCTACACGGAGGTGACCGACCTGCTCGTCCGCGACCGCACCGTCTCCGGCGCGGTGGTGCGCGACCACGTTACGGGGGCGGACGGTGAGATCCGCGCCGACATCACCGTGAACGCCACGGGCCCCTGGTCGGAACGGATCGCCCGGATGGCCGGGGTGGACATCCCGATCCAGCCCTCCCCCGGCGTCCTCCTAGCCCTGCGGGGTCGCCTGTGCAACATGGTGGTCAACCGCCTGCATCCGTCGGGGGACGGCGACATCGTCGTCCCGCAGCGGGCGCTGTCCATCGTGGGCACGAGCTCCTGGACCGTGGACGACCCGGACCAGCTGGACGTGCCCGAGGATCACGTCCAGAGGATGTACGACGAAGGCGAGAAGCTGATCCCAGCCGTCCGGCAGGCGGCGTTCCGCGCCGCGTGGTCCGCCGCTCGTCCGCTGATCGGCTCCCGCGAGGGCGCCAGCACCGGCCGGGAGCTGTCGCGCACGTTCAAGACGTACGACCATCGGGAGACCGATGGCATCGAGGGGTTCGTCACGATCACCGGGGGCAAGGGGACGACGCTGCGGGGGATGGCCGAGCTCTGCGCGAACGTGATCTGCGCCAAGCTCGGGGTCGAGGCCGAGTGCCGGACCCGTGAGACGGTCCTGCTCCCGCACACCGCGTACTACGCCGCAAGAGGACCCGGATGGTGAACCCCACGAAGACCAGCGCCGACAGCGGTGACCGGCCGGCGGCCGAGTCGCGCCGGTTCCGCGTGTTCCGGTACAAGCGGGGGGACCGGGCCCCGCGGTTCGATGCGTTCGACGTGCCCGTGGGCCCGACCACGACCCTGCTCGAGGCGCTCCGCTGGATCCAGCTCCAGCAGGATGGCACGCTCGCGCTCCGTCACTCCTGTCTGCACGCCTCCTGCGGCACCTGCGGCGTGCAGGCGAACGGCCGCGAGGTGCTGATGTGCGTCACGTTCGTCCACGATCTGGGCCGCGAGATCACCGTCGAGCCGCTCGCGAACATCCCCGTCCTCGCCGACCTGGTCGCCGACATGCGGGAGTTCTACGCGCGCTTCCCCGACCTGCACCCGTTCCTCCGCGAGAGCGAGTTCCTCCCCGACGCCGTCACACCCGACGCGGTCGAACGGTACGTGCGATACGAGGACTGCATCGAGTGCGGGCTCTGCGTCTCCGCGTGCCCGATCGTGGCGACCTCGGACCGGTACGTCGGGCCGGCGGCGCTCGCGGCCGCGCAGCGGGTGGCCGAGGAGCCTCGCGGCGCCGACGTCGACGGCGTCCTCGAGTGGGCCGATGACGAGGACGGCGTGTGGCGCTGCCACGCCGCGTTCGAGTGCACCGAGGCCTGCCCGTCGAACGTGAACCCCGCCGCCCGGATCATGGCCCTCCGTGGCGTGCTGGTCGGAGGCCGCCTGCGCCTCCCCGGACTTCGGAAGGAGCCAGCGTGAGCGGGCGGTCCGCCGGACCGGAGGCCCGCGAGATCCGTGGACCGGTGCGACGCAAAGGTATCGGACCGTCGCCGAGCGGGTGGTTCGATCCCCGCGGACGGGCGCTCGGGTCCTGGGCGTTCGCCGTGAACCGGGTGACGGGGCTCGGTCTGGTCTTCTATCTGTACCTGCACCTGGGCGTCCTCTCCCTGTTGCTGGTCGGCGAGTCGGCCTGGGGTGACTTCCTGCGGATCGCCACGACGACGGTCTTCCTGTTGCTGGACGTCCTGCTGCTGTTCGGGCTCCTCTACCACGGGCTCAACGGGGTGCGCGTGGCGCTGGTCGGCAGCGGCGTCGTCCCGAACCGCCAGCGCGCGATGTTCTGGGCTGGAACCGTGATCGGGACGCTCGCGCTCGCCTATGGCGCTCTCCACATCTTGGGAGACGCCTGAGATGGCCGTCGTCGAGACTCGTCCCCGCCCGCACCGCCATCTCTATCCGGGCGGTCGGTCCACGCGGGTGTGGTGGTGGACGGTGGGCTCCGGCGCCGCGCTGCTGGTCCTGCTGCTTGTCCACATGGTGGCCCACCACTTCGTCGTCGAGGGGATCGGCGGGCTCCGCACGTACCGACAGGTGCTCGAGTACATCTCGAGCCCGGTCATCTTCACCATCGAGCTCTTCTTCCTGCTGACGGTGACCGTCCATGCGCTGCTCGGGCTGCGGAGCGTGCTGTTCGATCTGAACCTGGGACGGTCGGCCCGCCGGAGGATCGACGTCGGGCTCTGGGTCCTCGGGATCCTCACGGTCGCGTACGGCTTCTTCCTCGTCGGAACCCTGACCTCGAGGGCCTAGCGTCGGCCGTGATCGGCATCGTCCTCGTCTCGCACAGCCATCGGATCGCGGAGGGGGCCGCCGAGCTGGCTCGCGAGATGGGGGGGCCGGACGTGCGGATCGAGACGGCGGGTGGCCTCGACGCCCCGGATCACCCCATCGGCACCGATGCCGTCCTCGTCCAGCGGGCGATCGAGCGGGCATGGTCCGAGGAGGGGGTGCTCGTGCTGATGGACCTCGGGAGCGCCGTCCTGTCGGCGGAGATGGCGCTGGACCTGATCCACGAGGAGCGCCGCGATCGGGTGCTGCTCACCGAGGCCCCGTTCGTCGAGGGCGCCGTGGCCGCGGCCGTGACCGCCCGGGTGGGCGGGTCGCTGAGCCAGGCCGCCGACGAGGCACGAGGGGCGACCGCGGCCAAGGCCGCGCATCTCGGCACGGGCTCGGTCGCGGGTGCGCACCAAGGAACCGCGCCGGCCAGCGGCCAGGTCGCATCCATCCGGATCGCGGTGGGGAACCCGCACGGTCTCCACACGCGGCCGGCGGCCCGCTTCGTCCAGACGGCCTCGGCGTTCGATGCGGACGTGCGGGTCTCGAACGCCACCACGGGCCGCGGGCCCGTGAGCGCCCGGAGCCTGAACGGGGTGGCCACCCTCGGCGTCATCGAGGGCCATGAGATCGAGGTCAACGCCTCGGGACCGCAGGCCACCGAGGCGATCACCTCGATCCGTGCGCTGGCGGACCGCGGCTTCGACGACGTGCTCGAGCCCACCCCGTCCGCGGCGCGCGCGCCGGCCGGTCCGGGTGACGGGCTCCGAGGGCTCCCGGCCTCCGGCGGCGTGGCGGTCGGGCAGGCCCGGCGGTTCCACGTCCCGCCGCTGGAGATCCCGGACGACCTCCGCAGCCGGGGGCGGGACCAGGAGGAGCGGAGGCTCGAGCGGGCGCTCCGGACTACCCGACGGGACGTCGAGGCGCAACGGGCGTCGGTGGCCTCCCGCGCCGGTCCGGCTCAGGGGGCGATCTTCGAGGCTCACCTGCTGCTCCTCCGGGACGAGGCGTTGACCGACCCGGCCGCCTCGGCGATCGCGGCCGGGATCCCCGCGGCACGGGCCTGGTCGGACGCCGTGGATGAGGTCGCCCGCGACTGGGAGGCGCTCGAAGATGGATACCAGCGGGCGCGGGCGGCGGACCTCCGCAGCGTCGGGGCGCAGGTTCTGGCTCGCCTCCTGGACGCGGAGGTCCCACCGCCGCGGCTCGACGCTCCGGGCATCCTCGTCGCCGCCGACCTCGCCCCCGCGGACGCCGCCGCCCTGGACCCCGCCGTCGCGCTCGGCGTGGCTACAGCCTTCGGCGGCCCGACCTCGCACGCCGCGGTCCTGGCTCGATCCCTCGGGATCCCCGCCGTCGTCGGGATCGGTCCCGACCTCCTGGCCGTCCCCGAGGGCATCCTCATCGCGATCGACGGGGACCAGGGCGCCGTGTACGTGCGACCGCCGGCGGACGTGGCCCACGAGCTCGAACGCCGGCGGAGCGAACGCGCCGCGCTCGATCGGGCTGCCCGCGCGACCGCGGCCCAGCCGGCCCGCACACGCGACGGCACCCGGGTCGAGGTGGCGGCGAACGTGGGGTCCCCCGCCGACGTGCCGGCGGCCGTCGGCGCCGGGTGCGACGGAGTCGGGCTCTTCCGGACCGAGTTCCTGTTCCTGGATCGCGATCGGATGCCGTCGGAGGATGAGCAGGAGGCCGCCTACCGGGAGGCGGCCGAACGCCTCGGCGGTCGCCCGATGATCCTCCGGACGCTGGACGTGGGCGCGGACAAGCCCCTGCCGTTCCTCGATCGGCCCGAGGAGGGGAACCCCTTCCTCGGCGTCCGCGGCGTGCGGCTCGGCCTGGCCCGTCCCGAGCTGTTGGAGGTGCAGCTCCGGGCGATCGTCCGCGTGGCGGTCGACCACCCGGTCCGCGTGATGTTCCCCATGGTCGCGACGGTCGACGAGCTGTCCGAGGCGCGGGAGGCGCTCCACCGGACCCGCGAGACGCTCGCGAGCCGAGGGCACACGCTGCCCGAGCGCCTCGAGGTGGGCATCATGGTCGAAGTACCCTCGGCGGCACTGACCGCCGACCGCCTCGCCCCGCTGGTGGACTTCTTCTCGGTCGGTACCAACGACCTCACCCAGTACGTCCTGGCCGCCGAGCGGGGGAACGAGCGCGTGGCCCCGCTGGCCGATCCCCTCCACCCGGCCGTCCTCGAGCTGATCCGGCGGACGGCAACCGCGGCCGAGCGCGCCGGCCGATGGACCGGGGTGTGCGGGGAGCTCGCGGCCGATCCCCTGGCCACGCCGCTGCTGCTCGGGCTCGGGGCGCGGGAGCTCTCGATGAGCGCCCCCGCGATCCCGCATGTCAAGGAGGCGGTCCGACGCACGGACCTGGGCTCCGCCGCCGCCCTGGCCGCGGAGGCCCTGGGACTCCCTACGGCCGCGGCGGTCCGGGGGCGCCTCCACGAGGCCGCCGAGGGCGCCTGATCTCACTGCTACGATGCGCGCGGGGCCCGTGACGACCACCGCCGACCACCGCGCCGCTGCCTTCCTCAAGGCCGTCACCTGGCTGCGGGTGCTCCTGCTGCCGGTGATCATGGCGCTGACGCTGGCGGGTCCGACCACCCGGTACGCGTTCGCCGTCGCCGGAGCGTTGTTCGCGGTCGCGGCCGTCACCGACTTCGTCGACGGGTTCCTCGCCCGCCGGTGGGCGCAGACCACCACGTTCGGCAACTTCCTGGACACGACCGCGGACAAGCTGCTGGTCTCGGGGGTCCTGCTCGCCCTGGTCGCGGTGGACCGGGCGTCGCCGTGGATCGCCTTCGTGATCGTGGGCCGAGAGCTGTTGATCCTCGGACTCCGGGGCGCGGTGGCGGCCGGCGGTGCGGTCATGGTCCCGTCGATCTGGGGGAAGGCGAAGGCCAACGTCCAGTTCCTGGCGATCCTGCTCGCTATCGTTCGGTACCCGGAACGGATCGGCCCGCTGTTCCTCGACGAGTACGCGATGATCGCGGCCGCCGTGATCACGCTCGGGTCCGCCGTCGAGTACCTCGTGCGGTTCCGCGCCGCCCTCTCGGTCGACTCCGGGCGCTGAGCGTTGCCCGGCGACCCCGTCCTGGTGACCGGTGGCACGGGCGTCGTCGGGCGGGCGATCGTGAAGCGGTTGATCCTGGCTGGCCGTGAGGTGCGTGGCCTCGCTCGATCCGATCGCTCGGCCGCCGCGCTGGGCGAGCTCGGCGCCCGACCGGTGCCGGGCGACGTCCTGGATCCCGCCTCCCTGCGGAAGGCGATGGACGGCGTCGGCTCGGTACTCCATGTCGCGGGGGTGAACGCGATGTGCCTCCGCGATCCCGAACCGATGTACCGAGTCAACGTCCAGGGCCCCACGAACGTGATCGAGGCCGCCGCGGACGCAGGCGTCGCGATGGTCGTCCACACGTCCTCCGCCGCCGCGATCGGCGAGGCGTCCGGGACCGTCGGGCGGGAAGACTCGCCCCATCGCGGCTCCTACCTCTCCCACTACGAGCGCTCCAAGCGCCTGGCGGAACACCGCGTCCTCGACCTGGCTGCCGGCCGCGGCGTGCGGGCGGTGATCGTCCAGCCCGCCTCGGTCCAGGGGCCAGGGCGCAGCACGGGCTCGGCTCGGCTGCTGTTGCACGCGGTGAACGGCCGGCTCCCCGTGCTCGTGGACACGACGATCTCCCTGGTCGACGTGTCCGATTGCGCTGAGGGCCACCTGCTCGCCGAGACCCGGGGGGTCGCCGGGGAGCGCTACCTGCTCTCCGGAGCCACGCTCACGACGCGCGAGGCCCTGGCGCTGGTCCGTGGGCTCTGTGGGCGCCCGGAACGCGTGGTGTGGCTGCCGCGGTGGGCCGTGGTCGCGGCCGGCGCGTCGTCCGAGACGGCGGCGCGGATGGTCGGGCGCAACCCCCTCGTGTGCCGAGAGGTGGTGCGGACGCTCATGCACGGCCACCGGTACGACGGCTCGAAGGCCGGGCGGGAGCTGGGGGTTCGCTACACGCCGATCGAGGAAACGTTCCGCCGGACGCTCGCGTGGTACGCGGACCGAGGCCTGGGGCCCCCGCCGCGTGGGGCGGGAACGTAGGATGCTGAAGCCACCCGAGCGGCAGGAGGCAACGATGGAAGGGACCCAACGACCCGACCGCAACCTCGCGCTCGAGCTCGTCCGCGTCACGGAGGCCGCCGCGTTGGCGGCCGGACGATGGGTGGGTCACGGCGACAAGATCGCGGCCGACCAGGCGGCGGTCGACGCGATGCGCCTGATGATCGACACCGTGGCGATGGACGGCGTGGTGGTGATCGGCGAAGGGGAGAAGGACGAAGCGCCGATGCTCTACAACCACGAGGCCGTCGGCACGGGGAACGGTCCCGAGGTGGACGTGGCCGTCGATCCCATCGACGGCACACGTCTGACCGCGTTGGGTCAGCCGAACGCCCTGTCGGTGATCGCGCTGGCGGAACGGGGGACGATGTTCTTCCCCGGCGCCGCGGTCTACATGGAGAAGGTCGCCGCGGGTCGGGAGGCGGCCGAGGCGATCGACATCACCGCGGCACCGGAGGACAACGTCCGCCTGGTCGCGAAGGCCAAGGGAGTGCGGCCCGAGGAGATCGGCGTGGTGGTGCTCGATCGCCCCCGCCACGCGGACATCATCCGCCGGGTCCGGGAGGTCGGCGCCCGGGTGTTCCTTATCACCGACGGCGACGTCGCCGGGGCGATCGCCGCCGCGACGTCCGATCGCTCCGGGATCGACCTGCTGCTGGGGATCGGCGGGACCCCGGAGGGCGTGATCGCCGCCGCGGCGCTCAAGTGCCTCGGCGGAGCGATCCAGGGCCGCCTATGGCCCCGGAACGACGACGAGCGGCGGCAGTTCGTCGACGCGGGGTTCGACCCGGAGCGCGTCCTGACCACGGACGACCTGGTGAGCGGGCGGGACGTGTTCTTCGCGGCGACCGGGATCACCGACGGCTCGCTGCTCCGCAGCGTGCAGTACACGCCGGACGGGGCCACCACGTACTCGATCGTGATGCGCTCGCGCTCGGGTACCGTGCGCTACATCGAGGCGCAACACCGCTTCTCCAAGCTCGAGCACTACTCGCCGATCGACTACCGTCGCTGAGCCAACCCGAACACGCCGGTCCCCTCCTTGACCAGGATGCCGGTCCGGGTCCCCTCGGCCAGCGCTGCAAGCAGGTGCCGTCGGATGTCTGGATGCGCGAACGGGTCCAGGTACCCACGCTGCAAGGCGAGGTCCTGGATCCGGGTCCAGTGGAGCGGCTCCCCCTCCTCCTCCAGGACCGCGATCGCCGCCTCGAGGAACCCGGTCACAGGATCCGGGCCCTCGGTAGCACGGCCTCGGCGACCACGTCGAGCATCGAGGGGTCGGGCATCGCGAACCAGATCGGCGCCGGAGCGATCACCAGCTCGTCCACCCCCAGCTCGGCGAACCGGGCCAACCGCTCCAGGACCACCTCCGGTGTCCCCACCAGCCCCTCGTCCCTGAGCGTCTCCAGGGGCAGGGGATGCGCGACGCCGGTCGGCAGCGCCCGCGCCATCCGCTCGTACCGCCGCGCGACGTCCCGCTCGTCCTCCCCGACCACCGTGTACAGGCCGAGCGAGAGGCGGAGCGTCGACGGATCCCGGTCCACCCGGTCGCACGCCTCCCGGACGGCCCGGGCCCGCTCCGCATACGCCTCAGGCTGCCAGCGCCACGCGGCGTTCCACCCGTCGGCCAGCCGCGCGACCAGATCGAGCAGCCGCGGACCTCCCTTGCCGCCGACCATGAGGGGTGGTCGCGGCTCTTGAACGGGTCGCGGCCGGTTGAACGCCTCGCGTAGCCGGAAGCGCGGTCCCTCGAACGACGCCGGCTCGCCGTCGAACAGTGCGCCGAGGACCTCGAGCGTCTCCTCCAACAGGTCGAACCGCTCCCCCACCGATCCGAACGCGTAACCGAACGCGGTGTACTCGTCTTCGAACCACCCGGCGCCCAGGCCGAGGTCGAGACGGCCGCCCGAGATCCGATCGATCGCGGCGGCTGACTTCGCGACGATCGACGGATGGCGGAACGCGACCGAGAGCACCAGCGTTCCGAGCCGGATCCGCTCGGTGATCGGCGCGAGCCCCGCCAGGGTGGTCAGGGGCTCGAGAGCCCCGTACCGCGTGCCGTCCCCGCCGTAGCGTTCGAGCGAGGCGAAGAAGTGATCGGAGATCCAAACGGAGTCGAAGCCGAAACGCTCGGCACGCGCCGCGACCTCGGCGACGCGTTCGAAGGAGATAGGACCGCCCTCCGGGAGCGAGAAGTCGTAGTGGGGCAGGGCGAGGCCGACGCGCATCCGGCCCGAGCCTACAGGTACCGGAGGACGTCGGCGGGACCGGTGACCTCCGTCTCGGCCGGGATCTCGATCCCTGAGGGGAGCTTGAGCCGCGGGTAGACGGCCACCTCGTCTGACAGGTGCACGCCCGGATGGACGACCACCTCGTCGCCGAGCGCGACGTATCGCTCGAGCACGGTCTGGTGGTATGGCTCGGAGCGCACCTCGGACATCGAGCCGACCACGGACTCGGACACGCGCGCCGCCGCCCCGATGATCGCGCCGTCGCGGATCTGGGAGCGTTCGATGACAGCGTCGCGATGGATCTCGATGTCGTCGTCCAGGTTCGATCCCGAGATCCGGACGCCGGGATGGATCTCGCAGAAGCGCCCGATCCGGACTGCCGGACCGATCTCTACCAGCCCCTCGCTGATCTTCTCGGCCAGCGTCTTGCCGCTCGTGGCATCGCGCATCGCGAGCGACTCCGCTGCGATCCAGACGTTCTGCTCCGGGTCGAAGGGGCGACCCAGGAGACGCACGACCGCCTGGAACTCTCCGCTGAGCGCCACGACCATCGTCTCCACGTAGTCATGCACGTTGCCCAGGTCACCGATCCGGCGGACCGGGAAGGCGTGCACCGGGTACCCGGCCCCCACCAGCCACGGGAGCAGATCCTTGCCGAAGTCCAGGCGCGCCCGACGGAGGGCCGCCACCTCCGCTCGGTCGACGAGCTCGCGGAGCCGGATCGAATCGACGAGGTAGAAGCCCGCGTTCGTCATCAGCGGCAGCTGCTGGAAGTCCTCGTCGGTCTCGGTGCGGAAGTGGTCGCGGAGCTCGGCCAGCGTGGGCTTCTCGACGAACTCGAGCACCCGCCGGCTCGCGTCGGTCAGCATCAGCCCGTACTTCTCGGCCACCTCGTCGGGCTCACGGAGCATCGCCGCGATCGTGACGATCGCGCCGGTCTCCCGGTGCGCCCGGAGCATGGGCTCCAGGTCGAAATCGATGACCGAGTCCGTCGGGAAGACGAGGGCGGGCTGGGAGATGTCCCAGTACTCGAGCATCCGGAGCGTGGAGTCCGCGCTCCCGGTCGTGAGCGGGTCGTACTTGACCGGTGAGTACTTGACGTCGACCCCGAACGTCTCGCCGTACCCGATCATCACCTTGATCTGGTAGCGGTTCTCCTTCCCGTGGGCGATCACGTAGTAGTCCTTGATCCCCTCAGTGGACAGGATCAGCAGTACCCAGCGGATCAGCCGTTGCCCGAGGAAGGACATCGCGGCCTTCGAGCGCAGGTACCCCGGCGCCTTGAGGGTGAGCGGGCGAGCCCGGACGCCCCGCCCTCCCGCCAGGCCGATCCCCACGACGTCGGACGTCTCGGGCATGTGCCTGCATGATATCGACGGTGAGCACCGCGACGGAGCGAGCCGGAATCATCGCGACGGGGGAGGGGGCACCGAGATGCGGCCCTGGGTCATCGATCCGGTAGGACACCTGGACGAGCTCGAGATCGACAGCGAGGCCTTGGCGGGCAATCCGCTCGGGGACCCGTCGACCCGTCCCCTGTGGGTCTACGTCCCGCCTGGGTACGAGGACGAGCCGGATCGACGCTATCCGGTGGTGCACGTGATCCAGGGGCTCACCGGACAGCTCGACATGTGGCGCAATCGCGACGCGTTCCGTCCCACGTACCCGGAGGCGGTCGACGAGCTGTTCGCGGACGGGGACGCCGAGGGGCCCGTGCCACCGACGATCGTTGTGTTCGTGGATTGCTGGACCTCGATCGGCGGCAGCCAGTTCCTGAACTCGCCCGCGGTGGGCCGGTACCACGACTACCTGTGCGAGGAGGTGGTGCCGCTGGTCGACGGTCGGTACCGCACGCGGACCGACCGCCGCGGCATCCAGGGGAAGTCGAGCGGGGGCTACGGGGCGATGGTCACCGCGATGCTCAGGCCCGACCTGTTCTGCGCCCTGGCGTCGCACGCGGGCGACGCCCTGTTCGAGGCCTGCTACCTGCCGGACTTCCGGGAGGCGATGCGCGCCCTGCGCGAGTACGAGGGTTCGTTCGACCGGTTCTGGGAGGACCTTCGGTCGCGCCCCGCCCTCGCCAAGCCGAGCGATGCGGTGCTGCTCAACGTGTGGTGTATGGCCGCCTGCTACTCGGCAGATCCGGATGGGGCCGTCCGGCTGCCGTTCGAGATCGAGACCGGCAGGTTGATCGACGAGGTGTGGGCGCGATGGCTGGCGTGGGACCCGGTGCGCATGGTCGCCGGTCGCGCGGACGCGCTGCGGACGATGCGGGCGATCTGGCTCGACGCCGGGACGAAGGACGAGTACTACCTGGACGTCGGGGCGATCGCCGTCTCCAAGGAGCTGGAGCGGATCTCGGTCTCCCACACACTCGAGCTGTTCGAGGCGGGCCACGGGTCGATCGGCTACCGCTACCCTCGGAGCCTGGCGTTCCTGGCCCGCGCGTTGGCCGATCGATGAGTCATCGATCGGGCCTGAAGCCGCCGCCTCCGTCGGCCGATATGGGACGATGAGGAACGCCCGCGTCCAAGGAGGACCCCGATGAGCGACCCGGCCCTGTCGCCCCAGCTCCCCGAACCGCCGCCGTCCCGCGCGTGGTCCGCTGTACCCGTCGCCACCCCGCCCCGCCGGCGTGGGGTGGGCCTGATCGCGGCCGTGGCCGCGGTCCTGGTCCTGGCCGCCGCGGCCACCGGCTTCGTCCTCACCCGAGGGGGAGGGAACGCCGAAGCGCAACCCCTGGCGCTGACGTTCGTCGAGGGTTGGTCGGAGACCTACGAGATCCGCCAGAGCATGGACGGACGGATCGAGGCCGACGCCCTGGGGAGCCAACCGCTCCGGATGGACGTCAGGCAGGTCCTCACCTGGGAGGTCGTCTCGGTCGACGACGAGGGCGTCGCCACCGTCGCCCTCACCGTCTCGGACATGAGCGGAACCGTGAACGGCATCGCGATCCCACAGGACCAGGCGGCGCTGCCACCGATCGAGTTCCTGGTGGCCCCCGACGGGCGCATCCTGTCTGCCGGAGGCCTCGCGCTCGGCGGGGCCGGCCAGACCCAGGGGTTCGGCTTCCCCGGGATGGGCCAGCTGACGCCGATCCTGCCCGACGAGGGCCAGGCCGTCGCCCCGGGCGACACGTGGACGAAGCGGTTCTCGCAGGGGTTCCCCTACGGAGAGGGGACCATCGAGTACACGGCGACCAGCACGTACGAGCGGAACGAGCAGGTCGATGGGGTGGAGGCCGCGGTGATCGTGACCGAGATGTCCGTCCCGCTGGACCTCACGCTGCGCTTCCGGGATCTGCTGGAGACGCTGGGCGACGAGGCGCTGGGGGCCACCGGCGTCGGCGGCTTGGAGGATGCCACGATCGTCTACGGGGGCGGCGGCGCTTTCACCCAGACGAGCTGGGTCGATCTGGAGGCTCAGGAGCTGCTGAAGACGGACACGTCCGGCGACTTCGACCTCACGATGGCCTTCGAGGGCATCCCGGGGTTCGAGGGTGAGATGGCCTTCACCGGCACCTTCACGCAACGGCTGGAGCGCCGGTAGCGCGAGCCGTCCTCAGCCCGACTGGTCCACGGTGCCGCTCAGGACCACCTCGCCCTGCGCGTTCACCACGCGGATCGTGGTGAACCCGCCGAGGTCCCTGTTCCGGAACTGACGGAAGACCTCCGCGCCCCCGTCCGCATCCAGCTCCTTGATCTGGCCACCGCCCAGGACCACGCCGGCGGTGTCCTCGAGCTCGATCCGGTACGGGAGAGCGTCGAGGTCTTCCGGGTCCAGCCCGTTCACGATCACGATCGTGAAGTCGAGCATCGTCTCGGAGACGAGCTGGAGGACGGCCCCGCCGCCCTGACCGCGCGCCGTCGGGGTGAGCTGCCCGAGGTGCGTCTCGCTGGTCGGGAGCTCCTGATCGGGCACGATGCCGGTGAGGATCCTCTGGAACCGTTCCAGGGCCTCGGCGCGCTCCCGTTCGGCCTGGGCCGCCCGAGCTTCGAACCGATCGGCCCGACCGGCCATCACGGCGCCCCAGCCGAGGCTCGCGATCGCGATCATCGCCGCCACGATCGACGCCGCGGCCGTCCGGGCCCGCCGAGCGGTCCCGGGCGGGCCGGCGGCACGCCGCACCCGTTCGACGATCCGCTCCCCGAGCCCGTGAGGGACGGAGGCCGGCTCCAAGATGAAGGCGAGCGTCGCGGCCGCCTGGCCGAGCTCGGCGGCCTCCTTGCGACAACCGGCGCACCACCGCAGGTGCCGCTCCACCTCGGCGCGCTCCTCGGGGTCCAGCACGCCGACGGCGAGCTCGGGCAGGAGCTCCCTCACCTCGAGGCAGTTCATGGTCGCTCCTTGCCCCGGTTGGCGCGGCGGACCTTGATCAGCGCCGTCCGCAGCCGCGTCTTCACGGTCCCGAGCGGGATCCCATCCGCCTCGGCGATCTCTCGGGCGGTGAGCCCGCCGAAGTACGCCCGGGCCAGCAGCCGCTTCTCGGCGTCCGAGAGGGAGGCGAGCGCGCGGACCGCGGCATCCCGTTCGATCACGGCATCGTCCTCGCTCGCCCCGACCACCTCGGGGACGTCCTCGACAAGCACCAGCTGCGGTCGCGTCGAACCGGTCTCGTGCCGGAGGCGATCGACCGCCAGGTTGTGGGCGATCGTCATGAGCCAGGTCGACAGGCGCCCACGGGCCGGGTCGAATCGGGCGGCCTTCCGCCACGCAGCGAGGAAGACGTCCTGGGTCAATTCCTCGGCCGCCTCCACGCTCCCCAGTAGGCGGAGCCCGAGCGTGAAGATCGGCCGCGCGTAGCGCGCGTAGAGCACCCGAACGGCCTCTTCGTTCCCCGCAAGGAGGCCCTCCATCAACTGCCGCTCCTCGCGAGCGAGGAGCGGTCCGCCCGGCCGAGGGTTCACTCGGTCTCCTCTCAGGTATACGGGGCCGCTTCGATGGGCAGCTTGCCCGACGCCTCTCACATCATCCCACGAGCCCTCCGGCGTCCCACGCAGTGCGGGGAAGACGGTTTCCGCTTCGGACCCGCGGATGGGATGATGCCCTCGTGCGCACGCTCCGACGCGGGTTCGCGCTCGTCCTGCTCACCGGTCTGTTCGCTTCCCTGGGAGCCGCCGTGGAGGGCCAGGAAGGCGGACGGACGGTCGTCGAGCTGAGGATCGAGGGCGTGGTGGATCCGTTCATCGCGGACCACGTCGAGGGTGGGATCGCGGACGCCGAGGCAGAGGGCGCGGTGGCGGTGCTCCTCACGCTCGACACGCCGGGCGGCCTGGACTCCTCGATGCGGCAGATCACCCGAGCGATCCTGAACGCCGCGATCCCGGTGATCGGCTACGTCTCGCCCGAGGGAGCGCGGGCCGCATCCGCGGGGACGTTCATCCTCCTGTCCTGTCATGTGGCCGCGATGGCTCCGGCCACAAACGTGGGCGCCGCCCACCCCGTCGGGGTCTCCGGCGCGATCGAGTCCGAGAAGGCGGAGAACGACGCTGCGGAGTACATCCGCGGGCTGGCCGAGCGCCGAGGCCGCAACGCGGACTGGGCCGAGCTCGCTGTGCGGGAGTCCGAGAGCGCACCGGCCTCGGAGGCGCTCGACCTCGGGGTGATCGACCTGATCGCACCCGACGTTCCGACGCTGTTCGCCGAGCTCGAGGGGCAGAGCGTGGAGGTGGCCGGCGGCGGGTCGGTCGCGCTCGATCTGGTGGGCGCCCGGGTGGAGGAGCGCGGGCTCGGGTTCCTCGCCGGCTTGCTGCACGCGCTGCTCGACCCCAACGTCGCGTTCATCCTCTTCTATCTGGGCCTGATCGCCCTGTACTTCGAGTTCACCAACCCCGGGCTCACCGTGCCGGGGGTACTCGGCGTGATCATGCTCGTCGGCGCCTTCATCTCGTTCGGCGTGCTACCGGTGCAGCTGGCCGGCGTGCTGCTGCTGATCGCCTCCGCCGTGTTCTTCGTGATCGAGGTGGCCTCCCCCGGGATCGGCGTCGCCCTGGCCGGTGGGATCACCACGCTGATCCTCGGCGGGCTGTTCCTGTTCGACGGCTCGGTACCGAACGCCCAGGTGTCGCCGCTCGTGATCGCCCCGGTGGCCATCTTCACCGCCCTGTTCTTCGGATTCGTGGTCCGCGCCGTGATCCGCGCCCAGCGGCAGCCACCGGCCTCCAGCGTCGAGCGGCTCGTCGGCCTCGAGGGCGTGGTGCACAGGCCGCTGGATCCCGACGGCGTGGTGCTCGTCGCGTCCGAGGAGTGGAGCGCGATCGCCGAGGGGCGCGAGGGCGAGGAGGTCCCGCGAGGCGCGCGGATCCGCGTGACCGCGGTCGACGGCCTCCGGCTCGTCGTGGAACCCATCGAGGAGCGGACACCCGCCAACCCGGACGTCCCCGAAGGGAGCGTGACCTGATGGAGCTGCTGATCGGTCTGGGCATCCTCGTGGTGGTGATCGCGCTGCTGGTCCCACAGGCGGTGCGCATCGTCCGGGAGTACCAACGCCTCGTCGTCTTCCGCCTCGGGAGGCTGCTCGCCACGAAGGGGCCCGGGCTCGTGCTGCTGATCCCGTTCGTCGACCGCGCGGTGTCCGTGGACCTGCGCGAGTTCTTCCTCGAGGTACCTCGGCAGGACTGCATCACCGAGGACAACGCTCCGATCTCGATCGACTTCATCGTTTTCTACAAGGTGGTCGAGCCCACGATGAGCGTGGTTCAGGTGCAGAACTTCGTCGGGGCGGCGCAGGGGATCGCGACCACCACCCTCCGCGCCGTGGTCGGCGACATCATGCTCGACGACGTGCTCGCCAAGCGCGACGAGATCAACGAGATCCTGAGGGCCAAGCTCGACGAGGTGACCTCCCGCTGGGGGGTGAAGGTCACCAACGTCGAGATCCGGGAGATCATCCCGCCGCCCTCGGTCCAGGAGGCGATGACCCGCCAGATGTCGGCGGAACGGTCGCGGCGCGCGGTGGTGACCGAAGCCGACGGCAACAAGCAGGCGGCGATCACGGTCGCGGAGGGGAGCAAGCAGGCGGCGATCCTCACCGCGGAAGGGGATCGACAGGCGGCGATCCTCCGCGCCGAGGGGTTCGCGCTGGCCCTCACGGAGATCTTCCGGGCGGCCCAGGGGGTGGACGCCAAGACGATGAGCCTGCAGTACCTGGAGGCCCTCAAGCAGATCGGCGCCTCGCCCTCGACGAAGTTCGTGATCCCCATGGAGTTCACCAACCTGGTCTCGGGCATCGCCGGGTTCGCCCAGCGCACCTTCGCCGACGGGGGGAACCGACCCGAGGGCTCGTAACCCGGAACCGTCGTTCGCCACAGAGGTATCCGCCCGTGAGAGGGCGGCCTGAGCCCTCACCCGGATCAGCCGCGGGCGAGGAGGCGGCAGACGGTGCGCTCGGCCAGCGGCTCGAACCGGACGAGCGCGAGCGGGGGCTTCAGGGCGCCGAGCATGCCCTCGATCAGGCCCCGGTGGATCGCGCAGACGAGCTCCCGATGGTCCTCCAGCAGATCGCGGAAGGGGCAGTCGCGCATCGTGATCTCGACGGTCCCCTTGCCCGCCCGGCGGAACCGCGGGTCGAACCCCGCCTCGGCCATCGCCTCCTGGAGCACCGCGAGGTTGCGTCGCGCGGGCAGCCGCGTACCAGGCCTCGGACCACCCTGGATCGCGAGGTACTGGCCCCACTCTCGGGCGAGCCCGGCGGCTCGATCCCGGCTGCGGGCTCCGGTGCTGAGCCCCGCGAGGATCTCCGCCAGGAGCCTCCAGTCCCGTCCCTCGCGGACCTCGCGGTCGACGGCCACGTAGAGGGTCTGCGGTCGGCCCACCGAGGAGCCTCGGCGCGCCTCGCGGCGGACGAGGCCGGCCTGCTCGAGCCGGCGCAGATGGGGACGCAGCGTGTTGGGGTGCAACGCCAAGCGCCCGGCCAGCTCGCGGATCGACACGGGCCGTCCCGAGAGGCCGAGGTACCGATACAGGCGGAACCTCGTGTCGTCGGCCAGCGCCTTGTGGACCTCGATCGGCGTGGGCTCACGCGCCGGCATCGACGCCTCCCACCGGCCGCCGTACCATGGATGTAAGTACGGTTCGCACGGTCACAATCAGGATAATCGCGAAGGGTGGTGCTCCGTGGTCACCGAAGCACAGGTCCGGGAAGCGCTCCGAGAGGTCCGGGACCCCGAGATCGGCCGTCCGATCGAGGACATCGGCATGCTCCGAGGGATCCAGATCGACGACGGCGTGGTCCACGTGGACGTCCTGATCACGATCGAAGGGTGCCCCCTGAAGGACCGGATCACGAACGATGTGACCGGAGCGCTCGCGCCGATCGAGGGCGTCGAGCGCGTGGAGGTGTCGCTCTCGCCGATGAGCGAGCAGCAGCGGGCCGAGCTCGTGGCCAAGCTCCGCGGGGGCGCACCGCCGCAGCAGCGGACCTTCTTCACCGGCGGCGACACCGTCGTGATCGCCGTGGCCTCGGGCAAGGGCGGCGTCGGCAAGTCCAGCGTGACGGTGAACCTCGCCTGCGCGCTGGCCGCCGAGGGCCACCGGGTGGGCGTGCTCGATGCCGATGTCTGGGGGTTCAGCGTGCCACGGATGCTCGGCGTCTCGGGCCAGCCGGTCGGGTTCAACGACATGATCCTGCCGCTGGAGTCCCACGGCGTGCGGGTGATCTCGATGGGGTTCTTCGTTCCCGAGGAGACGCCGGTGATCTGGCGCGGGCCGATGCTGCACAAGGCGATCGAGCAGTTCCTCGGCGACGTCTACTGGGGCGAGCTCGACTTCCTGCTGTGCGACCT
>CAZXFA010000010.1:0-77746 GCA_964640085.1 uncultured Actinomycetes bacterium | reverse complement strand
TACAAGGGACTGCGGCCGTTCAACGAGGCCGACGCGCCGGACTTCTTCGGGCGCGAGGCCCTCGTCGACCGGGTCCTCGCGCGTCTGGCCGAGGACGTCCCCGGCTCGCGGTTCCTCGCGCTCGTCGGGCCCTCGGGCTCCGGGAAGTCCTCGGCGCTGCGAGCGGGGCTGCTTCCTGCGCTCCGCGCCGGTGCCCTCCACGGGTCCGAGAGGTGGTTCATCGCGGAGCTGTTCCCCGGCACACGGCCACTCGACGCCCTCGAGGTCACGTTGCTGCGGGTGGCGGTGAACCCGCCGCCGTCCCTGATCGAGCAGCTCGAGCGCGACGAGCACGGCCTCCTGCGCGTCGTGGACATGATCCTGCCGGATCCGGAAGCCGAGCTCCTACTGCTCGTGGACCAGTTCGAGGAGCTGTTCACGCTCACCGACTCCGAGTGGACCCGTGACCTCTTCCTCGCGAGCCTGCTCACCGCGGCAGCCGACCCGCGCTCGCGGGTGCGCGTGGTGGCCACGATGCGGGCGGACTTCTACGACCGACCGCTCCGGTACCAGGGCTTCGGCGACCTGCTGGGGGAGCGTACCCAGGCCATCACGCCGCTGTCGCCTGAGGAGCTCGAACGGGCGATCTCGAGGCCCGCTGCACGCGTCGGACTGTCAGTCGAACCCGGTCTGGTCGCCGACATGGCGACCGACGTGGTGGACCAGCCAGGCGGACTCCCACTCCTCCAGTACGCGCTGACCGAGCTGTTCGAGCGCCGGAGCGACTCCGTCCTAACCGTCGACGCCTACCGATCGATCGGAGGGGTCTCGGGCGCCCTGGCCCGGCGTGCCGAGGAGCTGTACGGGGCCATGAACCACGCTGGGCGGGAGGCGGCCCGTCAGCTGTTCCTGCGGCTGGTGAACGTCGGGGAGGGCGCCGAAGATGCGAGGCGGCTCGTTCTCCGCTCGGAGCTCGAGGCCCTGGAGGTGGATTCCCTCGCGCTCGACGGCATCATGGAGACCTTCGAGCGCCACCGGTTGCTGTCGTTCGACCGCGACCCCTCCAGCCGCGGTCCCACGGTGGAGGTCGCGCACGAGGCCCTGCTGCGCGAGTGGGGCCGTCTCCGTGGGTGGATCGATACGGCTCGGGAGGACCTCGTGAACGAGCGGCGCCTGGCCACGGCGGCGAGCGAGTGGGAGTCCTCGGGTCGCGAGGAGAGCTTCCTGCTCCGTGGCGGCGGCTCGAGCGATCCGACGGGTGGGCTCGGACCAGCCCGCTCGCTCTCGGCCGATCCGAGCGGGACTTCCTGGAGGCGAGCGCGGCGCAACGGGATCTGGAACACGCGGCCGACCAGGCCCGCCTCGAGCGCGAGCGCGACCTGGAACGCCGGTCGGTGAAGCGACTGCGCATCCTCGTCGCCGTCCTGGCCGTCGCCGCGCTGGTCGCGGGTTCGCTCACCGCGATCGCCCTCAACAGGAACGCGACCGCCGAGCGCGCGCTCCGCCTCGCGACGGCTCGCGAGCTCGCCGGAGCGGCGCTCACGGCGATGGCGTCGGACCCGCAACTCGCCGCGCTCCTGGCCCTCGAGTCGATCCGGACGACGGCCGAGGACGGGATCGTCGCGTCCGGCGCGGAACTGACCCTCCGCGGGGCGATGCCGCTCCTCACGATCCGGAGCCTCGGAGGGGTTCGGGACGTCTGGATCACCCCCGACGTCGGCCGGGTCGTGATCGTGGGCGACTCCGGCCCGACGGCCGTGTGGGAAGTCGCTGCGGGACAGGCAGGACGTCGGCTGTTCGTCGTGCCCTCGCGGGTCCGCTCACCGAGCGAGTGCCCCATCCGCAACCCGGTCCCGCGCTGCGACGCCGTCTTCAGGGCGGCCCTCTCCGACGACGGCACACTCCTCGCGACCGGGCACGGCGACCAGCACGCCCGTGTCTGGGACCTCGCCACGGGCGAGGCCCGGCTCGTGGTGGAGGACCCCTACGCCCGGACGTTCACCCCGCGCTTCCCGGAAGTGGCCGCACCCTTTGTCGGCATCGGCCCCGACGGGCGGTCGCTGTGGACCCTCGGATTCTTCGGCGACTGGGTGGCGTGGGACATCGCGACCGGGCAGGAACTGTTCCGTGTGCCCGCCGGGGGGTGGCCCTCCGGGGCGTGGCCCGCCTTCTCGGACGACGGGACCTTGCTCGCGATCGCCGTCTTCAGCAGGATCGAGATCTGGGACCTCGAGGCCCGCGAGGTCGTCCGGGAGTTGCCGGTCAACGCCGCCTACCCGGGCCCGAGGTTCGCGCCCGGAGGGCACGTCGTCGCCATCGCCACCCAGAGAGGGCTCCTACTGATCGACGGCCCGACCGGCAGCATCACGGAGCTCACGGGATTGCCGTCAGGCGTCAGAGACTTCAGTTTCAGCCCGGATGGCTCCCACGTCGCCGCCGGGACACTCGAGGGCCTCGTCCGCGTCTGGGATGTCGCGACCGGCGCCTCGACGACGCTCGGCAGCGACCTGGGGGCGGTCAGAGCGCTCGCGTGGAGCCCGGACGGGGCGACGCTCGCGATCGGCGGCGAGGACGGAGCGACCCGCCTGTTCGACGCCACGACAGGTGACGTGACCGTGACCCTGCCGGACGCCGGGGGCGCGGTCGAGATCCTCGAGTTCACGGCCGATGGCAGGTCGCTCGCGGTGGCCTCGGACGATGGAGTGCTCCGGCTGCACCTGGTCCAGCTTGACGAGCAGATCGAGCTGGTACGGGACCGGGTCGCGCGCGGGTTCACCGACGAGGAGTGCCGCCGGAACCTGCACCTCCCGAGCTGCCCGGGCTGACGGCTCGGTTCTCCTGCTCGGGGCGGCGGAACATGGCGATCGCCCCCGGGCTCTCCTCCGCGAAACCGGCCGAGCGGTACAGCGGCGTTCCCGCCGGCGTCGCCACCAGCGAGACGAGATGCCGAGCGCGAATCCGCGCGACGGTGTGATCGAAGAGCGCCCGCCCGACGCCCCGCCGCTGGAGCTCGGGGACCACGATCAGATCCCAGACGCTCGCGTAGACCACGCCGTCGTCCAGGACCCGCACCAGCCCTGCCAATCGGCCGTCGGCCGACCGCGCGGTCACGTTCCACGTCCGGTCGAGCGCCGCCTGCAACTCCTCGTCACCCGCGTCGATAGCGTCCCACCCGACCGCCTCGCGGATCGTCCGGTACTCGGCGACCATCACGCGGTCCGCCTCGGTGATCCGGGGCCCGTCCATCAGGAGACTCCCGCCCGTGGGATCACCAGCGCATCGACCGCGACGCATTCGTCCGGGGAGCAGATCACCGGGTTGGCATCCAACGCCTCCAAACGGTCGCCGAGATCGTGCGCGAGCCAGGCCGTAGCCACGATGGCCCGGACCAGGGCATCGAGGTCGGCCGGCGGCCGGCCTCGAACCCCGTCGAGCAGCGGACGAATCCCCAGCCGGTCCACCAGCCGGTGCGCCCGCGCCTCGTCGAGGGGGGGCATCCCCATCCGCCGGTCCTTCAGCGCCTCGACGAGCACCCCTCCTGCCGCGACCAGCACCAGCGGGCCGAACTGCGGATCCCGCAAGATCCCCAGGTGCACTTCGACGCCGGGTGGCGCCATCCTCGCCACCATCACCTGCGGGCCGAGCTGGCGCTCGAGGTCCAAGTACGCGTCCTCGAGGGACCCCGAGTCGTCGATCCCCAGGCGGACGCCCCCGACGTCCGATTTGTGCTGGACGCCGGGTACCGCCGTCTTCATCGCGACCGGCAGCCCGATCCGTTCGGCGGCCGCGATCGTGTCCTCGAGCGTGTCGGCGCGGACGCTCTCGATCACCGGCACGCCGTAGTCCGCGAGCAGCTCCAGCCCCTCGAGCTCCTCGAACGGCCCACCGCTCGACAGCCGGGCGTGCCACCGGTCGCGGACCTGGTCCGGGACGGGCGACGAACCCGAGAGCGGCGGCAACGCTCGGTGGTCGCGGTGCTCGAACAGGTGCCGGAACGCGGCCAGGCCGGTGAGCGTCCCCTCGAGCGTCGGCGCCCCCGCCGCGTGGATCCGCAGCACGTCGTTCCGGTCGATCCCGCCGGCGAAGTTGCTCAGCATCGCCATCGGCTTGTCGGTCTCGGGCCAGACACGCAGGAAGCAGGCGAAGTAGCCCTCCTCGTCCGCATCGTCCGTGACCATGTCGACGCCGAACGCCAGCGCGGCCACGTTCGGATCCTCGACCAGTGCGCGGAGCGAGCCCGTGATGACCTCGCCCGCCTCTCGACCCGTCCCCCAGAAGTCCAGCGGGTTCACGGCCGGCAACCCCGGGTCGAGCAGGCTCTCGAGCCGCTGCACGGTCTCCGGCTCGAGCGCCGCGAGCGGCACCCCTGCCGACGCCGCGGCGTCGATCGTCATCGCGCGCTCGCCGCCCGAATCGTGCGCGGTCGCGAGCGCGCCCGGCCCCGCACGCCGGCCCGCCTCGAATAGCGCCAGCGTGTCGGCCATCTCGTCGAGCGACTCCACCCGGTGGACCCCGTACGCCTCGAACAGCGCCTCGTACGCACCATCCTCGCCAGCCAGGGCCCCCGAGTGCGCCGTGACCATCTCCCGGGTGAACGCCTCCCTCCCCACCTTCAGGATCACGACCGGGACATCGCGCTCGTTGGCCATCCCCATCGCCGCGACGAACGTCCGTGGATCCCGGATCGTCTCGACGAACAGCCCGATCGTGCGGGTGCTCTCCAGGCCGAGCGCGTAGGTCATGTAGTCCGCGGTCGTCGTGACGAACTCCTGCCCCGAGGACACAGCGAGGTTGAAGCGTAGGTTCCGGTCGTTGTGGAGGAACGCCGCGAACGCCGAACCCGAGTGGCTCACGAACGCGATGCCGCCGGGCTCGATCACGGCCGGCTCCTCCCAACCGGTCGCCCGCAGCCCGCACTCCACGTTGACGAACCCCATGCAGTTGCCGCCGCAGATCGCCATCCCCGCGTCCCGAGCGATAGTCGCGAGGCGTTCGGTCAGGGGCGGCGTCCCCTCCGGGGGCTCCTCGTACCCGCTGGCGTAGATCACGGCGGAGCCGACGCCGGCTGCCGCGCACGCCGCGAGCGTGTCCTCCAGCAGCGTGTTGGCGAGGGAGATCACGGCGAGGTCCACCGGCTCGGGGACCTCGGCGATCGACCCGTAGCAGCGATGCCCGAACAGCTCGTCGTACCGCGGGTTCACCGGGAAGACGGGTCCGTCGAACCGGCCCTTGTCGAGCAGCTCGACCATCGTCTGGCGCCCGACCGTGCCCTCGCGCCCGCTCGCCCCGATCACTGCGACCGAGCGCGCCTCGAGCATGCGCTCGAGCGCGGTCCGCTCCTCCGCGGACACGATCCCAGCGCTCACGCGACCGACGCTACTGCTTCTTCGCGCTGACGGCGCGGTCCTTCTTCGCCTGCCGGAACGCCTGCCAACCCGGGATCCCGTTCACGCCGCCGCCGGCGTGGGTGGCCGAGCTCCCGTGGTAGAGGCCCCGGATCGGTGTTCGGTAGTCCGCGAACCCCGGCGCCGGCCGCATGTGGAACAGCTGGTCTACCGACAGCTCGCCGTGGAAGATGTTGCCGCCGATCAGCCCGAGCTCCTGCTCCATGTCGTAGGGCCCGATCACCTGCCGATCGATCACGGCGCTCTTGAAGTTGGGCGCGAGCTCCGTGTAGATGTCGATGATCCGGTCCGCGTACGCCTCGAGCTCCCGGCGGTGCGGTTCCTGCACCCAGTCGTCCGGCACCCACTGACTGAACATCGAGAAGATGTGGACGCCCTCCGGGGCGAGCTGCTTGTCCAACGTCGTGGGGATCACGCCGTCCACGAAGGGGCGCTCGGCGGCCTTGCGACCGATGTGGGCGTCCTGGAAGGCCTCCTCCGCGTAGCGGGGGCTGAAGCACAGCTCCACCGAGCCGGTGTGGTGATCCTGCATCTCCTTCCCGGGATCGGCGATGAAGTCGGGCAGCTCGGACAGGGCCACGTTGATCTTCACCACGCCCGAGCGCGTCTTCCATCGCTCGATGTCCCACACGAAGTCGGGGGGCAGCTCGGTCCGATCGATCAGATCCAGGAAGGCGATCTTGGGGTGGATCGTGGTGACGCCGAGGGGTGCCCGGAGCTCCTCGCCGCCCTGGAGCGCGACGCCGACGAACCGGCCGCCGCGGGTGAGGACCTTCGCCACCTTGGCCCCGGTGCGGACCTCACACCCGAAGGACTCCGATGCTCGGCGGATCGAGTCCGCCACGGCGCCCATCCCGCCCTGCTGGAACCCCCACGAGCCCAGGTGCCCGTCGCCGACGTCGCCGATCGAGTGGTGGAGCATCACGTAGGCGGTGCCGGGCTCGTCCGGACCCGCCCAGGTCCCGATCACGCCGTTCACGGCGAGCATGCCCTTGATCGCGTCGGACTCGAACCACTCGTCCAGCAGGTCGGTCACGCTCATCGAGAACAGCTTGGTCACGTCGCCGACGCCCCGCACGCCGAGCTTCCGCGCCTTCCAGGCGGTCCGCACGGTGTCGAGCACGTCCCCGAGCGCCATCGAGCCCACCTTCGGGGGGACGTGCAGCAACAGCGGTCCCAGGATGTCTGCGACCCCCGCGAGCCACTCCTCCCACCTGGGGAGCGTCTCCGCGTCCTTCTTGGAGAACCTCGAGATCGACTCGTGGCTCTTGGCGGCATCGTCGGCGTAGACCTTGATCGAGCGCCCGTCCGGGAACGCCTGGTAGTAGGGCCCGAACGGCGTGACGTCGTAGCCGTGGCGCTTCAGGTTGAGCTCGTTGATGATCGTCGGGGGCATCAGCGACATCACGTACGAGTAGGTGGTCACGCCGATCTCCGGGTGATCGGAGAAGGGGCGGCTCGTGTCGGCGGCCCCTCCCGCCTTGTCGCGGGCCTCGAGGACCACCGTCCGGGCCCCCGCCCGGGCGAGGTACGCCCCGGCGACGAGCCCGTTGTGGCCCCCGCCGATCACGATGGCGTCGTAGACGTTGGCCATGGGGGCCTCCTCGTCACGTTTCCGATCGCGGGACCGGCTCATCCTCCCGCGGTTTGAACAGCCGGTCAAGTTCGACGCCGCTACCCCCGGGCACGTCGCGAGCGGTTGCCCCGCCCGCATCCCCTGAACTGTGGTTCAATGGCGCCGTCGCGTGCCGGCACGTTCGGAGGGAGCAGCATGAGCGCGCAGAGCCAGCGGCAGGGTCCCAAGCCGGCGGTCAAGCAGGGCAAGGACCGGCACCAGGAGATCCTGGACGCGGCCGCCAGGGTGATCACGGAGCGCGGGCTCGCCGAGACGCGGATCTCCGACATCGCCGAGGAGGCCGGGGTCTCTCCGGGCCTCATCCTCTACTACTTCGAGTCCAAGGATCGCCTCCTGGCCGAGGCCCTGACCTACGCGAACGACCAGTTCTACCTGCGGACCTCGCGGGAGATCCGCCGCATCCCGAGCGCCCGGGAGCAGCTGCGTCGACTTGTCGACCTCTCCGTTCCGGGGTACCTCCCGGAGTTCGGACGGCTGGACGAATGGGCCCTGTGGATCGAGATCTGGGTGCGCGCCCTGCGCGATCCGGCCACCGCCAGGGAGCGCGAGGTGCTGGACGAGCGTTGGCGCTCGCAGATCGCCGACGTCGTACGGGCCGGGCAGGCCTCGGGCGAGTTCACCGCCACCGAGGATCCCGAGGAGCTCGCGCTCCGGCTCGCCTGTGTGATCGACGGCCTCGCGATCCAAGTGGCGTTGAATGACTCGAAGGTCACGCCGCAGTTGATGCACCGGACGTGCATGGCGGTGGCCGCCCGGGAGCTCGGCTTCGAGCTCGAGGGACCGCGTGCGGTCTGAGATCAGCCGATCCGGCCGTGCTCCTCGGCGAACCGTCGGAGGTCCGGCTCGTGCTCCTCGTAGTGCTCGATCGTCTCCCACACGAAGTGCTTGACGGCCACCTGGTCGACGGCCGGGAGCGCTGCCCAGGCAGCGAGCATGCGCGCCCTCGCCGCGCCCAGCCCGCTCCGGACCTCGTCCAGGGGCATGCGTCGCGACGCCTCGAGCACCCGGGCGTTCTCCTCGTCGGTCCCGTCGTCGTCCGGCGGCTCCGCGAACGTCCCCGCCCGGATCCGTTCGAGCGTGCCGGCCAGGTCGTCCCACCAGTAAGCGACGTGCCACAGCACGTCCTTGACCGTCCAGCCCTCGATGTTCACGCCCCGCCGTTCGTGGTCGGCCGCAGGGACGCCGTCGACGACCGCCACGAAGGCGCGCCAGGCCGCCGCCTCACGCCGGGTCAGATCGTCCCGCTCCATCAGCCGACAAGGATACGGGGTCCGCGTTTGGCGAGCTGATCGGCCACGATGTTCCGCTGGATCTCCGAGGTGCCTTCCCAGATCCGGTCAACGCGCACCTCGCGCCAGAACCGCTCGGCGACGTTCTCGCGCATGTAGCCGCGGCCGCCGAAGATCTGGACCGCTCGGTCGGCGACCCGACCGGCCATCTCGCTCCCGAACAGCTTGGCCATCGAGCACTGGGCGTGCTGGACCTTCACGTCGACGCCACGGTCGATGTTCCTCGCCAGCTCGTAGGTCATCAGCCGAGCGGCCCACAGCTCGGTCAACGAGTCGGCCAGCATGTGCGAGATCGCCTGGTTCTCTACGATCGGCCGTCCGAACTGCACACGCTCCTTCGCGAATGCGGTGGCCTCATCGATCAGACGCTCGGCCGCGCCGCAGCACCGGGCGGCGATCATCAGCCGCTCGTACCGGAACCACTCGTAGGTGAACGCCAGGCCGTCTCCCTCGGCGCCGATCAGGTTCGATAGCGGGACGCGGACGTCCTCGAACGCGACCACCGCGTGCGAATCGGCGTACGTATGCGAGTAGGCGGGCTCGCGGACCAACCGGACGCCCGGTGTGTCCTTGTCCACGAAGAACATCGCGTGCTCGCCCTCATGCGGGCCGTCGGCGATCTTGGCCTGGAAGAAGAGGTAGTCCGCGGTGTTGTAGGAGGTCACGTGCATCTTCACCCCGTTCAGCACGTACCCGTCGGCTTCGCGCCGGGCCGTCGCCTCGATCGCGTCGACGTCCGATCCCGCCCCGGCCTCGGTGATCGCGTAGCACTCGTGGCGCTCGCCCCGGATCGTGGGAACGATCCAACGCTCGAGCTGCTCCGGCGAGACGA
Organism: uncultured Actinomycetes bacterium; assembly: GCA_964640085.1. Taxonomy (GTDB): domain Bacteria; phylum Actinomycetota; class UBA4738; order UBA4738; family HRBIN12; genus CAZXFA01. The sequence goes on along the minus strand of CAZXFA010000010.1, from coordinate 68,605 downwards.
CCTCCGGCGCCCAGGCGGCCGGGGTGTGGACGCACCATCCGAGCCCGTTCGTCACCCGCCCGATCTGCTCGGAGACCAGGACCTGCTGGAACGTGGTCATACCTGCCCCGCCGAGCTCCCTCGGCATGTTCATCGCGAACAGCCCGAGCTCGATCGCGAGGCGATGGTGCCGATCGCGGAGCTCGTCGGGGAGCCGCCCGCCGTGCATCTCGGCTTCGACCTCGTGCGGGATCAGCTCATCGTCAACGAACCGGCGGGCGCGCTCCTGGATCTCGCGATCCTCCGCGGACATCGGGTGGGTGCTCATGGCTCACCTCCGCCGGCAGCATACGCCGCGTCCTGAACGGACGTTCAAAACGCGGCGCTCGCGTGCGATGAGGCCGATCGTGTCCAGATGAGGACCCTTCGGGCTCAACCCCTTCGGGCTCAACCGATGAACTCGAGGCGATCGCGATGGCCTCGCAACCGCTCCTCGGTCTCCGGGTCGATCGCGTGGTCCCGCTCCGGGATGTCGACGTAGGGGCGCTCCCCGAACAGCTCGCCCGACAGGTACCGCTGCCCCGTGTCGGCCACGAGCGTCACGATGCGTCGGAGCTCCGGGTGAGCCTCGGCCACCTTCAGGCTGGCGGCCACGTTCAGCCCCGACGAGGGCCCACAGAGGATGCCCTCGTGGCGGGCGAGCCGCCGCGCCGTGTTCAGCGCCTCGTCGGTCGAGGCCACGACCACGCCGTCCAGAGAGGCGAGGTCGAGGTTCGCGGGGACGATCCCGTCGGCGATCCCCGGCACCCCGTGGACGCCCCACCGCCCCTCGGTGAGGAGCGGGCACTCGGCCGGCTCGACGGCGTACGCGCGAACCGACGGCTCGTGGGCCTTGAGCGCCGTGGCGACGCCGCTGATCCACCCGCCGGTCCCCTGGGCGCCGACGACCGCATCGAGCTCGCCGCCGGTCTGCTCCCAGATCTCCTCGCCGGAGACCACCTGGGCCTCCGGGTTGTCGGGGTTCTCGAACTCGCCCGGGAAGTAGTAGCGGTCCGGGTCGGCACCCACGATCTCGCGCATCCTGGCGAAGGCGAGATCGATGTCGGTGCCGGCGCCGGGCGTCTGCACGAGCTGCGCGCCGTAGGCGTGGATCATCCGCTTACGCTCCTCGCTCATCCCTTCGGGCATCACGATCACGCACGGGTACCCGAGGATCGCGGCGACGGCGGCGCACGCGATCCCGGCGTTGCCGGTGCTGCATTCGATCACCGTCATGCCCGGACGGAGCTCGCCGCGCTCCTGCGCCGCCTCGAGCATCCGTCCGTAGATCCGGTCCTTCACCGATCCGGTCGGGCCATACCATTCGACCTTCACCAGTAGCTCCACGCCCTCGGGCGCGATGCGGTTGAGGTGAACGAGCGGCGTCGCCCCGGCCGCGTGCAGGATCGACGGCATCGGGTCCCGGAACCTGTCCCACGCGATGGGCATCCTCCCTCCCTCCCAAACGAGGCTCGAACGCTACCCCGGTGCGCGGTCCCCCGGCGAGCGGGAGCGCGCCGACGCGTAGACTCCGCCCGCCGTGGGGGATCTGCGAGCGAGCTGGGTCGAACGTCCCTGGGGCCGGATGCGCGTCTGGGCGACGGGCTCCGGTCCGACGGTGCTGGCCGTCCACGGCCTGGGCGGATCGGGCCGCTACTGGCAGGGGCTGGTCGATCTCGTCCGCGATCGCTACCAGGTCGTGGCGCCGGATCTGGCCGGGTTCGGTGGCTCGGCCAAGCCCCGCCACGCGAGCTACGACCGGACGTTCCACCTCGCGAACCTGGACGCCGCGCCCGGGGTCGAGGAGGCGGTGGCGGTGGTGGGCCACTCGATCGGGGGGACCCTGGCGGCCCTGTGGGCGGCCAGGCACGCCGGACGCGTCCGGGCGCTCGCGCTCGCCGCCGCGCCGTTCCCGTCGGCCGATGGGAGGCACGCGTGGATGCGGGAAGGACGACCGCCGCGAGGGATGCGCCTGGCCGCCCGGGGGATACGTCTGCTGGTACCGCTCCTGTCCCTGCCCGTCGGGGTCGTCCGCGGGTACCCGGGGCCGATCGCGCTCGACTACGGGCGACAGCGGCTCCGTGCCCGGGCCCCCACGATGTGGTGGCTCCTCCACGATCCCGACATGGACGACGAGCTCGAGCGCGTTCGCGACGGACTCGCCCTATGCGCCGTCCTGCTCGCCCAGGCGCGGGACGACCGGACGGTGCTCGCCGACGCCGTCGGCCGGTGGGCGTCCCTCCTCCCCCACGCCGAGCGGATCGAGGTTCCGTCGGGCGGTCATCAGTTCCTGATCCGTGAAGGGTTCGACCCGCTCGCCCGCTGGCTCGACGCTACCGTATCGGCATGAACCAGCCCGACACCCCGGCCCTGCTGGCGCTGGAAGGAACGGATCTCGCGTTCGAGGTGGTCCGAACGCGGCGGGCGCGATCGGCCGAGGAGAGCGCGAAGTTCCAGGGCATCGGCCTCGAACAGCTCTTGCGCACGATCGTGGTCCGCCGCGGCGAGGACGACTACGTGTTCGTCCTGGTCCCGGGCGGCCGACAGATCGACTGGCCGAAGCTGCGCGCGCACCTGGGGGTGAACCGCCTCTCGCTCCCCGACGCCGAGGAGGCGAAGGCCGCCACCGGCTACGAGCGTGGGACGATCACGCCGTTCGGCGCGGCGCGGCCGTGGCCGGTGATCGCGGACTCCGGCATCCCGCGGCTCGACCGGGTCGCGATCGGCGGAGGTGGGCACGGGATCAACCTGCACGTGGCCGGCGCCGACCTGGTCGCGGTTCTTGCCGCGGAGACCGCGGAGATCACCAAGCCGGGCGGCTGATACCACGGGACTCGGCCGAGCTCTCACCCCAACAGGACGAGACCCGCCACCACCATCGCGACCCCCAGGTACTGGTTCGGGGCGGGGCGTTCCCGGAACAGCGCGACCCCGCCGAACACCGGCACGATCGGGTAGGTGGCCGAGATCGCCGTCACGATCGAGACGAGGCCGACCTCCGCGCCGCGTGCGTACGCCATCGTGCCGGAGAGGTCGATCACGCCCACCAACGCGGCCAGACCCAGCGCCGGTCCCGACGACGCCGTCGCCAGCGTGGTTCCTCCGCGTCCTCGGATCACCGCGGCGATCACGAGGAGCAGGACCGCGGACGAGGTCCGGGAGAGCCACATCGCCGGGAGCCAGCCAGCGCGCTGCGAGGCCCAGGCGAACACGTAGGCCGCCACGCCGAAGAGCAACGTCGAAACGACTGCCCATCGCAGCCCGGGCGGCATGCGATGGGTGCCCGCGCGCAGCGCGCGCAGGTCCGTCGAGGTCAGGATCGCGCCCGCGATCGTCACGACCACCCCGACGAGCTGGACCCCGGAAAGGGTCTCGCTCAAGAGCATCACGGCGAGCAGCACGGGGATCACGGCGTAGGCCGCCAAGACCGGGGAGACCACGGCGATCGGGCCGAGCTCGAGGGCGCGGTAGAGCGACACGTACGCGATGCCGGCCAGCAGGGCGCTCGGGACCAGCCAGCCCGCCACGCGTCGCAGGTCGCCGAGGTCGGGACCGACGAGCAGGAGGACGCCGCCGACGAGGAGGGCCGAGGCGACCTGCGCGATGGCCACCGTGGCCCAGGAGCCGATCCGGCGCCCGGACAGGGCCGCGAACAGGTCGGCCAGCCCCCAGCCGATCGCGGCGCCGAGCCCGAAGATCACCGGGGCGACCGGGCCTCGGCCAGCGCGTCCACGGCGACCGCCCCCCGCTCCCCGACCAGCAGAGGATTGGCCTCCAGCGAGGCCAACCGGTCGCGCAGGTCGTGCGCCGCCCGCGCGATCCCGGTCAGCGCGCGAGCGAAGGCCCGCACGTCGTGGCGCTGCAGGTCGAGCCCGCACCGGGCGCCCTGCTCCTCGGCGTAGCGGCGAGCCTGCGCGGGTGTGAGGGGTGCCGGGACGAACACCGCGCTCCCCGCCTCGGCCACCGCCCCGCCCGGACGAGCCGTCACCAGGGCGCCGAACCGATCGTCGACCACGGCACCGACCAGGACCTCGGCCCCGCTCGCCATCCGCTGGACGAGCGTCCGCGGCGTCCTGGCGCCAGCCCGACGGGCCGCCTGGAGGACCTCGGCGGCGGCGACCTCGACGTCCGTCGCGTTCGACAGGCCGAGCCGGACCCCGCCGAGCTTTGCCTTGTGCGGCAGCTCGGCGGCGAGGGCCTTCACCGCCACCGGGAACCCCAGCGAGCGGGCGGCTCGAGCCGCGGCTTCCGGGGTCCGCACCACGACCTCCCTCGGGCGCCGCACGCCGTAGAGCTCGAGCAGCCGGGCCCCGAGCGCCTCGTCGAGCGGGCCCGAGCGTCCCCGAAGCACCCGCAGCGCCTTCGTCCGGTTCGGATGGGGAGGGAGGTCCACGACCGCCCGCCGGCGCACCCCTTGGAGATCGACGAGCGCGCGGATCGCACCGGCGGTCGCCCGATGACCCTGGAGGAAGGGGAGCCGGGCGCGCTCCACGAAGCGCCGGGCAGCGGTGCCGTAGGACAGGGCGCTCATCGCGACCGAGGCGAACACGACCCCCGTCCTCCGCTGGAGCTCCCGGGCCGCTCGGAGCACGGGCTCCGCCCACACCCCCTCGTCCTCCAGTCGAGGGGGGAACGCGTCGAAGGCCACGAAGCCCACCTGTGGATCCTCGGCAAGCGCCTCGAGCGCGCCGGCGAACATCTCGGTCTCCACCGCCGCCTGGCCCGTGACGTCGAGCGGGTTGTTCTGCGAGGCGAAGTGCGGCAGAGCCTGTCGGAGCTTCGCCCTGGTCGCCGGCGCCAGCTCGGGGAGGGAGAGCGCCTGGGCTCCGCTGGCCTCCGCGAACAACGTGCAGGCCCCGCCGGACTGGAGCGCCGCCGCCACACCGTGCGTCCGCAGCCTGCGATGGTACGTGAGCAGGACAGCGGCCTCGAACATCGTCACCGGATCCTCGACCAGGATCGCGCCCCGACCGCCCAGCCACGCGTCGCGCAGGGCCGTGTTGCCCGCCAGCGCCCCGGTGTGGGCGACGATCGAGCGCCGGGCGGCCTCGCTCCGACCCGCGGGCGCGCACACGAGGACGGGGACCGTTGCCGCGCGGAGCGCATCGAGCCCGCGACCGATGGCCTCCACGTCTCGCATCGTCTCCAGGTAGGAGGCGACCACCCGCGTGTGCCGATCCTCCGCGGCCCACTCGAACATCTCGCCGAGCCCGAGGACCGCCTCGTTCCCCACGCCGAGCAGGATCCGCAGGCCCACGCCGCGGTCGGAGGCGAGCTGTCCCATCGTCCAGGCGACCGTCCCGCTCTGGCTGATCACCGAGATCGAGCCCGGGATCGGCTCGGGCGGCGGCGTCGTCCCGTACGGTGCCACGCCGTCGACGTGGTTCACGAACCCTTCCACGTTGGGTCCGAGGATGGGGATCCGGTTCCGGAGGGCGGCCCCTCGGAGCTCCTCCTGGAGCGCCTTCCCGCCTTCGCCCGCCTCGGCGAACCCCGAGGACACGACCATGATCGAGCGCACCCCAGCTCGGGAACAGTCGTCGATCATCCGGACCACCGCCCGGGCCGGGATCACGAACACGAGCAGGTCGACGCCGCCCGGCGGCAGCTCGGCGATCCCGCCGAGACACGGTCGTCCCCAGACCTCGTCGTACTTCGGGTTGATCGGGTACAGCTCCCCGTCGAACCCGAGATGCCGGAGGGAGCGATGGATCTCGGGCGCCCACGAATCGGGCGACTCGGAGGCGCCGACGATGGCGATCGACCTCGGCGCGAGGAGCGCGCCGAGATCCCAAGCGGTCACGGGTTCCCCTCGCGGTACCGCGCGTCTCGCCAGGCGATCGCCGCCTTGAGACCCTGCTCCTGCGTGATTCGGCGGAAGTCGTCCCGGGCCGGGAGGTTCGCAGCCTCGATCATCACGTCGATCTCGACGTTGGCCTCCATCGCTTCGCGGAACCCGGCCACCTCCCACGCCCGGTTCACCGAGCGCTTGGTCGCCTGCACGACCCAAGGCTCGTTCTTGGCGATCTCCTGGGCCAGCGCCAGGGTGGCCGCGTCGAGCTCGTCCCGGGGAACCACCCGGTTCACCAGCCCGAACCGGAGCGCCTCGGAGGCGGGAACCCGGTCCTCGCCCGTGAGCAGCAGCTCCTTGGCGGCTCGGGCACCGACCACCCAAGGCAGGAACATCGAGACCACCCCGGACCCGAACCGGACGTCCACGTACCCGAACATCGCGTCATCGGCGGCGACGGCCAGATCGCAGGCGAGCATGAGGTCGGTCCCGCCGGCCAGGCAGTAGCCGTGGACGCTGGCCATCACGGGCTTCGGATGCTCCCAGATCCGCAGCATCCGATCGTTGTCGTGCTTGAGCACGCGGTGCCACTCGGCCGAGTCCATCCGCCCACCGGCGGCGTCCTCGTTGAGGTCGTAGCCGGCGCAGAAGGCCCGCCCCGCCCCGCGGAGGATCACGACGCGGACCGACCCATCGTCGGCGGACCCCTCGATGGCGGCCAGCAGCGCGTCCATCAGCTCGCCGTTGAGCGCGTTCAGGGAGGCGGGGCGGTTGAGCGTGAGCCGGCGGATCGGGCCGAGATCCTCGACGAGCAGCGGCGATTCCGGGATCGAGGGGGCCATGCGGGCTGCATCATACCGGCCACGCTGAAGCGCGGTTCAGGAGCGGGCTGCCTTGCGGTGACCCGGTCGCCTGTGGCAAGGTTTGAACCCTGAGTCAAAGGCTCGCGCCCGCCCGCTCGGACCGAGGAGGCAGATGACATGGCGTACCACCCTCGAGACCCCTTCCTGGGGAGCCGACTCGACCGTCGGCAGTTCCTGCGGAGGTCCATGGGCGCGGCGGTGGCGCTCCCCTCGTTGAGCGCGATCCTGGCGGCGTGCGGCGAGCGGGAGCCGGACACGACGGTCGAACCGGGTCAGACGGGCGCGACCGGAGGCGGCGGCGAGACGGGACCGGAGACCCCGGGCGTCCTGGTGGGGACCCCGGACAACCCGGTCGAGCAGCCGATCTTCGACGACAACCCGCCGATCGCCTCGGGGCTCGAGCCCGAGGCCGGGCCCCTGCGGATCTACAACTGGGCCGACTACCTGTGGCCACGGGTCTACAGGCGGTTCGGTGAGGAGTTCGGCGTGGAGGTCGAACTCACGACCTTCTACAACATGGAAGAGGCGTTCCGGAAGCTCCAGACGGGCGAGCTCCAGGTCGACGTCTTCTTCCCGACCTCGGAGAACATCGGCAAGATCGTGGCCGGCCGTCTGCTCCAGCCGCTGAACCACGATTACCTGACGAACCTCCAGGCCAACGTGTGGCCCACGCTCGCCAACCCCTTCTACGACCAGGGATCGCGCTATTCGGTTCCGTACACCGTGTACCAAACCGGGATCGGCTGGCGCACCGACTTGGTCGACTCGGCCGATGTGGAGACGTCGAACCCGTGGGACGTGTTCTGGAACACGAAGTACCAGGGCATCACGGGGATGTACGACGACTTCGAGGAGACGCTGGCCGCCGCGATGGCCCGGAACGGCGTTGCCGATCCGTTCGGCGCGGGCGAGGCCGAGATCTCCGCGGCGGCGGACGCGGTCGTGGAAGCGGTGCGGACGATGAACCTGCGGTTCACGATCGACGGTGCCTATGCGAAGCTCCCGGAGGGCAAGTTCGGCTTGCACCACGCGTGGTCCGGTGACATGGTCGCCACCCCCTACTACTTCCCCGAGGGGGACGATCCCGCCGTGGCTCGGTACGCATGGCCGCCGAACATGTCGGGCTCGACCGTCGGCGGCCTGATCGGCAACGACTGCCTGGCGATCGTGAAGGGAGCACAGAACCCGGTGCTCGCACACGCGTTCCTGAACTTCATGCTCGAGGAGAAGAACGCCGTGGACAACTTCGGCTGGGTGGGCTACCAGCCGCCGCAGACCGGTCTGGATCCCGACGGGCTGGTCGCCGACGGGTGGGTAGCCGAGTGGCTGTCCTCCGCGATCGTGCGGCAGGAGGACTTCGAGCAGCCGATGGCGATCATCCCCCGCGAGCTAACCCCCGAGGCCGAGCTCATGTGGCTCGACGCCTGGTCGCGCGTCCAGGCCGGCTGACGACGGACGGGGCTCAAGGGCGCGTGCAAGGTACCGGGGGCCGGTAGGAGCCCGTGGCCGGGAGCAGGATCGTCGCGCGGACCGGGATCGTCGGCGAGCATCCGACGCTGTGGAAGGGCCTGTCGGTCCCGGGGGTCCTGTGGTTGCTGCTCCTGTTCGTCATGCCCTTCTACGCGATCTTCGCGGTCGCGATGGGCCGGCTGGATCCGATCTTCCTGTCGGCGGTCCCCGAGTTCAATCCCTACTACTGGGATCCCTCGGTGTTCGGGGACGTGTTCCGAGACATCTTCGGCGGGCCGCTCGGGCCGACCTTCCTGCGGACGATCGCGTACGTGGTCGCCGCCAGCGGCCTGTGCATCCTGATCGGCTACCCCGTCTCCTACTTCGTCGCCCGTCGGGCGGGGCGGTGGAAGGGTCTGTTCCTCCTGCTCCTGCTGGCACCGTTCTGGATCAACTACCTGATGCGGATGCTCGCGTGGGTAAACGTGCTCGACGTCGACGGGCAGATGAACAGCCTACTCATGGCGTTCGGCCTCCTCCAAGAGCCGCGGAACTGGCTGGCCGGCCACCACGAGACCGTGGTCCTGGGGCTCGTGTACGGGTACATCCCCTGGTTCATCCTCCCCCTGTACGCGGCCCTGGACCGGATCGACAAGGACGTGCTCGAGGCGGCCCGGGACCTGGGCGCCGGGCCGTTCCGCGCGTTCATGCGGGTCACGCTCCCCCTCTCGAAGCAGGGGATCCTCGCCGGCGCCGTGATCATCACGCTGCCCATGTTCGGCGACTACTACACGCCGGATCTGCTCTCCGGGTCGCCTCGCACCCGGATGATCGGCAACGACATCAGCCTGTTCATCCTGAGCAGCACGAGTGCAGGCGGGAAGGGCGCCGCGCTCACCATCGTCCTGATGTTGTTCGTCGCGGTGCTGATGACCTACTACCTGATCAGCGTGGCCCGCGCCACCCGGGAGGCCGTGACGTGACCGTCGACGCGCGCGCGGCCACGGTCGTCACCGCCCCGCGGACGACGATCGCCGGACGCATCCGCGGGTGGTTCGCGAATCCGTGGAACCGGCCCCGGTTCTTGGTGCTGATCACCGTCGGGTACATCGTCTGGTCGCTCACCCCGGTCGTGATCGCGGTCCAGTTCTCGTTCAACGCGGGGCGGTCGCGGAGCGTCTGGCAGGGGTTCTCGCTGCGCTGGTACACGGGGGACCCCGACCTCTCCGTCCTGCACGACCCGTCCCTGTGGCTGGCCCTGCTCCAGAGCCTGCGCCTGGCCGCGCTCACGATGCTCGTGGCCACGCCGATCGGCGTCGCGCTCGCGATCGGCCTGGCCCGCTGGCGCGGACGAGGGGCCAAGCCGGCGAACTTCCTGATGCTGTTCCCGCTCGTCACGCCAGAGATCGTGATGGGCGTGGCACTGTTCCTCGTGTTCGCCCACATGTACGACTTCGTGCCGTTCGGCACCTGGGCCCAGTTCCTGGGGCACGTGACGTTCTCGATCTCGTTCGTGGTCATCATCATCCGAGGACGCCTGTTCGCGATCGGTCGGCAGTACGAGGAGGCCGCGATGGACCTGGGCGCCTCGCAACTCGAGGCGCTCAAACGGGTCCTGCTCCCGATGCTGGCACCCGCCATCTTCGCCGCGTTCGCAATCGTGTTCGCCTTGTCGATCGACGACTTCGTGATCAGCCAGTTCCTGGTGTCCGGCCAGAGCAGCGTGACGATCCCCGTGCGTCTGTACTCGACGGCCCGGCTCGCGCCGTCGCCCGCCCTGAACGCACTGGCGAGCCTCATGCTGTTCGCCACCCTCGTCGCGGTCACGGTCGCCGGGCTGTCGCTCCGGCTGTTCCGTCGGCGCGATCCGACGGTGGCCGGCGGCGTGGAGTCGCTGTCCCGCTGGGAGTTCTGAGAGGCGCTACGAGACCGCGGCGCCGTCGTCCTGCTCGATCGGCGCCGCGGGGATCGTATCGGTCAAGATGCGGAGCGCCTCGGCGGGGAGATGCACCGCCACCGGATGCCCCTGGGCGTACGGCAACCCCTCGCCACGGTTCTGGATCCATGCTTGGAGGGTCTGCCCGGGGGCCAGGTGCACGATGACCTGCATCGTCGAGCCGACGTACACGACCCGCTCGACCATGCCGGGCACGCGGTTCTCGCCGCCGGATCCCGCCTCCTCCAGGTGGACCCGCTCCGGGCGGATCACCACCTTCACGGCGCCGAGCGCGTCGGTGTCGCCGCGGGCGGCCGAGAGATCGAACTCGCCCAGCCGGAGCTTCGCGTGACCCCGCGTGTCGGCCCCGTCGGCATGCGCGTCCATCAGGTTCGAGACGCCGAGGAAGTCGGCCACGTAGGTGGTGGTGGGCTCCTCGTAGACCTCCGATGGGGTGCCGACCTGCTCGACCCGGCCGTTGCTCATCACGGCGAGGCGGTCGGACATCGTGAGCGCCTCCTCCTGGTCGTGGGTCACGTAGACGAACGTGACGCCCACCTCTTCCTGGAGGGCCTTGAGCTCGATCTGCAGGGCCTTGCGCAGCTTGGCGTCCAGCGCCCCGAGCGGCTCGTCCAACAGGAGGACCGCCGGGTTCAGGACCAGCGCCCGCGCCAACGCCACGCGCTGCTGCTGGCCACCCGACAGCTGCGATGGCCGACGTCGCTCGAGCCCGGACATGCGCACCAGCTCGAGCGCCTCGGCGATCTTCTTCCGCGCCTCCTGCTTGGTGACGTCCTTGTACCGCAGGCCGAACCCGACGTTATCGGCCACCGAGAGATGAGGGAACAGCGCGTAGTTCTGGAAGACGGTGTTCACGTTGCGCTTGTGGGGCGGCGTCTGGGCCATGTCGACCCCGTCGAGCAGGATCTGCCCTTCGTCCGGTCGTTCGAACCCAGCGATCAGCCGGAGGGTGGTCGTCTTCCCGCAGCCCGAGGGACCCAGCAGCGAGAAGAACTCACCGGGCGGCATGTCCAGGTCGATCCCGTCGACGGCGGTCACGTCAGCGAAGCGTTTGACCAGATCGACGAGGACGACCTCTCCACCAGCCATGCAGGGCGGAGGATACACGACCAGGCTTCGGGCTTGCATGGCCGTTCAAGTTCCGGCACGGGACTGCTCAACCCAGGTTGAGGTAGACGGACTTCTTCTCGAGGAAGTCCTCCACGCCCTCCTTGCCGAGCTCACGGCCCACGCCCGACTGCTTGTAGCCGCCCCACGGCATCTCGGTCGGCGCCGGCTGCGTGTCGTTGATCCACACGATGCCGGCCCGGATCGCACGCGCGGTGGTCAGCGCCTTCTTGATGTCCGTGGTCCAGATCGCCGCCGCCAGCCCGTACTCGTTATCGTTGGACATCCGCACGACCTCGCCCACGTCGCCGAAGGGGATCACCGACATCACCGGGCCGAAGATCTCCTCCCGGGCGATCGTGGCGCGGTTGTCGACGTCGGCGAAGACCGTCGGCGGCACGAAGTACCCGCCCGCGAGCCGCGCGTCCGACGGTCGCTCCCCCTGGGCCGCGAGCCTGGCCTCCTGTTGCCCGATCTCGATGTAGCGCTGGACCCGCTCGAGCTGTTCCTTGGACACGAGGGGACCCATCGACGTCGACTCGTCGCGCCCGTCCCCCAGCCTGATCCGCGAGCACCGGTCGATGAACGCGTTCATCGTGTCGTCGTAGATCCCGCGGTCGACGAACACCCGTGTGCCCGCCGAACAGATCTCGCCCTGGTTCCAGAACACGCCGTTACACGAGCCCTCGACCGCCGCGTCGAAGTCTGCATCGGAGAAGACGATGTTCGGCGACTTGCCGCCGAGCTCGAGTGTGACGCGCTTCAGCGTGTCGGCGCCGCTCTTCATGATGAGCCTGCCGACCTCCTTCGAACCGGTGAACGTGACCTTGTCCACACCCGGGTGGGCGACGAGCGGCGCGCCCGCCGTCTCGCCGAACCCGGTCAGCACGTGGAACACCCCTGCCGGCAGGCCGGCCTCCTCGAGGATCTTCGGCAGCTCCAAGCAGGTGAGCGGGGTCTGCTCGGGAGGTTTGAGGATGAACGTGCACCCGACGGACAGGGCCGCAGCGGCCTTCTGCGACGCCATCATCATCGGGTAGTTCCATGGCGTGATGCCGACGGCCACGCCCATCGGCTCCTTCCACACCATGAACATCGCATCACGGGAGAGGTGATGGACGTCCCCGTCGATCTTCGTCGCCCACCCTCCGTAGTACTCGAACATGAAGGCGACCTCGTTGATGTCCTCGCGCGCGTCGCCGATCGGCTTGCCCGAATCCATCGACTCCAGCTGGGCCAACCGCTCGTGCTCGCGGCGGATGATCTCGGAGGCACGCAGCAGGATGCGGCCGCGCTCGCGGGCCGAAGACCCGGGCCACCACGTCCCCTCGTCGAAGGCCCGGCGCGCGGCCGCCACGGCCCGGTCCACGTCGGCCGGCTTGGAGTGCGGCGCCGTGGCGATCACCTCGCCGGTCGCCGGGTCGAACACGTCGAACCGCTCGCCGTCGGCGGCGTCGACCCACTTGCCGTCGATGTAGTTCTGGAGCGCGTCTGCCACGGGTACCGCCTCCTCGCTCGTTCCCTGAACCGACGTTCAGACTAGCGCGGTCCCGGCGGGACCGGGAAGGCGGGCCCGAGGGCCGGGCGCAACGTCAGGCGGTGGGTCCGGCGATCCACTCCCCGTCGGTCCAGGTCGGCTCGCCCTCGACCAGCGTGAGCAGCCGCTGGTAGTTCTCGTCGGTCTTCGGGTCGTGGACCATCTCGAAGTACGACTCCTTGTCCTCGAACATGACGGCCACCACGACCTCGTCACCCTCCTCGGCCACCAGCAGGTACGAGCCCCCATAGCCGCGGTGCGCGGCCGCCTGCGGGTCGTTGAGGTGGGTCGTGAGCTCCTCGAGTTTGCCCGGCTTGGCCTTCATACGCCCCAGGGTCCCGAACACGCCGCCTCCCTCCGTTCCGATGTCCGTCGGAGGATACGCCGGGTCACGGAGGTGGTCGATCGGTTCGGTTCTGCTCGGCGGTGTGTCTCGATACCTAATCGGAGGTCGCCCCAGGGGCTCGCCGCCAGGACGACGCGTCGGTGGGGACGGGGAGCAGGCCGAACGGTCCTTCACCGAGGGCGGGACCCCCGATCGGCGTGAGCAGCACGCCAAGTTCCACTGGCGAGTGGCGGGGCGGAGCGAACACCTCGGGAAAGTGGCGGTTGACGGCGAGGAGGGGAGAGAGTAAAGTACTGACTGATTCATCAGTCATCACCCCGGGAGCACCGATGCCGACCAAGACGAGTACCGGCCACATGCTCCGGGCCTCGGCCAAGGTGTTCCATGATCGCGGGTTCCACGCCGCTCGCGTGAGCGACATCACCGCCGAGGCGGGCGTGGCTCAAGGCACCTTCTACCTGTACTTCTCCAGCAAGCAGGAGGTCTTCCACCGCTTGCTGGAGCACTTCGCCGAGAGGATCCGCGATGCGGCCGCGGGGCTGCGTTGGGCGTCCGGCCCTGTGGGCGGGGGCCCCGGAACCGAGGTCGCGGACGTGTGCGCGGAGATCTTCCGGATCTGCGCGGACAACCGGGAGGTCGCGAACCTCCTCTTCAACAAGGCTGGATCGGTGGACGAGCGGTCGGAGGCGATCCTGGATCTGTTGATCCGCGACATCGAGGACGTCGCGGCCGGGTACCTCGTGGAAGGGGCTGCGCGGGAGCACTTCCGCCCAGTGAAGACGGAGACCGTGGCCCGGGCCCTCGTAGGACTCATCTTGCACACGGCCAACCGCACGATCGTCGCGGAGGGCCGGAGCACCGGCCACCGCACGCTGGCCGAGGACCTCCTGGACCTCGAGCTCCGGGGCCTTCTGCCCCGCCAGGGGGGTGAGGCCGGGTAGCGGGCGGGGCCGGGCGGCCCGCCAGCTTCTTGTGTTTGGGTCCGGGATTGACTGGGGGCTCAGTCACCAGCTGCGGAAGCAGGAGGTGCACACATGTACGGGGCGTTCAGGGGCATCGGCAAGATCGTGGTTCGCCACAGGTGGAAGGTGGTCCTGATCTGGGTGGCCTTCCTGGTGGTGGGGGCCACCTTCGCCCCCGGGATCCAGAGGGTCTTCGACCGCGGGATCGAATCGGGGAACACCGGTGAGTCTCAGCGGGCGGCCGACATCATCGCAGCGGAGTTCTCTTCGCGGAGCGCCTTCCAGCAACTCCTCGTGCTCTCGAGCGAGGGGGTACCGGTCCAGGATCCCGGGTATCGCCGAGCGGCGGAAGGCCTCATCCGAGCGATCGAGGACACGGGCCACGTTTCGGGTGTCGTCAGCTTCTTCTCGTCCGGCAACCCTGCGTTGGTGAGTGCCGACGGGGGAGGCACCTACGCGTTGCTGGAGCTGCGGGCGACCAACCATGCCGACGGCATGCTGGCCTCCGAGGACATCCTCGAGGCCGTCGAGGCCGCTCCGACCCCCGCATGGCTCACGGCCAGGGTCACCGGGATCGAGGCGGTGCACGCGGACATCTCATCGGCCAGCCAGGAGAGCATCGCGCGGGCGGAGACGTTGGGGCTCCCGGTGGCGCTCGTCGTGCTGATCGCGGTGTTCGGAGCCCTCGTGGCGGCGACCCTGCCGCTCGCGCTGGCGATCCTCGCCATCGTCATCGCGCTGGCGTTGGCCGTCCTCGTCGGCGAATGGCGGGGTCTGTCCGTCTTCCTCGAAACCTTCGCTGTCATGCTCGGGATGGGCGTCGGGATCGACTACGCCCTGTTCATGCTGACCAGGTTCCGTGCGGAGCGCAAGGTCGGGCGTGACGTCGAAACCGCCGCGGTGGAGATGGTCGCCCATGCCGGGAAGGCCGTCGCGTTCTCGGGTTTCGCGGTCGTGATCGGCCTCTCGGCCCTCCTCGCTACGGCCGAGCCGACCGTCATGTCCATGGGCATCGGTGGCATCCTCGTGGTGCTGTTGGCCGTGGTCGCCGGCCTCACGATGCTCCCCGCGGCCATCGTCATCCTTGGCGACCGGATCGAAGCGCCGCGTACCCTCACGCGGCTCCTGGATCGATCTGGGGAAGGCGGATTGTGGCACCGCTGGGCCATGCACGTCATGGGCCGTCCGGTCCGGTACGCGGTGGGAGGCTTGCTGATCCTGGGTGCCCTCGCCTGGCCGGCCGTCGGGCTCCAGACGGGAACGATCGGCGTGGGGCAGCTCGGAGAGGGCTTCCAGAGTCGGCAGGGGTTCGAGCTCCTCAGCGAGGAGTTCGGGGCGGGGATGCTCTCGCCGGTGGAGATCGTGGTGCGGGCCGAGAGCGACGTCGGCGCCCCGGAGATCGTCGCCGGCGTGGATCGCCTCACCCGGGCGATCGCCGCCGACCGGCGCTTCGAAGGGGCGATGAGCATGACGGCCCTCTCGCCCGATCTGGGCCCCGCTGACTACCAGGCTCTCTACGCTGACGGCTTCGCTGCCCTGCCCCCCGAGTTGGCCGCCTCGTTGGGCAACTTCGTGAACCTGGATCGAGGCGCGGACACCGCAGTGATCATGGGTCACCTTGCGATCGACCCATCGTCCCCCGAAGCTTGGGAAGCCGTGCGCGCGGTGCGGAGCGAGATCATCCCCACGGTGCCCGAGCTTCGGAAGGCGGAGGTGCTCGTGGGTGGCACGCCGGCCATCGAAGCGGACGCCAGCGACGCCCTCTACCGCCGATTCCCGATCGTCATCGCCATCATCCTCGCGGCCACGTTCCTCATGCTCATGATCCTGTTCCGATCGATCCTGATCCCCTTGAAGGCCGTGATCATGAACATGCTGTCGGTCCTCGCAGCGTACGGGCTGCTCGTCATCGTGTTCCAGAAGGGCCTCGGGGAAGCGGCGTTCGACTTCACGTCGACGGGGACGGTGAACTGGGTCACTCCCGTGCTCCTGTTCGCCGTCCTCTTCGGGCTCTCCATGGACTACGAGGTCTTCCTTCTGAGCCGCGTCCGCGAGCTCCATGATCGGGGCCACTCGAACGAGCAGGCCGTGGCCATCGGCCTCGAGCGCACCGCGAGGGTCATCACCGGAGCTGCCGCGATCATGGTCGTGGTCTTCGGCGCCTTCCTCCTCTCCTCCATCCTCCTGATGAAGGAGCTGGGGTTCGCACTGGCGGCGGCCGTCCTGATCGACGCGACCATCGTCCGGATCATCCTCGTGCCAGCAACGATGCGACTCCTCGGGGAGTGGAACTGGTGGCTTCCCGGTTGGCTGGCAAGGTTGCTCCCCAGGGTCGAGCTGGAGAAGGAGGTGAGCCCCCAACCGGCCGCCTAGGGCGGATCCGGCGAAGACGGGAACATGCAGGCGACGGAGCGGCAACAACCGCGGCAACACCGGGAGGTCCGAGCAGGCATCGCAGCCGCCGGCGGCGAGCTCGGCCACGGGGTCCTGCGGGCTGTGGGAGCGGCAATGGCGCCCGGTCATCCGGGTCGGCCCATCCGCCTGCCGCCACGCCGCAGGGCGCCCCGCGCCCGCCGGCGGGAAGAGAGCCGGTCCAGGCAAGGGGGAGAAGGCGATGGGGCGTGAGTCGGTGATAGCGCTCCGAGGGGTCATCACGCAGGAGCTGCCCGAGCCCAACCGCACCTACCCGAGGGGTCGGACATGTGCCTGGCAGGGTTGCGCGATACGGCTCTCCGTCTACAACGAAGGTCCGTTCTGCTGGGCCCACGCTGGACCGAGTGAAGGCACGTTCCCTCGTTCCATCGAGCGCGTGCGATCGCGCGGCGCGCTCGGCGGCGCGGGCAGAAGCGAAGGGGGGATCGTGTGACACCGCCGACGACGAGCTCCGCGCCGATCCAGCTGGCTCGTGAGCCCGAACGAGGGACCGACGGGACGACGCCGGCGCCTCCCGCGGCGTGGACGGGCTCCCCGATCCGCGCTCTCGACGGCTCCGGAGCGGAGGTGGGCGCGGTCGGAGGGAAGGCGGCAGCGCTCGACCGGTTGGTCGCTGAGGGGTTCGCCGTCCCCGCCGCCTTCGCCGTCACGACGGATGCGTATGAGGAGTCCGTCGAGGCCGGGGGCCTGGCGCCCCTCCTGCGTGAGCTGGCCGAAGCCGCGCTCCCAAGGGCTGAGGACTCTGAAGAGGAGACCGCACGCGTTGACCGCGCCTTCCTGGATGCGACAGTACCCAGCGGCGTCGAGGTCGCCGTGAGGAACGCGGCTCGCAGGCTGCTCGCGTCGGGCCCTGTCGCGGTCCGCTCTTCGGCCACCGCCGAGGATACGAGCACGGCCTCGTTCGCGGGCCAGTACCGGAGCTTCCTCGACCTCGATACGGACGACGACGTGCTCGAGTCGGTCCGGAAGTGCTGGGCATCCCTGTGGGCTCCCTCGGTCCGGGCCTATCGCAGGCGGGAACGCGTGCCCGAGGTGGGTCTGAGCATGGGGGTGATTGTCCAGGCCATGGTGCCGGCGGAGATGTCCGGCGTGCTCTTCACCAGGGATCCGGGCGCTGATGCCCGGACCGCGCGGGTGGAGGTGGTGCGGGGGTTGGGGGAATCGCTGGTCGCCGGTCGTGTGACGCCCGACGACTACCGGGTGGACCGGGCGACGCTCGCCGTCAACCATCCCGAGCCCGCCGGGTCGCCCCCGTTCCTCGAGACCCTGATGCGGGTGGGACTCCAGATCGAGCGACGCATGGGGACGCCTCAGGACATCGAATGGGCCTTCGCCGATGGCGTACTCTGGGTGCTTCAGGCCCGGCCCATCACCGTCCGGGGGGCATCTCGGCCGAGCGCCGACGAGTTCGACACCGAACCGGTGCCGGGGGCCACCTACACACCCATCGGCGTGCAGGAGATGCTTCCCGAGGTCCTACCCCCGCTCCTGTGGACGATCAACGCACCGATGCTCGATGAGGCGTTCCGTCGTTTGTTCTGGGAGCTGGGCATCTCGCCGTCCGCCGCTCCTCGAGGCCTCCTGGCGATCGGTCGGTTCCGCGGTCGGGCGGCCCTGAACCTCTCGGCGCTGCGGGAGGCCGCGGCCTTGATGCCGGGCGGGTCCCACGCCGAGGTCGAGAGGCAGTATCTAGGCCGGTCCCTTTCCGGAGACGCGGTCCCGGCCCCGCGCCGAGGCAAGGTGGCTCGGGGCCTGGCCGGACTGCGAGCGCTGCGCTTGAGACGCCGAGTCGAGGACGAAGTGGATCTGTTCGCGGAGGCGGTCCACGGGGTGATCGCGCTCCAGGTCGATCTAGCCCTGCCCGCGCACCGGCTGCTCGCCTACCGGGCCAGGATCCGCGACCTCGCCTGCCGAGGCTACGCGGCTGAGGTCGCGGCGGCCGCCGGAGCTGCGGCCGCCTATCGAGCGCTGGAGATGGCCCTGGAGCGCTGGGTGGGCAGGGATCGCGCCGCCACCTGGGCGCAACGGATCACCACGTCCCCGCAACTCTCTGCCAGCGGCGTGATCGACACCACGACCACCCTGTGGGACCTGTACGTACGAGGCATCCAGGGCCGGGACGCGTGCACCTGCATCCGGCTCCACCCCTTCGAGGGAGTCGAGGAGCGGATCCGGGCGATGGGGGAGGAGGGAGAGCTGCTCCTGTCGGCGATCGACCGGGTCGCTCGCCACTTCGGCTCCATGTCCCTGTACGGCGGGACCGCCTGGGACGAGGATCGTTCGATGGTGTTGGAGCGGCTGGCGCACATCGCCCGGTGCGAGGAGGGTGGCCACGAGGTATCGCCCGATGCCCGAGTGGCGACGAGCAAGGCGGCGCGGGGATCGGCGCTGGCTGAGCTCCGGGCTGAGCTCCGGCGATCCTGGAGGTGGCGCGCCACCCGCCTGCTGACGGGTCAGATCGTCGACGTCAGAGGGCGGATGGTGCGCAGGCTCGCGGCCGATGCCTCCCGGTTCCTCATGCTCCGTGAGAAGGCCAAGGCCGCGCTGCTCGTGCTCGGAGGGGAGGAACGAGGGTTGATCCTGGAGGGTGCGCGCCGTCTCCAGGCATCCGGCCAGTTGATCGACGCTGAGGACGTCCTCCTCCTCTCCGACGCGGAGCTGGAGGGGATGCTGCTGGGGGCCGAGCCGGTGTCGGCCGAGGACCTGGATCGTCGCCGCAGCGCGCTCGCCAGGGCTCGGGAGGGATCGCCGCTCCCGGAATCGTTCGAGGGCTTCCCGGGGGCCAAGGAGGTGCCCCCCCTCGACGGTGAGGAGCTCAGGGGTTGGGCGGCGAGCCCCGGTCGAGCGCGCGGCAGGGCGCGGATCCTCCGAGGTCTCTCGGATGCGTCGACGTTGATGCCGGGAGAGATCCTCGTGGCGCGGAGCACCGACCCCTCGTGGACGCCGTTGTTCCTCGTTGCCGGAGGCATCGTGCTGGAGGAGGGAGGGCCACTCTCCCACGCCGCGATCGTGGCCCGCGAGTTCGGTGTGCCTGCGGTGGTGAACGTGAGGGGTGCGACCCACAGCCTGGCGACCGGCGAGGACGTCGAGGTGGATGGCGTGGCGGGCGTCGTGATCCGAACGGAGGAGGCGGCGTGAACGGGGGCGAGGGTTCGGTGACCCAGGCGGTCTTCGTGCCCGGACTGATGGGAGCTGGGATCCTCCTTTCCGCGGCCATCCTGGTGAGTGACGGGATCAAACGGGCCGCTCCCAACCGAGGTGTGCGTCGCCGGATCGCGGTGGCCGAAGCCATCCACTACGTCGTCGCGGGAGCGGCACGCGCCGCCGGGTATGTCGTTCCCGAACGTGAGGCGCCGCCACGCCGCCTGCGATCGCGGTGGACCTACGCGTGCCTCGGGGCCCTGGCTGCCATCCTCGGCGTGCTCGTAACGAGCGCCGGGTTCCGTGTCTTCGCCGACGCGGGGGCCACGCTGCACGAGAACCCGTGGGTGATCGCCCTTGCGGTTGCGGCCGATGTGCCCCTTGCCGCGGTGGGCGGGCTGTCGCTCGTCTTCGCGGTCCTCCACGAACGCGCCCCTGACCCCGTGCTCCGGCTGGCGCGTTCGACATGGCTGGGTCGTCTCATGCCGCCTCCCGAGGATGCGCGAGAGCGCGCCATGGCTCTCGTCCCGTGGCTCGAAGATAGGAGCGTCCGATGAAGCGCACGCTGTCCTTGGTCGTCCTTGCGGCGTTCCTCCTCTACACGGGCGCGTACATCTTCATCTACCTGTGGCGCGCCTTCCGGGTCCCATCGGGCAGCCCCACGCAGTCGGTCATGATCTGGCACGGCGATCCGTTCGCCCGGGCGATCCTGGTCGCCGTGCTGTTCATCATCGGGCTGGTGGTCCTCCTGTACGTCCTGCTGTCGCGCCGGCAAGCGGACAGGAGCGGGCACGTCCGACTGCGGCAGGATCTCTTCGAGTGGCTGCAGCGGGAGTCGGAGCAGGCGAACGAGTCGCCCTCTCGGTTGGCCGAGCGGGCGGTGGCCGCCTATCGCCAGCGGCTGGAGGGCACCGGGAGATGATGGGCGGGCCAGCCGGCGCGGCATCGGCAGGCCGCGATGCGGTGACCGTCGAGAGCGCGGTACGTGGCGACGACCGCGATGGTGCCCACCAGGAGCCCCCCGACCACGTCGCTGGCCCAATGCACCCCCATGTAGACGCGTGAGAAGGCCACGGCCAACACGACACCGGCGCCCACGATCGCAACGCCCAAGCTGCGCCAGCGATCCACGTCCCAAGGGATCAGGGCGGGCAGCATCGCGTAGAAGCCGGAGGCGGCGAGCACGTGACCACTCGGGAAGGAGGGGCCTCGACCCCGCCCGAGAAGCAGGAGGCCGGGTCGCGGGCGGTCGACGAGCGCCTTCAACGACCATTCGAGGAGAGGGTTCAGAGCGAAGGCGACGAGGAGCACCAGTACGGCTCTGCGGCACCGCCCGGTGACGAGGGACCATATCGTCACGATGGCCAGCAGTCCGCCGATCACGTACCGAGTTCCGAGCCAGGACACCCCGATCATGAGGTCGTTGAGCCACCCGCGGCGAACGGAGATGACCCATCGCTGCACTGGTTCGTCCACCCGCAGGAGGAAGCTCTGGGCGAACGCCGCAAGCAAGGCCAGCGTGACGAACGCTGCGAGCACCGCGGCCACGAGCCAGCGGTCCGTGCGCCCGCCGGACCGACCGGCGGGCGCGATGACGGTGTCCATCGCTCCGCTCATGTCTTAGGGTCGATACTAGCCGTCACGCCTGCACGGACCCCACCCAGCGCCGCGGCCGTGACCTCCGCCGGCTGGCACCGCTGCAGGCGTGAGGAAGCCGAGGGCTGAGATTCGCCGATCCACGTTCATGCGCTCGTTGAGTATTCGACGAATGGCTGGAACTCCAAGCTCCAGTGGTACCAACAGCATGACGTCGCGATGCGCGATGGAGTCCACTGACCCGCCAACGGGTGGGAGTATGTCAACTCGTTGGGGCGCGTGGATCGGCATGGAACCATCGATCCCCGCCTGTCCCGCGCGAACCACCTTCGCATCCTGCCCGCCCTGTGGGAGCAGGACACGCCCCAGCTCCTCGAGCGGGTCGGGTGCCGACGCTCGTGCCGGCCCCGCGTTCGCGGGACACGGTTCCCGACTCGGCCGGGTTCCGGGAAGAGAAGGAGCGCGCCGCCTCCCGCGTGCGGGCGATCGGCGGGGCGGTGCGCTTCGAGTGCATCGAGGGGATCCACGACGTCCCGCCCCAGCGGCCGGTAGCGGTCGCGAACCGGATCGCACGGTTCGCGCGGACGCTCGTAGGATGACCGGGTGGGCACGTTCATCCTGATCCTGCTGCTGCTCGCGGCGCTCTTCGGGGTCCTCGGCGCGGTCCTGAAGGTCGCCCTGGTCCTGGTGCTCTCCGTGATCCTCGCGGTCGTGGTGCTGACCGCGATAGCGGTCTGGTACGTCCGATCGGGCGTGGACGCCTGGCAGCGCGACCTGCGCAGACGGGCCGAGGCCGGACGCCGACGACGCGACGCCTACGACGTCGACGTGGCCCCCGATGAACAGGGCCAGGGCCGTCGGGAGCTCGGGGAGGGCTCGGACTAGCGGACGCCCGCACCGGTCCGCACCAGGCGGTCCCGGTAGGCGATGGGCGCGCCCCCGACCACCGATCGCACCACGGCCCGTCGGCGCCGCTGCGACTCCCGCCCCCGACTCCAGGGCCCAGACGGCGGTACGCACGAGCGGCCAGCGCAGTGGCTCCGGCGGGCCCTTCGCCACCTCCGGCCCAACCGCCGGCATCGAGCTCCACCGATCCATGGTGCCGAGCGCGAGGGAGGCGAGGATCCGTCTCCCAGCTTGGTCCGTGTGAGACCGTGGCCCGAGAACCCAGACCCACGAACACGCCTGGTCGGGGCGCCCACGAAAAGGGCGTGAACGACACCGTTGTGGTCGATCGGCCCGCCCCAGGCGGGGGTGAACCGCACACCCCGGAGCCGGGCGGACGACCAGGCCAGCCCGGAGGCGGCCACCTCGGCCGCGCGGTGATCCCGGGTCGCCCCGTTCCCCGAGGCCCGCGCGCCGAAGACGACCCCCGTCGTCCCCTCTCCGATGGCGACACGGTCGTCCTCGGTCCGGCGCAGGTAGTAGAGAAGCTTCCGCCCGTCCACGATCCCGACGTGGGTCCTCCACCCGATGTCCCCGAGCCGGTCGGGGATGGGCTCGGTCACCACCATGAAGTCGGCGATCGTGCCGAAGCTCCGGCGGAAGCCCGGCCAACCGTTCGCCCATCCCGAGCGTGAGGACCACGCCCTCGGCTCGAATCGCACCGCCCTCGGTCCGGACGACAGGTCGTCGCCCGCTCTCGACCCGACGCACCCTCGTGTCCTCGAAGATCCGTACCCCGCGCTCGAGGGCAACGCGGCGGAGGCCACGGGCGAGCCGGGCCGGCTGGACCGTGGCGCTGTCCGTGGAGAACGCGCCGCGGATCGCCCCCGGCGGATCCGCGTACCCCCGGACCTCATCGGCCGTCAGGGCCATCATCCGAACGCCGAGGGCCGGGACGCCGCCCCCGTGGAACCAGGCATCGACCCCGTGTCGCCGGCACCACTCGCCCGCCGCCCACACCTCGCCGGCGAGGGCCAACGCGTACCGCACACCGGCCTCCTCGCCGTACAGGCCGCAGAGCCCGGGCAGTCCCACGACGAGGCCGAGAAGAACCCGCCGTTGCGCCCACTCGCGTCCCCGCCGCAGGTATCGGCCTCGAGCAGGGCGATCCGGGGCGACGGCTCCCGTTCGGTTAGCTCGACCGCGGTCCACAGCCCGGCGGAACCCACCGCCCACGATGCACGCGTCGGGGATCCATCGACCGATGAGCGGCGGGAAGGGATCGCCTCTCTCGCGATCCAGCGCCTCCGGGAGCCAGTAGCTCCTGCCGGGCTCGGGGACGCCCATCGCGCGACGCCTGCGACACCACCCATGGAGGTCGCGATGGCGAACCAGGCTACGAGCAGCGGACCGGCGGTGCGGACCACGCCGCGATATTCGCAGACGTCGACGCGTGCGACGATGCGAGCATGGCGAGCGACGTCGAGCCGCACCTCAGCGAGGTGCTGGAACGGCTGCGGGCCGCCGCCGACCCGACGCGTCTGGAGGGGATGGCCCGGTACGGGATCCGGACGGACGACGCCCTCGGCGTCACCGTGACCGAGCTCCGGCAGCTCGCGCGCCCGTACCGCCGCGACCACGGGCTCGCCGAGAGCCTCTGGGTCACCGGGATCCACGAGGCGCGGATCCTCGCGAGCATCGTCGAGGACCCCGAGCAGGTCACGGAGGCGCAGATGGAGGCCTGGGTCGCGGACTTCGATTCCTGGGACCTATGCGACCAGGTCTGCGCGAACCTGTTCGACCGCACGCCGTCCGCGTTCGACAAGGCGATCGAGTGGAGCGCACGGTCGGAGCCGTTCGTGCGCCGGGCCGGTCTGGCGTTGATGGCCTGCCTTGCCGTGCACGCGAAGAACGAACCCGACGAGCGGTTCGAGCGCCTGCTCCCGTCGATCGCCGCGGCTGCGACCGACGAACGGAACCCGGTGAGGAAGGCAACCAGCTGGGCGCTCCGCCAGATCGGCAAGCGGGGTCCACACCTTCATCAGCGAGCGATCGCGACGGCCGAGCAGATCGGCGCGGTCGAGGATCGCTCGGCGAGGTGGGTCGCGCGGGACGTCCTGCGCGAGCTCCGGAGCCAACGGGTCGTGGAGCGCCTCTCGCGGGATTAGAGCTCCAGGACCGCCGACGCGAGGGCGCGGAGCTGCTCGAGGCACGGGTCGGTCTCGTCCTCCGAAACGACCTGCACGCAGACGTGGTCGGCCCCCGCCTCGAGATGCTGCCGTATGCGGACCGCGATCCGATCTACGTCCCCCCACGCGACCACGGCGTCGATCAGCGCATCGCTCCCCTCGCCGGCGATGTCGGGGCCGGTCCACCCCATCCGCCTGAGGTTGTTCGCGTAGTTCGGGGTGTCGAGGTAGTCCCGCGCGAACGCTCGGGCCGATCGCCGGGCCCGGACCTGATCGCTCTCGAGCACCACGGTTTGCTCCACGGCGAGCACCGGGCCGGGGCCCAGCCGCTTGCGCGCGAACGCCGTGTGCTCCACCGGCACGAAGTAGGGATGCGCGCCCAGCGTTCGGTCCGCCGCCAGCCCGAGCATCCGCGGGCCCAGCGCGGCCAGGACCGACCAGGGCGCGGTCTCCGGCTCGGGAGCCGAGGAAGCCGCGCGGTCCATGGCGTCCAGGTACGCGCGCATCGTGGCCACCGGGCGCTCGTAGGTACCCCCTCGCCTGGCGACGGAGCCGGCATGGCTCACGCCGATCCCGAGCAGGAACCTCCGCGGGAAGGCATCGGTCAGCATGCGCCACCCGCTGGCCATCGCGACCGGGTCGCGGGCCCAGATGTTCGCGATCCCACTCGCGATCACCACCCGCCCAGTCGAGGACAGGAGCCATCCCGCGTGGCTGAAGACCTCACGGCTCTCGACGGCTTCCGGGAACCAGATCGCCCCGTAGCCGAGCGACTCGATCTCGG
Organism: uncultured Actinomycetes bacterium; assembly: GCA_964640085.1. Lineage (GTDB taxonomy): Bacteria > Actinomycetota > UBA4738 > UBA4738 > HRBIN12 > CAZXFA01. The sequence goes on along the minus strand of CAZXFA010000010.1, from coordinate 43,547 downwards.
CCGCCACCTCGCGCTCCTCGGCGGCGGTCATCGACTCCAGCGCGAAGCTCCACACCCCGACCCTGCCGAGCGCCTGTCGCAGGGCATCGCGCTCCTGCTGGAGCTCGAGGTCGAGTCCCTCCTCCATCGCGGTCGGACCCTATCAAGGAACCGAACGGGGGCTCCACACGGAGCCCCCGTTCTGTTTGGGCCGCAGGCGATCGCCGCCTCAGCCGTCGTCACGCACCAGGACGGGCTCGGGCTCCGGCGCGGGCACCGCCGGCTCGCGTCCCGGCGCGGCGCCCTCGACGTTGAGCTCGGGCAGCCACCGCAGCCACCGCGGGAGGTACCAGTTCAGGTCGCCCAGCAGCCGCATCGACGCCGGCACCAGGATCGAACGCACGATGGTGGCGTCCATGAACACCGCCACGGCCAGACCGAAGCCCATCTGCTGGAAGGCGCCGATCCGGCCGGAGGCGAAGGCGGTGAACACCGCGACCATGATCAGCGCCGCCCCGGTGATGATCCCGGCCGTCGTCCGCAGACCGTAGGCAACCGCCTCCGTGTTGTCCCCCGTCTTGTCGTACTCCTCGCGGATCCGCGTGAGCAGGAAGAGGTGGTAGTCCATCGAGAGCCCGAACAGGACCGAGAACAGGAACAACGGCAGCCAGGCCTCGATCGAGTCCACCCGCTCGAACCGGAACTGGAGGATGTCGTTGAAGATCGAGATGCCCACGCCCCGCTGGAACACGAGCGTGACCGCCCCGTAGGCCGCGCCGACCGAGAGCAGGTTCAGGAGGATCGCCTTGATCGGCACCACGATCGACCGGAACACCACCGTCAGCAGCATGAAGGACAGCCCGAGCACGAACGCCAGCACGACCCACTGGTACTGGTCCGCGACGGACAGGAAGTCGGTGAAGAACGCCGTGTTCCCGCCGACCAGCACCTCGGCTCCGCCGATCCCGGCGAAGGCGGTCGGGACCAGCTCGGCCCGGAGGTCTCGGATCGCCTGGAACGCGGCGTCGGCGGACGGGTCACCCTGGAAGTAGGCCTCGAGGAGCAGGGTCTGCCCGTCGATCGACTGCGAGACCTGGGTGGTCTCAGCGAACTCGGGGTAACCGGCGATCGCGCCCTGGAGATCCGAGACGGCCGTCTGGACCTCCGGGTCGTTCACCTCGCCCTGGACGACGACCTTGACCGGGTCGGAGGTGCCGCCGGCGAACTCGCGCTGGAGCGTGAGGAACGCTTCCTTGGACTCGAACTCGTCCGGGAGCTGGCTGACGTTCTGCGACGTCCCGCGCTCCATCTGGAAGTAGAAGGAGGCCAGTCCGCCGAGCACCAGCACGCCCACCGTGAGGAACGCGACCGGGCGCGCCATGACGCCGCGCGCCAGCCGGTCCCAGATACCGCCCTTCGGGTCGTGCCCGCTGTCCAGGCGCGCCCGGCGGGAGAGTCGGGGCCAGTTGATGCGGTCGCCGAGGACGCTCAGCAGCGCCGGCAGCAACGTCATCGAAGCCGCGATCGAAACGAGGGTGACCAGGATCGCGCCGCTGGCCAGGCTGCGGAAGATCGTGGTCGGGATGATGAACATGCCGAGCAGGGCGAGGACCACTGTCATCCCGCTGAAGAAGACGGCCCGGTTGGCGGTGGCGCCGGCCGCACCGATCGCCTCGAGCTTCACCCGGCCCTTCTTCCGCTCCTCCCGGTACCGGGACACGATGAACAACGAGTAGTCGATCCCCACCGCGAGCCCGATCATCGAGACCATGTTCGTGACGAACAGGTTGAAGTCGACGAGCTGACCGATCAGTGTCACGAGTCCGAGCGCCACCGCGATCGCGAAGATCGCCAGCACGATGGGCACGACGGCCGCGACCACCGAGGCGAAGACGACGATCAGGACGATCAGCGCGATCCCCAGCCCGATACCCTCGCCGCGGCGTAGGTCCTCCTCCGCGAGCTTGGTGAAGTCGGCGAACAGCGTGGGGTTCCCGGCCACCTGCACCGTGAATCCCTCGCCCGTCCGCTCGTTCGCCACCTCGCGGATCTGCTCGACGATCGTGTCGGTGCTGTCGGCGAGCGGGACGGGGATCAGCGCGTACATGCCGTCCTGCGACACGAGGCCGCTCGCCCGGCCCTGGAGGTCGTAGCCGCTCGCGGGCGGACCGTTCAGCGACGGGCCCACGGCCTGCACGACCGCATCCTGCACGGTGGCCACCGCCTCCTGGAAGGACCGGGCCGTGACGCCGAGGCTCGGGCTGCTGACCAGTACGAAGCCCTCGGGCGGGTCGGCCGGAGCCTCCCCCGAGCCGCCGCCCACGATCTGCGCGTACTCCGGGAGCGTGAGCGCCGACGCGGAGAAGCCCTCGGGGGCGGCGGCCGCGGCGGCCTCACCGGCGGCCGCGAGCGTGGCCGCGGCGTCACCGTTCATCTGCAGGGCCAGGAGTGCCCCGCGCCCGTCCGGGGTGAACAGGGACTCGGCCTGCGCCTGCACGTCCAGGTAGGAGGTCGGAGGGCCGGCGACCACCTCGTCCCCCAGAGCGACGAGGTCGGCCTCGAGCTCGGTCACCCGCTCCTGGAAGGAGGGATCGCTCGCCGGGACCTGTTCCGAGCCGACGAGGAAGAACACGGTGTCGTTCCCCTGGTCGGAGCCGGGGAACGCCTCGTCGAGGATCTCCTGGGCGTGCACGGACTCGGGCCGGTTGGTGAACTCGATGTCCTGGGTCAGGGCATCGCCCAGGAACCGAGCAGAGGCGAAGCCCCCGGTCACGATGAGCACGAACCAGACACCGATCGTCACCCACGGGCGCCGGCTGCTGGACCTGGCGACGGACTCCGGATTCAAGCGCATCAGCTCTCCCCTACTCCCCGGGCATTGTGCCGGATCGACTTACGGTATATGCTTACGGCGTACGTAGTATAGGCGTACGATGTAAGGTGTCAACAGGGATCCGGCCGAAGAGCTTCCCATCGAGATGAACGAGGGATGAACGTGACCCAGGCAGCCGACGAGGCCGACGAGCGCGCCGGCGCATCCCACCGCCGCGAGCCGCTCACGCGGGAGCGTGTGGTGGAGGCCGCCCTCCGGGTCATGGACGCCGAGGGCCTGGAGGCCGTCACGATGCGCCGCATCGGGCGGGAGCTCGACGTGGAGGCGATGTCTCTCTACAACCACGTGCGCGACAAGGAGGACCTGCTCGACGGCGTCACCGAGATGGTGATGGGGAAGTTCCATATCCCCGAGCCGACCGGCGACTGGGTCGTCGACGCGAGGGCCATGGCCAGGGAATGGCGCCGGCTGCTCCGGATGCACCCCAACGTGATGCGCCTGCTGGCCGAGCGCCACAAGCCGCTCGAGAGCATGGATTCGTTCCGGCCGATGGCGGCGGCGCTGGAGGTGATCGGCGGCCTCGACCTGCCGCCGCGCGACGCTGTCCAGGCCTTCAACGCCTTCGGCAGCTACATCATGGGCTTCGTGCTGATGGAGCAGGGCCTGCTGCTGGGCGGGGAGCGTCACGGGGAGGAGACGGATCAGGCGCACGAGCGGATGGCCGAGGTCCTCCGGGGGGCGGGGCTCCACCGGCTCCTAGAGGCGCTGCCCTACCTCGCCGACTGCCCGAGCGACGATCAGTTCGAGTTCGGCCTCGACCTGCTGATCGGAGGCCTCCGCGCCCGGGCCGGCTCCACGGACTGAAGAGCTCAAATCAGGCCGAGCTCGCGCCCCATGCGTCCGAAGACCTCGAGTGCCTGGCCCAGATCCTCCGGCGTGTGGTCGGCGATCACGATCGTCCGCACGCGGGCCCGACCCTTCCCGACGGTCGGGTAGACGATCGCGGGCGTGAACACGCCGTCCTCGAACAGCCGGCGGGCGAACGCCTGGGTCCGCTCCTCGTCCCCCGTGATCACCGGCGTGATCGGCGTTTCGCTGGCCCCGGTGTCGAACCCCAGGTCGTGCAGGCCCGCCTTGAACGCCCGGGCGTTCTCCCACACGCGAGCCAGGCGTTCGGGTTCGTCGCGGATGATGTCCAGCGCCTCGATGCAGGCGGCGATCACCGCGGGTGGCGCGCTGGTCGAGAACAAGAACGGTCGCCCTCGATTCACGAGCCACTCGATCAGGTGAGTCGGCCCGGCGATGAAGCCACCGAGCACTCCGATCGCCTTCGACAGCGTTCCAACCTGGATGTCCACCCGCCCGTGCAGGTCGAAGTGATCCACGGTCCCCGCTCCGCCCTTCCCCAGCACGCCGCTCGCGTGGGCGTCGTCGACCATCATGATCGCGCCGTGCTTCTCGGCGACCTCGACCAGGTCCGGCAGCGGCGCGATGTCACCGTCCATCGAGAAGACCCCGTCGGTGGTCAGCAGCTGCCGTCGCCCGGGGCGAGCGGTCTCGGCGAGGAGCGCGTCCGCGTGCTCCGCATCGCGATGCTCGAACACCTTGATCTCGGCCCGCGAAAGGCGGGCGCCGTCGATGATCGACGCGTGGTTCAGTCGGTCGCTGACGATCACGTCCTCCCGATCGAGGATCGCGGCGACCGTCCCCGCGTTGGCCGTGAAGCCCGACTGGAACATCAGGGCATCCTCGGCGCGCTTGAAGTCCGCGAGCCGGCGCTCGAGCTCGCGGTGCATCGACATCGTGCCGGCGATCGTCCGAACCGCTCCGGTCCCGGCGCCGAGCTCGGCCGCGGCTCGGGATGCCGCGGCGTTCATCCGCGGATGGTCCGCGAGCCCCAGGTAGTTGTTCGAGGCCAGGTTGATCACCTCGTGCCCGTCGAAGCGTGCCCGGGCCCCGGTCGGTCCCTCGAGCGTGCGGGGATGGATCGCCAGGCCCTGCTCGTCGAGCTCGTGGAGCCGTTCCTTCAGGTAGTCGAGCGCGCCCACGGTCTCCTCAGCCTCCCCTCGGCCCTTTTCCTTCACCATCCCCTCGGGGGAACACCATCACCTTGGCGGCCCGACCGGAGGCCACCGTCTCGAACGCCTCCTCGAAGCGCGCCATCGGGAACCGGTGGGTGATCACCGGCGAGACGTCCACCCGGCCGGTCGACAGGAGCGTGGTCGTCTGCTGCCAGGTCCGGTACATCTCCCGGCCGGTGATCCCAAGGATCTTGGCCTCCTTGAAGATCACCTGGTCGTTCAGGTCGAGCGTGACGGGTCCCTCGGGCAGGCCGAGGAGCGACATCCGGCCACCGTGCGCGAGCATCCGCGTCCCCTGATCGATCGCGCTCGCGTTCCCCGACATCTCGAGCACGACCTCGGCGCCGTTGCCCTCGGTCTCGCGCAGCACGGTCTCGACGGGGTCCTCGCCGAGCGGATCGACGAGCAGGTCGGCACCCATCTTGCCGGCGAGCGTCCGGCGCTCCTCGTTCGGCTCGATCGCGAACACCTTCCAGGCGCCGAGCGCGCGGGCGATCGCGACCGAGAACAGCCCGATGGGCCCGCACCCGATCACCGCCACCGGGTTCGTGAGTAGGTCCTCCCCACCCTCCGTGCCGAACGCGGCGTGAACCGCGTTGCCGAAGGGCTCCATGATCGAGGCGTGGTCGGGATGGATCCCCTCCCCGACGATCCAGGCGTTGTCGGCCGGCACCACCACGTACTCGGCGAACGCGCCGTCGGTATCTACCCCGAGGATCCGTAGGTTCCTGCAGATGTGCGCTCGGCCGGTCCGGCAGGGCGAGCAGTGGCCGCATGCGATGTGGGTCTCGGCAGCCACGAACGCCCCGGTCTGGATGTGATGGACCTCGGGGCCGACGGCCTCCACCGTGCCCGCCAGCTCGTGGCCGAAGGTCATCGGAACACGGACCCGTCCCTGCGCCCATTCGTTCCACTCGTAGATGTGGAGGTCGGTGCCGCAGATCGAGGCCGCGTGCACCCGGACGAGGACCTCGCCCTCCCCGGGCTCCGGCACGGGGATCTCCTGGAGCTCGGCCCCCGGCCCGGCGACGGTCTTCCGCAGGGCGCGCATCCTCCGTGAGCCTACCGCCTCGGGGACCGGCGGTGGCGAGCGGCCGGTCCGAGGCCCCGGAACCGCAGGGGGCTCCGGTCGCGTCCAAGCCGGGGGCCGACCAGGATGGAGGATGGACATGGCACGGATCGGGAAGCTGATCGTGGCGCTCGCGACGCTCGCGCTGCTCGCAGCGGCCTGCGGAACGGAGGATGCGAACGGGGGGGCGGGCGCCGGACCGATCGACCATCCGACGGGCCCGGACGAGCTCGTGCTGCGGGTTGAGCACGTGGGGGGGTTCGTCCCGGTCGACTGGAACCTGCGGTCGCTCCCCGCCTTCTCCCTCTACGGGGACGGCCGGCTGATGGTGGAGGGTCCCGTGATCGAGATCTATCCGGGGCCGGCACTCCCCAACCTCCAGGTCACGCGGCTCGCCGAGGAAGCGGTGCAGGCCATCCTCGAGGCGGCCCGGGACGCCGGGCTCATGGACGGGGACGCGTCCTACGACTTCCCCTGCATCGCCGACGCCGCGACCACCCGGTTCACCGTGGTCGCGGACGGCCGCACCAACGTCGTCGAGGCGTACGCGCTCGGGCTCGACGAGGGGGCCGGGTGCCCGAACGTGGACGTCGAGGCGCGGGCCCCGCTGGCCACCTTCGAGCGGCAGCTCGGAGACCTGCGGAGCTGGCTGCCCGAGGGCTCGGTGGGTCGTGAGGAGCCCTACGAGCCCACCGAGATGCGCCTGTACGTGCAGCCCTACCGGGGCGAGCCGGAGCTGGAGCAGGAGCCGATCGCCTGGCCCCACGAGCCCGGGCTCGGCGCGTTCGGCGAGCCGGTGGACGTCCTGCCCGAGGCCCGCTGCGGGGTCGTCTCCGGCCAGGACCTCGCCCGGCTCCTCCTGGACGCCGAGCGGGCGAACCAGCTCACCCCCTGGACCAGCGGGGGTGACGACCACGCGCTGACGTTCCGCCCGCTGCTGCCCGACGAGCACGGCTGCTGAGCGGGTCGGGGGGCGACTCAGGCGCTCGCGAGGGGCTCGCGGTCCATGGCGTGCCGCGGCTCGAAGCCCGGCAGGACGATCCGGAAGGTCGAGCCGCGGCCGGGCTCGCTCTCGGCCTCGACCTGGCCGCCGTGGGCCTCGGCGACGGCGCGGACGATCGGGAGGCCGAGTCCCGTGCCCCCCTGACCACGACCCCGGTGGCCGTCCGAGCGCGAGAATCGCTCGAACAGGAGCGGGAGCCGTTCGGGCGGGATCCCGGGCCCGGTGTCGGTGACCTCCAGGACCACCTCCCGGTCACGAGCCCGGGCCGAGAGCGCGATCCCGTCCCCCGGGTGGGTCGCGCGCACGGCGTTCTCGATCAGGGCGTCGAACGCCACGCCGAGGCGTTCGGGATCGGCGTGGATCATGCCGTCCGGCCCGGCCTCCGTACGCCATCGCCGGTCCGCGGTGGGGGCCCATCGTCTCGTCATGTCCCGCACGAAGTCGCCGACCGACAGCCGCTGACGCGAGAGGGCGTCCGGATGCTCGACCGCCGCCAGGAACAGGAGCCGCTCGGACAACCGCGACAGCCGTCCGAGCTCGTCGAGCACCACCTCCGCGTCGGCGATCGCCTGCGGATCGGTGGCCCCCGCCCGGAGGAGCTCGGCGTGGCCGCGGGCCACGGTGATCGGCGTCCGCAGCTCGTGGGAGGCATCGCGCACGAACTCGCGCTGGCGTTCGAGCAGGTGATGCTCGCGCTCGGCGCGTCGCCCAGCCTCCTCCACGGCCACCTGGCGCCGGCGAGCGTGCCACACCATCGCGAGGAACATCGCCGCCATCAGTGGTACCTCGGCAACCTCGTCGAACCCCTCCCCGAGCCGCACGACGGTCCAGGCGAGGGCCGAGCCGGTGACGACCACCGCCACAGAGAGCAGGATCGCCGTGGATCGGGGGCGCCACACGCGGAACCCGTACAGGACGGTGAGGCTCACCCAGATCAGGTGGAACGGGATCGTCTCCCACTCCGAGAGGAGCACGATCACCACCACGTTGGCCAGGGCGAACGCGCCCCACGCCGCCTCGATCCAGTGCCTACGGAGCGTCGAAGCGATACCCGACACTTCGCACCGTCTCGATCACGTCGGATCCGAGCTTCGCCCGGAGCCGGCCGACGCACACGTCCACCACGTTGCTCCCCGGGTCGAACGAGTACCCCCACACATCGGCGAGCAGCCGCTGGCGGGCGCACACGTCGCCCTGCGCCTGCATCAGGTGGCGCAGGAGGTGGAACTCGCGCTCGGAGAGCGAGACGGCGCCCTCCCCCGAGTCCACCGTCCGCCGGACCAGGTCCAGGGTCACCCGACCGCAGGTGAGGAAACGTCCGGCCGGACCGGACGCCGGCTGCCGCAGCCGGGCACGCACCCGCGCCAGCAGCTCGGCGAGCGCGAAGGGCTTCGGCAGGTAGTCGGAGGCACCGAGCTCCAGGCAGCGCACCTTGCTCTCCACGTCGGAGAGAGCCGAGAGCACGAGTACGCGCTGCTCTGGTCGCTCCTCGACCAGCTCGCTCAGGACCGAGACCCCGTCGCGCCCGGGGAGCAGGAGGTCGAGCACCACCAGCTCGTACCGACCCGAACGCGCGAGCTCCAGCGCCCGCGGGCCGTCGGTGGCGCTGTCGACCCGGAACCCCTCCTCGGAGAGCGCGCGCGAGACGAAGCTCACGATCCGCGGCTCGTCGTCCACCACCAGGACCCGGGCCATCGCCGAATCGTAGGACGAAAGGGCCCGAGGTGGGAGGGGGATGACGGGACCGTCATACCCGTGAGCACGATGGATGACGGTCCCATGACCGATCGATGAGTGGGCGGTCATCCAGGGGTGGGGTCGGCGGCCCGGATCCCTACACTCCGGCGATCCGGGACACGGTGGGGTCCCGGGGAGGAGGAGAGGCCATGTCGGCTCGGGTACGTGGGCTGACGCTCCCGCTGGCGGCGGTCCTCGCGGTCACCGCCACGGCGTGCGACGGGGACGGCGGAGGTGTGGACGTCACGCTCCAGGAGTGGGCCGTCGTCCCCTCGGAGAGTGAGATCGGCGCCGGGCAGATCGAGTTCGTCGTCACGAACGAGGGCCCCAACGACCCTCACGAGTTCGTCGTGTTCCGGACCGACCTCGCTCCGGACGCGCTCCCGACCGCGGAGGACGGCTCGGTCGAGGAGACCGGCGAGGGGGTGGAGCTGATCGACGAGATCGAGGAGTTCGCGGTCGGGGGAACCGAGACGATCACGCTCGACCTCGAGGCCGGGAACTACGTCTTCATCTGCAACCTCGTCGAGGAGGAGGACGGGGAGCTCGAGTCCCACTACCAGGAGGGGATGCGCGTCTCCTTCACCGTCACGTAGAGGTTCGGTCGGAGCGGCGGGGTCGATACCCGGGACACGGTAGGGAGTGCCGGCTAGGAAGGACGACCGCCTGGAGCCGGGACCCGCGGACCACGCCGGGCCGCTGGACGCGGAGCTGCACGACGTCCGAAGTACCGCACCCTGGTCGAGCAGGTCGCGGCTGTCGTCTACATCGACCTCGTGGGCGGCTCTGTGAGCACCGCCTACGTCAGCTCGGTTCCGCTCCCGAGACCCTGGCCGGCACCGCCAGGCGGGTCTCCGGACGGTCGGCCAGTAGCTAGCGCCGACCTCGCGGGCGACGGAGGCCCGACCGGCGCCCACTCGCCGAGGCCGAGTAGACCACGCGCGGCGGCGCGACCTTCATCCCACCATCCTCGAAGTGCTCGTCGAGGTCCAGCCGCGCGGCCATACGCCCCACGTCGCCCTGCTGTTCCGCCGTGACCAGGGTGATCCCGGTACCGCTGCGACCCGCTCGGGCCGTCCGACCCACGCGGTGCACGTACCCCTTGTCGTCGGTGGGCGGATCGTAGTTCACGACGTGGCTGATGCGCTCGAGGTCGAGCCCGCGGGCGGCGACGTCGGTCGCCACCAGCACGCGCGTCCGCCCGGTTCCGAACCGTGAGAGTGCACGCTGGCGAGCACCTTGGGTCATGTCGCCGTGCAGGGCCTCGGCGATCATGCCGCGGGCCTTCAGCTTGTGGACCAGCCGGTCGGCCCCCCTCTTGGTGCGCACGAACACCAGGGTGAGCTCGCCGTCGTGCCCCAGAAGCTCGATCAGCGCCTCCACCTTGCCGTGCGCCTGGACCTGGACGAAGCGGTGGTCGACACCCTCGGCCGTCTCGGTCTGCGACTCCACCTCGTGGAGCACCGGCTGCCGGGTGTAGCCGCGGGCCAGGTTCCCGACCGCCCCGTCGAGGGTCGCCGAGAAGAACATCGTCTGCCGGTCCTTCGGGAGCCGCCGGACGATGCGATCCACCTGCGGCTGGAACCCCATGTCGAGCATCCGGTCGGCCTCGTCCAGGACCAGGATCCGGACCCGGTCGAGCTTCACGGCGCCGCGTGCGGCGAGGTCCTGGAGCCGTCCGGGGGTCGCGATCAGGACGTGGGCCTTCGCGTTCCCACGCGCCTGCTCCCGCATGCTCACGCCGCCGTAGGCGACGCCGACCCGCAGGGCCTTGGCCTTCGCAAGGTCGGCGAGCTCGTCGGCGACCTGCTGCGCGAGCTCGCGCGTGGGCACGAGCACGAGCGCGGAGGGCGAGGGATCCTGCGGGCGCAGACGCTCGACGATCGACAGGGCGAAGGCGAGCGTCTTGCCCGAGCCCGTCGCCGATCGGGCGAGGACGTCGCGCCCGGCGATCGCGTCGCCGACCACGAGCGCCTGCACGGGGAACGGATGCATCACGCCTCGGCGCGTGAGCACGTCGATCACGGCGCGTGACACGCCGAGATCAGCGAAGGTGGAACCGGTCATGTTCGACTCCTTCTCGCGGCCGTGCCGCGGGATCGGGGAGGCCCAGCCTTGCCCCGAGACCGCCGGCCGATAACCCGGAAGGAGGAACGAGGAACGGAACCTCACGGACGGCGGCGATCGCCGTCCTCGGGAGCCAGGGTACCAGGGATGGGTCAGGCGGCTCGGAGGATCAGCAGGATCATCGCGTAGTGGCACACGGCCGCCGCCACCTGGAACGCGTGCCAGACCTCGTGGTAGCCGAACGCCGCTGGCCGCGGATCGGGCCGGCGCCAGGCGAAGACGATCGCCCCGGCCGTGTACAGGACCCCACCCGAGACCATCAGCGCGAGCTCCGCGGCCGTCATGCCGCGTACCAGCTGCGGGAGCGCCACGAGGGCGAGCCAACCGAGCGCCATGTACAGGATCGCGGTGAGGACCGACAGGCCATCCGGCCGGACCATCTTCAGCGTCACGCCCACGGCCGCGCCGGCCCAGGCCACCGAGAGCAGGACGACCTCCCACGGCCCCTCGAGCGCGAGCACGCTCACCGGTGTGTAGCTGCCGGCGATCAGCACGAAGATCATCGAGTGGTCGAGCCGCTTCATCCACCGTCGGGCTCGGAGCGTCCAGGGGCCGCGGTGGTAAGCGGCGCTCGCCCCGAAGACGGCCGTCAGGCTCGCCGCGTAGACCGCGGCCACCGCCGTCCGCATCCCGCCCCCGGCGAACAGGACGAGCATCACCCCGGTCGGGATCGAGGCGAAGAACGCGATCTGATGGATCCGGCCGCGGAGGCGCGGAGTGGGGAGCTCGGAGGCGGGAGGCACGGCGCCCATGCTACCCGGACGCATGGCTCTCGCCGCGCTTCGGGTACCTTTCGCCCTTCGGGTACCCTTCCGGCATGGGGAGCGACCTGGCCCGCCGCCTCGCCGTCGCCCGCGGCGACGAGCCGGCGGACCTCGTCCTCTCGGGCGGCCGGATCCTCTCGGTCTTCACCGGCGAGCTCCTCGAGGCCGATGTCGCGATCTGCGGCGAGCGCGTGGCCGGCGTCGGACCGGGCTACGAGGGGCGCGAGGTCGCCGACGTCTCGGGCCTGATCCTGCTGCCGGGGTTCGTCGACGGCCACATGCACCTGGAGTCCACCAAGCTGATGGTGGACGAGTTCGCCCGTGCGGCCCTCCCGTGGGGCACGACCACCGTCGTCCTAGACCCGCACGAGATCGCGAACGTGTTCGGCCTGGACGGCGTCCGGGCGATCCTGGAGCGCGCGAGCCAGGTCCCGCTCGACTTCTACGTGATGGTCTCCTCGTGCGTTCCGGCGAGCCCGTTCGAGTCGAGCGGGGCCACCGTCACCGCAGAGGAGATCGCCGCGTTCCTGGCCGAGGAGCCGAACGCGATCGGCGTGGCTGAGATGATGGACTTCCCCGGTGTCGTCGCCGGGAACCAGGACGCGCTCGCGAAGGTGGCTGCCGCCGACGGCCGGCAGATCGACGGCCACGCGCCCGGGCTCTCCGGCCGGGCGCTGAACGCGTATCTGGCCGCCGGGGTGCGCAGCGACCACGAGTGCACGACGTACGAGGAGGCGCTCGAGAAGCGGCGGCTCGGGATGTGGATCATGATCCGCGAGGGCTCGGCGGCCCGGAACCTCGAGGCGCTGCTGCCGCTCGTGCTCAAGCATGGGCCGGCGAACTGCCTGCTGTGCACCGACGACCGCGAGCCGGACCAGCTGCTCGAGGAGGGGCACATCAACCACGTCGTCCGCCGGGCAGTGGAGCTCGGGTGCCCGCCGGCCGACGCGGTGGTGATTGGGACCCTGAACGCGGCACGCTACCACCGCTTGTACGACCACGGGGCCGTGGCGCCCGGGTACCTGGCCGACGTGGTCGCGGTGCCGGATCTCGAGTCGTTCCACCCCGTGAAGGTGTGGCGCCGCGGGCGGCTGGTGGCCGAGGACGGCCGCCCGGTCGACATCCCGAAGGTCACCGCTCCCGCGCGGATGCGCGGGAGCGTGCACGTGCGCGAGCTGTCGGCGCCGGACTTCGCCGTGACGGCGAGAGGGCGGGTGCGCGTGATCGGCGTCGAGGCGGGGCAGATCGTGACGAAGGCGCTCATCGACGACCCGGCGAGGCGTGACGGCCAGGCGGTGGCGGACCCCGAGCGGGACCTCGCGAAGATGGCGGTGGTCGAGCGGCACAGAGACACGGGGCGGATCGGGATCGGGTTCGTCCGCGGGTTCGGGTTGCGGCGGGGGGCGCTCGCCTCGACCCACGCGCACGACGCGCACAACGTGGTCGCGGTGGGAGTGGACGACGCCGACATGGCGGCGGCGGTGAACCGGCTACGCGAGCTCGGCGGGGGACAGGTGGCGGTCGCGGGCGGCGAGGTGGTGGCCGAGGTCCCGTGCCCCATCGGTGGGCTGTTGTCGGACCTGCCGGTCGAGGAGGTCGCCGCGCAGGTCCACCGGATCGGCGAGGCGGCGAAGCAGCTCGGCGCCACGCTCCCCTCGCCGTTCATGGCGATGTCGTTCATGGCGCTCTCGGTCGTGCCGGAGCTGAAGCTCACCGACCGGGGCCTGATCGACGTCGATCGGTTCGAACTCGTACCCCTCGAGATCCCGGGCTAGACGGCAGAGCGGACCCGTTCGGCGATCGCGCGGGCTGAGATCCCCGCTCGATCCCGGAGCTCGTCGGGGGTCCCGGAGCCCGGCATCTCGTTCACGCCGATCTTGATCATGCGGCCTGAGAGCTCGCCCCGCGAAGCCAGAGCCGCGAGCACCGCGTCACCCAGTCCGCCGTCGATCCAGTGGTCCTCGACCGTGACCACCAGGCCGGTCTCGGTGAGCGCGGTCCGGAGGGTCGCCGCGTCGATCGGCTTGATCGAGTAGCAGTCGATCACCCGCGCGGCGATCCCCTCGGCGGCGAGCGCGTCGGCGGCGGCCAGCGCCTCGAACACCGTCACCCCCGCCCCGACCAGCGTCACGCGATCATCTCCGCTCTCCCGCAGCACCGAGCTCCCGCCGACCGGGAACTCCGCGTCGGCCGGGTACAGCGCCTCGGTCTTCTCCCGCGTGGTGCGGATGTACGCGATCCCGGGCAGCTCGGCCATCTGCGCGACGAGCTTGGCGGTCTGGTTCCCGTCGCACGGGTACAGCACGGTCGAGCCGTTCACCGCCCGCATCATCGCGAGGTCCTCGAGCGCCATCTGCGAGGGCCCGTCCTCGCCGATCGAGATCCCGGCGTGCGAACCGCACAGCCGGAGGTTCGCCCGGCTCACCGCGGCCATCCGGATGAAGTCGTGGGCTCGCGTGAGGAACGCCCCGAACGTCGCCGCGAACGGGTTCTTGCCCACGGCCTGCATCCCGACCGCCACCCCGGCCATGCACTGCTCGGCGATGTACAACTCGACGAACCGGTCCGGCGCCACCTCCTCGACGTCCTCGGTGTAGGTCGAGTTCGAGACCTCGCCGTCGAGCGCAACCAGGTCCGGGCGCGCGGTGAGCGCGGCCAGCACCTCCCCGAACGCCTTCCGGGTGGCGATCGGCTCGGCGTACGTCGGGAGCTGCACCGGCTTTCCGTTCGGCGACGGGGCCACGCCCGCCTCGGGCTTCGGCGGCGCGATCCGGATCTCGCGCGGCCCGCCGAGCTCGGCGATCGCGCGTTCGGCCTCCTCGGCCGAGAGCGCCTTCCCGTGCCAGCCCTCGCGGTCGACGAGGAACGACACGCCGTGTCCCTTCTCGGTCCGCGCTATCACGACCGCGGGACCGCCCGCCGCCTCGGCCTCGCGGTAGGCGGCGTCGATCGCCTCGACGTCGTGGCCGTCGACCCGGATCGCCGTCCACCCGAACGCCTCCGCCCGCGTCGCGTACGTGTCTCCGTCCCAGCCGAGCATCGTCGGGCCGCGCTGGCCGAGCCGGTTCATGTCCAAGATCGCGATCAGGTTGTCGACTCCGTGGTGCGAGGCGTTCGCCATCGTCTCCCAGACCGAGCCCTCCGCCGACTCCGAGTCACCCATCAGCACCCACACCCGGGCCGGGATCCGGTCCATCCGTAGCCCGAGCGCCATCCCGAGCCCGATCGGCAGACCCTGCCCGAGCGAACCGGTGGCCACGTCGATCCACGGCATCCCATGCACCGGCGCGGGGTGCCCCTCGAGCGGGCTGTCGAGCTCGCGGAAGGTCATGAGCTGGTCGTCGGTTATCGCCCCGATCGCCTTCAGCACCGCGTACATCCCCGGCGAGGCGTGGCCCTTCGAGAGCACGAACCGGTCGTTCGCGCGCGCCTTCGGGTCGGCGACGTCGGTCCGGAGGTGGTCCGCGTACAGGACGGCCAGCAGGTGCGCGGCAGAGAGCGACGACGTCGGATGGCCCGAGCCGGCGGCGGTCGAGCATCGGATGGCGTCCACGGCCAGCTGTGCGGCGAGTTCGTTCCGGTCCTCGACCCAGGCCATACGCGGCGTCCTCCCGTTCGGTCCGGCGTTTCTCCAAGACTACCCGGCGGCCCGCCTCGGCATGCGGCCTGACCGGAGAGCCGCCCTGCTACCCTGAGGCGCATGGCCGACTTCAAAGAGGTCCGCGTGGAACGGCTCTACCTGAAGGAGCCGAACACGGACAAGCTGCGCAAGAACGCCGCCGGGCGCCACCGTCACCTGCTCGCCAACGGCTGGCGGGAGGTCGAGCGCAAGCCGCAGATCGACCACCTCTGGGTCCGGTACGAGCGCACCGGCCCCCCGCCGCTCAAGCTCCGGCTGCCGCGCCACGAGAAGGACACGTACCAGCGCGAGCGGCGGCCGCGCGGCGTGGGCCGCGGCGGCCCTCGCGGTCGCTGACCTCGAAACGGCCCCGAACGCACCGAGGGACCCGGCGAGCGGGTCCCTCGGTTCACGTTGCGGTTCGGTTCAGCCGACGGGCCGGACGTTGGCGGCCTGGGGGCCCTTGTCCCCCTGGGTCACCTCGAACTCGACCTGCTGGCCCTCCTCGAGGTTGCGGAAGCCCTCGCCCACGATCGCGCTGAAATGCACGAAGACGTCGGGCCCACCCTCCTGGGAGATGAAGCCGTAGCCCTTCTCGGGGCTGAACCACTTCACGGTTCCGGTTGCCACGAGCGATCCCCCCTTCCTTGGCCGTCCGGGCCTGTGCCGCCGCCCTTCGGGCCCACCGGCACCGGAGCGCCGGGAGGGAACTGCCCGCGTTGCCGAACAACCGTGTGCTGCACCCTCGCGCCGGACGATACCACCCGAGGCGGACCGACGCTCGCGGCCCATCCGACCTGGTGTTCGCTGAAGGAGGATGCCGGACGAACTTCGGCCGATAGGTCCGCCTCACCGGACGAACCGCGCGTATGATGGCATCCTAGACCTTGTTCGTTCGACGACCGCGGAGGTCCTACGCACGACGGCTTAGAGTGACGATGAGGTGGGAACGATGAGCCAGGACCACGCCGAGAAGACCCGGCCCAGGCGCGAGGTCGGTCGCGCCCACGCGGCCGAACAGCCCTTCGAGTACCCGCTCCGGCGCGAGTACGCCGAACCGGACTGGACGCGCCTGCCCGGCTACCGCGACGTCACGCGGGAGCAATGGGGGTCGGCGCAGTGGCAGCGCGCCCACTCGGTCAAGAACCTCGTCGAGTTCAAGCGCGCGCTCGGCGATCTCCTGGATGAGGAGCTCTACGCGGACATCGAGCGCGACCAGCTGGAGCGCGCCACGATGTCGATGCTGATCCCGCCGCAGATGGTCAACACGATGGACGAGACCGACCTGCGGCACGATCCGGTGCGCCGCTACATGGCCCCGGCGTTCAGCGACCGCGAGACCGAGTTCCCCTCCCACCCGATGGCCAGCCGCGACTCGCTGCACGAGGCCGAGATGTGGGCGGTCGAGGGCCTGACCCACCGGTACCCGACGAAGGTCCTGGCCGAGCTGATCCCCACGTGCCCGCAGTACTGCGGGCACTGCACGCGGATGGACCTGGTGGGCAACGACACGCTACAGGTCCTGAAGTACAAGTTCGAGACCAAGCAGAACGAGCGTTGGGACGCGATGCTCGACTACCTTCGGAAGACCCCGTCGGTGCGCGACGTCGTCGTCTCGGGCGGCGACATGGCCAACGTCCCGATCAAGCGCCTCCGGGACTGGCTGTTCAAGCTGTTCGACATCGAGCACATCCGCGACGTCCGGATCGCGACGAAGGGCCTGATGGGGATCCCGCAGCACTTCCTGCAGGACGAGGTGCTGGAGGGCTACCAGTCGATCGCCAAGCGCGCGCACGAACGCGGCGTGGAGGTCGCGATCCATACGCACGTGAACGCCGCGCAGCAGGTGACGCCCCTGGTCGGCAAGGCGGTCCGCGAGCTCCTCGATATGGGCTATCGGGACGTGCGGAACCAGGGCGTCCTGCTGCGAGGGGTGAACACCACGCCGAACCAGATCCTGGAGCTGTGCTTCATGCTGCTGGATCACGCGAGCGTCATGCCGTACTACTTCTACCTGTGCGACATGATCCCCAACAGCGAGCACTGGCGGCTCGCGCTCTGGGAGGCGCAGGAGCTCCAGTTCGCGATCATGGGGTACCTGCCGGGGTTCGCGACCCCGCGGTTCGTCGCCGACGTGCCGTTCGTCGGCAAGCGGTGGGTCCACATGGTGAGCGGCTACGACCAGGTGAAGGGCATCAGCTACTGGCGGAAGAACTACCGGACCGGGATCGAGCACGACGACCCGGAGGCCCTCGAGCGCGAGTACCCGTACTTCGACCCCATCTCCACCCTCCCCGAGGAGGGGCAGGCCTACTGGCGCGGGTACCTGACCACCTCGGAGGGGCGCGAGCTCCAACCCGTTTGAACGCCGGGATGCGGTAGGTTCGGGTGCCGTGCGCTCGACCGTCGTACGGTTCTCCGCCCTCGTCCTTGCCCTCGCCGCCGTCGCCGCGGCCTGCGCGCGGGACGTCCCCGAGTGGGACCCGCTCCCTGCGCTCGACCTCGGCACCGAGCCCGGGCCGTTCGACGCGTCGACCCTCGAGACCGCGACGCCGATCAAGCACGTCGTGTTCGTTATCAAGGAGAACCGGACCTTCGACAACATGTTCGGCCGGTTCCCCGGCGCGAACGGGGTCACGGTCGGGATCGATCGGGGCGAGCCGCGGCCGTTGACCCTCGCGCTCGACGCGATCCCGGAAGACATCAAGCACTGCTACCGGTGCGCCCTCCAGGCCTGGAACGAGGGGGAGATGGACGGGTTCGCCACGATCAGCGAGGCGGCGGACCTGTACGCGTACACGCAGTACCTGCCCGAGGACCTGCCGAACTACTGGCACTGGGCCCGGGAGTACGTCCTGGGCGACAACTTCTTCGCGAGCGCCCACGGGCCCTCGTTCCCGAACCACCTGTACACGATCGCGGCGCAGTCGGGAGGCACGCACGAGAACCCGATCCAGGACAACGACCTGCTACGCGAGCGGCATCGCGGGACCGGGCTGTTCAAGGCCTGGGGGTGCGACTCAATCGAGGAGGCCTACGTCCCGGTCGAGGACCGCGAGGGCAACGTGAAGAACCTGCCGCCGTGCTTCGACTTCATCACGGAGGCCGACCTGCTGATGGAGGCTGGGATCCCCTGGTCCTACTACTCGGCCACGAACATGCAGAACGGGTACCTGTGGTCGGCCTACGACGCGATCCGCCACATCCGGGAGGACCCGGACATCTGGCAGAACCACGTGTTCCCGGTGGACGACTTCGTCCGCCAGGCCCGGGAGGGGCTGCTCCAGCCCGTCACCTGGGTCACGCCGCGGTTCGAGCTGTCCGAGCACCCCGAGTACAGCATGTGCCACGGCGAGAACTGGACGACCGAGATCGTGAACGCCTTGATGGAAGGCCCCCAGTGGGAGACCACCGCCATCTTCCTCACCTGGGACGACTACGGGGGCTTCTACGACCACGTGCCGCCGCCGCAGGTGGACGGGTTCGGCTTCGGGGTCCGCGTCCCGCTGCTGATCATCAGCCCGTACGCGAAGCGCGGCTACGTGACGCACGAGCTCGGCGAGTTCTCCAGCGTCCTGCGGTTCGTCGAGGACAACTTCGGGCTGACCCAGCTCACTCACCGGGACCGCGACGCCACGCCCCTGCTCTCGGCGTTCGACTTCACGCGGGAGCCCCGGCCGCCGGACCCACTGCCGGTGCGGACCGACTGCGTGGGGACGGCGTTCGACTTCAACCGCTGAGCGAAACCGCAGGCGTCAGTCGAACGGGCTACCGATCGTCCGCAGGTGGGGCCAGCTCGCGAGGAAGTGGGCGAACGAGGTCCCGTAGGGGCAGTCGTCGCGCAGCGGGAGGATCAGCTTCTTGAACCGCGGGCGCTCGAACTCCAGCGCCCCGAGCAGCGGGTTCGCGCTGGCATCGCGCTCGGTCATCGGCTCGAGCCCGAACAGCCGCTCGATGAAGGCGAGCACCGAGCTGAACTCGTAGACGGTCTCGTCCACGTACCCGCGGTTCGGGTTGTCGCCCCGCCGCGTGTACGGCGAGATGATCAGGGCCGGCGTGCGAGGGCCGAGCCCCATCACGTCGGTCTGCGGCGGGGGGACCGGATCGTAGAAGCCCCCGAAGTCGTCCCACACGATCACGATCAGCGTGGAGCGCCAGTACTCGCTCTCCATGATCGTGTTGACCTGGTGCACGGTCCAGTTCTCACCGGCACACACGCTCTTCCCGCCGCCGGGGTGCTCGTTGTACGACTCAGAGGGGATGATCCAGGACACCTGCGGCATCTCGCCCCCCCGGACGTCTCGCACGAAGTTCTCCGGGGGCTCGACCTTCCTCCACATCGGGCCGAACCGGACGTGACGGATCATCTGGAGAGCGTTCATCCACGCGTTCTCGTTCGCGTAGTACTTCCAGCTGATCCCGGCCTCCTCGAGCTGGTCGGGCAGCACCGGGATGTCGAAGCAGAGCCGGGTCTGGTTCCAGAACTTCCCCAGCTCGTAGGTGTTGGAGCCGTTCGCAGTGATCTCGCGCTCGAGCTGGAGGATCCGGCGCTCGTTCTCCCGCACCTCACGGGGGATGAACCGCGTCGCGGTCTCGGTGGAGTCGTCGCAGTAGCTGCCCGGGGTGTCCGTCTGTCCCTTGTTGTCCACGATGTGGTTGGCCTGGGCGGCGACCGTGTAGAGGTGCTCGGGCAGCGTCGGGCCGTACATCGACGTGAAGAAGTGATCGGCCAGCACGAAGCGGTCGGCGTACGCCCAGTAGTTCGGGAGCGTGTCGCGATCGTGGTAGTTGTACCCGGACAGGTCCCGCCCGAAGAAGAGCGCGCGGTCACCAGACTGCGGGATCACCCCGTTCATCCGGTTGAACCCGTTCATCTTGCCGCCGTTGATCGCGACGAGCCCGCAGCGGAAGCAGTGCGTGAGGTCGTGCGGCTGCGTGTCCTCCGCCTCCGTGAGCTGGACGACGGGCCCGTCCTCGCATCCGTCCTCGGTGCACTCGATCGTCCCGCCCTCGGTCGAGCCCTCGGCCCCGGGGTACGTGGCGAAGTAGTGGTTGAACGTCCGGTTCTCCTTGACGATGAACACCACGTGCTCTATGGGCGTCTCGCCGGGGGCGATCTGGGGCTGGACGTCATCCCCGTCCCCACCACGGTCACCGTCGCCGTCGCCGTCGCCACCCCCGCCGGTGGTACCGGTGGGGGTGGGCATGACCCCGACCCGATCCTCGTCGCGATCAAGCGCCGCCCACGCCCGCCAACCGATCAGCAGGGCAACCACCACGGCGAAGGCGATGAACCCCCGGCGTCGAGCGGTTCGGCGACGAGAGAACCGCAGGCGGTTGCGCGGCACCGGGACGCGCGAGCCGGGACCGGGCGAGTGGCTCACGGCGGCAACCCTACCGCGCTCAGACCCGCGTTCGGGCTCGTGGCAGCCTCGCGCAGACGCCCCAACTCCGCCGCGAGCTCACGGACCACCGTCCCGTACGTGGGGTGCCCGATCCGGTTCTCCAGCTCGTACGGATCGGCCGGCCCGAGGTATCCGGCCAGGTCGTAGAGCTCGCGTTCGCCAGTCACGTACTCGACGTAGACGAGCGCCTCCGTGCGGATCGCCGACCACCCCGGCACGTGGGCATCGCCGACGTAGTCGAGGAACAGTCCGGCCGTGGGCTCGACCGGCTCACCTTCCAGCACCGGCACGAGGCTCCGACCGTCCACGGGGTCCGACGCAGACACGCCCGCCAGCTCGGCGATCGTTGGTGCGAGGTCGAGGTTCGAGACGAGCATCGGTGCCGCTCGGGCGGCGGCGCCCGGGTACCGGACGAAGAACGGCGTGCGGATGCACTCCTCGTACGGGCAGGTCTTCCCGAGCCAGCGGTGCTCGCCGAGCGAGAACCCGTTGTCGGTGAGGAAGAAGATCGCCGTTCGTCCGAGCAGGTCGCGTTCCTCCAGCGCCCGGACGATCCCCGCTACCAGGTCGTCCACCGCCAGCAGGGTCTCGAACGACCGCACCCGGACCCCGGCGAGCTGCTTTCGACGCCCCTCGTCGAGCGGCGGGAGGGCCCGGACCCAGGCGGGCTTGTCCGAGACGTCCTCCTCCCCGACCGACGGCGGTTCGACCAGGCGCACGCCCGCGAAGGCGCCCCGGTGCCGAGGCGCCGGCGTCCACGGACGGTGCGGCGCGGTCGGCGTCACCATAAGGAAGAAGGGACGATCTGCCGGCGTCCCCTCGATGAAGCTCACGGCGGCCTCCGCCAGCACGTCCGTCAGGTACCCGTCGGGAGCGTCGCCGGAGGGGACCGGGAACCCCTGGTCCAGCAGCACGTGGTCGTAGTACGCGGTCGACTGGGCCCCCTGACGCTTCACGAGCCACCGGTCCCATCCCGGCGGCACCAACGGCTGCCCGTCGAAGGGGTACCCGTTGAGGTACTTGCCGATCAGGGCCGTCCGGTACCCGGCGTCGTGCAGCCACGCCGCGAGGTTGTCGGTGGGATCGAGGAGGTGGCCATCGTGGTTCGTGCGGACCCCGGTCCGCAGGTCCGAGCGGCCGGTGAGGATCGAGGCCCGGGAGGGGCAGCAGAGCGGGGTGGAAAGGAACGCGTTCGGGAACCACACCCAGTGCTCGGACGGGTCCTCGACCATGGCCTGGAACGCCGGCATCGCGGGCGGGTCGTGGGGCACGGAGCCCGGCGCCTGGTCGTCGGTCAGGATGAGGACGACGTTGGGTCGAAGGTCGGGATTGGAGGCGGGTGCCGGCCGGGTCGCGGCGAGCACGAGGGTGCCCGCCGCGAGCGCGAACGCCAGCCCGGCGCGGAGGCCGACGCGGTCAGCCCACACGCCGTCGCAGCTTCCAGATGCTCTCGGCGGGGAAGCGCCGGGCCCAGGCAAGCGGCGCGAACCAGGGGTAGGTGGTGCGGGCGTCGGCCCGGGGTCGCGGCTCGATCAGATCCTCGACCTCGAGGCCGTGTCGCCGGAAGAGGCGGATCCACTCCCCGTAGGGCATCATGAAGTCAACGGTCTCCTCGTCCCATCGCCCGGTGTCGAAGTAGTCGCGCGCCAACCGGGTCGCGACCCGGTCCCGGCGATCGTCCCAGCAGAGCGCGTGGAACGCGCTCGCGTGGTTGAACGCGAACAGCCCGCCCGGGCGCAGCAGCCGTGCGACCTCCGGCACGGTCCGCTGGGGGTCGGCGAAGGTCATCGCACCGTGATCGCACATCACGACGTCGAAGCTGCGATCGGCGAACGGGGTGTGTTCCGCATCGGCGTGCACGAGGGGGAAGCGCACCCCCGCGCGCGCCATGAGCTCGACAGCGTGCCGAAGCTGCGCCTGCGAGAGATCCAGCCCCACGGGGCGGGCCCCCATCCGGGCCAGGGCGATGCTCCACTGACCGGCCCCGCAGCCGTACTCGAGCACGTCCAGCCCGCGGACCTCGCCCAATACCCGGAGCGTCGACTCCGGGATGCCCCACACGCCCCACCGAGGACGGTCGAATCGGTTTAGCTGCCGCGCGTGCTTCCGCTGGTACTCCTCGCTCACGCCCTCCCAGTACCGCCGGTTCTTCCGTACGTGACGCCCGCTCATCGCGCGTCGGGGCCCGCTCATCGCGCCGGCGGCCGGCTCACCGCGCGTCGAGCCAGCCGCCGTCTCGACCGTGGCGCGCGGCGACGAGCCCGGCCGCGATCGAGACCGCGATCTCTTCCGGCCGCTGCCCACCGAGATCGAGCCCGAGCGGCGAACGGACGCGTTCGAGCGCCTCCTCGTCGAACCCCCTCGCCCGGAGCTCTTCGACGTATCGGCCGACGTGGCGCCGACTCCCCATCACGCCGACGAACCGCGCCGGCGAGCGCAGGACCGCCGCCAACATCTCGACGAGGTCCGGCGCGTCGTGGTCGGTGAACACGACATCGGTCCGCTCGTCCGGCGCCGCGTCGGCCACGGCCTCGACCCGCCGGCCGGCCTCGCCGGCCTGGGCTGGGGTCACCCGGGTCGACCGCGGCTCCACCAGCACGGTCTCGTACCGCAGGGTCCGGCCGAGGCGCAGCAGGTGGAGCGCCACCTCGGTCGCCGAGACCACGACGAGTCGCGGCGAGGGCAGATGCGGCTCGAGGTACACCTCGACCGACCCCAGCTCGTGCCGGTACGTGCGCGTGACGGGCTCACCGAGAGCGAGCACCTTGGCCGCGTCCTCCTCCGCCGCCGCATCGAACTCGGCGCACCCGAGCGTGCCCTGGACCGGTCCGTCGGATGACACGCGGAACCGGTTGCCGACGCGGCACGGGGGCGTCCCCTCGAGGATCTTCACGGCCGTGGCCTCGACCCAGGGACGCTCGGACGACCCGAGGGAACGGTCGCCAGCCCGCACGGTCCCCCCGACCGCGGAGGCCTCGCCGTGGCCTGTGGGGTGCGGTCCCGTCGCGCCGGCGAGCAGCTCGACCGCGTGAGGGATCACCGTGAGGGCGGCGTCCAGGCTCTCGCGCACGCCCTTCGGGCTCCCGGGGAGGTTCACCACGAGCGTCGAACCACGGGTGCCGGCCACGGCCCGGGACAGCGCGGCGAGCGGCGTCTTCGCCAGCCCCTGCGCGCGCATCAGCTCGGCCAGACCGGGCGCCTCCCGATCGATCACGGCACGGGTCGCCTCGGGCGTCACGTCCCGGGGTCCGAAACCGGTTCCGCCGGTGGTGACGACGAGCCGGATCGCCTTGGCGTCGGCGAGCTCGACCAGCAGGGACTCGATCCGCGGACGCTCGTCGGGGATTACGGCGCGCTCGACCACGTCGAAGCCGGCCTCGCGGAGCATAGCCTCCGCCAGGTCGCCCGACTCGTCGACCCGAGTGCCGTGGCTCACGCCGTCCGAGACGGTCACGACGGCGGCAACGCGGCGCGGATCCACGGCCTCTTATCCTGCCAGACCGATCGGTCGAGGATGCGTCGCGCGGGAGGTGACCGCCGGTCGAGCCCGACGCCTTGCTCCTCACCGACCCCGCTCCTAGGCTGGGATCGGGCGGACCGGCGGCGCGCGGCTCCGTGAGGAAACCCGGTCGAGCGAGGATGCCGCCGGGTGGGGGGAGGCGCTTCGTCCGACCGCCGAGAGGTGAGGGCGATGTGGACGGTCACCTTCCCGCACGTCGACGTGCTCCCGGAGGAACGGGTCGAGGCCGTGCACGAGCACGCGATGACCCTCCTCGAGGAGATCGGCGTCGCGTTCACCTACCCGCCGGCCGCCGCGCTGCTGGCCGATGCCGGCGTGGAGGTCCGCGACGGGGTCGCCCACCTCGATCGCGGGTTCGTGCTCGAGCGCGTGGGGCTGGCCCCGCGCTCGTTCGAGGTCCGCGGCCGGGCGCCGCATCGGACGCTCCGGATCGGCGGCGACCATCTGGCGATCGCGCCCACGGGCGGGGCGCCGTTCGTCCTCGACCACGAGGGCCGTCGTCCCGCGACGTGGGAGGACTATCGTCGGTTCGTCCGTCTAAACCAGGTCGTGCCCCAGCTGCACCTGGCGATGAGCGCGATCGTCGAGCCGGACGATCTCCCCGTGGCCTCCCGGCACCTCGACATGGACCTCGAGGTGATCCGCGCGACGGACAAGCCGTACTTCGCCGACGGCGTCTCGGCCGAGACGAGCGCGGACTGCCTCGAGCTCGCGGCGCTCGCGTTCGGCGGGCGGGAGGCGATCGAGCGCGAACCGGTCCTGTTGGGCATCGTGAACCCGATCAGCCCTCTCCAGTACGACGAGCGGATGGCGGGGTCGCTGATGGCGTTCGCCGCGGCCGGCCAGCCGGTCGTGCTCATGCCGTTCGTGCTCGCCGGCGCCACCGCACCGCTCGGGCTGGCGGGGGCCCTGGCTGGCTCCACCGCGGAGGCGCTCGCCGGCGTGGCGCTCGTCCAGACCGTCCGCCCGGGCACCCCGTGCGTCTTCGGGACCTTCGTCTCCGAGATCGACCTCCACCTCGGAACGCCGATCTTCGGGACGGCCGGCTCCGCCCTGGCGATCCTGGCGGCTGGGCAGATGGCCCGGCGGTACGGCCTGCCGTTCCGCGCCGGCGGGGCGCTGACCGGTCGAGCGGAGCCGGACGTGCGGGCGGCGCAGGAGTCCCTGATGTCGCTCTGGCCGACCCTGCTCTCGGGAGCCAACCTGGTCGTGCATGGGGCCGGATGGGTCGAGGGCTCGCTGGAGGCCTCCCTGGAGAAGCTCGCGCAGGACGCCTGGCCGCTGGCGGTGTTCGAGCGCCTCCTCACGACGCGGTTCCCGGCCGAGGAAGAGGACTTCGCAGCGGACGCGTTCCGCGAGGTCGGGCCCGGCGGCACGTTCCTCGGTGCCAGGCATACCCTGCGACACGTCCGGGAGGTCGCAGCGGCCGCACCACCCCAGGCCGTCGTGGGCTGGCGCGAGCTGCTGGATCGCTACGAACCGCCGCCCCTCGACCCGGACGTGGAGGAGGCTCTGACGGCGTTCGTGGAGCGGCGCAAGCACGAGATCGGACACGCCGCCTGAGGCGCGGGGTAGGGTTCCCGGCATCGACCGAGGAGGGCACGATGGAGTCCTGGATCGACCAGCTGGCGGAGGCGCTGGGAGAGGACACACTCTCCGAGCTGGAGACGGCGCAGCTCCTGGGGATCGCTCGCGACGTCGCCCACCGCGTGGAGCGGAAGATCACCCCGCTCGCGTCGTTCCTGCTCGGCAGCGCCGTGGGCCGGGGGATGGCCGGCGGCGCCTCACGGTCCGACGCGATGACGGCCGCGATGGACACGGTCCGGGGGCTGCTCCCGCAAGCACCTCCCGAGGGTTGACGAGCGCGCGACCCGGTCCGGACGCCGAACCCGGTACCCTGGAGCCTATGCGCCTCCGAACCCCATCCACGGGCCGGCTCCCCACGGAGGGACCGCTGGTCGACACGTTCGGCAGGGTCGCCGACGACCTGCGCCTGTCGGTCACCGACCGGTGCAACTTCCGCTGCACCTACTGCATGCCGGCGGAGGGGCTGAACTGGCTCCCGAAGAACGAGATCCTCACGTTCGAGGAGCTGACCCGACTGCTCCGGCTGTTCGTCGGCCTGGGGATCCGCTCGGTGAAGGTGACCGGCGGGGAGCCGACCGTTCGGGCCGACCTCCCGACCCTCGTCCGGATGCTGCGGGGGGCCGCCCCGGACGTCGACCTGTCGATGACGACCAACGGGGTCCTGCTGGACCGGTTGGCCCGTCCGCTCGCCGAGGCCGGCCTGGACCGGGTCACGGTGTCCTGCGACTCGCTGATGCGGCACCGATTCGCGGAGATGACCCGCCGCGATGCGCTCGATCGGGTGCTGGCCGGGATCCGAGCCGCCGAGGAAGCGGGACTCACCCCGATCAAGATCAACTGCGTCGTGATCGGCGGACAGAACGAGGGCGAGGTCGTCGGTTTCGCCCGGTGGTCGCGGGAGACCGGGCACGTCGTGCGGTTCATCGAGTACATGCCGCTCGACGCCCAGCAGGCATGGGAGCGGGCCAAGGTGGTCCCCTCCTCCCGGCTGGTGGCGGCGATCGACGCGGTGTTCCCGCTCGAGCGCCTGGGTCCCGACCACGAACCGGCGACGAGCTACCGATTCGCGGACGGGACTCCCGGCGGGATCGGCGTGATCGGCAGCGTGACCGAGCCCTTCTGCGACGACTGCAACCGGCTGCGCCTGACGGCCGAGGGGCAGGTCCGGGCATGTCTGTTCGCGCTGGATGAGACGGATCTCCGGGGGCCGATGCGCGCCGGCGCCTCCGACGAGGAGCTCGAGATCCTGATCCGTGCCGACGTGTGGGGCAAGTGGTCTGGCCACCGGATCAACCATCCGGACTTCGTCCGGCCCGAGCGCTCTATGTCGGCGATCGGCGGCTGAGCCGCCCGAGGCCCGCGCCCTCTCGGCCCGCGATCAGCCCCGGCCCACCAGGCGACGCGCCGCCCTACTGATCGCCTCGCCCGCGAGGAACCAGCCGACCGCGACGGCGACGAGAGCGAAGGCGCCGAACAGGAATGCCCCCAATCCCCTGGTGGCCTGGAGGAGCCCCTGGGAGCCCTCGAGCCCGGGCTCGGGCTCCCCCAAGCTCACCACCGCGACGAGGACCGCAACGACGCTCGCCAGCGCCCCCGCGAGGAAGAGCACGCCGAGAGCGACGCTCGCCGCCTCCAGCCAGTCGTGGGCGGCCACTGTCTGCCCCCACCAGCGGCGGAGCTCGCGGACGGTCACCTCGAACCCCCGGGGACGCCGGCCAGGTGGGCCAGTCCCGCGATCTTCCGCAGCACGAACCGCCGGCCATCGCGCTCCACGATCCCGCGGCGCTGGAACTCGGAGAGGATCCTGGTCACGTTCTCACGACTCCCGCCGCACAGGCTCGCGAGGTCGGCGTGGGTGACGATGGAGGGCACGACCGCTCCGTCCTCGGGGAGCTCGTCCAGCGACGGCGACACCAGCTGGAGCAGCCGCTTGGCCACCCGCCCCTTCAGGTCCAGGTACAGCAGGTCCTCGACGAACGCCTCGTGCGCGGTCACCTGCCGTGCCAGCGCGCGGAGGAGGGCACGGGAGGCGGCGGGCTCCTCGGCGAGGAATCCGAGGAAGCCCTCCGCGGGCATGACCCAGACCGTGGACGCCTCCAGGGCGAGGGCGGCGGCGCTCCGCGGCATGTCTCCGAGCACCCCGAGCTCGCCGAAGAACTGCGGTGAATCGAGCGTGGTGTGGAGCTGGCGGTGTCCGCTGGCCGACAGCGAGCTAATCTCGACCCGCCCCGAGACCAGGAAGAACACCTCCGGCGAGAGATCGCCCTGGTGGAACAGGTAGGTACCGCGGCGGTACGGACGCAGGGTCCCTCGCTCGGCCAGCCGTGCGATCGTTCGCGGTGCGGCACCGTCGAACAGCGGAGTCCGGGCCATCGACCCCACCAGCTCCGTGGGGGCGATCGCCCCGACCCCGGTCCTCGCCGTCACCATCGTCGCAAGCGTAGCCAAGTCCCTTCTCCGCGGATAGCCCGAAAGCTGACGGCGGGCCCGACCGCGTCGGGCCCGCCGTCGGGGTACCGACGACGAAGACCTCAGATCGTCCGCTTGGTCTGCCGCTTCGTCTGCCGCTTCGTCTGACGCTTGGTCTGACGCTTGGTCACGCGGGTCGCCGCAGCCTTCCCGGTGCCACTCGCCGCCTTGCCCGTCGCGGCCTTCGGGGTGATCTTCTTCTCCGCCACTCGCTTTCACCTCCCTCCGGGATCCCGGTCCCCGGTGGGGACGCCACCACACCTCATCATCCTCGCGTCGCCGTCACACGATCGATGTGCCGGGCGTCACCGACCGGGACGTGACCTGCATCACGCGGGAGGCTGTGACGAACGTCACACCCGCTCACGCCTCGGAGTCGAGCTCCGGGAGGTCGAGCGGGTCCGGACGCGGCGTACACGCGCCGCAGAAGAGGGCATCCTCGACGACCAGGGCGCGCGTCCCTTCCTTGCCGCGGAACAGCTCGAGCACGAAGGGGAGGGTCTCCACGTGGTCCTCGCAGATCCCTCGCCCACAGAAGCGGCAGACGCCCACGGCGGTCCTGCGGCAGTGCCAGCAATCCATCCCGACCCTCTCCTCGGAGCTCGAGCCCGGCTAATGCTGCCAGGTTCGATCGATCGGTGCTGCCGGATCGAGGGTCCCCCGCCGGAACGCCTCGGCGAGCACCCGGTCGAAGCCCTCGCGGTCCAGGCGGAAGACCCGGGCGGGGGTCCTGGCCACGACGCTCGCCGTCCGCGGCACCCCCAGCAGGAGGGCGATCTCGCCGAAATGGCCCCCCGGGCCGAGGGTGCGCACCCGGGCGCCGTCGACCGCCACCTCCAGCCGGCCGGATCCGACCACGTAGAAGGCGTCCCCCTCCTGGCCCTGCTCGATCACGACCCGTCCCGGCGAGACGTTCACCCAGCCGCCACGAGCGAGCACCTCCGAGAGGTCGGCCGCCTCCAGCCCGGCGAACGGCGGAAGCCGTCGGAGCTCCGCCACGGCCTGGAGCGTGGGTGCCAGATCGGGCACCCGGATCGGGTCGGCGAGCAGACGGTCGAAGGTCCCCTCGTCCACCACGAACAGCTGGCAGTCCTCCACCGGCCGAACCGTGGCCGAGCGCGCTTGGCCGTCGATCAGCCCGAGCTCGCCGAACGACTCGCCCGGGCCCAAGACCCGGATCACCCGCTCCGTTCCGGTCCCCGGGTTCTCCTCGATCACGTGGAGCCTCCCACGGCGGATCACGTAGAAGGCATCCGGCCGATCGCCCTGACGGAACACCGGTCGTCCCGCGGCGAAGGTGCGCAGCTGCACCCGTCCGGCGAGGTCAGACAGGACGTCCTCGGGTAGGTCCTCGAGGATGGGGAGCGCGTCGATCGCCCTGGCTGCCTCGATCCGCCACCGCGTCTGGAGTCGGAACCGCACCGCCCGGACGACACCCATCCCGCGTCGCACCAGGCTACGCACCAGGGCGATGGCCCCTCGGAGGACCGGACCGGTCACGAACAGGACGAGGGCGATCAGGAGCAGCCGACCCACGGACCCGCCCTCCCACAGGCGCCGGATGAGGCCCCCGAACACCTCCTCCCAGAAGTAGACGGACGTGACGAGCGCGAAGATCGTGAACGCGACGCCGAGGATCCCGTACAGGGCGAGGCCGCCCTCTTGCTTCGTCCACCGCTCGCGACGTCGCAGCTTGGTCCAGAGGTCGTAGCGGACGAACCGCAGCGAACGGGGCCGGAGATCGGGGACCTGGATCAGGTCGGAGAGGATGAAGTAGCCGTCGAGCTCCAGCATGGGGACCAGGTTCAGGAAGATGATGAAGTAGTTGAGCAGCGCGAAGCGGTACAGGATGGGAGCCGCCCACGTGTCGGGCGCGATCCAGGCCGCGAACGAGGCGGCGCCGGCGATCACGAGCTCGGCGAACGGACCGCCGAAGGCCTGCATGATGCGCGGGCCCCGCTCCATCATCAGGCCGTCCGAAGCGTCCACGAAGAACGCGGGCGACCCGAAGTAGATCATGAACCCGGCGCTCTTCACGCGTCGACCGTGGTGGACGAGGACGACCGCGTGGGCGAGCTCGTGCACGAACGTGAGGACGTAGTTCATCGCGAGGAGGATCAGGGAGGCGACGGCCGCGTCCCCAGCTGCGAGCTCGAACCGACCGGTCCGGAACAGCGACACGAAGGCCGCGAACCCTCCGAACGACGCGACCAGCCCCACGACCACCACCACCGGGTTGAAGAACAGCTGCAGCCCGTTCCGGTAGAACCACACAACCAGCCGGTGGGCACCCTCCCACTCGAGCGTGAGCGTTCGCACGAACCGCCTGGACACCGCCCGCATGCCGGATACGGGCCGGAGCGCTCCCCGGACCATCGCCGGGACGTCGACGTAGGGGGTCGCGAGGAACCCACCAGCGCGGAGCTGCTCCACCAGGTCGGCAACGCCCGAGAGCTCCATGTCGCCCGAGTCCTGGAACCGCTCGACGACGATCTCCTTCACGGTGCGCGTTCCGACCATCAGGTCGAGGATCTCCGCCTCCCAGGGCTCGAGCCGGTAGTGCATCGAGCGGTCGGGGCTGGCGATCATCGCGTAGTCGTTGCCCCATCGGAGCCGGAACGTCTTCACCTCCACGTCGGGGTGCAGCCGCGGTCGGAAGGCCACAGGATCGATCCGCTCTGCGATCCGGCGCCACAGTTCCAGACCATCGTCCGCCGGGAAGCTCCCCGCCGCCCGGGTCGCGGCCGCGTACACGCCGCGAGCGGCGACCTCGGTCACCGCCTCGCCTCTGCGGAAGAGGAACGCTCCTCGTCCAAGCGGCGGCGGATCGCGCCGTACACGGACAGCCGCGGCGACGGACGCCGGCGCGAGGCGTAGAGGTTCCCGACGAACCCCCCCGCGAGCAGCGCCGCGATCACCGCGGCTACCACCGTCGTCCACGTGAGGCCCTCGGGCTCCTGCCTGGTGAGGCGACGCGTCACGGATGCGTGCTCCCCCCGGTCCCCGGTCACCGAGAGTCGGAACCGGGCATCGTCCGGGATCTCCCGCAGCACCTGGGCGGTGGCGGTGAAGGACAGGTGACCGGCCCCGGTCGTCACGACCACCCGGGATCCGGCGAGCCGCACCAGTTTCCCGACGACGGCATCACCGGTCCCGACCACCATCTCCTGATCGCCCAGCGCGAGCCGGGTGTCCTCGATGTCGTACCGGAGGTGATCGACCTCACGCCCCTCGACGATCACGACCACCTCGACCAGGTGGAGGCCCTCCCACCCCCCGGGCATCAGCGCCTCGACCCGCATCGTGAGGGCACCGCCGGGCGCCAGAACCCCCGAGACCTCCCCGTCGACCTGTGGCGTGGCGGCCGGGGTCTGAGCTCCCGCGGTCGGTGCGATGGCCCACGCCGCGGCACAGCCGACAGCCACCGCGAACGCTCGTCGGAGCATCTCTCCCACGCGCGCATCTTCCGCGGCTGAGCGACCGGTTGCAACGTGACGGACGTCACCCGCGGGTCGTGCCTCCGATCACCGCGCCCCAGGACCGCTCCCCATAACGTGGGTGCCTGACGAGACGAGGAGGGCCGAGATGCTGAGCGGAGAGATGGCGCGGCACCGGATCGCCGACCGCGTCCGCGAGGCGGAGCTCGAGCGGGTCGCCAGGGCCACACGCCGTTCGCGGATCGCGGACGATCGGGGGGCCGCCCGCCGGTTCGCTCGGGCCGCGCTCGCGGCCGTGCTGTGGCCGGCGAAGCACTGAGGTTCACCTGGCGGCCACGTCGAGATCACGCGGCCGTCACGGGCGGAGGTAGCGTCCGGGGCGCCACGAGACATGCGCCCCTCTGGTGCGGGGAGCCGGATGCGATCCGGCTCCCCGCAACCCCCCTCTCGGGACGGTGTCCCGCCAAGGTCAGGTCAACGACCCGACGATGCTCCGGATCGTCTCCTCGTCCGCCTCGCCCTCGACGACCTGGACCACCTCGCCGGCCGAGCCCACGAAGTACAGCGTGGGGAACCCCTGGATCCCGAAGGCCCGTGCCAGCGTTCCGGCTCGATCGTCGATCGCCGTCGGAGCGGTGATGCCGTTCTCCGACAGGAACTCGGCCGGCGCCGGCCCCGGCTCGTCGCCGATCGAGGTCACGATCGTGACGAAACCGACCTCCGGGAACTCCTCCATCACGCCGTCCAGCAGGGGGAGCTCCACCTGGCAATGCGGGCACCATGGGGCCCAGACGGGAAGGACGGCTGGACGGCCCAGGAACTCGCCCCAGGAGACCGTCCCCCCGCCGATCCCCGGGGCCGAGAAGTCCGGTACCGTCTCGCCGGGAGCGAGCGGCTGGGAACGCGCGGGCGTGGCCACCGAGACCTCGCCGGAACCGGCCGGGCCCGAGTCCTCGCCGCCTCCGCTGTCCATCATCGCGACGACGGCCAGCACCACCACTGCGATCAGGGCGACGCCGCCCAGGGCGTATCCGAGGGTCCGACGCTGCTGCTGCCGTCGCCGGGCGGTGGCCCGAGCCTCAGCGGCGGCCCGCTGCCGCTCGCGCTTCGTCCCTCTCGTCGTCGCCATCTGCTCCCTCCGACCTCTCCACGATGAACACGTTGTCGAGCTGCAGCGGCCCCCGCGGCCGCCAGGCCAGGTAGAGGCCGGCGAGCAGGATCGGGGTATCGCGGGCGATGTCCCACCAGCTCACGCCCTCGCCCGGGCCACCGCCCCCGAAGCACCCACAATCGATCTCCAGCCCTCGAGCCTTGGCCTGGGCCATGCCCGCGATGAACAGCGCGGCCAGCGCCGCCGTCGCACCCCCCGCGAACCGCATGAACAGCCCGAGGACGAGCAGGACCGCAAGTCCGATCTCGAGCCACGGCAGGACGGTCGCCACCGGGCGGACCAGCGCCTCCGGAAGCACGTCGTAGGCATCGACCGCGAGGATCGAGTCCTGCCGGTCCAGGGCCTTGGCCACCCCGGCCCACAGCAGGAGCCCCGCCGGTAGGAGCCGGCACGTCAGCCGCCAAACGAGGCCGAGGGTGCCCGGACGCATGCCTCCACCATCCTCGGGAACGGGGCGAGGGGTCGGGAAGGTCGTTCGGCCCCCGGCCGTCGGGTCACACGGACGTCAGTCGGCGAGGTTCCGGAGCTCGAGGGGCGGCAGGTCGTCGGACGGCTCGAACCCCAACACCCTTCCGTAGAAGGCGAGCTCGGCCTGGTACGAGCGGGCGATGGTCTCCGCCCGCCGGAACCCGTGCTGCTCTCCTTCGAACGCCAGGTACGCGTAGGGGACGCCGTTGGCCTCGAGGGCTTCGATCATGATCTCGGCTTGAGAGGGCGGGACGACGGCGTCCTCCAGGCCCTGGAGCAGGAGCACCGGTCGACGGATCACGTCCGCCCGCCGCACGGGGGAGCGCTCACGCCACAGGTCCGCGGCCTCCGGCCAGGGGCCGACCAGCAGGTCCGTGTACCGGAGCTCGAACTTGTGGGTGAACGTCGCGAACGGCTCGAGGTCCGAGACGCCGAAGTAGCTGGTCCCCGCGGCGAAGGCTTCTGGATGGAACGCGAGGGCCGCCAGCACGACGTAGCCACCCGCGCTCCCACCGGTGACGACTAGCCGGTCCCCGTCGACCCGGCCCTCGGCGACGAGATGGCTCGCTGCGGCGATGCAATCGCGGACGTCGACCACCCCCCAGCTCCCGTACAGGCGGTCGCGGAACTCGCGCCCATACCCGGAGCTCCCTCCGTAGTTCACGTCGACGTAGGCGAACCCCCGGGTCGTGAAGTACTGGACATACGGATCGAGCTCGGGCGTCGTCTCGGAGGTCGGGCCGCCGTGCGCGTGCACGACCAGCGGCGGCAGGTCCCCCTCCGGGCCGGCGAACGACGGGTTCATCGGCGGGTAGAAGTAGGCGAACGCGGTCCGCCCGTCGTCGGTCGGGAACTCGATCGCCTCGGCCTCGGAGATGCCCGCCGGATCCAGGTCCGGGCCGGTCGACGGACGGATGACCTCCACCGAGCGGGAGACGAAGTCCAGCTGCACCAGCTCCTGCTCGATGCGGGGTCCGGCGCCGACGAACACGATCCGGCCGCCCTCCGCCCGGATGAATGGCGGATCGAAGACCGAGTACGGGACGTCGAGGTCGATCAGCTCAGAGGTGGCCGGGTCCAGCAACGCGAGGTGGTGCTCGCCGGACCGCCGGTAGGCGCACACGACCCTCCCGTCGTCGAGGAACGCGTACGCGCGGTACCCGAACTCCCACATCGGCACCCCGAACTCCGCCGCCATCGGGGTCAGGTTCGTCACCCGTCCGTCGGGCTCCAGGCGGAACAGGTTCCACCACCCGGTGCGATCGGAGACCAGGTGCAGGGCTCCGTTCGGGTCCCACAGGGGGCAGAACACCGACTCGTCGGCCCTCCCGGCCACGACCTGGTCTCCCTCCACACCACCGTCCGCGAACGAAGCCACGACGAGCTCCGTCCCGTCCCAGGGCATCCGCGGCAGGTCCCACCGCAGCCACGCGAACCGACCCCCGTCGGGTGAGAACTTCGGGGCGGCGAAGAAGTCGCTGCCCGAGGCCAGCACGGCGGGCTCCGCCGATCCGTCGGTGGGGAGCACCACGAGGTCGTTGGCCGGCAGACCGTCGTCCTCGTGCCGCTCGCGCACGCACGCGATCCATCGGCCGTCGGGCGAGATGTCGGGATCGGCGTAGCGGAACGCCCGGGGGGCGGGCGGCTCAGGGGTGATGGGTCGGGGGTCCTCCCCCGGCTGCAACCGGTACAGGCGCTGGTCCTCGAAGCGGCAGCAGAACGCGACGCCGCCACGGACCACGAACGCCCCTCCACCGTACTCGTGCACCGTCGTGCGGACATCGAAGCCGGCGGGCGTGACGTCGGCGGGCTCTCCCGCACCATCCCAGCGGACGAGCGTGGTCCGACCGGACTCGGCCGGCCGGCTCTCCAGCCAGTACACGGTCTGCCCATCCAGCGCCGGCTCCGAGAGCCGGACGGAGGCGCGCGCGGCCCGCTCGGCATCGATCGGCGAGCGCCACGTCCCGTAGGGCGCGACCGTCCGCTCGCTCATCCCGACCATCGCCCCACCATCACCCTGGTGACCCTGAACCCACGATCGAGGGTGCTCCGGACGTCCCGGAACCCACCGCTCCGCATCACCGACCCGACCGCGCGGGCACGGTCCGGACTCACCTCGACGAGCAGCCACCCCCCGGGCTCGAGCCAGTCGCCTGCCTCTCGGACGGCCCGCCCGGTCAGGCCGAGACCGTCACGGCTCCGGTCGGTCAACGTGTGCAGGGGCTCGAACCGGCGGATCTCCTCAGGGAGCTCTCGGAGCTCGCGGCGGGCCACGTAGGGTGGGTGGAGCGTGATGACGTCGACCGTGCCGCGGATCCGTTCGGGGAGGCCGCCGAACAGGTCCCCCACCAGGAACGTGGCCCGGAGCCGCAGGCGATCGGCGTTGCGGCGTGCCACGCGGATCGCCGAGGCCGAGATGTCGGTCCCGAAGACGCGGACCCCACGCACCTCGTTGGCCAGCGCAAGGGCCACCGTTCCGCCCCCCGTGGCCAGGTCGACAGCGACCGGTCGCCGGCGGCCGCGGAGACGGCGGATCGCCTGCTCGGCCAGGAACTCGGTGGAGTCGCGCGGGACGAACACACCCGGCCGCACCAGGATCTCCAACCCTCGGAAGACCGCGTACCCCTTGATCAGCTGCACCGGCTCTCCCGCCGCGCGCCGAGCCACCATCCGTCGGAAGCGACGCCCCACGGACGCAGGGACCTCGTGCTCGGGATCCACCTCGTCCACGCCGAGCGCGAAACAGAGCAGGTCGTCGCTCTCGATGTCCTCGCGATCCTCTTGCCAGTGGTCGATCGCGGACGACGCTCGGAGCGTCCGGACGGCGTCGGAGAGAAGCACAGAGGCCTTCACGGGCGAGCATGCTACCCGGTGGGTGGATGACCGACGCGCGTGCGAGAATCGCGACGATGGCCAAGCCCGCATCCACCTCGAGGCCCCGTCGCACGCGCCGGCGGAAGGAGGAGGTCCGGCTCACCGGCGACCGCATCGTCGTCGAGCACCCGGAGGACGGGGAGCGGAAGACCCGAGGCGGGTTGCTGATCCCGGCGACGGCCTCCGCCGCGCCGAGGCGGTGCGTCTGGGCCCCGGTGGCGCTCGTCGGCCCCGACGTGCGGACCGTGAAGGTCGGGGACCGGATCCTGTTCCTTCCCCAGGCCGGGCTCGAGATAGAGCTCGAGGGCCGCGAGTTCCTCCTCCTCCGCGAGCGCGACGTCCAGGCGGTGGCGTCCCCGGCGGAGGATGGGGAGCGGCAGCCGGGCCAGTACCTGTAGAGGGCGCCGCGGACTCATCCCGGCAGGAACGAGAGGCGGAGCCGACGGCGGTCGTTCTCGCGGTTGGGATCCACGACCACGATCCGCTGCCACGTCCCGAGCAGCAGGTCCCCACCCTCGGCGACCAGGACCAGGGAGGGCGAGACGACGACCGGCAGGAGGTGGTCGCCGCCGTGTCCCACCGACCCGTGCCGGTGTGCGTAGCGATCGTCCCGCGGGAGGATCCGCTCGAGCAGCTCCTCCAGGTCGCCCTCCGAGCCCGCCCCGGTCTCCATCAAGGCGAGTCCCGCCGTCGCGTGCGGGAGGAACACGTGCACGAGCCCGTCGCCGGCGACTCCGGCGGCGAAGGCACGGACCCGATCGGTGACGTCGACGACCCGGCGGCCACCAGTATCGAGGATGAGCTCCTGCGACCTCATCGATCGGGCGGGTGGGGCGGCGCCGGCGGGAGGTCGGCCATTCCGAAGTGCGGCGTGGACGACGGCGCCGCGGGAACGTCCCGCCGCGCCATCTGGACCGCACCACCGACGATCCCGAGGGCGCCCCCGCCGATCACGAGGTAGATCCCGTACCGGAGCGTGATGCTCACCAGGCCTTGGTCCACCGCCTCGCGGAGCAGGGCCGTCGCCTGGGACTCGCTCACCCCGAACCCGCCGGCGAGCTCCGAGGCCAGCGCATCGATCGCGCTGTCCTCGGCGGTCACGGCGTCGTACAGGCCGATGCCGGCGGCCCCGATGCCCCCTACGATCGCCAGGATGGCCAGCGAGCGCCGGGGTCGGGCGACCGACACCAACCCGCACACCACGATCACCAGCCCCGCGACCAGCGTCACGTAGCCGTCGCTCCCGTCGACGCCCTTGGCCGTCGCCGAGTCCGGTCCCGCCTCGAGCTTCGCCCAGGCCAGGAAGGATCCCAGCCCGGCCAGCGAACCCCCGACGATCATCAGGCCCGGCCCGAAGGAAGGCCGCGCCGATCCGTTCGCCCGCCTCATCGATCCTCCGTCGGTGGCCGGATGACGTTCGACCCATCCTTCCACCCGCCTGGGCCGGGGTCGAGCGTATCCTGGCCGCCGCGACCCACGGAGGAGGCCAGATGGAGATCGACCCGGTGTGCGGTATGGAGGTGGATCCAGGTACGGCGGAGTGGAAGACCGAGCACGAGGGCACGACCTACTACTTCTGCTCGAAGGGGTGCCTGGAGGACTTCGCCGAGGATCCCTCGTCCTACGTCAGCTGAGCCCCATCCTCAGACCTCGCGGTGCGCCAGGCGCCGCACCGAGCCCCACAGCAGCGACGGGGTGAGCACCGCGGTGGCGAGCGTGGCCTCCAGGAACGCGGATGGCGCTTCGCCGTCGGCGATCGCGGTCGGGGAACCGACCAGCGCGCTCGGGAGCCAGTCGGCCACGCCGGGCAGCACCTCCCCGATGATCGGGAGCGCGATCAGGATCGCCAGGGCGAGCCCTCCCGTCCCGATCACGCTGCGCGCCAGACCGCTCGCGAACGCTACGGCGGCCATCGCGAACGCCAGGTACAGGGCCCCGTAGGCACCGCCCACGACCAGGGCCGTCCACCGCACCGAACCGATCAGCATCGACGTCCCGATCCACGCTGCGATCAGCCCCGTGAGGTACGCGGCCGCCACCGCGAGGGCGTTCGTCGCGTACTTGGGGATCAGGAGCGACCAGAGCGATGGCGCGCGGGTACGCAGGAACGCGGCCCACTCCGGCTTCGCGTCGAATGCGAGCGAGCCGGCCGCCAGCAGCACTGAGACGAGGAGCCCGACCTGCATCGCGTTCGAGAGGTAGGCGGCGATCGCCTGCGGCGGCGTCGGATCGGGTGCGATCACCCGCACGTCACCTCCCACGTTGCGGAACAACGCCTCCTGGTACCGCGTGAGGATCGGCATGCCCACGCCGAAGACCAAGAAGGAAGCGAGCAGTCCTAACCAGCGCAGGGTCCGGAACAGACGCAGCCGCTCCAGGCGCCACAGGTTCACGACGTGAGCTCCAGGAACACCGACTCCAGATCCGCCACCTCGGGCTCGATGCTCACGACCCGTGCCCCGGATCGAGCCAGGGCATCGGCGATCCCCCGCTCGGCCTCCGACACGCTCGAAACGGTCACGCGCAGCACGCCATGCCCGGCATCGGAGACGTCGCGGGCCCACGGCTGCGCACGCAGGGTCGCCACCACGGGCTCGAGCGGTGGGCGAACCCGGACGAGGCAGGCGGGATGCGTGCGCTCGGTCAGCAGGACGTCGAGGGGACCTTGGTACAGCAGGCGTCCGGCCCGTAGCACGCCGACCGTGTCGCAGACCCGCTGGACGTCGGCCAGGATGTGGCTCGAGAACAGGATGGTGCAGCGTCCGGAGAGTCGGCGGACGAGCTCCAGCACCTCGTACCGCCCGAGCGGATCCAGCGCCGCCGCCGGCTCGTCCAGCATCAGGAGATGGGGATCGGCGACGATCGTGGCCGCGATCCCCAGACGCTGGAGCATGCCGCGCGAGAAGCCCCCCACACGCCGATCAGCGACATCGCCCAGGCCCGCCAGCGCCAGGGAGTCGGCGACCACGTCGTCCGGGATGGCCGGGCTCACCATCGTCCTGGCCAGGTCTACGACCTCCCGAGCGGAGAGCCAAGGGTCGAACAGCGGGGAGTCGGGCATCACCGCCGTCCGCTGCCGCTCCACCTCCACCACCACCTGCCCGGCCGTCGGGCCGCGCAGGCCTCCGAGGATCCCGATGAGCGTGCTCTTGCCCGCACCGTTTGGCCCCACGAGCCCGTAGATGCTCCCGGGCTCCACCGCCAGGTCGACCTCGTCCAGCGCCACGGTCTCGCCGTAGGTCTTGCGCAGACCCGACGTCCGGACGATCGTCATCCCGCTCAGCCTAGCGGCCCTCGAGACGCGCCCCGGGGATGGTGGGTCACGCCCCCTTGACGTCGTGCTGTAATGATGTAATGTCACTGACATGCCCCGGTCGACACCCGACGCGCCCGAGGAGATCCGAGGTTGGTTCGCGGGCCGGCTGCCAGGCGATTGGTTCGCCGCCCATCCCGATGTCAGCGTCGACAGGGACGAGATCCTGGTGGTCGGGACCCTCCCCGACCCCGAGATGCCCGAGGGCTCCCCCCCCGAAGAGGTCGCCGCCGCCCGACTGGCCCGGGTCGACGGGTTCCGCGAGGACACCCGGCAACGAAGGATCCGGATCGCCCAGGAGGCCCAGCATCGGTTCGGCCGGCACGTGTCGTGGGGCGCCCGGTGCGGCGACGTGACCAAGCTCTTCACCACGGTGAGCGTTCCCGCGATGACCCGCCTGCGGATGGCCGAGCGCCGGGTGCTCGACACGCTGGTCGACGCCGGGGTCGCGCGCTCTCGCAGCCACGCGCTCGCCTGGTGCGTCCGCCTGGTGGCCGAGAAGCAGGACGAATGGCTCCGGGACCTGCGGGAAGCGCTCACGCACGTCGAGAAGGTCCGGGAGCAGGGTCCCACGACCTCCTAGCGCCGTCTACTCGGGGGCGAGCCCCATCCGGTAGACGGCGCAGCCGCGGGCGTGGTCGAACAGGACGACCTCCTCGATCCCGCTCTCGTGCAGGTCGCGCCACGAGATCCCGATCCACCTCTCGGCCGACTCGGAGTCGGCGAAGCGCGGCGAGCGCCCGAGCTCCTGACCTGTCTGATCGAGGTAGGTCCACGTGAACATCACGACCTCCTGATCGCCACGATCATGTTCACGGCGCGACTGACGCGGACCCGGTCTCCGGTCCGCAGGCCCTCTGGCGCGCTCTCCGGGCCGAGGCGGGCCGTCTCCGACGTCCCGTCCTCGTAGGCGACCGTCACGTCCAGGTATCCGACGCCGTGAACGTCCCACGGCTTCACCTCGACGACCCGCGCCTCGCGTTCACCCAGCATGAGGCGGCAGGGTACCGCAGCGCGGCGGGCGCCCGACCGCGACGCCTAGGGAGCATCCGGGAGCGCGGCGTCGAGCGCCAGCTCGCCCTCCAGGGCGGCACGTTCCTCGTCGGTGAGCGGGCGGGACCCGCCGGTGGTCGGATCCCGTGGCACCACGATGGACTCGGCGATCGCGGAGACCGTACCGTCCGGCTTCACGATCTCCTCCCGGGTCCGCACGCTCGCCCGTCCGATCGAACCCAGGCGGCAGCGGACCACCACCCACCCGTCGTCCTGCTTCAGCTCGCCCCGGAAGTCGATCGCCACCCTGGCCAGCACGAAGTCCCAGGTGTCCGTCACGCCTCCCAGCACCGACTGAACCCAGGCGTCACGCGCCTCCTCCAAGTAGTTGAGGTAGACGGCGTTGTTCACGTGCCCGTAGGCGTCCATGTCCCGCCAGCGGATCTCGATGCGGCGCCCGATCATCGGTCGCCGATCCGGTCGACCTGGAGCCCCTGCTCGATCAGCCAGGAGATGGCCGCGGCGATCGCGTCCTCGTTGCCGTCCACCTCGAGGATCACCCATCCGCCACGCTCCTCGATGTTGGCCCGCCGGATGTTCGTAACGAGATCGAACTCCGTACCGACCTGGTGGATCACCGGCTCGGAGATGAGCCGCTCGGGGAACGTGAGGTGCAGCCGCGCCGTCGCCATGCCGCCCTATCCTCCCACCGCGGGTCGCGCCGGAGCTACCTGCTCCGACCGAGCTGGGCGAGTCGGCGTTCCACCTCGTCGTGGGCCGCCTGAGCCGCGCCTCGCGAGCCGCCGACCGCGGCGAGGAACGTGGCGCGGTCGAGCGACAGCAGCCGCAGGTCCGTCGCCGCACGCACGGTCGCCGTCCTGGGGACGTCGCGCAGCAGGGCGATCTCGCCGAAGTGATCGCCGGGGCCGAGGCGTGCGACGTCCCGACCTCTGGCGGTTACGATCGCCTCGCCCGCCGCGACGACGTAGAAGCGATCCCCTGCCTCACCTTCCCGAACGATCGACTCGCCCGTCGCCGCCTCGATCGGCGTCATCGCCCGCACGAGCGGTTCCAGCAGGTGCTGGGGAAGGTCCGCGAACATCGAGAGCGTGCGGACGAGCGCCACCCATCCCTGGTCGGGAAGGATTGCTCGACGATCGAGCGCCAGGATCGCCCGGTATCCGACGGCGCCGAGGAGGACGAACAAGGCCCCGGCCGCCACGAACGCGCCCCGACGACCGAACAGGGCGACCAGCAGCGGAGCGACCGCCGCCCCCCCGGCCAGCCCGAGCATCATCAGCCCCTCCTGGAGACCGAACACCCGCGCCAGCAGGTCGGCGCGGACGCTGCGCTGGAGGAGGGTCCGGGCCGCCACGGCGAAGAAGCTCTGCGCGGCCCCCGCCGCGGCCAGGAACGCGAGTGCGGGCCCCACCGTCCCCACGAGCGCGATGGCCGCCGTCGCCCCCGCCGTGGCACCCATCGCGAGCTCGATCGGCATGACCATCCGCCGCCGACCCACGAGCACGGCGGTGCCGGCCGCCCCGAGAAGCCAGCCCACCCCCACCGCGGCGGCGAGGACACCCGCTCCCTCCTCGCCGATCTCCAGCACGTCGATCGCGAGCATCGCGTAGAAGATGTCGAGCATCCCCAGCAGGAAGTACTGTGCCCCGCCGAGGAGGGTGAACAGGGCCGCCGGCGGGTCGCGCCGCATCTCCCGGACGCCGCTCACGGCCCCCCCGAGCAGGCCCTCCAGCTCTACCGCCGTCTCCTGCGCCACGCCCAGCAGCCGGAGCCGCGCCGTCAAGACGGATGCGAGGATCATCAGCACGGCGAAGGCGGCGCACACGCTCCCCGGCCCCTCCACGGCGACCAGGACCGAGTTCAGCACCGGACCGAGGAAGATCCCCATCCCCTCCACGGTGCTGGAGACCGAGTTCGAGGCCGTCAGCTGTTCGGGGGTCTCCGAAAGCTCGGGCAGGATCGCGTAGTGGACGGGGCGGGTCAGGCTCACGGTGCACGCCGACAGCACCGCGGCGCCGTAGACGACCAACGCGGGCGCGAGCCACAGCGTCAAGGCGAGTCCGGCCGCTGCGGCCGCCTGGACCGCGTAGCCGAGCGAGAGCGCCCGGTCGCGCCGCATCCGATCGCCGAACACGGATCCGAGCGGCGCGACCGCGGCGGCCGGGATCAGCTGTGCGACGGCCACCATGCCCGCCGTGGCCGGGCCGCCCCGATCGTACGCGTACAGGGTGACCGCGATCCAGATCGCGTTCTCCTGCGCGTTGAACCCGAGGAACGCGCCCATCGCCCGCCGCAGCGAGCCGTTGCCGAGGACCTCGCGGTAGGTGCGGGCCGTGGAGGCCGCCGACGCCATCCCCACCTGCCGATCGTCCGTGCGGACGCCGGTCGCACCCGCCTCGGGGCATCCTCCCGGCGCCGGGGTCGGAGCGTCAAGCCGGCGCGGGAAGACCGACGAGGCCCGTGAAGGGCCCCGTCGGTGACGCGGAACGGAAGACCGGACTCAGAAGTCCATGTCGCCGCCGCCCGGCATGGCCGGCGCCTTCTCCTTCTCCGGCTTCTCGGCCACCACGGCCTCCGTGGTGAGGAACAGGGCCGCGATCGAAGCGGCGTTCTGGAG
The DNA here is from genome assembly GCA_964640085.1 of uncultured Actinomycetes bacterium. GTDB lineage: Bacteria > Actinomycetota > UBA4738 > UBA4738 > HRBIN12 > CAZXFA01. Next base: position 460 of record CAZXFA010000010.1, on the reverse strand, counting down.
CGCCGACCGTGTGACCTTGGTCGGGTCGATGATGCCCGCCTTGAACATGTCCTCGTACTCGGCGGTGGCGGCGTTCAGGCCGTTCCCGAGGTCGAGGCCGCGGACCTTCTCGACCACCACGCCGCCCTCCATCCCCGCGTTCTCGGCGATCTGCTTCAGCGGCTCCTCCAGGGCCTTCCGGACGATCCGGGCGCCGGTGAGCTCGTCGCCCTCCACGTCGACCTTGTCCAACGTGACCTGGGCGTTGAGGAGCGCCACGCCGCCACCGGGCACGACGCCCTCTTCCACGGCCGCCTTCGTCGACTGAACGGCGTCCTCGATCCGGTGCTTCTTCTCCTTGAGCTCCACTTCGGTTGCCGCACCGACCTTGATCACCGCGACCCCGCCGGCCAGGCGCGCCAGACGCTCCTGGAGCTTCTCACGGTCGTAGTCGGAGTCCGTCTTCTCGATCTCCGCCTTG
>CAZXFA010000009.1:12342-87449 GCA_964640085.1 uncultured Actinomycetes bacterium | reverse complement strand
CGGACCGATGCTCCACAAGGCGATCGAGCAGTTCCTCGGTGACGTCTACTGGGGCGAGCTCGACTTCCTGCTGTGCGACCTGCCGCCCGGGACGGGAGACGTCTCGATCAGCCTGGCCTCGTTCCTGCCGGGTGCGTCGATGCTCGTCGTGACGACGCCGCAAGAGGCCGCCCGCAAGGTGGCAGAGCGCGCGGGGAAGATGGCCGTACGCACCAACCTCCGTCCGCTCGGCGTGATCGAGAACATGTCCTGGTTCGTCTGCCCCCACTGCGGACAACGCGAGGCGATCTTCGGCGAGGGCGGGGGCCGAGAGGCAGCCGAGACCCTCGGTGTCGAGCTGATCGGCCAGGTGCCGCTCCAGCCGTCGTTGCGCGAGGGTGCGGACGCGGGTCACCCGATCGTGGTCCGCGAGCCCGACTCCCCCGCCGGACAGGCGCTCCGGGAGGCCGCCCGACGGCTCGCGCGGATCACCCGCACCAAGGTGGGCAAGCCGCTCCCGCTGACGGCCCAGCCGGGCGCGGCGACCTCCGGCGCGCACGCGGGCCACGGGCACTGAACCGATCGGGGCACCCCAGCGCTCCGAGGCCACCTAACGCTCGGAGGCTTCGACGGCCGGCTCGGGTGCCCCCCTCGAACGCACCGCCCACGCGACCAGGATCGCCAGCGAGACCACGGCGACCGTCAGCCCCGTCCACTGGCTCCCCGTCATGCCGAACCAGAGCTTGTCGATGCGAAGGAAGTCCTCGATCACTCGAGCCGTCCCGTACCAGGCGCCGAACGTGAGCGTGAGCACGCCGAGGCGACGTTCGCGTCGCGACAGCGCGTAGAGCAGCAGGAACAGCAGGGTCGCGCTGATCATGTCGTACAGCGCGGTCTGATGGACGCCGACGCCCGTGGAGAGCGCGTCGCCCGCGCTCGAGAAGAGCGTGGCTCCCTCGCGCGTGAGCTCGAGGGTCCTCCCGCCCTCGAGCGTCGTCCGGCAGACGTCGGCGGCGCACCCGAACCCGGCGGGATCGCCTCCCTGGTACTGGAAGGCGAGGAGCCAGCTCGTCGGCTTGCCGAAGTGGTCGCCGATGATCAGGTCGCCGATCCGACCGAACGCGATCCCGAACGACAGGCCGATCACCGCGCCGTCCATCACCTGGAAGAACGAGTATCCGAACCGACGGAACAGCGGCACGTTGATCAGCACAGCGCCGGCGATCGCCCCGAGCAGCGTCAGGCCGCCCCGCCAGAGCGCGAGCATTTCGCCCAAGTTCTCGAACTCGGAGAAGTGCCCGACCACGTAGAAGAGTCGCGCGCCCACGATCGTGCCGATCAACGACCAGAACACCATCGTGTTGACGTGCTCGACGCTGACCCCGCGCTTCGGTCCCTCATGCGTGAGGATCCACGCCCCGAAGAGGTAGCCGACCGCGATCCCGATCCCGTGGGGGCTGATCGCCAGATCGCCGAACAGGTCGAACCGATCCAGGATCGGCCAGCCGATCGCGGCGACGTGCGGATCCACGGGGCGAGTCTACCGGCGACCGTCGAAGAGGGCCGCCACGCCTCGACCGACGAGGAGCCCTCCGACGACATCGGTCGGGTAATGGACGCCCAGGTACGTGCGGGAGACCCCCACCGCCCCGGCGAGCACCCCGAGCCCAAGCCGCCCCACCGCCGGGATACGGAGCTCGCGCCCGGCGGCGGCCCCGAAGGCGAGCAGGACCGCGGGATGGCTGCTCGGCCAGGAGGACGCGCGGGGCGGGTGGATCAGCAGACGCGTTCGCTCGGCGTCGGCCTCATACGGCCTCGGCCGCCGGAACACCTTCTTCAGCCCCTGCCCGCCGAGCCACGCGGCGCCCGCGGCCCCGATCCCCCGGGCGGCTGCGGCGCGGCGACCGGCGAGCGCGAGGACCGCCGCGGCGCCGGCCGAAGCCCAGATCGAACCGAGCTCGGTGATCCCGCGGAACACCGCGTCCGCGTCCGGCCCGCGCGGGCGGTTCAGCGCTCGGAAGGCCGCGCGGTCCAGGTCGCGGCCGCGCCGGCTCGACGCCAGCGCGCCCACCGCCAGCGCCAACCCGATCGATCCCGCTCCCCGGAGCACACCCCGCACGTCCATGGCGCGCGATGATATGCGACGATCGGCCGCACGGTCGGCGGAGGAGGCCAACGGATGCGCAGGGGCGAGGACCTTGGACCCGAGGAGCCGGAACGGGAGCGGGAGGGCCCGCCCGTCCGCGTGGAGCGCTCGGGCGTCACCCCCCGCCGGGTGCTGATCGCGCTCCTGGCGATCCTGTTCGTGGCCTTCGCGGTCGCCAACTTCCGGCCGGTAGAGGTCGGCTTCCTCCTGTTCACCAGCGAGGCGCGCGTGGTCACGGTGATCGTCGTCGCCGGCGCGCTCGGCTTCGTGATCGGTTACTTCGTAGGGCGTCCCACCCGCGAACAGCGCAAGGCGCTGCGGCGCCGCGGAGAGGAGCAGGACTAGGCGGGGCCCGAGCGCTCCTCGATCTCGGCCTTCTGCGCCAGCGTCCCGCGCCGGAGGGCGTACTGGGCGCCCCCCACGAGCGCCAGGCTCCTCGCCACCAGGTCCCCGAACGGCCCGCCGCGGAACCGGTACTCCACGACGTGCTCCAGAAGGCTCCGCCCACCCTCCAGCGGCTCGACCGTCGAGGTCACGGTGGCGTTGAGGATCCCGCTGAGCCGGATCGCGGAGCGCCGCGGCGGTTCCCACTCGAGCACCTCGGCTCCGACGTGGGCATGGAGGGCCATGAACCGCATCTCGGCGACGTATCGGACACCCGGGCCGAGCCCGGACGCAGGGACCCCCGTCACGCGAACGATGTGGCGGTTCCAGTGCGGAAGGTTCCGGGGATCGGAGATCACCTCCCACACCGCCCCGGGCGGCCCCTCCACCTCGACGCGCACGTCGACGACGCTCATCCGACCGTCCCGGAGGCGGCGCCATCCCTCATCCGACCGCCACCGTCCCGCTGGACCAACCGCGCCACCACACCAGCGCCTCGGGCCGGATCCGTACCACGGCGGTCCCATCCCGATCCATCTCCGCCTCACGGGCGATCCCCGCGGCCGAGCGCCCGCCGGTCGCGAGACGCGTCGTGACGTAGACCTCCGCCCGTCCCCGAGCCATCGCTCCCACCATGTCCCGGGCGCGCCACCGCGATGGGCGATCCGCCTCCAGGGCTGCCTCGGCCGAGGCGTCGCCGAGATCGGCCAGCGCGAGCACCATCTCGGGCAGGATCGCGTAGAGGCCTGCCCCGGAGGCGATCCAGGTGGACGGCAGCGCGGCCAACCCGCGACGGCCCTCGACGGCGAGCACCCCGACCCCGCCCAGGCCCAAATCCGAGCGGACGGCGTGCGGGAGTCGATCGAGCGGCCCGTCCCCGGTGCGCGCGGCTCGGAACCGTCCGTACGAGGGGACCGCCGTCCCCCAGCGCCCCCACGTTCGGGTCACGACGCCGTCCCGGATCACCGCGACGTCCGTCCAGCGCAGGTCGGCGAGCACTCGGCCGGGAGGTGTCCACGCGAGGGGCACGCGATGGGCGTCCACCGCATATCCCGCGAAGAACCGTGCGTTCTTGCGCGTGAACCGCGCCGACGCGAGCGCGAGCATCGGCGTCTCGACGAGGCCGCGGCCCCACGAGGTCGGGTCCAGGACGTCGTAGGTGGTCGCGACGCCGTTGAACGTCACCGCCTCGCGTCCGTGCACGACGACCGCGGCAACCCGGGGATCGCGTGCCCACCCGCGAGCCTTCACCGAGTTCCGCGAGGTCGTGACCCACAGCCGGTCGCCCGCGTGCGCGAAGACCATCGGCGTCACGTGGGGGCCCGAAGGGGTCACGGTGACGACGTGGCACAGGTCGGCTCGATCGAACACGGCGCGCACCTCCCGGGGGACGCGCATCATGCGTCCACACGGACGACCGGGAGGGAGAGCATGAGGGCCGTCCAGACCCCGTGAGACAGTAGCGGGGCGAGCACACCTCCGCTCCACCACCCGAGCAGCGTCCACGCCGCCCCACCGACCAGGGCGCCGGCCACGATCGCCAGGTTGGCGCTCGGGAGGTTCGCCAGGACGAACGCGCCCCAGGACGCGACCGCGGCCAGAGCCGACCTGCCCCCGAGCGCCTCCGCCAACTCCACCTGGAACAGGCCGCGCCAGAACAGCTCCTCGCCGGGGACCATCAGCGCCACCGAGAGCAGCAGCACGGTGGCGAGCGGAAGCGACCCGCGGCGGCCGTACGTCGCGACGGACTGACGCCGGAAGGCGGCCCAGGGCCGAACGAACGCGGCGAACGCTCGGGTGGCGGCGTAGAGCGCCACCCCACCGAGCACCCCGACCGTCGCACCGAGCGCCGGTCGAACCTCGGGCGAGAGCGGCGGCGGGCTCGCCGCGACCGCGGCGAGCCCCATCGCCACGAGCACGGGCGCCATCAGCCGCCACACGTTCCAAGCGCGGAACCTCACCAGCCACCACGCCAGCCCCTCTCCCGTCAGCCCGAGGAGCATGACCGCCGCCTCCATCAGGGGAGGAACCGGACCTTCGCCGCGAACTCGGCCGTGAGCCCGGTGATCACCGCCAGGTAGAAGAACCCCGTGGCTGCCTGCACGGCCGAGGAGCGCGCGCCGCGGAGGGTGAGCCGGATCAGCACGGCGATCAACGCGGTCGTGCCGACCATCCCGAGCGCGATCCACGAGGCCAGGCCGGCGGAGGTGAGCAGCGGATTGAAGTCCGGACCGGCCTCCGTGGGCCCGAAACCGCCCAGGACGAGGGCACCCGCCTCGAGCAGGACCCCGGCCAGCAGCAGGTTGGTGTACCGGTCGATCGGCGCCCGTGTCAGCCCGCGATCGGTCAGGTACCAGTGGCCGAGGAGCAACCCGTCGACCACCGCGCCGAGGAACGCCGCGCCGGCCAGGAGCTGGAGGAGCGCCACGGCCATCGACCCCTCCCCGGTACCGGCCATGGCGACCAGCACCGCGATGGAGAGCGGAGCGGAGGCGACGCCGAGCGCATGGGCGGCCGCGTGGCGCCGGACGAGCATCAGCAGCACCCAGAGCAGGATCGTGAGGGTCAGCGCCGCGGAGAGTCGCAGCGACCAGAGGCCCGCTGCGTCTCCCCTCGTCACGCCGGCCGCGACCGAGCCCCAGGCCGAGGCCGCCAACACCAACAGCACCACGCCCGTGAGCGTGAAGAACCCGCGCTTCACCTCACGCCACAGCGGCGTGAGGAACAGCAGCACGAGGCCTCCGGCCACCGTTTCGGCCAGGACGAGCGCCGTCACGCCGGCCGGACCCCTCATACCGTCCCCATGCCGTCCACAGCGTACCCGCGCCGACCACCGGTCCCGATCCAGCCGGTAGGGTGAGGGACGTGGACGATTGGCGTTCCTACGACACCGTCGCCGAGGTGTACGAGGCGATCCATGCGCCCCGGCTCGCCGAACCAGCCTTCGATCTGGTGCGGCTGGCCCGTGTGCAGCCGAACGCCCGGGTCCTGGATGTGGGTACCGGTACGGGCGTGGCTGCCCTGGCAGCGCAGGAGGCCGGGGCGGTCGTCGTGGGTGTGGACGAGGCCGTCGGCATGCTCCGCGTGGCTCAGGCCCGACGACCCTCGCTCCGCGTGATGGCCGGCCAGGCGATCGACCTGCCGTTCCGCGACGGCACGTTCGACTCCGTGGTGGGCAACTTCGTCGTGTCCCACTTCACCAAGTACGAGACCGCGCTCCACGACATGGCGCGCGTGCTGCGCCCCCGCGGGACGATGGCTCTCTCCGCCTGGGCAGATGGAGACGACGAGCTCACCCGGACGTGGATCGAGCTGGTGGAGCAGGTGGTCCCTCGCCGCATCCTCCAGTCCTCGATCTCAAAGGCCCTGCCGTGGCGCGAGCGCTTCCGTGACCGACACGCGCTGCAGGAGGCGATGATGGAGGCGGGCCTCCGACGGGTCCGCACGGAGATCCGACGGTACCGATTCATCTACCGGCTTGACGAGTACGTGGAGGGGCTCGGGACGTGGACCACGGGAAGGTTCGTCCGCTCGATGCTCGGCGACACCGGTTTCCGGGCCTTCCTCGATCGCGCCAAGGCGACGTTCGCCGACCGGTTCGCCGACCCCCTGAACGACTTCCGCGAGGTCGCGTTCGCGATCGGTGTCCGTCCCTAGCTCAGGCGAGCTCGAGCACCCGGAACGGCTCGGCGTACCGGACCCCGATCCGCTCCCCGGCTCGCTGTGCTTCCCGCTCGAGCTCTTCCTCGAAGTAGCGGATCCCCACCGCGAGCTGGCTCCGATGCTCCCCGAGCGCGGCGACCTTGGTACCGAAGGTCGGTGTGACGTCCTCATGGTGGTTCGGCTCGCGGGTCCACCCCAGCCACAGCTCCGCGACGTCGTGGATCGGAAGCCCCTCCGACAGCTGCTCGGGGAAGAAGTGCGGGTTCCCCGCCGCCGGCCAGACCGCGTCCAGCGTGATGGCCCCGGCCGTCCGGTGGTCGGCATGGTTCACGAACCGCTCACCGAAGAACCACGTGGTCGGGTCGCACGACACCACCGTCGACGGACGCAGCTCCCGGATCGCACGGACGACCTGCGCTCGGAGGCGGTCGGTGTTCACCAGCTCCCCGTCGGGGACGTCGAGCACCGTCGCGCCGGCCAGCCCGAGGACACGGGCGCCGGCGATGGTCTCCTCGGCCCGGGTTCGTGCGAGCCTGGTTCGATCCACCTCCGGGTCGGTGGTCCCGCGGTCGCCGTTGGTCAGCACGAGCAGGCGGACCTCGCGGCCCTCGGCCGCCCATCCGGCCAGCGTCCCGCCGGCCGCGATCTCGGCATCGTCTGGGTGCGCGAAGACCGCGAGGACCGGGCCCGCGGCCGCGCTCACCGCCGGGCGGACCCAGCCTGCGACAGCACGTAGTGGACGAGCGTGCGGACCGGGACCCCGGTACCCCCCTTCGGCCAGTAGTCGCCGGCCTTCTGGGCGAACGCCGGCCCCGCGATGTCGATGTGCACCCATGGGATGCCCCCGACGAACTCGCGCAGGAACAGCGCGGCGGTGATCGCGCCGCCCCACCGCTTGCCGACGTTCTTGATGTCGGCGATCTCCGAGTCGATCAGCTTCCGGTACGGCTCGTGCAGCGGGAGCTCCCACCCCGGCTCGCCGACCGCCTCGCCCGAGGCGAGCACGTCTCTCACCAGGCGACGGTCGTTGCCGAACGCGCCCCATAGCTCCTCGCCGAGCGCTACCATGCAGGCCCCGGTGAGCGTCGCCGTGTCGATGATCGCGCGGGGCTCCTGCTCGGCCAGGTACGCGAGCGCGTCTGCCAGGATCAGCCGGCCCTCGGCGTCGGTGTTCAGCACCTCGGAGGTCTTGCCGCCGCGGTGTCGGAGCACGTCTCCCGGGCGGATCGCCGAGCCGCTCGGCATGTTCTCCGAGGACGGGATCGCGGCGACCACGTTCACGCGCGGCTTCAGCACCGCGATCGCCTTCATCGCCCCGAGGATGGAGGCCGCGCCGCCCATGTCGGACTTCATCGTCTCCATGCCGGAGGCGTCTTTGATCGAGAGCCCCCCGGAGTCGAACGCGACACCCTTGCCGGTGAGCGCTATCGGCCCGCCGCGGCCGCCGCCCTCGTACCGGAGCTCGATCAACCGCGGCGGACGCACACTCCCCTGGCCCACACCCAGGATCCCGCCGAACCCGCCCTTCGCCAGCTCGGCCTCGGTCCATACCTTGCAGGAGAGGCCGACCTCCCTGGCCATCGCCCTCGCCTGGTCCCCGAGCTCGGCGGGCGGGAGGTCGAGTGCCGGGGTGTTCACGAGGTCCCGAGCCCACGCCTGGGCCCGCGCCACCACCTCACCCTGGCGGAGCGCGTTCTTGATCGCGCTCGCCGACCACCGGTCGGGGCCGAGGACGATCAGCTCCTCGAGCTCGGGCGCCTCGGGAGAAGACTTGTACCGGTCGAACCGGTACGAGCCGAGGAGGAGACCCTCCACCGTCGCCTGCGCTGCGTCGGCGGCTGCTCGGGCCGCCACCTGCGGGAGCGTGGTGGCCACCCGGGCCTGCCTCACGAGCCGGGGTGCCAGCTTCCCCATCGTGCGGCGGCAGGCGTCGGCCGAAGCCCCGGCGCGACGGCCCATGCCGACGAGCAGAACCCCGTGGGCGGCCAGACCTTCGACGCCCGTGTTCGGGACGAGGAGGCTCTCCCCCCGCTTGCCGGTCAGGCCCGCCTCGCGGAAGACGGTCAACAGGTCGACCCCCTTCACGTCCCTGACGCCGGGCCCTGCCTCGGGGCCCTCGAAGACCGGAAGGACGAGCACGTCGGCCGAGATCGAAGCGGGGTTCTTGGTGGAGAACGAGAACGTGGGCACCGAAGCTCCTTGCGGCTCAGCGACTCTGCGACGGCCCCAGTCTACCCAGGGCATCGCCCGGCACCGGCCGATAGGCTTCGCCACGTGGACGCCCGGGACCTACGCGACCTCGTGCGGTTCGACCAGGACGGTCCGCACCACGAGACGCTGTTCGACGCCGAGCGCCTGTGGTCCGAGGTGGTGTGCCTGGACCGCAACCAGGGCCTGGGACCGATCGCCGACCGGGACTCGGACGCGCTCTGCCTGGTCGTGGCCGGCACGGTGGTGCTCCAGATCGATCGCCGCCGCAAGCGGCTCGAGCAGTGGGAGACCGCGCTCGTGCCGGCGGGCTCGACGCTGGCGGTCACGAACGCGGCCGAGGATCCCGCGGTCCTCCTGCTGGTGGCGGCTCCGCCGCCGCCGAAGCGCGTGGTCGCCGAGTAGCGCCTCCAAGGGCCGGCAGCAGCGCGAGGGTGAACGCGAGGACGAAGCTCGGCAGGCTCGCGCCGAGCCGGGATCCGAACAGCGGGAACGGCAGCCCGAGGCCCCCGAACGCCCCTTCCACGAACCCGATCCAGCCCTCCGGGCCGGTCGGCACGCTCCAGTGATACAGCACGAACCCGGCGATCCAGGGCGCGAACGCCGACCACCGCCATCCCCTCGAACCGAACAGGGCCGCCTCGCCGAAGCGACCCCGCCACCGGACGAAGTAGTGGGCGCAGAAGACGCCGGCGAGCGGCACGAACACCGAGCCGATCAGGAACAGGAAGAACTCGTACCGTTCGATGCTGAAGGTGAGGGCGATCGCGAACGCGACCACCCCGGCCGCCACGACCAGCCGTCGCTGCCGGATGGCCGGGACGACGTTCTGGGTGGAGACCGCCGCCGAGTAGATGTCGGCGAACGCGTTGTCGCTCTCGCCGACGAGCAGCGCGAGCAGGACGAGGCCCCCGCCGGCGACGGCCACGATCGACGAGCCGAGGCCCACGACGTCGGCGGCGGCCCCCGCGGCGAGCACCAGCAGCACGCCCAGCGAGTAGAACCAGACGTTGCCCACGAGGTAGCCGAGGTAGGTCCCGAGGACCGCTCGCGAACCGGGCCTGGCGAACCGCGTGTAATCGGCCGCGAGCGGCAACCACGACACCGGCATCACCACGACCAGGTCGACCGCCAGCCAGAACGGCAGGCCCCCGGTCCCGGCGCCCCGCCAGAGGCCGCCGAGGTCGCCGGCGCGGAGGACCTCCACGGTGATCCACACCGCCGAGCCGATCAGTACGTAGATCCCGAACCGTTCGAGCCAGCGTCGGATCACGAGCACCGGGCCGCCGGCGGCGAGCGCCGTGCAGATCACGGCGACCAGCCCGAGCCAGAACACCCGGGACTCGAACCCGAACAGCCTGGCCGATGCCACGTTGGCGACCTCGCCCATGGCCCAGAACTCGACGGCGGTCCAACCGACCAGCTGGAGGACGTTCAGCGCCGACGGCACGAACGACCCGCGCTCGCCGAGGACCGGGCGCAACAGGACCATGGTGGGCACGGCCTCCCGCTGGCCGGCGAGTGCGACCAGCGCCAGAGGCACGCACCCGATCAGCGTGCCGACCGCGATCGCGAGCAGCGCCCTCGGCAGACCGAGCGCCGGAACGAGCAGCGCGCCCGTGACCATCACGAGCAGGCCGACCGACAGGTCGCCCCACAGAACACCGAGGTCTAGCCCGGTCAGGGAACGCCGCTCGGGTGGAACCGGGCGGATGCCCCAGGTGGGCGCCTCGCGCTCGAGGGTCCGTCCCAGTCGTCGTGCGACGCTCGCCATGGTCGCTCCCTCCGCCGGTGCGAACCGGATCAGGTTCCAAGGGTCGCCGGCTCCCCAGCCGGCCTCTCAGCCCGGTCCCGCCGGGCTCCCCTGCTTCCTCCGCTCTCACTCTAGCGCGAGGAGCGCTCGGAGCCGCTCGAGCCCGCCCCGCATCAGCCGGCGCAGGACGGGTCGGTAGAGGAGCAGGGCGAGCTCGCCCAGGATCGGGATCGGCAGCGCAAGCTCCTCCGTCCAGGTGAAGCGCGTGTCCGACCCCTCCGGCTCGAGTCGCCAGATCCCGACGCCCCGGACGAAGCTGCGGTGCTCGATTACCAGGCGTCCCGGGGGTTCCCAGACCGCGACCTCGAGCTCCTCGGTGAACAGAGGGACGTTCAGGACGCGGGTCCGAACGGCGAGCCGAGTGCCCACGCCCTCGCGACGCGAGGTGAGCACCCGCACGGAGTCGGCATCGCGCATCCATCTCGGTTGCTCCTCCCAGCGCAGGAGGAACGCCCAAACGGCGTCCCGCGCGACCGGGACCCGGACCCTCGCCTCGACCCGCATCGCTCGCCCCGTCAGAAGCCCGGCGCCTCGCCGGTCTTGGGGAGGAGGGGCATCGTCTCGCGGATCGACAGCACCAGCCCCAGCGCCAGCAGGGCCGGCACCGCGTTGATGGCGAACGACGCCCGGAACCCGTAGGCGTTGGCCGCCCAGCCGGCGACGAGCGGCCCGAGCACGAACCCCAGATCGCCGACGAACCGGAAGGCGGCCACCGCCGAGCCCTTGAGCTCCTCCGGAGCGACATCCGAGAGCATCGGGGCCGGCGGCACACCCGAGTACCCGCTCGCCACCCCGAGGAGGGCCATCGCCACCATGAACGTCCCGGCGGTTCCGGCGAAGCCGAAGGCCGCGGTGATCGCGGCCAGCCCGATCAGCGCAGGGATGAGCACGGCCCGACGCCCGAAGCGGTCGGTGGCCTTCCCCGCCGGGAACAGCGCGACCAGCTCGGTCGCGGTCGCCACCGCCAGACCCAGACCAACGCCCGAGAGGCGGAGGCCCACGCCCTCGGTGCCGAACAGGGGGACGAGCGTGGAGAACACCGCGCCGATCATCCACAGGTACGCGCCGTTCACCACCAGAACCGTGACGAAGGGCCGGGTCCACGGGAGCCGTCGCAGGCCACCGATCCGGATCTCGTCCTCCCCGTGCTGCGGGTCGTGGATCGTCCGCCAGAACAGGAGGGCCGACAGGAAGCACGAGGCCGCGTAGATGTGGAGCGGGCTGGCCAGCCCGAACCATCGGGCGAACAGCCCACCGAGCGGCCCGCCGGCGATGAAGCCAAGGTTGAAGGACGCGTAGTACACGCTCATCACGCGACCGACCCGATCGCTCGGGATCGTCCGGAGCAGGAACGAGAGGAGTGCGGCGAAGAACACCGCCGACCCGGCGCCTCCGGCGCCTCGGAAGATCACGAGCAACGGGAAGTTCGGCGCGAGCCCCGCCGCCACCGAGCTCACGCCCACGACGACGGCCCCGAGCGTGGCCATGGCGCGCTCGCCGTACCGATCGATGAAGCGACCCACGAACGGATCGGAGACCAGGCGCGTGAGGGAGAACGCGGAGATCAGCAGCCCGACCGCGTCATACCCGACGCCGAAGGAGCGCGCGTAGTTCGGCAGGACCGGGGACAGGATCCCGAACCCGAGCATGATCACGAAGGTCCCCACCATCGCGGCCCGGATCTCGGGGACACGGAGGATGTCCCGGAACCCCAACCCCTCCGCCGCGCCCACGAGCGCCAGTCTACGGGCGCGCTTGCGCGGCACCCCTTGCTGCTCTTGGATGACGCCGTGACCGACGGAGCCTTCGGCGCGGTCGCCGCCTCGAACCTCGTCACGGCAACCGGGACGACACCGTCGCGGGCAGGGCGCCCCGGCGCCGGGCCGGTGGAGCGGGGACCGGCCGCTGTGGCCTGGGAGGACGGGGTCATCACCTATGTCGGCCCCGCGGATGGACTCGTCGGCATCGAACCCGACTGGTTCGAGGGCTGCACGATCGCGCCGGGGTTCGTCGACTGCCACACCCATCTGCCGTTCGTCGGGTGGCGGGCGGACGAGTTCGAGACGCGGCTGAGCGGCGCCTCCTACCGGGATCTCCACGGCGAGGGCGGCATCTACCGCAGCGCCAGGATGCTCGCCGACGCCTCCGACGACGAGGTACTGGCGTTCTGCCGACCGCTCGTCCGGGAGATGACGGACAATGGCACGACGGCGTTCGAGCTCAAGACCGGCTACGGGCTGTCGGTCGAGGGTGAGCTCCGCCAGGCGCGGCTGGCCCGTCGGCTGGCGGCCGAAGTCCCCCAGACCTGCACGGTGACGTTGCTCGCCTGCCATGCGGTGCCCCGGGGCATGGAGCGCTCGGACTGGGTCCGCGCCGTCCGCGAGGAGTTGGTCCCGCTCGCCACGACCGAGGGGCTGGCCGATGCCGTCGACGTCTACGTGGAGGACATCGCGTTCACCCTCGAGGACCTGCACCAGGTCGCCGAGACCGCCGCCGAGCACCGGCTACTGCTCCGATGCCACGCCGACCAGCTCGGCCCCTCCAGGGCGGCGGAGGCGGCCGTGGCGCTCGGGGCGCGCAGCGCCGACCACCTGAACCACCTCTCCCCCGACGGCGTCACCGCCCTCGGGGCTGCAGCCGGCACGATCGCCGTGCTCCTCCCCACATCGACCCTCTTCCTCGGCTCGTCGCCGCCGGACGCGAGAGCGTTGATCGCCGCGGGCGCCGCCACGGCCATCGCCACCGATCTCAACCCCGGGACTTCGCCCGTGGTCTCGATGCCCGAGGCGATCGCCGTGGCGTGCGCCCTCTACCGGATGACGCCGCTCGAAGCGCTCGCGGCCGCGACGCTGAACCCCGCGTGGGTGCTCGGGCTCGGGGAAACGCACGGTACGCTGGCGGTGGGTCGGCGCGCCGACCTCCTGGTGCTCGAGGGCGACGCGTTCCGGCAGGTCCCGTACCGACCGGGGCACGGCCCGGTGCTGCACACGTTCGCGGCGGGGAGGAGGATCGGCGGTCGATGAGGCGGTGCGTCACACCGGCACTCGCGGTGTTGCTGCTCGTCGCGTGGGCCCCCGCGAACGCCGCGGCGCAGACGGGCCGGGTGAGCCTCTCGGCCTCCGCGGCCTGGGTTCCCTACGGGACCGAGGTGGTCCTGACCGGCGAGGTCTCGCCGGCGGCACCGGGGGTCGTCGTCGGGATCCGCGACGAGCTCGGGCAGGTGGTCGCGACGGCCGCGACGGACGGGACCGGCGCGTTCTCGATCGTCCTCACGCCCGAGGGCTCCGCCACCTACGTGGCGTCGTGGGGATCGATCTCGAGCGCCCCCGTCACGGTCGAGGTCCGAACCGCGGTGACGGCGCGCGCGTCACGGGTCCGGCTGTTCGACGTCGTGAGGATCCGCGGCTCGGTGGATCCGGCCGAACCGGGCGGGCCCGTCAAGGTCGCGCTCGTTCGGCGTGGACACGTGGTGGCCTCCCGCGAGGTTCCGCAGGGGCCGGCCGGAGCGTTCGCGGCACGGTTGCGTGTGACCGAACCCGGACGCTACCGGGTGCGCGCCAGCGCGGCCTCGGGTGACCTCGCCCGTGGCACGGTCTCGATCGGTCCCTCGGCGACGCCGCTCCCCCGTCTGCGCGAGGGTTCGACGGGGATCTTCGTCCGACTGCTGGAGCAACGCCTGGTGGAGCTGGATTACCGCCTGACCGGCGTCCGGGACGAGCGGTACGACCGCCGAACCGCCGACGCGATCGTCGCGTTCCACAAGGTCCAACGGATGGCCAGGTCCTTCGTCGTCGACGCCGCCACGTGGCGGGCGCTCGCCGACCCGCTCGTCCCCCGTCCGCGCAGCGGCGGGCGCGCCTTCCGGTTCGAGGTCGACCAGACCCGCCAGGTCCTGTACACCGTGGAGGGCGGAACGATCACCAACATCCTGCACGTCTCCACGGGGGCGGGCGGGGCCACCCGTGACGGATCCTTCCGCATCTACCGTAAGCTCGCCGGCTACAGCCCGAACCGCCTCTACTACCCGAGCTACTTCGACGGCCTGCGCGCCCTGCACGGATGGACCGAGGTGCCGACCTACGCGGCGAGCCACGGCTGCGTCCGGATCCCGTACTGGAACGCCAGGTGGATGTTCCGCCAGGCTCGGTACGGCACGCGCGTCGTGGTCTACCACTGACGCGGCCGAATCACTCCACCGGGCCGACCGCCTCCTCGACGGCCGCGAGGATCCCACCCTCGCGCACCAGCCCTGACACCGCCTCGATGTCGGCTCCGAGCTCCCGATCTGCCTCCACGAACGCCACCCGCTCGCGGATCGCGGCCCGGGCGGCGGCGGTGGCGGGCGCCGGCTCGAGCGGCGACCGGAGATCCAGCGCCTGCGCGGCCACGAGCGCCTCGAGGGCCACCACGACCTCGCCGTTCGAGACGACCTCTCGTACATGCCGGGCGGCCGTCATCCCCATGCTCACGTGGTCCTCCTGACCCGCGGAGGAGTCGATCGAGTCCACGGAGGCGGGGTGCGCGAGCACCTTGGACTCGGAGACGAGCGAGGCGGCCGTGTACTGGGCGAGCATGAACCCGGAGTTCAACCCGCTCTCCCGCACCAGGAAAGCCGGCAGCCCATTGCTCCGCGATCGGTCCAGCAGCCGGAAGATCCGTCGCTCGGCGATGCTCGCCAGCGGGACGACCGCGGCGGCGAGGGCGTCGAGCGCCGCAGCCACCGGCTGGCCGTGGAAGTTCCCGCCCGACAGGACCTCCCCGCCCTCGGCCAGCACGATCGGGTTGTCGGACACAGCATTCATCTCCACTTCGAGCACCCCCGTCACGAAACCGAGGACCTCGCGGGTCGATCCGTTCACCTGCGGGGCACACCGGAGCGAATAGGCGTCCTGTACCAGGTGCGGGCTGTCGCGGTGCGAGGCGACGATCGCGCTGCCGGACAGCAGGCGGCGGAGGTTCGCGGCCGACGCCTGAACGCCCGGGTGTGGCCGGAGGGCGATGAGACGCTCGTCGAACACACGATCCGAGCCGAGGGCGGCCTCGATGCTCATCGCGGCGGTCACGTCTGCGGTCCGCACCAGAGCGTGCGTCCGCGCGGCGGCCAGCGCGCCGACCGCGAGCATCCCCTGGGTGCCGTTGACGAGCGCCAGCCCCTCCTTGGCCTTCAACTCGAGGGGGGCCAGGCCGGCCTGGACGAGCGCCTCTCCCGCCCCCACGGGTCGGCCGTCGCGGAGGAGGGCGCCGCCGCCGATCAGCGGCAGCGCGAGGTTGGCGAGGGGGGCGAGGTCGCCCGAAGCGCCGAGCGAGCCCTGCTCGGGCACGAAGGGGATGAGATCGAGGTTGAGCATCTCGACCATCCGCTGCACGATCTCGGGCCGAACGCCCGAGTGCCCCAGCGCTAGCACGTGCGCCCGAAGCAGGAGCATCGCCCGCGCTTCTTCCCGCGAGAGCGGTCGCCCCACGGCCGTTGCGTGGGAACGCACGATCGCGTGCTGGAGCGCGTCGGCCTGTCCCGGCTCGATCCGCACGTCCGCCAGGCTTCCGAACCCGGTCGTGACCCCGTAGACGGTCGCGTCCGAGGCGACCACGGCCTCGATCAGCTCCCGCGCCGCCCGGATGCGCCGTACCGCGGAGCCCGGGAGCTCCACCTCGGCGCCCCGCGAGACCGCGACGACGTCTTCGAGCGCGAGCGGCTCCCCCAGGCGGACCGGCACGCGGCAAGGCTACGGGCGGGGGGCAGCGGTCGCAAGCGCGGCTACCCTGGGGCGGATGAGCGATCCGTCCGGCCCCTGGGACCTCCTCGAGCCGCCGGTCCGCCGCGGGACCACCGATCGTGCCGGCGAGCCCGGCGTCCTGCGCTCGATGGCCCGCGGCGCTGCGCGGAGGTGCCCTCGATGCGGCTCCGGAGGGCTGTTCGAGGGCTGGTTCGCGATCCGCCGGAGCTGCCCCCGCTGCTCCCTACGGCTCGAGCGCGAGGAAGGTGGCTTCCTCGGCGCGATGACCTTGAACTACATGGTCACGGCCGGGGCCTGGCTCGCGCTGCTCGTCGTGTGGCTCGTCGTCGACCTGCCCGACGTCAACGTGGCGGGCCTCATGGTCGCCTCGCTCGCCCTCGTCACCCTGGTGCCCCTGCTCTTCTGGAGGTCCTCGAAGACGCTCTGGTCAGCCCTCGACTACCTGGTCTACCGCTCGAGCCCCGAGTACCGGCCGAGGGACGCCGCCGAGCGCGCGTCCGGCAACGGCGGTCGTTTCCGCGGCGAGGCTTGACCCCTACCCGCGCCAGCGCAGGCGGATCTGGTGCTCGCTCGCGACGGCGACCGCCTCCCCGTAGCCAGCGTCGGCGTGCCGGACCACCCCCATCCCGGGGTCCGTCGTGAGCACGCGTTCGATACGGGCAGCCGCCTCCTCGGTCCCGTCGGCTACCACCACCATCCCGGCGTGGATCGAGAAGCCGATCCCCACGCCGCCGCCGTGATGGACGCTGACCCAATGGGCGCCTGCCGCCGTGTTGACGAGCGCGTTCAGGATGGGCCAGTCGGCGATCGCGTCCGAGCCGTCCTTCATCGCCTCGGTCTCGCGGAACGGGCTGGCCACGCTCCCCGCGTCCAGGTGATCGCGACCGATCACGATCGGAGCCGAGAGCTCGCCCGCGGCCACCATCTCGTTGAACCGCAGCCCCGCCGCCGCACGCTCCCCGTAGCCGAGCCAGCAGATCCTCGCCGGGAGCCCCTGGAACGCAACCCGGTCCGGTGCCATCGAGAGCCACCGCTGGAGCCGCTGGTTGTTCGGGAACAGCTCGGCGACGACGCGATCGGTCTTCGCGATGTCCTCGGGGTCGCCGGACAGCGCCACCCAGCGGAACGGCCCCTTGCCCTGGCAGAACATCGGCCGGATGAAGGCCGGGACGAACCCCGGGTACGCGTATGCCCGCTCGTGGGGCAGGCCGCCGATCTCGGCACCGGCCCGGAGGTTGTTCCCGTAGTCGAAGACCACCGCGCCAGCCTCCAGGAAGCCCACCATCGCCTCGCAGTGGCGGGCCATCGAGTCGTGCGCGCGGCGCTGGTACTCCTCGGGGTCCTCAGCGCGGAGCTCCGCCGCCTCCTCGAGAGAGAGCCCGGCGGGGACGTAACCGCCGAGCGGGTCGTGGGCACTGGTCTGATCGGTCACGAGGTCGGGAAGGAACCCGCGGGCGAGCAGCTCGGGGTGGATCTCGGCACAGTTGCCCATCAGACCGATCGAGGCAGGCTCCCGGGACGCCTTGGCTTCCTCCGCCCATCGAAGGGCCTGCTCCGGTTCGTCGGTCTCCCGATCCAGGTACCGGGTCTTGATCCGCCGCTCGATCCGCGCGGGGTCCACCTCAACGCAGAGCGCCACCCCGCCGTTCATCGTCACGGCGAGGGGTTGCGCGCCGCCCATCCCTCCGAGCCCGCCGGTGAGCGTGATCGTGCCCTCGAGGGTCCCCCCGAAGCGCTGGTGGGCCGCCTCCGCCAGGGTCTCGTAAGTCCCCTGCAGGATCCCCTGGGTGCCGATGTAGATCCAGGAGCCCGCGGTCATCTGCCCGTACATCGTCAGCCCCGCCTGCTCGAGCTGGCGGAAGGTGTCCCAATCCGCCCACTTCGGCACGAGCATCGCGTTCGAGATCAGGACCCTCGGCGCCATCGCGTGCGTCCGGAAGACCGCGATCGGTTTGCCCGACTGGACGAGCAGCGTCTCCTCGTCGCCCAGGTCGCGCAACGCCGTCACGATCGCGTCGAACGCTTCCCAGGAACGCGCCGCCCGCCCGGTCCCCCCGTAGACCACCAACTCCTCGGGGCGCTCGGCGACGTCGGGATCGAGGTTGTTCATCAGCATCCGGAGCGCCGCCTCCTGGGGCCAGGACCGGCACGACCGTTCGGTCCCCCGTGGCGCCCGGATCTCGCGCACGTTCATGCCCTCACCCCTACGGATGATAGGACCCCGCGTCGTGTCCTCGCACGCATCGGGGGCTGGCTGTGCCGGTCGCGGAGACGATCTCCGGCGCCGGGGGCATCCGCGTCCCGGTCGCGGAGGGGCGTGCTCCGAGCGGCCTCCCCGATCTCGTCACCTCAGACGCCGAGCTCGAGCTGGCCGGTGCGGTCCGGGATCCCGACGGAACGATCTTGTGACCTTGCAGCGATCCCAGGTCGGCGTACAGGACCGCGAACGCCCCATCGACCCGGAGCCGCCGTTCGATCTCCTCCTCTACCTTCCCGCTCCCGGCATGCCGGTGAGCGGTGATCGCTGCCGCATGTCGCGCGCCCGCCAGAGGACCCTGCAGATCGGGCCAGGAGATCCGGGGTGTCGAACGGCTTGACGATGTAGTCATCCGCCCCGACGGCGAACCCCTCGAGCTCGTCGGCGGCAAGCGCCCGGGCGGTCAGCATGATCACGCTCGCGGTCGCGGTGCGGCAGTCCCGTCGCAGCCGGCGGGTCAGCAGGGGTCGTCGTCGACCACGAGCACCGACCGCTCGCGGGAGTCGTTCCCCGCGACGGGTCCCCCCCGAGGCCACCTCCATGATCCCCTGCTCCCTCCCGGCCTTGGGCATCGGCACCGACACGGCGGGGGTTGATGCGACGCTCGGGACGTGTCTCTCTCCGTTCGTGGGAGGATAGCGGCGGTCCGAAGGGGGAGGCGCGTGGAGGTCCTCGACTCGATCCTGGATGCCGTGGGGGACACGCCGCTCGTGCGGCTCACCAAGGTGGTGGGGGGCATCCGCTCCAGCGTCCTCGCCAAGCTCGAGATGCTGAACCCGGGGGGCAGCGTCAAGGACCGGATCGGGCTTCGGATGATCGAGACGGCCGAGCGCGCGGGGCTCCTTCGCCCAGGCGGAACGATCGTCGAGCCCACCTCCGGGAACACCGGACACGGCCTGGCGATCGCGGCGGCGATCCGCGGCTACCGCTGCATCTTCGTGATGCCCGACAAGATGAGCCAGGAGAAGATCTCGCTCCTGCGCGCATACGGGGCCGAGGTCGTGATCGCCCCGACCGCCGTTCCGCCCGAGTCCCCCGAGTCCTATTACCGGGTGGCCGACCGGCTCACAGATGAGATCCCGGGGGCGTTCCAGCCGAACCAGTACTTCAACGCCGAGAACCCCGCGGCGCACGAGGCGACGACCGGCCCCGAGATCTGGCGGCAGACCGACGGCAGGATCACCGCGCTCGTGGTCGGGGTCGGGACCGGTGGCACGATCACCGGCACGGCGCGCTTCCTGAAGGCCAGGAAGCCCGAGCTGCTGGTCGTCGGCGCCGACCCCGAGGGCTCGATCTACTCCGGGGACGTCCACCCGTACCTGACCGAGGGAATCGGAGAGGACTTCTGGCCGGAGACCCTCGATCCGACGCTCGTCGACCGGTGGGTCCGGGTCGGGGATCGGGAGGCCTTCCGGATGGCGCGCCGGATCACTCAAGAGGAGGGGATCCTGGTCGGCGGATCGTCCGGCACCGCCGTGGTGGCCGCGATCGAGGTCGCCCGGGAGCTTGGCCCCGACGACGTGGTGGTCGTGATCCTCCCGGACACCGGCCGCAACTACCTCTCGAAGCTGTACTCAGACTCCTGGCTCCTCCAGTACGGGCTGACCGACCGTCCCGAGGTGGTCCGGGTGGAGGAGGTGCTGGGGTCCAAGCACGGGGACATGCCTCCGCTGGTGACAGTGGACGCCCACGACAAGGTCCGCCAGGCAATCGACGTCCTCCAGGAGTACTCGATCAGCCAGGCCCCCGTGGTTCGCGAAGCGGGGGCGGATGTGACGCAGTTCGTCGGCGCCGTGCAGGAGAACGCCCTGCTCGATCGGATCTTCCGGGACCCCGACGCCCTCCAGGCCGACGTCGCCGAGGTGATGGGGCCGCCGATCGGCCTCGTCGAATTCGACGAGCCCATCGAGGTGGCGTTCGAGGCGCTCCAGCACGGCCCGGCCGTGCTCGTGGTCAAGGCGGGACAGGCGCTCGGCGTGCTGACGCGCAGCGACCTCCTAGAGTTCCTCGCCCACCGGCGGCCCGCGTAGCGGCGGTGCGCGCGCTGGGGATCGACGTGGGCGTCCGCAAGGGCCTGGACCTGGTCCTGCTGACCGACGACCGCGCCGTGATCGAGACCGAGCGACGCGTGCATGTCGAGGATGTTGCGGCGGTCGCCGACGACCTCCGTCCCGACGTCGTGGCCATCGACGCGCCACCGGCGTGGGCCTCGACGGGGCGGTCCCGACGGACCGAGCGAGAGCTGCGGTGGTTCGGGATCCAGTGCTTCAACACGCCGTCGGACCCGCGGATGGGCGAGCACCCGTTCTACGAGTGGATGACCGTGGGGTTCGCGACCTTCCAGGCGATCGAGACGGCCTTCCCCCGGTACCGCGGCGGCTCTGTCCGCGGCACGGCGATCGAGGTCTTCCCGCACGCCACGGCGGTGGTGCTGGCAGGGCACCTGCCACCACGTGGCGCGCCGGTCCACCGCTGGCGCCGCGGGGTGCTCGGGGACCACGGCGTCGACCCCGGGCCCCTGCGTTCGGCCGACCAGGTCGACGCGGCGCTGGCCGCGCTCACGGGGCTGTACGCGCTCGAGCGGCGGTGCAGCGCCCCCGGCGACCCGCGGGAGGGGATGATCGTGGTGCCGGCGGCCACGCTTCCCGCCCACCCGTACCGTCGGGCGCGCCCCCCCGAGCGGACGGACCGGCAGCCCGCCCTGCCCGGCCTGGCGGCCTGCGCCTGCGGACACCCGGACTGCACGGCGCTGACGGCCAGCGAGTTCGCCCGGGGGCACGATGCCAAGCGAAGGTCCATGCTGTGGACTGTGGCCCGGCGCGGCCAGGACGCGACCGACGAGCTGAGGAGACGAGGATGGGCGCTCCCCCCCGAGATGCGATGACGGACGACGGGATGCGGTTCGAAACCCGCGCGATCCACGTCGGCCAGGAGCCCGAACCGACCTTCGGCGCGGTCAACGTGCCGATCTACCAGACCTCCACCTACGCGCAGCCGGCCGTGGGGAAGCCCAAGGCCTACGACTACGCGCGCGGCGGGAACCCGACCCGTGAGGCCCTCCAACGCGTCCTCGCCTCGCTCGAGGGTGGGGCGCGCGCGCTGTCGTTCGCGAGCGGGCTCGGGGCGCAGACCACCCTGCTCCTGACGTTGCGACCGGGCGACCACGTCCTCCTCGCCGATGACGTCTACGGCGGGACCTATCGACTGCTCGCCCGGGTGATGGAGGACTGGGGCTTGTCCTTCTCGACGGTGGACATGACGGACGCGGAGGCCTTCGCCACGGCGATCCGGGACGAGACCGCGATCGTGTGGGTGGAGACGCCGTCCAACCCGTTCCTCAAGGTCGTCGAAATCGCGCGGGCGGCGGAGATCGCGCACGACGTCGGCGCCCGCTGCGTGGTCGACAACACGTTCGCCACCCCGTACCTGCAGCGCCCGTTGGACCTGGGCGCCGACGTCGTCGTGCACTCGGTGACGAAGTACCTGGGGGGTCATTCCGATCTGATCGGCGGCGCGCTCGTCACGAGCGACGAAGAGCTGATCGAGCGCCTGGCGTTCCTCCAGAACGCCGCTGGCGCGGTCCCGGGCCCGATGGACTGCTACCTCGCGCTGCGGGGGATCAAGACGCTCGCGATCCGGATGCGAGCGCACTGCCTCGGCGCCCGAGCGGTCGCCGGGTTCTTGGCCGAGCATCCGAAGGTCACGACGGTCCACTACCCGGGCCTCCCGGATCATCCGGGGCACGAGCTCGCCGAGCACCAGATGGTGGACTTCGGGGGGATGGTGAGCTTCGAGGTCACCGACCGCGACGAGGCGATCCGCATCGTCGAGTCGACCGAGATCTTCTTCCTCGCCGAGTCGCTCGGCGGCGTCGAGTCGCTGATCGAGGTGCCGGCGCCGATGACGCATGCGAGCGTGGCGGGCTCGCCGCTCGAGGTGCCCGACACGCTGATCCGGCTCTCGGTCGGGATCGAGCATCCGCAGGATCTCGTAGCCGACCTGGCCAGGGCGCTCGGGTAGCCGATCAGAGCCCGGAGGGGACGACGAGCTCCCCGTCGGCGGTCTCGACCGCCGCCGCGCGGATCTCGGGCGATCCGTCCACGACCCGGATCGGCAGCTCCTGTCCGCCGAGCCACTCGCGGAGGCGCTCCGCGTCCCCCGCCACCTCCACCCACGCCAGACCGCGTGGCCGAACGCCGTGCCCGGCACGCGTCCGGCCCGGATGCAGCTCGGGCGGGATGTCCCACGAGATGAAGAACGGCATCCACGGCTCGCGCCGGGGGTCCTCGAACGCCGCCGCCCGCCACCGGATCGTGACGCCATCCGGCCGGCGGCGCTCGCCCGGGGTCACGTCGAGCCCCAGGCGCGCCGCGACGGCGTCCAGGTCGTCGGTCGAGGCGACCACCATGAACCAGCCCTCCCCGACCTCCAGCCGCTCGAGCATCGTCCGGCCGAACGAGCTACCGGCCGCCTCGTCCCGGTCCACGACCGAGATCAGCTCCACATAGCCGTCGCCGAGCGGGACGACACGGTTCGCGGTCCCCCAGCCCGAGTGGCGTCCGCCGACCGCCGAGTCCAGACCGAGCTCGCGCCGCCACCGTTCGGCGCCCTCGTCGAGGTCACGGACGGCGTAGACGACGTGGTCCAGGCGGAGCACGCCACCGACCCTACCCCACGGTTCGCGGGTCCCGCACCTAGACTCGACGGAGGTGCGATCGATCGTCCCCCTGCTCGCGCTCCTGCTCATCTCCGCGTGCGCGGCGCACGCCGACGTCGGCTCCGAGGCGACCGTCACGGGCCTCGACTTCGCGGTGAACGTGGCGTTCGCACCCGATGGGCAGATGTTCGTGGCCGACAAGGACCTCGGCCAGATCCGCGTCGTCCGCGACGGCGAGATCCTCCCCGAGCCCTTCGCGACCGTCGACGTCGCCCCCCGGGTGAACGAGATGGGTCTGCTCGGCGTGGCCGTCCATCCGCGGTTCCCCGAGGAACCGTGGATCTTCGCCTACTACTCCGATGCCAGCGACGGACGGAACCGGCTGGTGCGGTTCCGTGCCGAGGGGAACGTGGCCATCGAGCGCCAGGACCTGCTCGATCTGCTGCCGATCGTAGGCGGCTGGCACAACGGCGGCGACCTCGCATTCGGGCCGGACGGCATGCTCTACGTCACGGTCGGAGAGGGCCACGAGTCCTCCAGGGCGCAGGCACCGGGCGGACTCGGCGGGCGGATCCTGCGCCTGGAGCCCGACGGGTCGATCCCCCGGGACAACCCCTTCGGGGCGGACGACCCCACTTTCCTGCTCGGCGTGCGGAACTCCTTCGGGATCTGCTTCGACCTGACGACCGGCGAGCCGTGGTTCACCGACAACGGCCCGAACGCGTGGGATGAGGTGAACCTCGGCGAGCCGGGCGGCAACTTCGGCTGGCCTGAGCACCTCGGTCCCGGGGGCGGGCCGGCGTTCGTCCCGCCGGTCGTCGCTTACGAGGAGCCGGTCGTGGTGACCGGGTGCGCGGGCTCGATGACGGACGGGGGCCTGTACGTGGGCGAGGGCTACAGCGGCCGGCTGCACCGGCTGTCGCGCCAGGGTGATGGACCACCCGCCGACGAGGTGGTCGGTACGTTCGAGGGCGGCATCACCGATGTCGCGGCCGGGCCGGAGGGCCGGCTCTACGTCGTCACCCCGACGACGATCCACCGCCTCACAGGCGTCGACCTGCAGGTCCCGACCCCGACCCCCTCGGTGGCGCCCACCGCCTCGACCCCGACCCCCTCGGTGGACGGGCCGACCCCGGACCGCTCGCCCTCCCCAGCGATCTCTCCGAACCCCGCGGCGGAGGATCCGTTCGGGGCGCTCGGTACCGGAGCGGGTCTGTTCGTGGCCGCCGTCCTGATCGGGCTGTTCCTCTGGTCCCGGCGGCGCGCCGGACGCTAGGCGGCCTTCGGGCGCTTGAGGTAGGCGACCAGCGACTGCCCGCCCATCGGGTTCGTGATCTGCACCACCGAGACGAGCTCCCACCCGTCGGCCCCGAACGTGTTCAGGATCTCGCCCGGGTTGTGCTCGAGCAGCGGCGCCACGAAGTACTCCCACGTCTGCACGATCAGGTTCCCTCCTCGACTCCCCCCGAACCGCCGTCGCGGTCCAGCCGCCTCGACGTCCTCTTGATGCAGACCCCCATGATCACGGTGAGCCCCGCCCCCTCCGCGATCCGGCGAGCCTCCTCGTTCACGATCCCGTCCTGGAGCCAGAGCACCGTGGCGCCACGCGCCACCGCCTGCTCGGCGATCGCCGGCGTCTCCTCGGACCGACGGAAGACGTTGACCACGTCGATCCGGACCTGCTCCGGAACCTCCAAGAGGGACGCGTACGCGGGCTCGCCGAGGACCTCCGTCTCGCGCGGGTTCACCGGGACGATCCGATACCCACGATCCTGGAGGAACGACGCGACCTCGTGCGAGTAGCGCTCCGGCTTGGAGGACAGGCCCACGACCGCGATCGTCTCGGCGTCGCCAAGGATGGAGCGGAGCTCAGCGTCCGACGGCCCGTAGCCGCCGGGATCGGATGCCGTTCCCGCCGTCATGCGGGGACCCCCCTCAGGGTCTCGAACAGGCTGTGCAGGATCCGGGCGGTCGCCCCCCAGATCGTATGTTCGCCCATCTCGTAGGCCCATCCCCGGTAGACGTGCACGTCACGCCGCCACTCGACCTGCGTCTCGGCGGCCTCGAGCGCCTCGAGCGGGTACTCGAGCACCTCCGCGATCTCCTCCACGTTGGGGACGAACGCCGGGCGTCCCTCCACCACGCCCACGAAGGGCACGATCAGGATCGCCGAGACGAACGTGTGCACTGCCGGCAGGGCGCCGAGCACCCGGACCGACGAGCGTGGGATCCCGAGCTCCTCCTCGGTCTCGCGGAGCGCGGTCTCGGCCAGGCTCGCGTCCTCGGGGTGCTCGAGCCCCCCCGGGAACGAGATCTCGCCCGGATGACGGGACATCGACTCGCTCCGCCTGGTGAACACCACCCCCCGGCCCTCGAGGACCGGGACCAGCACGCCCGCCAGGCGGTCGCCGGGATCCAGCGTGGGGGACGGTTCCGGATCGAGCGCACCGCGGAGGCGGTCGGTGAGCGGAGGGTCCGCCCGGCGTGGGGTGTCCATCGGTCGGGTCATGGTAGAGGAGACACGGGAAGCCGCGACCGACGGGAAGGCCTGCTCATGGAGCGAGTGTTGGAGGGGAAGGTGGAGCGGTTCGACGTCTTCGTGATCGGCGGCGGCGGGACGGGCTCGGAGGTCGCGTTCCAGCTCGCTCGCCGCTCGGACCTGAAGGTCGCGATCGCCGAGCGGGACAAGCTCGGGGGCGAGTGCAACCACTACGGCTGCGTCCCCACCAAGGTGATGCTCCGCAGCGCGAGGATCGCCCACCAGGCGCGCGACGCGGGGCGGTTCGGCGTGCGGATCCCCTCGGTGGAGCTCGATTTCCAGGCCGTCCGCGAGCGCGCGCGGCGGGTGATCGAGAGCCAGTCCGGCGAGGGCGCCGCGCCGTTCGAACGCGTCGGGGTCGCCGTGTTCCTCCAGGAGGCCCGCCTGGTCGGCCCCCGACGGATCGAGCTCGCCGACGGGACCCGCGTCGAGGCGGAGCGGATCGTCCTCGCCACCGGCACCGACACGAGCGTGCCACCGATCGAGGGCCTGGCCGATGGGCCGTACTGGACCAACCGCGAGGCGATCTGGGAGCCGGACGCACCACCGGACTCGCTCGCCGTGCTCGGGACCGGCGCGATCGGGATCGAGTTCTCGCAGATCTACGCGCGGTTCGGGACCCGGGTGACCGCCATCGAGGTGCTGCCCCGGATCCTGCCCAACGAGGACGAGGATGCCTCGGGGACGCTCGCCCCGGTGCTGGAGCGCGAGGGCATCCAGCTGCTGCCGGGGACCACCATCGAGCGCGCCGACCACGACGGCCGGCGGTGGATGCTGTCCTTCGAGGACGGAGGGACCCTGGAGACCGAGGAGGTCTTGGTTGCCGCCGGCCGCGTCCCCGTGTTCGACGCCCACGACCTGGGGGCCGTCGGCCTCGAGCTCGACGAGCGCGGGCGCCCGGTCCTCACCGGGACGCTCCGGACGACCGCCGAGGGGGTGTGGGCCGCCGGGGACGCGACCGGCGAGCTGCTGTTCACGCACGTCGGGAACTACGAGGCGGACATCGTCGTCGACGACATCCTGGGCACCCCTCGAGCCCGCGACTACCGTGTCGTCCCGCGCGTCACGTTCAGCGACCCGGAGGTCGCGAGCGTGGGGATGACCGAGCGAGAGGCCCGCGAGGCCGGCCACCGGGTCCGGACCGCGGCGATCCGGCTCGAGGACAACGAGCGGGCGCACATCGACGGGCGGACCGACGGCATGGTCAAGCTGGTGGCCGACGCCGGGAGCGGGCAGATCCTCGGGGGACACATCGTCGGCGAGGAGGGGGGAGCGATGATCCACGAGATCGTGGCCGCGATGGCCGGGCGGATCCCCGCACCGCTGATCGGGGAGGCGATCCATGCCTACCCCACCCTGTCCGAGGCGGTGAAGGGCGCCTTCCTCGGCCTCGCCGCAGGCTGAGGCTCCGAGGAGGCCGAGGGCCCGGGTATCCTGGAAGGACATGGAGCAGACGGCGACCGTCATCACCGTCACCGACCGAGCGGCCGGGAAGGTCCGCGCGCTCGCGGAGAAGGAGGGCCGGTCCGAGCCGATCCTGCGCGTCCGCGTGGTCGCGGGCGGCTGCTCGGGCTTCAGCTACGAGCTGGCGTTCGCCGACGCCCCGGCGGCGGACGACCACGTGGTCGAGGCCGCCGACGGCGTGCGGGTCCTGGTCGACCCGCAGAGCACGCCCATCGTCGAGGGCTCCACCCTGGACTTCAACGACGCGCTGCTGGGCGGAGGGCTGAAGATGCTGAACCCGCGCGCCCGGCACGAGTGTGCCTGCGGCGAGTCCTTCTCGCTGTGAGCGCGAACGACCTCCGAGCCATCCGACCAGGGTCCTTCGGCCCGTCAGGCACCCCGTACGGCCCATATACTGCCGCGGGATGAGCCCCGCGACGGACAAGACGCAGTGGCGCGACCTGTACCACGAGGTCGTCCTGACGGGGCTCTGCACCGGCTGCTCCGCGTGCATCGTCGCGTGCCCGTTCCACGTCCTGGGGTACGAGGACAACGTCCCGGTCCAGCTCCAAGAGGACGGCGCCGACGTCTGCTCGCACGGGGAAAGGGGCTGCTCGCTCTGCACCCTCGCCTGTCCCCGGTTCCGCGACTGGGAGGGTGAGATCGACCGGCTCCTGTTCGGGCAGACGCGGACCCCGGAGGACGTGATCGGGCACTACCAGGACATCGTGCTGGCGCGGGCCGCCGACCCGGAGACCCTGCTCCACGGTCAGGATGGCGGCGTCGTCTCGGCGCTGCTGGTCTGGGGGCTCGAGAACGGCGAGATCGACGGGGTGTGCACGTCCAAGCTGTCGGACGACCGGCCGTGGGACGTCGAGCCCACGGTCGTCACCGATCGCGAGGGCGTGCTGGCCTCGGCCGGATCGCGGTACACGTACTCGGCCAACCCCCTGGCGATGATCAAGGCTGCCGAGATGGGGCTGTCGAAGCTCGCGCTGGTGGGTATGTCCTGCCAGTCGAGCGTCACCGGGTCGATGACGGCACGCCGCGTCAACAAGTGGGCGAAGAAGGTCAACTGGACGTTCGGGCTCCTGTGCTCGAAGTCCTTCACGTACGACGGCCTGATGGTGGAGATCGCCCAGAAGGAGCTCGGGCTGGACCTGGACGACCTCGTCCGCGTGAACATCAAGGGGAAGCTCCTCTTCTACACACGCGAGGGCGAGGAGATCACCTACCCCCTCAAGAAGTCGCACGCCTACACGCGGCCGGGGTGCCTGCACTGCCCCGACTTCGCCGCCGAGCACGCGGACATCTCCTTCGGCGGCCTCGGCCAGGGCGAAGGTTGGACCCTCACGATCATCCGGACCGACAAGGGGAAGGACCTGTGGGAGCGGGCGGTGGCCGACGGCATCGTCGAGTGGCGTCCGGGATCCGAGGACGAGGCCGCGATCTCGCTGATGCGGAAACTCGCCGCCAAGTCCCGGGAGCGCTGGCCCACCGACACCGCGTGGAGCGAGCCGGGGGTCGTCCCCCAGCCCGACAGGGCGATGGCCTGATCCCGAGCACGCGCGGATCCCGAGCGGGGAGCTCGGGATCCGGGGGGAAGATCCGTTCCGATCAGCCCACCGAGGCCCAGCCGGCCACGGTCGGGTGGTCCTTGTCCGTCGGCCCCACCTGGGCCGCCCCGCCCGGTGACCCGATGCCGCTCACCTCGTCGTTGAAGAACTCCGCGTTTATCGGCGTGAACTGATTCCACTCGGCCGGGACGTCGTCCTCGTAGAAGATCGCCGTCACGGGGCAGACCGGCTCGCAGGCGCCGCAGTCGACGCACTCGTCCGGATGGATGTAGAGCATCCGGCCGCCCTCGTAGATGCAGTCCACCGGGCACTCGTCCACGCAGGCCCGGTCCTTCACGTCGATGCACGGCTCGCAGATCGTGTAGGTCATCCGTTTTTCCCCTTTTCAACCGTGCGGACCTTGCAAATCGAAGTCTACACCCGCGCCGGCCATCGGCAACCGACGCTCACGGCGCGAGCGCGAGCAGCGTGGCCCGGATCGATGCGGACGCCTCGCCCACGGCCACCGGATAAACGACGACCAGGTCGGCCCCGGCCTCGCGGAAGGCCGCCAGCCGGGAGGGGGCTTCCGCTCCGACCGCCGACACCGCCTCGGCCAGCGCGGCCGGGGCGTCATCGGGACGCCCCGCACGGTGTGCGGCCGCCGCCACCTCGGCCTCGGCGCCCAGACCCAGCTGCTCGAACTGCCGATGGTAGGCGGGGAAGGACGCGTACTCCCCCGCCGCGGCGCGCAGGACAGGGAGGGCGGCTTCCGGGTCCTCGCCCACCCAGGAGCGCACGTAGACGGCCAGGGTCACCCCCGCCGGGTCGCGCCCCGCGGCCTCGGCCGCCTCGCCGATCCTCCGGCGCGCGAAGGCCACGCGGTCGGGCGTGCACCAATTGAGGATCGCCCCGTCGGCGATCTCGCCTGCCAGCGCGAAGGCCCTCGGGCCCATCGCCGAGATCCAGATCTGCACCGGGGAGCCGGGCGCGAGGGCGAGGCCCTCCACCCGTTCGACCCCGCCGATCCTCCCGCCTCCCAGCAGTTCCCGTACGGCGAGCACGTACCGTCGGAGCTCGTCCAGGACCCCGGGGCGCGGCGGCCCGGGCCCGAGCCCGAGGATCAGGCGCCCGCCCGAGCGCTCGTGGACCGTGGCGGCGGCCATCGCCGTGAGTAGCGGGGTCCGAGAGCGGATGGGCACGATGCCGGTGACGAGGAGGAGAGCTCGGGTCTCCCCGGCGAGCGCGCCGAGCGTCACCAGCGCATCGCGCCCCGTGATCTCCGGCAGGAACAGTGCTCCGTACCCTGCATCCTCGGCCGAGCGGACGATCTCCGCGAGCTCGACCCAGGGCAGAGGATCGCGCAGGGCGAACGCCAACGGTTGTCGCGGACCCATCCCGCTGGCATCGTCGCACGCGGTGGAACCGATCCGCTTCATCACCGAGGACGGCATCTCGCTCGAGGGCGAGATCCGGGAGCCGGAGGGCCGGCCCGACGGTTCCGCGGTCCTGTGCCACCCGCATCCCCGGCTCGGGGGGAGCAAGGACCACCCCCTCCTGTGGGCCATCCGCAACGACCTGGCGGGGCGGGGGCTGGTGGTGCTGTCGTACAACTTCCGAGGGACGATGGGATCGGCCGGCACGTACGGCGGCGGCCGGACCGAGGTCCGCGACGTCGCCGCTGCCGTTGGCCGTGTCCGTGAGGAGGCCTCGGGCCCCACCGTGGTCCTCGGCTGGTCGTTCGGAGCGGCCGTGGCCCTGAACGAGGCGATCGGCGACGACCGCGTTGCCGGCCTCGGGCTGATCGGCCTGCCGCTCGGCCCCGGGCTGGACGTGCCCGACCCGCCCTCCGCCTCGGAGCTCCGCGTTCTGCGCCGGCCGGTGCTGCTGGTCGCCGGCGACGCGGACCGACACTGTCCCCCCGCCGAGCTCGGACGGCTCGCCGATCTGCTACCCGCCGCGACGCTCCGGATCGTCCCGGGGACCGACCACCACTTCTGGCGACGGGAGGGCGAGCTCGCGGGCCTGGTCGGGGCCTTCGTCGCCGAGCTGGTCGGATCGGGCACCCGGTAGCAGCCGAGCGCTCGGGTCAGGTGCGCGGCAGCCGCCAGGCGGCGTAGAGCGCCACGCCGAGGATCGCGGCCCCGATGACCACGCCGGCCAGCGAGCGGGCGACGGCCACGAGGAGCGCCACCGCCAGGACGACCGCTCCAAGCGCGACCAGGTTGCGCCCCGACCGGATCCCCCAGGTGTCGGCGACCACCGTACGAGCGCGAAGGAAGCCGAACACCGCCAGCCCGACCAACAGGACCGCGATCGCCCATCCGGGGCGCACGCTACCCGTTCCTCCGCCGCCGTCGGGGACGGATGATGAGCAGGAACGGGAGAAGGATGAACGTGAAGCCCAGCACGCGCGGCGCGACGAACAGCCCCAGGAACAGGAGCACGCCCGTGAGCGCAAGCAACGGGGCGGGTACGGTCGCACCGATCCCGCCGGAGCGGCGGATCGTCGCCCAGGCCACGAGCCCGCCGAGGAACAGCGCCGCCGGCAGGAGGATCAGCGCGAGGGTGCCCACGACTCCAGGGTAGCCGGGCGAGCTGACGACCGGCCTCAGGCCAAGAGCTCGGTCGAGAACGACACGCCCTCCCCCGCGAGCTCGTCCACGAAGGTCTCGGCGTCGAACGCCATCTCCGGGGGATGCACCCCGGGCGGCACGCGTCCGGCAGCCATCCATCGCACGGCCACGGCGATGGGGATCGCCGTGCCGAACGCCCCCGCCGATAGCCCTTCGGGCGAGGGATCGAACCGTGCCAGCTCACGGATGACCCCGGGCTCGCCGTCCCGGGCGCCGGCCACCCGGACGTCGATGAACTCGACGTCGCGGGGCTCGCCCTCGGACCCGGGCATCGAGTTCAGCAACTTGGTGAGCACTTCGCGGGGAACGACGGACCCGCTCGGGGTGGTCACGGGCTCGCGGGCGGCGAGCCCGATCCGAACGAGGAGCGTGAAGCCCTCGTGGACGGCGCGCGGGAGCGCCAGGCGCCAGCGAACGTCCCGGACACCGGGGATGGTGAACGGCAGGGTCGCCGGCTCCGAGTGGAGCGTGTACATGGCGGGTTGGGTCCCGACCGGTTCGGGGAAGGTCCACTCAACCTCGCCCGTGCCGGCCGGAACCTCCTTCAGCTCCCCGTCCTCGAAGACCATCGCGGGCTCGGTGAACTCGTCCAGGACCGTCTCGGCCGAGTAGGGAACGCCGAAGGTCGCGCCGTCCGCCGCAAGGTCGACCGCCCCGTCCGCGATCTCGATCGTGCGGACCGAACCCGGGTCGAGACGGTCGGCCCCGAGCCGCGCGAGCACGTTGGTCAGGCCGGGAGCCGACCCGATCCCGATGACCGCCGACACGCCGGCCTCGCGGAACCGTTCGTCCCTCTCCCACTGGCGCCTCGTGACGTGGAACAGCCCGCCGAGGTCCGCGTAGTGGCAGCCGGAGGCGAGCGCCGCCTCCATGACCTCGAGGTTCAACCGGTAGGGCAGGCATGCGGCCACCGACCGGACCTCCTTCAGCAGCGCGGTGAGGTCATCGGAGCGAGCGTCGAACCCACGCCCGACCGCACCGACCCGCCTCGCCACGCGCTCGGCGCGCTCGGCGTCGACGTCCAAGACGACCAGGTCGACCTGGGGGCGATGCCGAGCGAGCAGCACCGCGGCGGCGCTGCCCATGGCGCCCGCCCCGAGGACGGCGATCGGCGTTCCCACCGCGCCTACAGCGGCACGTGGGAGAGGACCATGAGCCGCGGCTCGGTCATCTCCTCCATCGCGAAGCGCAGGCCCTCGCGGCCGAACCCGGAGTCCTTCGACCCCCCGTACGGCATCTGATCTGCCCGCCACGCGGACTGGTCGTTGACGATGATCCCCCCGACCTCGAGCTCCCGGTGCGCCTGGAAAGCCCGGTTGATGTCGTTGGTGAACACGCCCGCCTGGAGGCCGAAGCGCGAGTCGTTCACGGTCGCGATCGCCTCCTCGAACGTCTGGTACGGGCTGAGCGTGACCACCGGACCGAAGATCTCCTCCCGGCAGACCTTCATCTCGGGCTCGACGCGGGAGACGATCGTGGGCGCGAAGAACGGCCCGTCCCGGTTGCCACCGGTGAGCACCTCGGCGCCCTGCGACACCGCCTCCGTGACCCACGCGTCGATCCGCTCGACGTTGCTGCGGTCGATCACCGGTCCGACGTCGACCGCCGGGTCCATCGGGTCACCGACCTTCAGGCTCTCCACCTCCTTGACCAGGCGCGCGGCGAAGTCCTCATAGACCTCGGACTGCACCAGCACGCGCTGGACGCTGATGCAGCTCTGGCCGGCCTGGTAGTAGCCGCCGAACGCGATGCGCTTGGCCGCCATGTCCAGGTCGGCGTCCGAGTGGACGATCACTCCGGCGTTGCCGCCGAGCTCCAAGGTGACCCGTTTCTTCGGGTCCAGGCCCTTCAGGTACCAGCCGATCTCGGCGGAGCCGGTGAACGAGATCTTCTTGAACCGCGTGTCCCGGGCCATCCCGTCTGCCACCTTCGAGGACACCGGGAGCACCTGGTACATCCCCTTCGGCAGATCCGTCTCCATGAACAGCTCGGCCAGTCGAAGGGCGCCGAGCGGGGTCGCCGACGCTGGCTTGACCACGATCGGCGCGCCGACCGCGATCGCCGGCGCGAGCTTGTGCGCCACCAGGTTCAGCGGGAAGTTGAACGGGGTGATGCCGAGGACCGGGCCCACCGAGAACCGCCGCAGGATCCCCATCCGCGAACCGAGCGAGGCCTCGGTGTCCAGCCGCATCACCTCGTCGTCCCCGTGCCGGAGCACCTCGGAGGCCCATCGGAACGTGGAGATGGCCCGCGTGGCCTCCACCGTGGCCCACTTGAGCGGCTTCCCACCCTCGCGAGCGATCAGCTCCCCGTTCTCCTGCACCGTCTCCGCCAGCCGGCGCGAGATGTGGTCCAGGGCCTCCGAGCGTGCGTAGACGGGAAGGTGCCTGGACCCGGCGAAGGTCGAAGCGGCGGTGGCTACGGCCTCCTCCACGTCGGCGTTCGTCGGAACCCCGAGCTCCGCAACCACGCTCTCGTCGAACGGGCTCCTCACGGGGTGGGTTCCATCCCCCGTGCGCCACTCGCCGTTCACCAGGAACGGTCGGACATCGCTCATCCGGGACTCACCACCTTCCTCGCGAGGCGGCCCGGCCCGGTCCGGGCCGGGCCGCCTCCGGTCCCCGCACGCCGCTAGGCGAGCGACACCGCGACGTGCTTGATCTGCGTGTAGTCCTCCAGCGAGTACATCGACATGTCCTTGCCGTACCCGCTCTCCTTGTAGCCGCCGTGGGGCATCTCCGCCGTGATCGTGAAGTGCGAGTTCACCCACACCGCGCCGAACTGGAGGCGCCGCGCCACGCGCATCGCCCGGCCGACGTCCTTGGTCCACACGGAGGACGCCAGGCCGTAGACCACATCGTTCGCCCAGGCGACGGCCTCGTCCTCGTCGGCGAACCGCTGCACGGTCACCACGGGACCGAAGACCTCCTTCTGGACGATCTCGGCCTTCTGATCGTCCACCGTGACGACGGTCGGCGAGTAGTAGTAGCCGGGCCGATCGAGCGTCGAGCCTCCGGTGAGGACCTTCGCGCCGCCCTCCTGCGCCCGGTCGACGAACCCGGCGACGTTCTCCCGCTGGTCGGACGAGACCAGCGGACCCATCTCGATGTCCTCGTCCATGATGTCGCCGACCTTGATCGACTCCACGGCGGGCACCAGCTCGGACACCAGGTTCTCGTAGATCCCGGGGCCGGCGATCACGCGGCAGGACGCCGTGCAGTCCTGCCCACTGTTGGTGTACCCGGCGAACTTCAGCATCTCGACGAGCTCGTCCATCGGGGCGTCGTCGAACACCACGACCGGTGCCTTGCCCCCGAGCTCGAGGTGGCAGCGCTTCACGTTGCTCGCTGCGTTCGCCGCGATGATCTTGCCCGTCGCCGTGTCGCCGGTGACCGACACCAGCCGAACGTCCTGGTGCTTGACGAGTTGATCGCCGATCTCCGACCCGTGCCCGGTGATCACGTTGAACACGCCGGGCGGCAGGATGTCCTGTGACAGCTCCGCCAGCCGGAGCGTGGTGCGTGGGGTGATCTCGGCGGGCTTGAGGATCGACGTGTTCCCGGCGGCCAGCGCCGGCCCCAGCTTCCAGATCGCCATCATCAGCGGGTAGTTCCACGGGCAGATCCCGACGGTCACGCCGAGCGGCTCCCGTCGGATGATGCTCGTGAAGCCACGCTCGTACTCGCCGGCGGACTTGCCCTCGAGCACCCGAGCGGCACCGGCGAAGAACCGAAGGTTGTCGATGATGAACGGGATGTCCTCGCGGGCGACCGAGATCGGCTTGCCGACATCCTCCGCCTCGAGCTTGGCGAGGTTCTCGGCGTCGGCCTCCATCGCGTCGGCGAGCTTCAGCATCATCGCCGAGCGCTCCTTGGGCGGTGCGTCGAACCAGACCTCCTCGTAGGCCTTCAGAGCGGCGGTCACCGCCTCGTCGGCGTCTTCTCGCGTGCCGACCTGGACCGTCGCCACCGGCTCGCCGGAGGAGGGATCGATGTCCGGCTCGGACTCACCCCGCCCGGACTCCACCCACTCGCCGCCGACGTACATCCCCCAGGTCTTCAGCTCCGCCATCGCCTGCCTCCCCTTCCGTCGGGACCCCGGGCGGGGGTCGCTGGCAACCTTGGTAACCGCAGTATCGCCGAACCGGCGGCGAACGGGCCACTCGACGTTCCGGCCGGCGTCGGGGGCAGGACTGTACGGAACGGCGCTCAGCCCGCAGCCTGGACGGCCAGGAGCTCGCGCGCGCGGAGCGCCAGCCAGAATTCCATGCGATCGAAGCTCGATCCCAGATCCCGTCCGGTGAGCTCCTCCACCTTGCGCATCCGGTAGCGGAGCGTGTGCCGGTGTACGTACAGCTCGGTCGCGGCGGTCTCCCACCGGGCGTTGTGCTGGAGGAAGGCCCGGAGGGACGCGTGGAGCTCCCCGTGGTGATCCCGGTCGTAGGCATCCAGCGGCCCGAGCAGCGCGTCGGCGAACGCGCGCAGCGCGTCCGGATCCGCCATCGAGAGCAGCAGGCGGTAGGTCCCCAGATCCGCGAACCCGGCCGAGTCCCACCCCTCCAGACGGCAGACCTGGAGCGCGTACCGTGCCTCCCGCAGGCTGCGCGCGACCTCGTCGGGACCCGCCGGCCCGCCCGCGCCCAGCCGGACCGGGTCGCCAACCCGCTCGGCGATCGCCTTCCGCAGGTGGCCGACGTCCCGCCCGGGGTCCTCCCCGAGCAGCAACAGAACGCCGTGGTCGGTCCGCGAGACCAGGTACGGAGCACCGATGCGGGACAGGAGCACCTCGGCCGCGTACGCGACCTCCTCCGGCCGGTCGCCCTCCAACGCCACCACCACCACCCGTCCATCCCGGTCGAACCCGAACCGACCCAGTCCGCGCGCCGCCTCGTCCGTCGGAAGGCTCCCCGCCGAAAGAGCGTCGAAGAAGTCTCCCTGGAGCCGGCGCTCGGCCTCGGCGACCGCCCGCGACTTCGCGAGCTCGATCGCGAACAGCGACAGGGCGTGCCCGACGACGATCCGGTCGACCTGTGAGAGCAGCTCGGCCTTGCCCACGGCCAGGAACGCCTCCACCCGACCCTGGGCGCCCACCGGCTGGACCCAGATGTTCTGGCCGTGGTCCAGCAGGCTGAGGCTGAACCCCACGCCCTCCGGCCGCGAGACCCGGAGCTCGTCCCGGATGCGGGCGGTCCGTTCACCCGCGGTGGGCGGGGTGGCAGCCAGCGGCATCCCGTGCAGGTCGAGCAACAGCACCCACGTCCCGGTCACCTCGGCGAGCGACCCTGCCACCGTCTCGAGCCCTCCCCCCTCCATCACGGCACGAGTGAGCACGTGCTCAGCGTCCACCGCGCGTTGGAGCAGGTCGAACTGCTCGGAGAGGAGCCGCGTGAAGACGGCCTCCGTGATCGCGATGAACGGCACCGGGTAGGGCACCTCGAACAGCGGGAACCCGGCCCGCTCGGCGGCCGTCACCAGGGACCTCGGCAGCTTCTCAAAGCTGAAGCCCAGCCCGACCCCCAGGCCGGCCAGGCCGGCGTCGGTCAGACGCTGGACGTACGCGCGCTGCTGAGCGGGCGTGGCGCCCAGCCCACCCCCCGTGGTGAGGAGGAGCTCCCCGCCCTTCAGCCAGGGTGTCGGGTCCTCCAGCTCGCTGATGTGGACCCATCGCACGGGCCGGTCCATCCCGGCCTCACCGGCGACCAGGCGGAGGGCCAGTCCCGGGACGGTGAGGATGTCCCGAACGGTGAGCCCCATACCCGGATTGTACGAGTCGTACAAAGGGCCGCCGCCGTCGTGACCGCCCACGTGCGAGACTGGACGCGCCGTACAAACGCCTCCGGTCCCGTTGGTCCGAGGACGGCCTGACAGCCCGTCGGGGCTCGGGGCACACTCGCGAAGGATGCCCGGCGAGCGACGAGGAGGGAGCGGTCGAGATGGACATCCCACAGGAGCGAAAGGTCGTCACCGAGATCCCGGGGCCGAGGTCGCGGGAGTGGTTCGGGCGCCGCGGGACCGCGATCCCGCAGGGCGTGGCGAACATCCACCCGATCGTCACCGCCCGGGCCTCGGGGGCGATCATCGAGGACGTCGACGGCAACCGCCTGATCGACTTCGCCACCGGGATCGCCGTGCTGAACGTCGGCCACTCGGCCCCCGAGGTCGTGAAGGCGGCACACGCACAGCTCGAGCTCGACACCCACACCTGCTTCCACGTCAGCGCCAACGAGCCGTACATCGAGCTCGCGGAGAGGCTGAACGCCCTCGTTCCCGGCGACGCTCCCAAGAAGACGATGTTCGCCAACTCCGGGGCCGAGGCCGTCGAGAACGCGGTGAAGATCGCCCGGAGGTTCACCGGGCGCCAGGCGATCGTCACGTTCGACCACGCGTTCCACGGCCGGACCCTGCTCGCGATGTCGCTCACCGCCAAGGTCATGCCCTACAAGCAGGGCATGGGGCCGTTCGCGCCCGAGATCTATCGGCTCCCATTCGCCTACCCGTACCGCTGGCCCAGCGGACCGGAGCGCTGCGCCGAGGAGGCCCTCGCGTACGCGAAGGACGAGATCCACAAGCACATCGGCGAGGAGAACGTCGCGGCCGTGATCGTCGAGCCCATCCAGGGCGAGGGAGGGTTCGTGGTCCCGGCGCCCGGTTTCCTGAAGGGCCTGGCGGAGCACTGCGCCGAGCATGCGATCCTGTTCATCTCCGATGAGATCCAGAGCGGGATGGGTCGCGCGGGTCGGTGGTTCGCGATCGAGGACGAAGAGGTCGTCCCCGACCTCGTGACCAGCGCCAAGTCGCTCGGTGGGGGCATGCCGATCAGCGCCGTGACGGGTGGGGCCGAGGTCATGGACTCGGTCCACGTCGGGGGGCTCGGCGGCACCTACGGCGGGAACCCGGTGGCGGCCGCGGCGGCCCTCGCGGTCCTGGATGTGATCGAGCGCGACGGGCTGCTCGAGCGCTCGCGCACGCTCGGCGATCATCTCATGGCGCGCCTGAGCAACATGCAGGGACGGCACGATGCGATCGGCGAGGTCCGCGGCCGCGGCATGATGACCGCGATCGAGCTGGTGGCCGACCGCGCCTCGAAGGAACCCCTCGACGGTGCCACGGGCACAGAGATCGTGAAGCGGTGCCTGGCCGAGGGCGTGGTGATCCTGAAGGCGGGGACCTACGACAACGTGATCCGGCTGCTGCCGCCGCTCACGATCGACGAGAAGCTCTTGGACGAGGGCCTGGACGTCCTGGACGAGGCGATCGGGGCCGTCACGGGGTAGCGCCGGGCTGCTACCTTCCGCCCGTGGCGGCGGGCGAGCGGGAGCGCAGGGCCCGGGCCGACCGGCTGCGGACGGCGGTCCGGGGGCTCGCGGTCGACGCGTCCCCGCTGCGCGTCTCTCGCGACTTCCGGCGGATCTGGCTCGGGATGATGATCTCCGAGCTTGGGTACCACTTCGCGCTGGTCGCGACTTACGTCCAGGTGACCGAGCTCACCGGCCAGCCGGCCGCCGTCGGCGCGATCGGCCTGTCCGGGTTCGTGGCCTTGGTGGTCGGAACCTTCGTCGGCGGCACGTTCGTCGACGCCTACGACCGCCGGACGATCCTGATCTTCTCGCAGCTCGGGTACATGGCGGGGTCGGGCGCGCTCCTGGTCGGCGCGGTCCACGGGCACCCGCCGATCGCGGTGGTGTATGCGGCGGTCGCGGTGATCGCGGCGGTCTCCGCGATCGACCTCCCCACGCGCTCGGCGATGACCCCCCGGCTCGTGGGGCGCGAGCACCTCCCATCCGCGCTCGCGCTCAACCAGATCGTGTGGAACGGCACCGCGCTCCTCGGTCCGGCGCTCGCCGGCGTCGTGATCGCGCGCTTCGGGCTGGTCTGGGCGTATGCGATCGACGTCGTGACGTATGTGGCGATGCTGGTGGCGGCGATCTCGATCGGCCGGCTGCCTCCCGAGTCGTCGGGACGGATCAGCAGCGGCCCGGCCGCCGTCCGGGAGGGGTTCGCCTACCTCCGCGGCCGCCGGGTCCTCCAGTCCACGTTCACGATCGACATCGTGGCGATGGTGTTCGGGATGCCGAGGGCCCTGTTCCCGATCCTGGCCGTCACCCAGTTCGGGCGTGGGGCGGCGGTGGTCGGGCTCCTGTTCGCGGCGCCGGCCGTCGGGGCGGTCGTCGGCGCGCTCACCACGGGATGGGTCTCACGGATCCGCCACCAGGGACGGGCGGTGATGTGGGCGGTCGCCGTGTGGGGCGCCGGCATCGCGGCGTTCGGTCTGGTGGGCGACCACCTGTGGCTCGCCCTGCTCCTCCTGGCGATCGCCGGGGCGGCGGACGTGATCAGTGCCGTGTTCCGCAACGTGATCCTCCAGCTCTCGGTCCCCGACTCCCTCCGCGGACGCCTGTCGGGGATCCACATCTTGGTCGTGACGGGGGGACCGCGGCTCGGCGACCTCGAGGCGGGTCTGGTGGCCCAGGCCTTCACCCCCACGGTCTCGGTGGTCTCGGGCGGCGTCCTGTGCATCCTGGGGGTCGGCGCGATCGCGTGGCTCGTGCCGGCCTTCCGCCGGTACCACGCCGGCGAGGCGGCCTGAGCGTTCCCGCTCGCCCCGCCGGATCGGTCGTGCCTATGCTCCGCCGGTGGCGACGCGGGTCGAGGTGCGCGAGCTCCGGGTCCTGGAGGGACCGAACCGATACTTCCCGCGTCCGGCGCTCAAGCTCACCCTCGGGATCGGGGGGCTCGCGTCGATGCCGGAGGCGCGGTTCGCCCGGCTGCTCGAACGGACCTCGTCGAACGGCCACGCCGGGCGTCCCGGATCCGAGCAGCGACGCCGGGCCGTCGCGCGGGTCGCCGCGACGCTGACCCGCCGCCTCGCGCGCGAGCGCGGCGTCCGGCTCGCGGTCCGGGCTCGCGCCGAAGGGGAGCACATCGTCGTGGCGTTCCCCTGGCGGCGCCGAGGGGCGGCCGAGGCGCTCGGGCGAGAGATCGCCACCGTGCTCGACGCGGTGGGGGACGCTCGCCGCTCGCCGGACCGGCTGATAGCGCAGACCGCCCGGCGTCTGGCGACCGTCGGTCCGGGCGAGGAACCCTCGGTACCGGACCCGGGGATCCCGGTGATCTCGGTGACCGGCACGAACGGCAAGACCACCATCGTGCGCTTGCTGGCCTACCTTGTCCGTGCCGCGGGCAAGCGGGTGGCCTACGCCTCCACCGACGGCGTGTACCGGGGCAACGGCGAGCTCGTCGACGCCGGCGACTACTCCGGGTTCGGGGGAGCCGCGATGGCCCTCGCCCAGGAGCCCGACGTGGCGGTGCTGGAGACCGCCCGCGGCGGGATCCTCCTCCGTGGGATCGGCGTGCTCCACAACGACGTGGCGGTGGTCGCGAACGTCACCGAGGACCACCTGGACCTGCTCGGCGTGCGGACGCTCGACCAGCTCGCCGAGGTCGAGGCGGCGATCACGCGCATCACGCGTCCCGAGGGCTGGTGCGTGCTGAACGCCGACGACCCGCGGGTGCTCGGGATGCGACGGGGTGCCACCGGCAGGCCCTGGCTCTGCTCCCTGGACCCCGATCACCCGGCGCTGCGCGAGACGCTCGCGGAGGGTGGGCGGGCGACGACCGTGCTCGACGGGCGGCTCGTCGTGCTTGAGGGTCGGGGTGTGCGGCCACTCGTCGCGCTGATCGACGTCCCGGTCACGATCGCCGGCATCTCGGGCCCCAACGTGATGAACGCGCTCCAGGCGGCCTCGGCCGCGCTCGGCGTCGGCCTGCCCGAGCGCGCTGTGGTGCGAGGGCTCCGCACCTTCGTCCTGGACCCCGAGCGCAACCCGGGCCGGACGAACCTGTTCGCGCTCGACGGACGGATCGTGGTGGTCGACTACGCGCACAACGAGGCCGGGATGGCGGGCCTGACCGAGATCTGCGAGGGCGTGCGCCGCAGGAGCCGCGAGATCTGGCTCGCGATCTGCACGGCCCGTACCGCACCGACAAGATCCTCCATGACTTCGCCGAACGCGCCGCCCGTGGATCGGACCATCTCGCGATCGCCGAGCTGCTCCGCTACGTGCGAGGCCGGGAGCGGATGGAGATCGTCGAGCGACTGCGCGCCGGCGCGGCCGACGGGGGCGCGGAGGAGGTGGACGTGTACGCCGACGAGCTCTCGGCGCTCCGGGCGATGCTCCAGCGCTCGCGGCGGGGAGACGTCGTGGCGGTGACCGCGCTCGGGATGCGCGCCGAGGTCTTCGCATGGCTGGGGGAAGCGGGTGCCGAGCTGCTGTCGCCGGGACGCGTCCGGCGACAGGTCGCCTCCGCACGCGCGCAGAAGCGGGCGTAACGCGGAACGCCGGTAGCATCGGAAGAGGGCCGGAAGCGGGAGGATCGACCATGGCATCCTCGACGATGACGACGCTCGGCAGCCAGGCTCCGCCGTTCGCTCTCCCGGACGTCACGAGCGGGCGGACGGTGCGGATCGAGGACTTCGCCGACCGCCGGGCGCTGCTGGTGATGTTCATCTGCCGTCACTGTCCGTACGTCGCGCACGTGCGCGAGGGGATCGCGCGGATCGGCACCGACCACGCCGCCACGGACCTCGGCATCGTGGCGATCAGCCCGAACGACCCCGAGGCGTACCCGGAGGACGCGCCCGAGAGCCTCGCTGAAGAGGCGCGTGAGGCGGGCTACCGGTTCCCGTACCTGTTCGACGAGACCCAAGAGGTCGCGAAGGCATACGGGGCCGCGTGCACGCCGGACCTCTTCCTCTACGACGCGGACCGGCGACTCGTCTACCGTGGGCAGCTCGACGCGAGCCGGCCGGGGAACGGGATCCCGGTGACGGGCGAAGACTTGCGGGCCGCGATCGACGCGGTCCTCGAGGGTCGACCGGTCCCGGAGGATCAGCGGCCGAGCGCCGGATGCAGCATCAAGTGGCGCCCCGGGAACGAGCCCTCGTAGCGGTTCACCGCGCCGACGCACATCGGACGCACAGCACCGCCCACGGGATCGCATCGAGGCGCTCGGGCGAGATCGCCCCGTCGCAGCGGTCACAGGCGCCGTAGCTGCCCTCGTGGAGCTTCGCCAGCGCGCGGTCGACGTCCCGGAGCTTCGCGTCCAGGTTCCTCGCGGCATCGACCTGAGCGATCCGCTCGACCGCCTGCGTCGTGCCCTCCCCGACGCGTTTGCCGAACGAGACCGCGCCGACCGGGTCCGGTGGCGCGGCCGTGAGCTCGGCGAGCTGGGACCGCAGCGCGTCGCGCTCGTGCTCCAGCGCCGCTCGCGTCGCGTCCGGGTCCACCCTCAGCGCTCGAGGTTCAGCAGGTCCGGGTCGCCGCCCGCCGTCACGACCTGCCCGTCGCCGTTGCCGGAGGCCATGATGGTCGGCGCGGCGAGCGAGCGCCGGCGCTCGAGCTCCTTGAACACCTCGGTCGCGTAATCGACGCAGAGCACGACGAGGTCGCCGGGCCGCGATCGGTCGAGCGCCTTCCGAGTGGCCCCCATCTCGTCGAGCACGACCTCGACGTGGCCCGCGCGAGCGCCCACGACCACGTGGCCATGCCTCCTCCCGACGAGATCGGCGGAACGGGACAGCACGACCATGTGCCGGACCTTGTCCTCGGCCCCGCCCACCAGCATCACCGGCCCGAGCCCGGGAGCGGACGCAGCGGCGGGGAGGGATCGGCGGCGGTCATCGTGGCCAGAAGTCTAGACCG
The DNA here is from genome assembly GCA_964640085.1 of uncultured Actinomycetes bacterium. GTDB lineage: Bacteria > Actinomycetota > UBA4738 > UBA4738 > HRBIN12 > CAZXFA01. The sequence continues at coordinate 44,732 of CAZXFA010000009.1, read as the reverse complement.
GGCGACGGGGAGCTCGGTCAGTGGGACCGGGCGCTGCGCTCCCGGTCGCCGGGTGGACGGAGGATCAGCCGGTCGTGGGGCTCCACGACGTCCACGGTGCCCTCCAGGCCCGGCTCGACGAGGAGCTCGAACCCCTCCCCACTCACCAGCTCGTCGCCCTCGACCGGCTCGTCGGCGAGCGTGAACACGACACGGTCGCCGTCCCGATGCATCCGCACGGTGGCCCGTGGGTTGAAACGCCGGGCCGCTGCGTGGGAGCGCTGGAGGATCTCGGAGGCCCACTCGGTGAACCGTATGCCCACGCCGACGAGGGTACCCGGAGCTGTGGTCAGTCGCCGAGCCGGGCGGGGCGTCCGCGCAGGTTCGTGCGGACGAGCCAGTCCCCGCCGTCGCGCGTGTCGCGTCCGAACAGCGCCGCTGCAACCCATAGACCCACCACGGCCAGCCCCAGGACGATCGAACCCAGCACCTCCATCCCCCTCATCTCCCCTCCGCACGCAGGAGTCGAGGTTCGGCGCTCGCGGTCCGAGCCATCCCGGCGATCCGCGGCGGCTGGCGGCGGCGTCGCACTCTCGGTCCCCCGCCGGCGCCCTCCGCCCGGAGCCGCTGAATCCGCTCGACGGCCAGCTCGCGGCCGATCGCGTGGTTCGTCGGGCCCATCACGCCGTCCACCTCCTCCGTTGATCGTAACCTGCGAAGAAGGATACACAGGTTAGGATAACCAGTCAACCTCACTTCGTTGGTGTATCATCGGACCCGGCATGATCGACATCCGCGAGCACGACGACACGGCCCCGGCGCCGGGGGATCTCGAGCTGGTCCAGCGGTTCGTGAACCTGCACCAGCACGACCCGCGGGGTCGGACGGTCGAGCCACCGCCGGAGATGGTCCGCGCCTTCCTGGTGGACCGTGGGCTGATCCCATCCGGGGCCCGGTTCGGCCCACGCGAGCACCGCCAGGCGCTCCGGCTGGCCGGCGCCCTCCGCCAGCTGGTCCTCACGGAGGAGGGCCAGGCACCGCCCTGGGAGGCGGCCTCCGAGCTGGACGCGGTCTCCGAGGCCGCGGGGCTCCATCCCCACTTCGCCTACGGAGACCCGGTTCTCGTCCCGGCGGAGGGCGGCGTGGCCGGCGCGCTCGGCCGGCTGGTCGCGATCGCGTTCCTCGCGCGCTTCGACGGCACCTGGTCCCACCTGAAGCAGTGCGCCAACCAGGACTGCCGCGCGGTCTTCTTCGACCGCTCGAAGAACCACTCGGGGCGGTGGTGCTCGATGGCCTCCTGCGGGAACCGAGCCAAGGTCCGGGCCTGGCGCGAGCGCCAGCGGTCGCATGACGACACGTGAGCTGCGGCTCGTCGGCGCTGGCCGTGAGCCGGTGGATCTGGTCCGAACGCTGAACTCCCACGGCTTCGTGGACCTGCCGCCGATGCGCCCGGACCCGGACTACCGGGCGACCCAGATCACCCTGCGCCCGCGGCGAGGCCGTCCCCGCACCGTTCGCATCGAGGCGGGCCGGAACCGGCACGCACGGGTGACGATCCTGGGGCCCCGGGCTCCAGACGGCTTGGTCGAGGATCTGCTCGACCGGATCCGGCACGTCCTCCGCCTGGACGCTGACCTCTCGCCCTTCTACGCCGTGGCCGCGGACGATGCCGATCTGTCATGGGTCACGACCGGTGCCGGACGGATGGTCCGCAGCCCCACAGTCTTCGAGGACGTCGTCAAGACGATCTGCACCACGAACTGCGCCTGGTCGGCCACCAGGCGGATGGTCCACGCGATCGTCGAGCACCTGGGGGAGCCGGCGATCGGCGCTCGGCCGGAAGGTCCGTGGGGCCGGGCCTTCCCCACGCCCCACGCGATGGCGGAGGCCGGCGAGGCCTTCTATCGGGACGTCGCCAGGGCCGGCTACCGCGGCGCCTATCTGGTCTCGCTCGCCCGATCGATTGCCGACGGGGAGCTGGATCTCGAGGCGCTGGGGACCGCCTCCGCCGACGAGCTGCCCGACGAGGAGCTCGAGGCACGGCTGCTCGCGCTCCCCGGCGTGGGCCCGTACGCGGCTGCCCACATCATGATGACCCTCGGGCGGTACCACCGGCTGATCCTGGACTCGTGGACGCGACCCACGTTCGCGAAGAACGTGGGTCGCCGGACGGTCTCCGACGCGACGATCCTGCGGCGGTTCCGCCGTTACGGGCCCTACGCGGGCCTCGCCTTCTGGCTCTTCCTCACGCGCGACTGGGTGGACTGAGCCCAGGAGCCGGGCGCCCCTCCGAGGTTGTCCCGCAACCTCGGGCGGGCGCATACTGCCACGGGCTGCCCCTCCGGGGCACCGATCCTCGAGCCGCGGTAAGGACCCGATGAGCGAACCGTTATGGCCCTGCGTCCACGCGCCCGTCGCATCTGGGCAACCCTGCGGGCGGAGCGTCGAACGCTCCGGCAGGGCTCGGTCGCGCTCGTCCTGTCGACTGCCGCCTCCTTCGTCGCGGGTCTGATCCTCGGCTCGATCACCGACACCCTGAACAGGCTCCCCGGGCTCCTGGTCCTGATCCCCGCCTCGGTCGGGATGCGGGGGACGATCTTCGGGGCGATCGGGGCTCGGCTGGGGACGGGGATCCACGCCGGTCTGTTCGAGGCCAACCTGCGTCGCGGCGGGCTGTTGGCCCGCAACGTCGAGGTCGGCGTCCTCTCCACCTTCGTCTCGTCCCTCTACCTGGCCGGGATGGCCAAGGTCGTAGCGGCGGCGTTCGGCGAGCGCACGATCTCGTTCTGGGACCTCGTTACGATCTCGGTGATCGGCGGCGCGCTCGCCTCGGCGGTGATCCTCCTCGTCACGATCGGGATCTCGGTGCTTTCCTACCGGCGGGGGTGGGACTTGGACGCCGTGGCCACCCCGATGGTCACCGCGATCGGGGACATGGTCACCCTGCCCGCGTTGTTCGCGGCCAGCTTCATCCCGCGCAGCGCGGGCTCCAACGCGATCGTCGCAGGGGCGTGCACCGCGCTCGCCCTCGTCGCCCTCGTCCGGAGCTTCGGCACCGACCAACCCACCCGCCGGATCCTCGTGGAGATGGTGGGGGTGATCACCCTCGTGCCCCTGTTGGACATCTTCGCGGGCGCGCTGCTGGAGGCCAGGCGGCTTTCGCTCGAGGCCGCACCCGCGATCCTGATCATGATCCCCCCGTTCGTGTCCCAGGCGGGGGCGCTCGGCGGCATCCTGTCGTCCCGGCTATCCTCCAAGCTCCAGCTCGGCGTGATCACGCCGCGGGGACGCCCCGAGCCCCCGGCGATCGTCGACGCCGGTCTGGTCGTCATGGCGGGCTTCGCCGTGTTCACCGCGATCGGGGCCACTGCGCTCGGGCTGGCGAACGTGACGGGGTTGGCCCATCCCGGCGCCGGGACGATGATCAGCGGGACGCTGTTCGCCGGTGCGCTCGTGATGCCCATCACCCTCGGAGCCGGCTACTACGTGGCCGTCGTGACCTCCCGGTTCGGCCTGGATCCGGACAACCACGGGGTCCCGATCATCACCAGCCTCCTGGACCTGGCGGGGGTGGGCGCGGTGCTGTTCGCCATGTCAGTATCGGGAGTGACGATCCATGGATGAGGAACCGAGGAACGTCAAGGACCTCCTCGTCGAGGCGAAGGACGCCTCGGAGCTCATGGTCGACCTGGCCTACGCGGCCGTCTTCTTCGAAGAGGAGAAGCTCGCCCAGGAGGTCGAGCGTCTCGAAGAGCGGATGATCGGCCATCTCCGCCGCCTGCGGACGACGGCGATGCTCGCCGCCCGCAGCCCCGAAGACGCCGAAGGGATGGCGGGCGTGCTGTGGATCGCGGACGCGATCGAGCAGATCGGCGACGCCGCGTCGGACATCGCTCGGGTGGTGGCGGTGCACCTGGGGATCCCCGACGCGCTCCGGCGAGACCTCCGACATGCGGACGAGATGACCGCCCGGGTCAAGGTCCGCGAGGACGCCGAGGTGATCGGGCGGTCGCTCCGGGACCTCTCACTCCCGACCGAGACAGGGATGTGGGTCATGGCCATCCGCAGCGGCACGGAGTGGGAGTTCGATCCGGGCCCCGACGACGTGCTTTCCGAGGGAGACGTCCTCCTGGCTCGAGGCCCGGAGGAGGGCGTGAACCTGCTCCGCGGATTGGCCGGCGCCCCACCCCTGCCCGCGCCGCCCGGCGAGGACGCGCCTCCGCTGTCCGAGCTCGACCGCGCGGTGGACATCCTGGTCGAGCTGAAGGATCTCTCCGAGGCGACGGTGGGACTCGCGTACTCATCCCTGCTGTTCAACAACCGGGCGCTCGCGGCCGAGGTGGCCGCGCTCGAGGCGCGGAGCGACATGCTGCACGACGAGCTCGAGTCCTGGGTGCTCCGCGCGGCACCGGAGGCACGGGACCCCGACGAGCTCCGGGGGCTCCTGCGCCTGGCCAGCGCGAGCGAGTCGATGTGCGACGCGGCCCGCGACATGACCTGGTACGTGGAGCACGGGGAGCCCCTCCACCCGGTAGTGCAGATGGCGCTGGAGGAGACCGAGGAGACGAGCGCCGAGACACTCATCGACCCGGGGACGCCAGCCGACGGCCGGACGCTCCGGGACCTTCAGCTGGAGACCGAGACCGGGATGTTCGTCCTGGCCATCCAGCGGGGTCCGCGCTGGATCTACCGGCCGCGAGGTCCCTTCACGCTCCGCGCCGGCGACCGGCTGATCGCCGTCGGTCCGGAGGACGGGGCCGAGGCGCTGGAAGCCCTCTGCCGGACCGCGCCCTCGGCCGCCGAGGTGAGCTGAGCCTCCTCAGACACGCACGTCCGAGAACCGGACCCGCTCTTCGGTCAGGAACACCTCCTCGACCTCGGAAGCCCCCAACGAAGCGAGCCGGTCGACCATCCGCCCCACGAGCCACTCGGGGGCGGATGCGCCGCTGGTGAGCCCGACGACCTCCGCGCCCTCGAGCCAGGTCGGATCCACCTCGCTCTCGTCGTCCACCAGGTGGGCTGGGGTGCCCTGCTCCCGGGCCACCTCGGCGAGCCGGTTCGAGTTCGACGAGTTGGCCGAGCCGATCACGAGCACCACGTCCGCGCGACGGGCGACCTCCTTGACGGCGTCCTGCCGGTTCTGGGTGGCGTAACAGATGTCCTCGCGTGGCGGCCCCTCGATGCGAGGGAACCGCTCCCGGAGCACGGCGAGGATCTCGTTGGTCTCGTCGACCGACAGGGTGGTCTGCGTGAGGTACGCGAGGTTGCCTGGATCCGGGACCTGCACCCGGCGGGCCTCCTGCACGTCCTGGACGAGGATCGTGCGGTCCGGGGCCTGACCGGTGGTGCCCTCCACCTCCTCGTGCCCGCCGTGGCCGATCAGCAGGATCGTGCGCCCGCGTTCGGCGAACCGACGGGCCTCCAGGTGGACCTTGGTCACGAGCGGGCACGTCGCGTCCAGGACCGAGAGCTCCCGGTGGCGCGCGCTGTCGTAGACCTCGGGCGCCACCCCGTGCGCCGACAGCACCACCACGGCCCCCTCCGGTACCTCGGTCTCCCGATCCACGAAGACCGCGCCCTTGGATTCGAGATCGCGGACCACGTGGAGGTTGTGGACGATCTGTTTGCGCACGTAGACGGGCGCCCCGTGGGTCTGGAGGGCGCGCTCGACCGCCTCGACGGCGCGTTCCACGCCTGCGCAGTATCCACGCGGCGCAGCGAGCAGGACCTTCGTCGGCACGGGGTCATCGTACCCGGCACCGGACCGGACCAGGGGCTCCGCGGCCCATGACCGGCGGTCGCGGCGGTTGCACATCCGTGCGTCGCGGGTGTCAGCACCCGCTGGTAGGGTCGGAGACGGTTGCACGGACGTTCGGTCCGACCCTCCTCCCCCGCTCGGTGCGTCTTCCGCCACGTCCAGGGACGGATGGCGCCCGCAGGGGGGCGGAGCCCGGCTGACGTCCGCGGCACCGGAGGTCGAGAGGTTCCGACACGAGGGAGGTGATCCAGCACCCACGACCTACCGCGGGTCGGCCGAGCATCCGCCTCGGCCCGGCGCGGACCCGGTCGCCAGCCCGGTCCACCGCGGGGGTGAGATGCGTATGACACGATCCAACACGATGCGCCGCGGGCATCTCGCGGCGCTCGCGGCCCTCCTGCTCCTCTCCCTGGCGCCCGCGACACCGGCCGGGGCGAAGGGCTCGAGGGAGGTTCCCAGCCGGATCTGCGACATCGACTGGCAGAAGGGGACCTGGCACATCAAGAAGCTCATCAAGTGCGGGGCTCGCCGCTGGGACAGCCCGGGGACGCCGCGCAAGGCCGTCCGGGTCGCTCGCTGCGAGTCGCGCCTGCGGCCCGGCGCCTACAACCCCAACGGCTACGCGGGCCTGTTCCAGCAGGCCACCCGCTACTGGCCCCGGCGCTCCGATCACTACGGCGTGCCGGACCACTCCGTCTTCAACGCGAGAGCTAACGTGATCGTCTCGGTCCGGATGGCGAGGGCGTTGGGATCCTGGAGCGCCTGGGCGGGCTGCGCGTGAGCCCGTGTCGGCCGCGGCTCCGCCCCGGCGGAGCCGCGGCCGACATCTGCCCATCTATCCCGCCGAACGCCGGCCGAGCGCGGCCTCCTTCACCTCCGCCGCCGAGCCGACGACGACGTCGGTGCCGGGCAGATCCCGATCGGTGAGGATCCGGAGGTCCGGCACGGCCTTCCGGGCCTCGGCGAGCAGCTCCGGGAGGTCCCCGAAGACCACCAGGACGTGGGGGCGGTCGTCGTGGAGCTGGCGAAGCGCCTCGCGCTCGTCCCAAGCTCCCGCCAGGAGCTCCCACTCCGCGGACACCGCCGCCCGCTTGAGGGAGGCGAGCCGCTCCCGATCCTCGGCGACGCACAGCACCTTCAGGGCGGTGCACATGCTCAGGACCGATCCCGATGTCGGAAGACCCGGTACCGCGCTCGGTGGATCCGACAGGTGGTCACGACGGCGCGAGCCTACCGCAGCCCGGTCCGCCCACCCCTGTCACGATGAGGACCATGACGGTCCTCGATCCGCTCCTACGCTACTGGCATGCCCAGGACGAGCTGTTCGAGCGGGTCGAGCCGCACCCCTGGGGCGCCGTGGTCTCCGATCCGCGGTACCCGATGATCCAGGAGGCCAACTACGCGCGGGTGGAGGCCCGGAGCCCGGTCGCATACTCCGGGGTCGAGGCGGAGCTGCTCCCCGCCCTCCGGCGGAGCGGCGCCGCCCGGGCCCACGTCGTGATCTTCCACCCCGAGACGCAGCTCGACCTCCTCGCCGAGGCGAGCACCCGCGGCGAACGGCTGACGTGGGACCTGGTGATGGAGCACACCGGTCCTCCGGCGGCCACGAGGGACCGCCGGGCGCACGAGGTCCTGTCCTTCGACGGGGGCTTCTGGCGCGTTTACCGGGGGACCGCGCGACTGTTCGGGATCGAGGACGAGGCAGTCCTGGACCAGCTCCAGGCGCTCGAGCGGGACCTGCTCATCCCGACCGGTCGGCGGTGGTTCGAGGTGCGGGAGGAGGACGAGGTCGTGTCGATCGCGGCGCTGCTGGTGCTGGGGGACGTGGCGTACCTGGATCACGTGGTCACGATCCCCGCCGCCGGGGGGCGTGGCCATGCGGGCGCGCTGACCCATCGCCTGGTGGCCGAGGCGTTCGCGGTCGGGGTCGAGCGCATCTATCTGCTCGCCGAGCCGGAGGGGGCCGCGGCCGCGATGTACGAGCGGCGCGGGTTCCGCCCGGTGACCCGGATCGCGAGCTGGGTCTCCCCGCTCGATCGGAGCTGAGCCGGTCTCAGGTGGCGGCTGCAAGGACCTGGTCGAGCACGTACCCCAGGACCATGCAAGACGGCCAGGTGAGGATCCAGGCGGTGACTACCTGGCCGGCCACGCCCCACCGGACCGCCGAGAACCGCCGGGTCGCCCCCACCCCCATGATCGAGGAGCCGATCGCGTGGGTCGTCGAGACCGGGATGCCGAGCTGCGCCGCCCCGGTGATGACCGCCGCTGCGCCGGTCTCCGCGGCGAACCCCTGCACCGGCTCGAGCTTGGTCATCCGCAGCCCGAGCGTCCGGACCACCCGCCAGCCCCCGATCATGGTCCCGACGCCGATCACGAATGCCGCCGAGAGGATCACCCACAGCGGGATCTCGAACTCCTCGGGCACCCTGCCGCCAGGGCCGGCCTGGTGCAGGAGCACCGCGAGCGTGATGATGCCCATGGTCTTCTGCGCGTCGTTCGTCCCGTGGCTGAAGGCCATGAACGCGGCCGAGAGGATCTGCGCCCGGCCGAAGACCCGGCCCACCGTCGAGCGCCGGACCCGGGCGAAGATCCGGTAGATGAGGACCATCAGGGTCAGGCCCACGACGAATCCCCCGACCGGCGAGGTCACCAACCCGATCAGCGACTTGCTGGTCCCGCTCCACTCCAAGGCGTCCAGACCCCCCGCGGCGAAGCCCGCGCCGAGCAGGCCCGCGACCAACGCGTGCGACTCACTGGAGGGCAGCCCGAAGTACTGCGCCCCGAGGGCCCACAGCGTGGCCGCGAGCACGGCCGCCGCGATCGTGGTGAGCGATACCACGTCGGCGTTCACGATCCCGGAGGCGATCGTCTTGGCCACCGCCGTGCCGGCGAGCGCCCCCACCAGGTTCAACACACCGGCCATCAGGACCGCCTGGTACGGGCGGAGGACCCTGGTGGACACCACGGTCGCGATCGAGTTCGGGGCGTCGGTCCATCCGTTGGCGAACTCGAACAGGTAGGCGAGGAGGAGGACGATCCAGAGCGGCATCAGGCGTGCTTGAGCGCGATCGCCTCGAGGAGGTCCGAAGCGTCCTCGAGCTTGTCGGTCGCCGCCTCCAGCTCGTCGATGATGTCCTTCCACTTCAGGACGTCGAGGGTACGGTAGTCGCCGTCGAACAGGTCGGCGACGGCCTGCCGGTACACGCGATCCCCCTCGTTCTCCAGGCGGTTGACCTCGACCCAGTACGGCGTGAGCTTGGCGTACTTCGGGAGGGTCTGGAGCGCCTCGCGTATCGTCCGCGTCGCCCGCACCAGCACGTCCGCCTGGGCCTTCATCTCCGGCAGCGGCGCCTCGATCTTATGGAGCACGAACAGATCCGCCGCCGCCTCGATGTGATCCAGCACGTCGTCCAGCGTGGAGGTGAGCCGGTGGATGTCTTCGTGATCGAGCGGGGTGACGAACACGGTGTTCAGGCGACGCATGATCTCGTGCGTGATCTCGTCGCCCTCGTGCTCGAGATCCCGCAGATGCATCGCCCTGCCCTGCACGTCGTCGAACTCGGCGATCAGGTCGAACAGGACCTGAGCGGAGATCTCGATGTTCTCCGCCTGGCGGACGAACAACTCGAAGAAGCTCTCCTCCCGCGGCACCAGCCGCAAACGCCACCTCGGCACCGTGCGCTCCCTCGTTTCCGAGCCGCGGTAGGGATACACCATGTAAGGGAGGTCCGACAAGCTGCCGAAGCGTCAGTCGACGAACTTGTAGCCGAGCCCTCGGATCGTCAGCAGGTGCTCAGGGCCGTGCGGATCGTTCTCAAGCTTGCGGCGCAATCGTTTCACGTGTACATCGAGGGTCCGGGTGTCGCCGAAGTAGTCGGGCCCCCAGACCTCCTCGATCAGGAACTCCCGGGTGAGCAGGCGGCCCTTCCGCCGGAGGAAGGCCTCGAGCAGCTCGAACTCCTTCGGCGGGAAGGGGACGACCTCGTCTCCGATCCGCACCTCGTGGCGCGGTACGTCCATCCGAACCGGCCCACCCACGAGCACCTCCTCGGCGGGTGGGACGGCCGACGGGGGCGCCGCCCGGCGGAGGTTCGCCCGCACGCGAGACACGAGCTCGCGGAGGGAGAATGGCTTGGTGACGTAGTCGTCGGCCCCGAGCTCGAGCCCGGTGACCTTGTCGGCCTCGGAGTCCTTCGCGGTGACGATGATGATCGGGATGGTGGACTCGGCCCGGATCGTCCGGCACACGTCCAGGCCGGACAGCTCCGGCAGCATCAGGTCGAGGATCACGAGCGCGGGGTCGTCGGCCCGGAACCGCTCGACCGCCGCCCGGCCGTCGGCCGCGATGCTCACCGCGAACCCTTCGCGCTCGAGGTTGTATCGGAGCGAGTCGGCCAGGGACTCCTCGTCCTCCACGACCAGGATCCGAACGGCGGCGGCCACGGGATCCTTAGCCGGCGTCGGGGACCACGTCGATCGGGTGCGACGCGTCCGTGAACTCGCGGAACTCCCCAGTCAGCAGGAACCCCACCTGCTCGCCGATGTCCACGGTGTGATCGCCGACCCGCTCGAGCTGACGCGCGACCAGGATCATCCGCAGTCCCCAGTTCAGCAACGGCTCGTCATCGGCCAGGGCCGCGACCTCCCGGTACATCCCCAGGTTCAGCCGGTCGACCGGGTCGTCCATCTCGGGCAGGCGCAGGCACAGGTTCAGATCGCGCCTCGCGAACGCCTCCATCGCCGTGCGGATCATCGGCCGGACGACGTCTCCCATCTCGCGGATGTGGGTGAGTATCGTCGGGCTGCTCGGGAGATCGCGCACGGAGCGGTAGGTCTTCGCGATGTTGACCGCCTGGTCACCGATCCGCTCCAGATGCAGGTTGGAGTGCAGGATCACCGACAGTAGCCGGAGGTCCGAGGCCACCGGGGTCTGGAGCGCCATCAGCTGGAGGGTCCCGGTCTCGATGGACAGGTACCGGTGGTCGACCGCGTCATCGTCGCGCACCACCTCGGCCGCGACCGCATCGTCGTGGTTCACCACTGCCTGCACGGCGCGTTGCACGGCTCGCTCGGCGAGCTCGCCCATCCCGAGGAGCTCGAGCTCGAGTCGCTCGAGCTCCTCGTGGAAGTGCATCCGGCCGCCCATCAGCCGAACCGACCCGTCACGTAGTCCTCGGTGCGTTGGTCGGACGGCTTCGTGAAGATCACCTCGGTCCGATCGTATTCCACCACGATGCCCGTCCGATGGCCCGTGGCCTCGTTCACCTCGACGGTGAAGAAGGCGGTCCGGTCCGATACCCGCGCGGCCTGCTGCATGTTGTGGGTCACGATCACGATCGTGTAGTCGGACACGAGCTCCTGCATCAGGTCCTCGATCCGCTGCGTGGCGATCGGGTCCAGCGACGAGCACGGCTCGTCCATCAGGATCACGTCCGGTCTGGTGGCGATGGCCCTCGCGATGCACAGGCGCTGCTGTTGCCCCCCGGACAGCGACAGGCCCAAGGAGTCCAGCTTGTCCTTCACCTCGTCCCATAGAGCCGCCCGCCGTAGCGACTCCTCGACCAGCTCATCCATATCCCCCTTGAACCCCGCGATCTTCGGGCCGAACGCGATGTTGTCGTAGATCGACATTGGGAACGGGTTCGGCTTCTGGAACACCATCCCGATGCGCCGGCGGACCTCTACAGGGTCCACCTGGGGCTCGTACAGGTCCACCCCGTGATACAGGACCTGCCCCTCGACCCTGGCCCCCTCGATCAGGTCGTTCATGCGATTCAGGCACCGCAGGAACGTGGTCTTCCCGCACCCCGACGGACCGATCAAGGCTGTGATCTCGTTCCGCGCGATCGGCAAGGTAACGTCGCGGACCGCTCGGAAGTCCCCGTAGTAGGCCGACACGCCCCGGATGTCGAACACCACCTGCCGATCGGCCGCGCCGGTCGACCGTGGCACCTCGATCTGACCGGGCTCCTCGCGGCGATCGGTGTCGATCGCCGTCAGCTCCTCCGTCACGTCCATCGGATCACCACTTCCGCTCATACCGGTTCCTCAGCAGGATCGCCGTCAGGTTCATCAGGAAGATGAAGGCGATGAGCACCAGGATCGTGGTGGCGGCCAGGTCCTGGAACTCGGGTTGGGGCTTCTTCACATAGGCGAACACCAAGGTCGGGAGTGACGTGAAGCGCTGCTGGAGCGAGTCGAGGAACCCTCCCTCGGTGGCCAGGAACCCAGTCACGGCCCCCACCATGATCAGGGGGGCCGTCTCGCCGAGCGCGCGGGCCATCGACAAGACCGAGCCCGTGAGCACCCCGGGGGCCGCGGATGGCAGCACGTGGCTGCGGACCACCTCCCAGCGCGTCGCGCCGACGCCGAACCCCGCCTCCCGGATGCTCCGCGGCACCGCCCGCAGCGCCTCCTGGGTCGTGATGATCACGATCGGCAGGACCATCACCGCGATCGTCAAGCCGCCCGCCAGCAGGCTCTTGCCCTCCACGGTGCCCGGCCCCGTGATCGGTCCGAGCAGGCGGACGAACACCGCGAGCCCGAGGATGCCGTAGACGATGGCCGGGACGCCCGCGAGGTTGCGGATGTTCGTGTTGATGAACCTCGTCAGGGCCGTGTCCCGCGCGTACTCCTCCATGTAGATCGCGGCACCGATGCCGAGCGGGAGGGCGACGACGATCACGAACACCCCGAGGTAGACGGAGCCGATCAGCCCCTGCTTCATCCCAGCGTTCGCCGGCAGGGAGGAGTACCCGGAGGTGAACACCGCGCTCCCGCGGTCCTGGATGAACGGGATCGCCGTGCGCGTGACGTCCAGGAGCAGCACGATCAGCACTGCCAGCGCGAACACGAGCGTGAACAGCAATAGCAGCTGGAAGACCGCGCCGAGCACGTCGATCCGCCGACCGGAGAGCTCGCGACGGACCCGCTCGCTCGCGGTACCGGCGATCGCTTCGATCCGTGTCGCCATCAGTACCGCCTCCGGACCCGGCGAACGAAGCGCTCGGACATCAGGTTCAGTCCCAGGGTGACCAGGAAGAGCAGCATCCCTACGAAGAACAGGCTCGGATAGGCGGGACCGGAGCCCCGGACCTGGTCCGAGCCGGTGGCCAGGGCGGTGATCGCTGCCGTCATCGTCTGCCCGCCCTTCAGCGGATCGAGCGAGAACAGGGACCCACCGGTCCCGCCGGCGACGATGGCCACGATCATCGTCTCCCCGATCGCGCGCGACACGCCCAGGATCAGCGCGGCCGTGATGCCCGAAACGGCGGCCGGCATCACGACCCGAACGCTCGTGGTCCGGCGACGCGCACCGAGCCCGACGGCCGCCTCGCGGAGCGAGCTCGGGACCGCGTGCATCGCGTCCTCGGCGACGGATGCGACGAGCGGCGTGACCAGCAGGCCCACGGCGAGGCCGGCCGCGGCGATGTTGAACAGCGGCACGTCGCTCCCGAAGAACCCCTGAACGACCTCCGGACTGATGAACCGGAGGGCGAAGAAGGCCATCACGACGCTCGGGACCGAGGCGAGCGTCTCCAGGATGGGCTTGAGGAACCGACGGGCCCGAGGGCTCGCGTACTCCGACAGGTACAGCGCGGAACCGAGCCCGAGCGGGGCGGCGACGACGATCGCGATCACCGAGACCATCACCGTGCCGGCGAAGATCGTCTTGACGTCGAACAGGTTCCGGCGCGGGAACCATCCCCGGGACCAGAGCGTTCCGGGATCTACCTTCCGCAGGAAGTCGAACGCGCCTCCCGCGAGGGAGGCGACGATCGCAACGCTGATCACCACCGAGAGGAACGCCGCCGAGAAGAAGAGCGCACGCATCCTGCGCTCGCGCCGGTGCCGCGCGCGGGCGCCGCGCAGGTCCGTGAGCGTCAGTCCCCGGCTGGGGGCCACGATCTGCCCCATCCTCCGTTCCTCCCCATCGCCGCTCAGGCTCCGCCGTTCTCCGTCCGCGACAGGGGGAGTGGGACGACCCGACCCCTCCCGCACCCGTTCGGTCGGTCGTTCGGGCTCATGCAGTGGCCGATCCCCACGCGCTCCGGGCGGCCTCAAGCCGGTCGCTCGGAAGCGCGACGTACTGGACCTCGGTCACCGAGGCGATCCCCTCGTCCGACAGGTAGTAGTCGACGAAGGGTTGGACGGCCGGGTTCTCGTCGAGCTTGTTGGGGTTCACGTAGATGTAGAGCGAGCGCGAGATCGGGTACGTGCCATTGATCACGTTCTCCTCGCTCGGCTCCACGCACCCCTCGCCGCCGTCGATCAGGAACCGCTTGGTGGAGTCGCCGGCGTTGATCGCGAACGAGAACCCGACGAACCCCAGGCCGGACTCCGTCCCCACCGCGTTATCGACGATCACGTTGTCGTCGGCCGAGATCTGGTAGTCCGCACGGAGCTCGGTGGGCTGTCCGCGCTCCCCCATGATCCCCTCCAGGGCGATCTCGATGAACGAGCCATAGGTCCCCGACTCCTCACCCGGCGCCACGATCGTGAGCGGCACGTCGGGGAAGCCCCCGGTGGCGCCGACCTCGGCCGCCAGCGCGTTCGCGTCCGACCAGCTCGCGAAACCCTCGGACTCGGGGCCGAACAGCGCGTACAGGTCTGCGAAGTTCAGGCAGTCGATCGGGCTAGCGGGGTTGCCGATCACGGTGAGGGCATCGAGACCGACCTCGATCTCGATCGGCTCGATGCCGTTCTCCGCGCACTCCGCGATCTCCTCCTCCTTGATCTGGCGGGAGGCGTCGCTGATGTCGGTCTCGCCGTTGCAGAAGAGCTCGAAGCCATCGCTCGTCCCCGGGCCGTCCACGGCGATCTGCACGCCCGGGCTCTGCGCCTGGAACTTCTCGGCGACGAGCGACGTGATCGGCTCGACGGTCGAGGAACCCGAGATGTTGAGCGAGCCGGTCAGCGCGCCACCGTCGGCCCCGCCGACGGCGCTTCCGCTCGCGCCGTCCGAGCACGCGGCGCCCACGATCGCGAGCGCAGCGAGGCCGGCCACCGCTGCCCACTTCCGCTTGACCATCTGGCCTCCTCCGATCCGGGCGCCCCCTGGTCACCGGGCACGCTACCGAGGGCCCGTGAACGGGCCCGGGCACGGATGTGAACGCCATCTGAACGACCTCCGGGGACGTGAACGCGCCGGTCGCCCACCGGCGGCCGCGGCTGGTCATGGCCCGGGACGCGGCCTCTACACTCGGCCCGTGGAGGGGTGGGTCCTCGTCGGCGGCGTTGCGGTCCTTGCCTTCGCCGTGGGGGTCGGGGTCGTCCTCCGTTGGACCGGCGCTCGCGTTCGGCAACTCGAGACCGAGCGGCGGGGCTGGTTCGAGCAGATCCTCGATCGGACCCGGACCGCGGAGGAGGAACGCCGCGCGATGGCGCTCGTCCTGTCCTCGATGGAGGACGGCGTGCTCCTCTTCGGAGCGGACGGGCGGATCCGGTTCGCGAATCCAGCCGTCGAGCGGCACCTCGGGTCGCGTCCCGGAACGATCGAGGCCATCCTCCCGCTCCCGCTCCGCGACCTGATCACGCCGGCCACGCGGGACGTGGAGACCGCCATGACCGAGGTGGAGACGGGGACCCCACCCCGATGGCTCCGCGGGACGGCCACGCCTGTCGGCGACGACGGGTCGGTCCTGCTCGTCGTGAGCGACGTGACCGAGGCCCGAAGGACCGAGGCGATCCGCCGCGACTTCGTCGCCAACGCCTCGCACGAGCTCAAGACGCCCGCCGCCTCGATCCGCGCCGCCGCCGAGACGATCGCCTCGTCGGCCGACCAGGACCCGACCGTGCTCCGACGCTTCGCAGGCCAGCTGGAGCACGAGGCGATCCGCCTCTCGCGGATCGTGGAGGATCTCCTCGACCTCTCCCGTCTCGAGTCCGGGAGCGAGCTCGGTGAGCGCGTGGCCCTGGATGCCGTGGTGCGCGACGAGGTCGAACGCTTCGAGGAGACCGCCGCCGAGGCCGGGCTCGAGCTGTCCCTTCGGGCCACACCGGTCCCGCCGGTCCGAGGCTCGGCACGCGACCTGGCGCTCCTGGTCCGCAACCTCGTCGACAACGCGATCCAGTACACGAGGCCGGGAGGGCTGGTGGAGGTGGAGCTCGCCACGGAGCGCCCCGAGGTCTTCCTGATCGTCAGGGACACGGGGATCGGGATCCCCAGCCGCGACCTACCTCGGGTGTTCGAGCGCTTCTACCGCGTGGACCGCGCGCGCTCCCGCGAGACGGGCGGCACCGGCCTCGGGCTCTCGATCGTGAGGCACGTCGTGGAGAACCACGGCGGTCGGGTCTCCGTGGACAGCGAGCTCGGACGAGGCTCGCGGTTCGAGGTGCGACTCCCCGCGGCCCCGGACTGACGCGGCCGGCCGCTGCCACATCGCGCTGGTGGGTACCCTTGCCGGCGTGACCGTCCTGGTGCTCGTCCGGCACGCCCACACGGACGCCGCGGGCCGCCATCTGACCGGCTGGGCCCGCGGCGTGCACCTGAACCGGAGGGGGCGCGAGGAGGCCGCCCGACTGGTGGACCGGCTCGACGGGGTCCCCATCGCCGCGGTCTACTCGAGCCCGCTCGAACGGTGCCGCGAGACGGCCGCCCCGCTCGCCCGGTCCCGCGGTCTCCCGGTCCGAACGCGCCGGGCGTTGATCGAGGTCGACTACGGCGATTGGACCGGCCGTTCGATCGCTCGGGCGCGCCGGACCACGCTGTGGCGTACGATCCAGCAGGCGCCATCGGCCGCCCGCTTCCCGGGGGGCGAGAGCCTGCTCGGGGTACAGGAGCGGGCCGTGGCCGAGGTCCGGGCCATCGCGGAGGAGCACCCCCGGGAAGTCGTGGCGATCGTCTCGCACGCCGACGTGATCCGCCTCGTGGTGGCGCACGTCGCCGGGATGCACGCCGACCACCTCCAGCGGCTGAGCGTGGATCCGGGCTCGATCAGCGTCGTGACGCTCGGGGATCGGATCCCGCGACTCCTCCGCATGAACGACACGGGCGACCTGGGCGCGCTGCGACCGGTGCCGCGCACCCCACGGCGCCCTCGTGGGAAGGTGCGAGGATAGGTGGATGGAGCTCGACCCGGTCGACAAGGTCACGGCGGGAGCCGTGGGCGAACCCGGCGAGCGAACCTTCTTCATCCAGGCGCGCAGCGGATCACAGGTGGTCACCGTCCTGGTGGAGAAGCAGCAGGTGGAGCTCCTGTCGACCTCGATCCTGGAGATCCTCTCGACCCTCGACGAGGAGACCGGCGAGGGCCCACCGGAGGAGGAGCTGGAGCTGGAACCTCCGCTGGATCCGGTCTGGCGCGCCGGGCGCCTGTCGATAGGGTACGCGGAGGCGCGGGACCTGATGCTGCTGGAGCTGGAGGAGCTCGTCCCCGAGGACGAGCGGGCGGCGGATGAGGGCGGGGCGGAGGAGCGAGAGCCCGATCGCGTCCGCCTGTGGGCCACTCGCGAGCAGATGCTGGCGCTGTCGCGCCACGGCGCCGCCGTCGCGGCGCGCGGCCGACCGCGATGCCGTTACTGCGGCAACCCAATGGACCCGGAGGGACACACGTGCCCCGCGATGAACGGTCATCGGGGACCCTCCGCGGCCTGAGCGCTCCGCCGGAGCTGCTCGAGCACGGCGAGCTCGAGCCGCTGGGGCTGCTCCCCCGGGCCTCGAACCACACCTACCTGTCCCGGGTGGTGCGCGGGGACGGGCAGGCGCTGGTGGTGTACAAGCCGGAGGCCGGGGAGGCCCCGCTCTGGGACTTCCCGGACCGGACCCTGTGCCGGCGGGAGGTGGCCGCGTGGGTGCTGGCCGACGAGATCGGGTGGCCGAGGGTCCCGCCCACCGTGCTGCGCGATGGTCCGTTCGGCCCAGGCTCGGTCCAGCTGTTCGTGGACTTCGACCCGCGCGAGCACTACTTCACGATGCGAGAGGACCGGCCCGACGAGTTCCGGCGGATCGCGCTGTTCGACGCGGTGGCCAACAACGCCGACCGCAAGTCCGGCCACTGCCTCCGCGCGGCGGACGGCGAGGTCTTCGTGGTCGACCATGGCGTGTGCTTCCACGAGGAGCCGAAGCTCCGCACCGTGATCTGGGACTTCGCCGGCGAGCCGATCCCGCCCGACGCGCTCGCCGACCTCCGGGCGCTCGGAGACCGGCTCACCGAGGGCCCGACCGGGCGAGCGCTCCAGGTTCTTCTCTCGCAGGCGGAGGTCGAGGCCGTCCACCGACGGCTCGTCCGGCTGATCGAGCTCGGCAGGTTCCCCCATCCCGGGCCTGGACGGCCGTATCCGTGGCCGGTCGTGTGAGCGCGCGCGTCTCACGCGGGCGCGGGTCGGAGCGTTCGATGCGGCGGATGGAGCTTCCGCCGTTCCAGCGGCTCCTGGAGGAGCATCGGATGGACGTGTATCGATTCCTGGTCGCCGCGGTCGGCCCGCAGGAGGCCGACGACTGCTTCCAGGAGACGTTCCTGTCCGCGCTGCGGGCCTACCCAAAGCTGCGGGAGGCCTCGAACCTGAAGGGATGGCTGATCACGATCGCGACGCGGAAGGCCCTGGACCATTGGCGGGCCCGGAGACGTCGGCCGGTGCCGGTGGAGGAGGTCCCCGAGCGACCGGCACCGGAACGGGAGGATGGGGAGCCCGAGCTCTGGCGGGCGGTGGCCTCGCTCCCGCCGATGCAACGGGCGGCGGTGATCCACCGCTACGTGCTGGATCTCACCTACGCGCAGGTGGCCGAGGCGCTGGGGACCAGCGAGGAGGCCGCTCGGGCCAACGCGTACGAGGGACGACGCAAGCTCCGCACGATGCAAGGAGCGGGACGATGAGGGAGCTGCGGCTCCGATGGACGGAGGAGCTCGAGGCGGCCTCGCAACGGGCCGCGGACCGCGTGGGCGCGCGGGCGCGCCGAGCCGGGCTGGTCGACGTGGGCTTCACGACGATCGACTCCCCGGTGGGACGTCTGCTGATCGCCGCCAGCCGGGGCGGGCTCGTCCGGCTGGCGTACCCCGAGGAACCCGTCGACGTCGTGCTGGAGGAACTCGCGTCCGAGATCTCGCCGCGCGTGCTGGAGGACCCGCGGGTCACCGATCCGCTCCGACGGGACCTGGACGCCTACTTCGAGGGCCGGCTGCGGCGCTTCCGCGCCACGGTGGACTGGGCGCTCACGCATCCGGGGTTCTCCCGCCGCGTGCTCGAACAGACGGCCCGGATCCCGTTCGGGTCAGTGGCAACCTACGGTGAGGTCGCCAAGCGCGCGGGGAGCCCGCGCGCGGCGCGGGCGGCCGGGAACGCCCTGCACGACAACCCCGTTCCGATCGTCGTGCCTTGTCACCGGGTCGTCCCGTCCACCGGGGGCATCGGGCGGTACGGTGGCCAGGAGTGGCGCAAGGCGTACCTGCTCGAGCTCGAGGGCGCGCTCGGCCACTGAACGCAGGGCTCGGGAAGGGGCCTCCGGGGACGATGATCCCCTCGTGGACGGATCGACGTTGGAGCGCGCGGGTGGAGGCCACGAGGGCCCGGTCTGACCTCGTGCGGGTGGTCCTGATCGCGATGCTCGCGACGGCCTGTTCGGGCGCTCCCGCGCCGGAGGGCCCGGCCGATCTCTCGCCGGCCGAGCGAGCCATCCTGGGCCTGTGCGAGATCCGGGACGCTTCGGATCTCCGGACCGCCGAGACCGTCTTCCACGACCGCTTGCACGAGACCCTCCACCAGCTCGCCGCCGACGTCGAGGAGGTGGACCGGAGCGCTGCGGCGGACCTGCTGACGGCCAAGCAGCGGATCGAGGCAGACCTGGCGGGCGACGAGCTCCCGGACGGGTTCGTCGCCGATGTCGAGGACCTCCTCGCGGCCACCAGGGTGGCCCTGGACGTCCTGGAGGTGCCCGCCCCGCCCTGCCCGACCTGACGTTGGGGGGCTGAGACGGGAAGATGGTCCCGTGCCCGGGATCAGGCTCCTCGCATCCTCCGTCGTCCTGACGATCATCTTCACGGCCTGCTCGAACGGCGAGGGAGGATCGGTGGCCGGCCCCACGACCTCCGAGCCGCAGCAGATGCAGGCGTTCCTCGCCAGCGCGGACCTGTACGCCGGGGCTCCCCAGCAGGTGGCGATCGGGCTGGTGCTGGGGGACGGGAACCTGGTGAGCTTCGGGAGCGCGGACCTCGCGTTCAGCTACGTGGGGACCGCGGCCGAGCCGACCGATCCCCAGCCGGGTCCCGGCGCTGTCGCGGTGTACCTCCCGACCCCCGGAACCGCGGAAGGGACGGGGAGCCCGACCGTGACCACCCCGTCGGAGGGTCGGGGCGTCTACCGGGCCGACGGGGTCACGTTCGACCGGGCGGGGTTCTGGCAGGTGCTCGTGACCGCCGACGTCGAGGGCCTCGGCGCACAGCGGGCGCGGACCACGTTCGCGGTCCGCGAGGAACCGGCCCTGCCGGCTCCGGGACGGGCGGCGCTCGCCACGGAGAACCTCACCATCCGCTCCCAGGACGTCCCGGAGGCGGCGATCGACTCGCGAGCCACGACCGAGGACCGGATCCCCGATCCCGACCTCCATCGGTGGACGATCGCCCGCGCCGTGGAGGAGGGGCGTCCCGCCCTGATCCTCTTCTCGACACCCGTGTTCTGCGTGAGCCGGTTCTGCGGGCCCGTGACGGAGATGGTGGAGGGGCTGGCCGGGAGCTACAGTGACCGCGCGGTCTTCATCCACGTCGAGATCTGGCGCGACTTCGAGGGCCAGGCGATCAACCGGGCCGCGGCGGACTGGCTGTTCCGGGACGGCGAGCTCACCGAGCCCTGGCTGTTCCTGGTCGGCGCCGACGGGGTGATCGTGCAGCGGTGGAGCACGATCTGGCGCGAGGACGAGGTGGCGGCGGCGCTCGAGGCCCTGCCGCAGATGGAACGGAACTGACCGCGGCCTCGGGATAGCATCGAGGCGTGACGGCCACGCCTCCGGACGCCACCGCCGATCTCCCGGACCACGAGACCGTGCAGGGGCACCCCCACGAGCACGGCGCCGTGGTCGACGACGCGCTGGAGGCGAGCGCCACCGGGATCCGATGCGTCAAGCTGTCGCTCGCAGCCCTCGGGCTGACGGCCGCGCTCCAGTTCACCATCGTCGTGTTCAGCGGGTCGATCGCGCTGCTCGCCGACACGGTCCACAACGTGGCCGACGCGCTGACCGCCGTGCCGCTGTGGGTCGCATTCCTCGTCGGGCGGCGGCCCGCCACGCGTCGCTACTCCTATGGCTACGCGCGGGCCGAGGACCTGGCCGGGATCCTGATCGTGCTCGTGATCGCCGCCTCCGCGGGTCTGGCCGCCTGGGAGGCGATCCGGCGTCTAGCGGACCCGCGTCCGATCGACCACCTGCCCTGGGTGATGGCGGCATCCGTCCTCGGGTTCGCGGGCAACGAGCTCGTCGCCGTCTACCGGATCCGCGTGGGTCGGCGGATCGGCTCGGCGGCGCTGGTCGCCGACGGCTACCACGCGCGGACCGACGGTCTGACCTCCCTGGGCGTCTTGGCCGGCGCCGTGGGCGTGGCGCTCGGGTTCGAGCGAGCCGACCCGGTCGCCGGTCTCGCGATCACCCTGGTGATCCTCGTCGTGCTGTGGCGGGCCATGCGCAGCGTGTTCCGTCGGATCCTCGACGGGACGGACGACGGGACGGTTCCGCTGCTCGAGGAGGTAGCCTCCGCGGTCCCCGGCGTCGAGCACGTGACGTCGGCCAAGGCCCGATGGACGGGCCACGCCCTCAACGCGGAGCTCGAGGTCCAGGTGGAACCTGACCTGACCGTGGCGCAGGGGCACGCGATCGCGGAGGAGGTCGAGCACGCCCTCCTGCACGCGATCCCGCGGCTGCGCGGGGCCACCGTGCACGTCGACCCGCACGGCCACGGCCCCCACTACATCGGGCCGATGGCGCACCATCGCGGCTCCTGACGCCCGGCGGGCTTCCGCGCGGGGTCCCGTAGGATGGGCTGGATGCACGAGGAGCAGCTCCCCCCGCCCCCGAGCTCGACGATCGAGGCCTGCTACCGCCACCCGGACGTCCAGACACGCGTGCACTGCTCCCGCTGCGGACGCCCGATCTGTCCGGACTGCATGATCCCGGCGCCGGTTGGCCACCAGTGCCCGACCTGCGTCGAGGAGGCGCGCCGGGAGTTCCGGCGTGGGGCGGGTCGGACGGTCCGGACCTCGGGGATCACCGCCACGAAGGTGCTGCTGATCGCGATCGCCGTGCCGTTCGTGCTCGAGATCGTCCTGGGTGGTCCCCGGTCGTTGCTGCAGGCGCCGTCCGGAGGTCGACTGGTCGACATGGGCGCCCTCCAACCGCTGCTGATCGCGAACGGGCAGTACTGGCGGTTGTTCTCGGCGATGTTCCTGCACGCCGGTCTGTTCCACATCCTGTTCAACGGCTACGCGCTCTGGCTGTTCGGGAGCTTCGTCGAGTCCTCGCTCGGCCGGACCCGGATGGTCGTCGTGTACTTCGTCTCCGGGTTCCTGGCCAGCGTCGCCTCCTACGTCTGGGGTCCGATCAACGCGGTCGGGGTCGGTGCCTCGGGGGCGATCTTCGGCATCTTCGGCGCGTTCATCGCCTACAACTACCGTCGCCGCCACCTCGCGCTGGCCTCGGCGAACCTCCGGTTGGCAACGACGCTGCTGCTCCTGAACGCGCTGCTGGCGTTCGCCGTGCCCAGGATCGACTGGCGGGCCCACCTCGGCGGTCTGATCGCCGGGATCCTCGCCGGGTTCGTCGTCGAGGGCGTCGGCACGGGGTCCCAGCGGCGTCTCGTGCAGATCGCGGGAACCGTGCTCATGATCGCGCTCGGCGTGGCCCTGATCGCATGGAGGACCGAGCAGATCCGCGCCACACCGTTCTTCCAGGCGGTCTTCGGGTAGCGGGTCTCACCCGCGACGGTCCCCGATCCCGAAGATGGCGCCGCCGCGGGTCCCGACGTAGATCATGCCGTCCCAGACGGCTGGGGTGGACTCGATACAGCCTCCCAGGTTCAGGCTCCAGAGCTCGGGCGGCTCCCGGTTCGGTCTCCCAGAGACGTCGAACGCGTGGAGCGTTCCGGCGCAATCACCTTGGAGAAGCACGCCGTCCACCGGGACCGGCGAGGACCACGTCGGTCCCACCAGGCGGATCCGCCAGCGTTCGCGGCCCGTCTCCCGATCGACGGCGAGCAGCTCGCCCGCGTTGGTCGCGACGTACACGGTGTCCCGATCCAGCGCGGGGGTCGCCCACACGCCCGCCGCCCCCTCGAGGCCACGTTCCGTGATCGGGACGGACCAGACCAGCGGATCGTCCGGCCGGCCCGGATCGAGCTTCATCAGCTGCCCCACCTCGTTCGCTCGTTGCGTGAACCGCTCGAGCTCGCTCCCCACGTACAGGGAGCCCTCCTCGTCGATCACGACCGTTGCATCGGTGTCCTCCCCGGTCCAGAATCGGAACACCCGTCGAGCCCTCTTCCCTCCCTCCAAGACACGGGAGATGTCCCACCCCTGCACAAGCCCCCCCGAGTTCGCGAAGTACGCCACGCCGTCGTGGAACGCCACCGAGCTCTCGATCGACACGTTCCGGTCGCCCACCGCCGCCAGCAGGTCGTCGTCGAACCCCGGCACCGCGAGCACGACCTCGGGGTCGACCGTCACCTTCCCGTTCGGTCGGTAGTCGCGGTTCAGCTCGATGACGTAGAACCACGAGTTCTCCCCGCCGACCAGGAGGTGGCCGTCGATCACCAGGGGGGCGCCGTCCCAGTCGTTGTTCCACACGGGGTTCGGGACGCTCGTCGAGGCGTCCAACGTCCACAGGACCGTGGGCGCGGCGCGGTCCATCGCCACGATCCGCAGGAGGTTGTCGCGCGAGCCCGCGTAGTAGAGGGGGAACCCGTCCGGGTCGCTGGTCGCAGACCCCTTCGCCAGGTCGCCGGTCTCTAGATCGGGCCGCACGGGCTCTCCGGTGAGCCCGTCGAGGAAGTGGTAGGCGCCGTCGTAGGCCCCGACCCGGACCTCCACCGACCCGTCGTCGTGGACGATCACGTTCGGCTGGCCGGTCCATCCGGTGCCGCACCACAGGCGCGGACCGTGCTCGTCCGAGGAGGTGGAGCACAGGTCGCCGGAGGCCGGGTAGCGCCACCGCACCACGGGATCCTCAGGGATGGGCCCCCGCCCGTAGTGGCTGCGCGTCGCGTTGCCGCGGAACGTGGTCAGGCCCTCGAACGCGGTGTTGATCGGCTGCGGCGTCGGTCGGGACGTGGGGGAGGGCTCGGGAGCGGCGCTCAGGGTCGACGTGGGCGAGGGAGCGGGGGAAGGCGTTGAGGGCGGGGTCGGCGCCGGCGAAGGGGCCACCCCCGAGCCCACGTCCACCACCCCCGTCCGCCACGCGAGGCCCGCACCGACGACCAGGACCAGCAGGATCAGGACGCCCGCGAACGGGATCCTGTGGCTCGCGGCGTGCCGGGCCCGACGTGGGGACATCCCGCCGCCTCAGACCGGACCCTTCGATGCCGGGTAGGACCCCAGGACCTTCAGCATCGAGGTGTGGAGCCGAACCTCCTCGAGCGCCTCGGCGACGTTGGGGTCCTCGACCGAGCCGTCGAGGTCGATGTAGAAGACGTACTCGAACGGCGCACCGCGCCGGGGGCGCGACTCGAGCTTGGTCAGGTTCACCCCCCGTTCGGCCAACGGCTTCAGCGCACGGAACAGCGAGCCGGGACGGTCGTCCCCCGCCATCACCAGCGAGGTCTTGTTCGCCTTCCCCAGCCCGGCGTCCCTGGTCGCGATCACGCCGAACTTCGTGAAGTTGTCCGGATAGGTCTGGACGTGCTCGGCCAGGACCTTCAGTCCGAACCGCCCGGCCGCCTCCACGCCGGCGACCGCCGCCTCCTTGGGGCTCCCTCGCTCGGCGACCATCCGGGCCCCGCCGGCGGTGTCGTGCACCGGCACTGGCTCGATCCGGTGCGCGGTCAGGAACTCCTCGCACTGCGCCAGCGCCTGCCAGTGTGAGTACGCTCGGCGAACGCCCTCCAGGCGGGCGCCCGGGAGACCCAGCAGCGCATGGTCGACGCGGATCACGACCTCCCCCACGATCCGCAGCAGGCTGCTCCGGAGCAGCAGGTCGTAGCTCTCGTTCACCGATCCCGCCTGCGAGTTCTCGACCGGGATCACGCCGAGGTCCGCCTCCCCGCTCGTCACCCGCGAGAACGTCAGTCGGATCGTGTCGCACGGCAGCGGCTCGGCGTCGGGGAAGACCGCGAGCACGGCCCGCTCGCTGTACGCGCCGGGTTCGCCCTGGTAGGCGACGGTGACCATGGGCCGGTCAGCGTAGCAGGGCACATCCGACGATCAGCCGAGCCGCCCCAGTCCGAGCGCCCCCGGAAGCGGCCAGCGCCAGCTGCCACGAACGCCGGGGGTCGACCCGACCCTACTTCGCGAAGAAGGTCTGGTAGACCTGGATGGCGCCAGGCCCCAGGATCACGATGAACAGCGCCGGCAGGATCATGAAGATCGTGGGGAACAGGAGCTTCAGCGGCACCTTCTGGGCCATCTCTTCCGCTCGCTGGCGGCGCTTCTGCCTAAGCTCCTTCGACTGTGCCCGAAGGACGTTCGCCACTCCGACTCCGTACTTGTCGGCCTGGATCATCGACAGCACGAATCCATCCAGCTCCTCGACCTCGGTCCGGTCGCTGAGGTGGCGGAGTGCTTCCATCCTGTTCACACCGATCTGCATCTCCTGGAGCGTCCGAGCGATCTCCTCGGACAGCGGGCCGGGAACGTTCTTGACCACCTGGGCGAGCGCAGCATCGAAGCCGAGGCCGGCCTCAACGCTGATCGTGAGCAGGTCCATGGTGTCGGACAGCGCCTTGCGGATCTCCTTCTGCCGCTTCGAGGCGCGAGCCGAAACGGCTGCGCTCGGGATCGTGTAGCCGAACAATCCGAACAGTGCGACCGTCATCACCATCACGGCGACCGGTACCGGCAGCGCCGAGCCCACCGCGACGCCGCCCACCACGCCGACGATGGCGAAGACGATCTTGAACGCCACGATCCGTTCCGCCGTCCAGGCCGGCGGGTTCCCCGCCAGCACGATCAGGCGGTTCGTGCGCCCGTACAGGTCCAGGGGCGTGAAGCGGGTGATCACGGAGATCACCTTGCCGGCGAACGGGAACACCAGCCGCTCCAGGGCCGACCGCCTGAGCTGCTCCTGCCGGAGGTTCGCCATGGTTTCCGCCACATCCCCGACCTGTGTGCGCAGCACCGACACATAGCGGCGACGGCCGACGAGGCTCCGCTCGACCACCAAGCCGAGCATGAAGACCGTCAGGAACGTTCCGATGAGTGCGAGCGCCAGCCAGACCTGATCGCTAAACATCGATCTTCACGATCCTTCTCATCACGAGGATGCCGAACCCCATGAGGGTCCCGCCTGCTACCAACAACACGCGGCCCATCATCGTCGTGAACAGTGGGCCGACGTACTCAGGATTCACGAGAGCGAGGTAGAGGAACAGACCGAAGGGCAGTGCGGTGAGGACCCCGATCGAGAAGCGCCCTTCGGCCGAGAGGACCTTCACCTGACGGTGGATGTACGCACGCTCGCGTACCGTGTTGGCAACGATGTCGAGCACCTCCGCCAGGTTCCCGCCAACCTCCCGCTGAACGTTCACGGCCATCACGGCCCAGCGCATGTCCTCGCTGCCGACGCGGTCGGCCATCGCGACCATCGCCTCATCGATGGATCGACCCAACCGGATCTCGGAAACCACCCGGTGGAATTCGGAGGCCGACGGCTCGCTGATCTCGTTGGCCACCTGGTCGAGGGACTGGAGGAAGCTGTGCCCCGCTCGGAGGGAGCTCGCAAGGATCGAAAGGACGTCGGCGAGCTGATCGGCCATCGTCTTCTGCCGCTGGCTCCGGGCACGCGCGAGCCATACGTACGGGATGAGGCTCGCGGCGACGGCGACCACCAGGATGAAGATGATGTTCGTCAGCAGGAAAGCTCCGAAGACCCCGCCGCCGATGGCGCAGACGGCCATGAGCGCGACGAACTCGCCGGACTTCATCGGCAGGCCGGCCTGCTCGAGCTTCTCGTCCAGGCGGCCGCTGAAGCCGCCCGCCTCGGCGAGCCGCTCTCCTGCCTGGGCCAGTCCCGGGGGTACCCACGAGGGGCCCTGAGTCTCGGCCTCGGCATCTCTACCCCGGCCCAGCATCCGGGAGGCGATGCTCCGCCGCCTCCGCCTCTCCCCGACCGACAGGATCATCATGGCCACCAGGAACGTCGCCACGAAGGCCGCCCCGAGAACGAGCGTCAACCAGGCGTCGGTACCCAACATCTTCTGGATCTCGCGGATCATCCCTCGCGACCCCCTTGAGGTGCGAAGATCTCGGCCGGGACCGAAACGCCCAGCTCGGACAGGCGCTCCACGAATCGCGGACGGATGCCGGTAGCCTGAAGCTGGCCGCGGAACTTGCCCTCCTCGTCGATCCCGGCGCTGTAGTCGAACAGGAACAGGTCTTGAAGCGTGATGATGTCGCCCTCCATACCTACGACTTCCGTGACGTGCGTGATGCGCCGCACCCCATCCTTCATGCGTGCTTGGTGGACGATCAGATGGAGGGCGGAGGCGATCTGCTCGCGGATCGCTCGGATACCGAGGTCCATCCCCGCCATGAGCATCATCGTCTCCACGCGGGACAGCGCGTCCCGCGGCGAGTTCGAGTGAACGGTCGAGATCGAGCCGTCGTGACCGGTGTTCATGGCCTGCATCATGTCCAGGGCTTCGGCGCCACGGACCTCCCCGACCACGATCCGGTCGGGCCGCATGCGCAGGGCGTTCCGGACCAGGTCACGGATCGTCACCTCGCCCCGCCCCTCGATGTTGGGCGGCCGGTACTCGAGGCGAACCACGTGCGGCTGCTGGAGCCGGAGCTCCGCCGAGTCCTCGATCGTGATGATGCGCTCGTCGTCGGGCAGGAACGACGACAGCACGTTCAGGGTCGTCGTCTTCCCCGCGCCGGTACCACCGGAGACCAAGATGTTCAAGCGCCCGCGGACGCAGGCATCCAGCATCGCCACCGTCTGCTTGGTGAGGGTCCCGAACGAGATCAGCTCATCGGCCTGGTAGGGGTCGGCGGAGAACTTCCGGATGGTCAGGCAGCAACCGTCGATCGCGAGCGGTGGGATGATCGCGTTCACGCGCGAGCCGTCGGGCAGACGCGCATCCACGTAGGGCGACGACTCGTCGACCCGGCGACCCACCCTGGCCACGATCTTGTCGATGGTCCGGCGGAGCTGCCCCTCGTCATGGAACTTCGCGCCGCTCCAGTAGATCTTGCCGGCGCGCTCGACGTAGATGGAGTTCCATCCGTTCACCATGATCTCGGTGACGTCGGGGTCGCGGACGAACGGCTCGAGCGGGCCCAACCCCAGGACGCTGTCCCCGATCTGTCGAACGACCAGTAGCTTCTCCTGTGCGGAGAGGCCCGACTCCTCCTCATCCAGCAACTCGCGGAGGCGCTGGTGGACGAGGCCCTCGATCTCGGTGTCGGAGAGCGTGGCGTCGTAGAGCCTGGGCCCGAGCGTCTCGACCAGACGGTCCTGGACCCGGCTCCGGATCTCGGTGATCCGGTCATTCTGTGTTGACTTGGCCAGTCGTTCTGCCAGCGACATGTCGTTGTCCTCCTACCGCTTGAAGAGACGCCTTCTCCCCTGGGGGCGCGTCAGCGCGAGCTCGCTCTCCTCGGCCGAGGGAGCGCTGATGAACCGCGAAGCCATCCGGCGGATGCTGTCGGCGACCTCGGAGTCCGGCTCCTCCAGGACGACGGGGCGTCCCTGGTTCAGGCAGGTGGGCACGAGGCGGCTGGACGGTATCAGGTGGTCCACCCGAACCTTCATGACCCGCTCCACGTCCTGCGCATCCAGACCGACCCGACTGTCCGCCCGGTTCAGGACGAGCCGGAACCGGTCGCGTGGCAAGCCGATCGTGAGCAGCGTCTCGAGCGCGTTCGTGAGGTGCTTGACGCCGACGATGTCGAGCTGTGTCACCAGGCAGATGACCTCTGACAGGTCGAAGCAAGCCCAGGCGAGGTCCGTGTAGTCGACCGAAGCGTCGACCACGACGAACGGGAAGTTGGAGCGCAGTACCCGCAGGAACTTGCCCACGGCCTCCCCGGCCGGGGGCTGCGCGGATGGGTCGTAGACCCCGCCGAAGCCCCACAGGTGGTCGGCCAGCTTGGTCCCCTTGGCGAACACGGCCTCGCGATCGGCGCCCTCGCCGAGGGAGATCAGGTCCGACATCTGCTTGACCGGCTCTCGGCCGAAGAAGGAGAAGACGTCCCCCATATCGACGTCGAGATCCACCACCGCCGTCTCCTGCTTCGAGATGTCGGCCAGCGCGGCGGCCAGGTTCGTGGTCAGGAAGGTCTTCCCCACTCCCCCCTTGGAGGCGAACACGGTGATGATGGAGCCCCGGTGCTTGGGACTGGCGGCGATCTGCCCCCTCACGGTGCTGACGTTCTCCGTCCACTGGATGGCCCGCTCCACGGCGTCGCGGAGCTCATCGCTCCCCAGGGTCAGATCCACCACGTCCCGGATCCCGGCCCGCATGGCGATCGGAAGGAACCCGTTCGAGGTCTTCTCCCGGACCGCGATGATCGCGGTCATCGGAGCGGTCCGGCCCACGAACTCGGCCAGGCCGAGCGCGTCGGGCTCCTTCACCTCGGGCGACAGCACCAGCACCGTGCCGGCGTGGTCGGTCTGCTCCGCGAGGATCTCCTCTGCCGCGATGACGCTCTGCACCCAGCCGACCGCATCGGTCTCGACCTCCAGCGACCGGGCAAGCGCGGCTCGGAAGGATTGAGGCATCCCCACGGCGATCACGTGGTGCTGCGTCACTGCAGGACCTCGGCGTAGGAGATGGGGTCCATGGGCTGGCCATCCGCGTCAGGTGGCAGCAGGCCGAGCCACACGCTCCCCGTTTCCATCGTGAACACGAAGTGCTGCGCGTCTTCGGGCGTGAGAGCGAGCGTGACGGCCACCGAGCCGGGGAGCTGCTCCGCCTGCTGGTCGGCGTCGCCGGCGCTCAGAGCGCCGCCCGAGAGCGGCCGGTACACGGCCAGGACCTGGGCCGAAGGCACCAACACGGCGGTCACGGCCGTCGACTGTGCCGCCCTCCTCCCGATCTCTGTGTCGCCCGAGGCGCCAACCGGGATCCCCTCGAACGTCGAGTAGATCGCCACCTGATCCTCGGTGTTGATCACTCCCGCGACCGCCCGGGAAGCATCCAGCGACACGGTGAGCGCCTGCATGCCGTCCGGGATGGAGAGCGCCCCTCCGGGCACCGTTCCCGAGACGCGGGCGGCCGGGATCTGCTCGCCGGCCAGGATCGCCACGCTGTTGTGCTGGTCTCGCAGCTGGTCGGTGGAGGTGACGGCGCCGTCCACGACGGCGGTCGTCGGGATCTCGATGAGCTGGAACTGGCTGTCCCTGATCAACGCGTTCAGGTCCGTCCTGGCCGGGATATCCACCTTGGAGACGACGACCGGGACCATCTCGCCACCGGTCTCCGCCTTCTCCTGCACGCCCCGCGTGTACAGGAACACCCCTGCGGTCGCCAGCGTCGCCAGGATCAGCGCCAGGACCACGACGAGCCCTCTACCCTTCATGACGAACCCCCCTGTGCTTTCTCGCCTAAGTCCTTCGGCAGCCGGGCGGCCGAGGTTTAGTCGATCAGCCGAACTAGCGGGTCGGCGTTGAGAACAGGATCATCAGGCGAGGCCACTTCCATCTGGATGCAGAACACGTCCGAGGACCTACGCTCGAACTCGCAGTTCTCCTGCCCCTGGGCGGCCTTGCCGCTCCACGCGTTCACGATCCTCATGCCGACGAAGTCGACGACCGGATAGGCTTCCCGACCCGACGTCGTGATCCATGGGTAGCACGGTGGTGACTGGCCGTCGCATGCCGCCACTGGGAAGAACACAGCCGGCTTGGGGTCCATGTCCGCGACGGCGACGAGCCAGGCCTGCATCGCTTGCACGAGGGAATTCGGCACCCCACCGGCGGCGCACACGTACGTCGGGGGCGGGTTCCACAGGACGGGCGAGAAGTTGGCCGACCCTCCCATCCCCATCTGCTCGATGTACTCGCGGAGCTCGTTCACCCCGCCGGCCTGGGACGCGCAATCCAACGGGTTGGGATCCTGGCCCTGGACCGGCCACCCCTGGGGGAAGTCGAGCCATCCCCGCTGGCTCCCGGTCCCCGATTTCTCGAACGTGAAGTAGCACTCGGGGCCCGTGTAGCCGGGCTGATTGCCCTCGGTGCAACCTTCCACGTCGAGTATGTTCAACTTGAGCGGCACCGGGTTCGGCACGCCCATGGTCCACTCCGCGGTGGCGGAGGCCACGACGGTGCCGTTGTCGAACCCGAGGATCGGTGCGAAGACGTACTCCTGGGGAACGCTGACCGTGACCGTGACCGTGTTCTCGCCATCCGAAGCCACGCCGCTGCACTCGGCCGGATCGAGCTCGAAGCCCGTCACTGAGGCGCCGGCGTTGTTCTGGCCGACGAGCTCGTCGGCCGCCTGCCTCGCGCTGACCTCCCCGTTGCCGAACCCGCACTCCATGGCCGCGGCCAGGGCGCCGGCGTCGGCGGCGTTCACCATGTTCCGCTTGAGGGCCACACCGCGGCCGAGGTCGAACGTCAGCACCACCATGCCGAACAAGGCGATCAAGGAGATGACCACGATCGCCAGGACCGCACCCCGCTCCTCGTCGCGAAGCCGAGCCACGCTGAACCGCCTTACTCGCATCGGAACACCGCCTTGATGGTCGAGGTCACGGTCAGGTCGTTCCAGAACGGGATGTTGATCTGGAGTGGTTGCTCCCACGAGACCTGGACGTCGTTGCCCGCGTCTGCATCGGTGCATCCATCGGGGGCGTTCTGTCCGTTCACCGTGATCGAGAAGGGTTCCTGGGGCGTGTACGGCTCAGCCCCGTTCTGGATCTTCTCCACGGGATCACAGTCGCTGGTGGAAGCCACGGCGGCGCATCGCGCACCCTCCCTGGCCGCGCCCTGGTACACCTGGTACTGGCTCCACACCCGCCCGAACTCGAGCACGCCGAACAGGATCAGCGCCAGGACCGGCAGGATGATGGCGAACTCGACGGCCGCCACTCCATCCTCCCGCGAGATGCGGTCCCTGATGAATCTCATATCGCGCGCCTTCCTCCGCCTTCGCGTCGACGACCGACTTCTGTCGGCCCCTCACTCTCCCCGACCATCAGAGTGAGCGGCCGACGAGGCCGCTCTTCGATCACCAGCTAGGGGGTGTTTGGCTCCACACCGCCGAGGGTGTCGGCCCCCGACTGGAACACACCGGCGATCGCGAGACCGAGGGCGATGGCCGCGGCGATGATCGCCAGCGCGATCAGAACGAGCAGGAGCGCGTACTCCGTGGCAACAGCCCCGTCCTCCCGCCGCAGCTTGCCGCGCAGGCTCGTCATGAACGTCTGCGCTCCGACGTAAAGGGTGAGGAACATCGTTCACCTCCCTTCGAAGACTCGCCGAATCTCTCTCGTGCTTTCATCGGTAAGGTAGGGGAGGGGCTTGAGGCCCTGGTATCCCGACTTCCACCGGCTCTGCGTATGGAGTTCTACGTACGACGGG
>CAZXFA010000009.1:0-12242 GCA_964640085.1 uncultured Actinomycetes bacterium | reverse complement strand
AGACTTGGGATCGGCGCTAAAGGTTCCGGTCGCTCTCTGCCGATTGACGTTGGCAAGGAGCGAAGGCCATGGGCGTCGTCCGCAAGTCACCTGGGGCGGTCGCGGCGTACGACCCCGTGGCGCGGTGGAAGGCACGCGCCTGGGGCCTGGTCGCGTATCTCGTGGTGCTGTCTGCCGTGGCGACCATCGTGCTCTTCGCCGTTCGGTACCAGCCTCTCTCGGCGGTGAACCTCGCCTCGGGACCGACGACGCAGTCTGGCCCGAGCATGATCCGGGTCGGATACGCGAACGGGGGGACGTTCTCCCTGGGCTTCCTGGTGGTGAACGACGGCCCGTTCCCGGTGAAGATCCAGCGGATCCAGATGACCCGGCAAAGCGAGCTTCTGGTCCCCGTCAGGCTCGAGACGGCGACCAAGCGTTACGTGGGCAGCCTCAGCGAGGGCGATCCCTCCCTCGAGAAGTTCCTCCCGTTCACGTTGGCCGGCGGCGACCGCCGGTGGATCGTGCTTCGGACGCGCTTCGGGAACTGCGATCGCTTCGCGGCCGGCGCCTTCGAAACGTACACGCGGTTCCAGGCGACCTACAGCGTGCTCGGCTTCACGAGGCACGCCTGGGTCCCGCTCCCGAAGGCCATCAGGGTGGAGTCCCCTCCGGACTCCGCATGTCCGACGCGGACCGCCTGACGGTCGCCGCCTCCGTTCCCCCACGCAGGCCGAACGCGCCGTCCGGGTGATTGAACTGTCACATCTTGGGCGCGAGAATCGGCAACGTGGCCCCCGAAGCTCCAGGGGAGGATGGGATGCAAGAACCGCGGCTCAGGCGCGGTCTATTCGGCTACAGGTCCAAGGGCGTACGTCTCGTCCTGGAGGATCGCGAAAGGTCGCTCGCGGAGGCCTCGGAGCAAGCCAAGGCTTCCGAGGCCCAGGTGCTCGAGTTGCGGTCGAAGGCCGAGGAGCTGGAGACGCAGGTGGCCGAACAGGCCGAGCGGCTCCGAGAACTCGAGGCCGAAGCTGCTGAACTCCGGACCGATCGGGACGCCGCTCGCCGGGACCTGGAGGAAGCGGTCGCGGACGGGGAGCGCTTGCGACTCGAGCTGACCGCCATCAGAGGCGAGTTGGAGACCGTCCGGCACGAGCTCGAGGCCGCCGAACACGAGAGAGAGACCGCCCGGGACGAACCGGACCTGCAGGACGAGCGCCTGCGAGCGGCAGAGGAGCTGAGCGAGAGACGGGGCGACGAGATCGCGCTCCTCGAGCAGGAGCTGAGTGCGGTGCGGCGACAATCCCTGCTCCAGAGCCAGCGGGCCAGGAGCGCCGAGACCAGGGTCGAGGAACTAGAGGCCGAGGTCCGGTCAGTGCGGGCTGAGCTCGAGGCCGGGCTCAGCGCCGCCATCGGCGAGCTCGAGGCCGCCCGGGCGAGCGTTGAGGAAGCCGCGGCCCGTCCCGCGCCCGGTCCCTCGGCCACGGCTGAGGAACGGTCCGTCGCCCGGGGACCCGCGCCAGGGACCCTCGGGGGGAACATGAACGGTCCTGAGACTCCTGAGGCAGGGGAGTTTCGGGAGGCGGATCGGGCCAGCCCCGAGATCCTGGCGGTGAGCGAGCGGCTCGGGTCACGCGAGGAGCTCGCCCCTCTCGTTGGGGCGATCCGGTCCACGATCGAGGACGCGAGGGAACGGGCCGCCGGGATCGGGGCCAGGGTCGATGAGGCCGTCGCTCCCCTCACGGCCGCGATCACGGAGCTGAGCGACTGGCAGACCGCGTTCACCGAGCTTGCCGCACTCCTCGCCGCGGAAACCCCCGAAGCCGGATCCCCCAACTCGCTCGACCCTGTCGACCTAGACGAGCAGGACGGCCCTCCGGATCGACCCGACCTCGATGAGCAGGACGGCGGTCCGGATCGAACCGACGCGACCGGCGAGTTCGAAGACGGTCTTCCCTAGGGAAGCGGGCCTCGGGAAGGTTTCGCAGATCCCGTGTCAGATGGCGCCCGACACGGCGGGGGCATCGGGCTCGGCCCCGGGCTCGCGGTCCGCGTTCGGTGCGAGGAGTCTCGCCCTGTACCATTCGGCAGCTCGGCGTACCGCTTCCTCATAAGCCATCCGCAGGTCATCTTCCCCGCCCACTTGCCCGTCGCCCCGGGCCGCCTCCGTCCTGGATGGTGTGACGACGTCGGCCCTGAGCGCCTCCCCATCACCACGTTCTGGGCGCGGATGGCGGCCTCCACGTGGCTGCGGGACGTGGGGGACCACGCCACGGCTGCCCTCCCGATGTCGCCGCCTCCACATCCATGCCTCCTCACTCGCCTGCGGTCCGGCCCATGTGGTGACCCGAAGCGACCGCTCGCCGGTCCGACCGTCACCGGCATCGTCAACCGGACGGGCAGGCTTTAGCCCGCATCCACCGAAGTTCCTCTCGGACGACGCGGCGCCCCCGACGCGCATGACGGGCGATCGGAAGTGCTCGGGGTTGGTCGCTCCGGCCGCGTCGGCTAGGTCGACAGGAGGTCGAGACCGATGATCGACTCCGCAGCGCGCATCGCGGCCAGCATCGCTTCGCGGTCGCCGCGTCGGGCAGCCTCAGCGCCGCGGTCCAGCGCCCCGGCCACGGCCCACGCCTTGAACTCGGCCTCGCCGAACACGATCCGATCCTCGGACCGGGCCGCCTCGAACAGCATCTCCAACGTGGCCTGCATGTAGAGGTCGATCAAGGCCACGATCCGCTGCGAGTCGTTGGCCCGGGGCTGGAGGGACTCCCTGAGGGCCGCCAGGACCTGGTCGCTCCGGGCCGAGAGGGAGAGCCGGGCCTTCTCCGGCTCCGTCTGGGCGAGCCGCAGCATCGCGGAGACCGATCCGGCGAACACCCCAAGCGTCTTCATGCCGTTCCTCCCTGGCCGGCCCCTCCCCCTCTCGGGGGACCTGTGAGCATCCTCCGTCAGGGACGCGCCGGCCGCTATCGGTCGATGGTCCATTTCGGACGACCGGGGGACCGCAGACCGGGCCCAAGTCTAGGCCTTTCGGCGTATCAGGACGGCAAACGTCAGGGAGGTATCCTTCGATCCGCTCGCGCTGCGCCTGGTTCAACCGGGAGACCCACCTCGCCTGATGCAAGGCCGTCTGGCGACCACCCACGTGGGCCCGCGGGCACGGGGTCCACCCGACAGGGAAGCCCCGTGGATGCCGCCGGTCACGTCGATCGCGCGAGCTGACCTGACGCAAGTGGCCGAGCCCGCAAGACACGGCGTACGCACGAAGCCCCGGTCCGGTGTTGACTAACCGGACCGGGGCTGTCGCGCTGGGGGGTCGCTACGACGGCCTAGGAGACGTCACCTACATCATCGGCTGTAGCCGGCCGCTCCTTGAGCGCCGCCCCGCAGGTCGAGACCGGAACCTGCGCTCCGTGTCGGCTCACAGGGTGCACGTGGCCGGGTGACGAGGGACCGGAGAAGGAGAACCGGCCCCCGGGGGGCCGGTTCTCCTTCCGAGCCTCTCGCAGGCGAGCCTAGTGGCTGTGCCTCCGCTTAGGTGAAACGTCCTTCAGACAGATGTCGCCGCTGCCCAGCGTCACCTTCTTCGCCACGGCCCGGTACCTGCCCTGCTTGTCCCTAATCCTGTCCCTGTACACACCGTTGGAGTTCGTCGTGTCCTTCCCCACGGTCTTCCAGCTCCCGGACTTGCGGCGCTGGATCTTCACGGTAACGCCCACCGCGCAGGCGGTGAAGCCGTCGGGTACCACGACCTTCCCACGAGCGACCAGGTGCTTCTTCAGCTTCAGCGTGACGTTCCTCGAGTGGTTGGGGGCACCAATCGTGAAGTCGGTCGCCGTCGACACCGACGTCCCGTTGGGGGCATCCGCGGTGAAGAGCGTGATCGGGCCGGTGGCGGCGCCGAGGGGAACGGTGGTCGTGATCACGTCCGTCGAGCCCGTGTTCGAGACCAGGGTGAAGGGCGCGGGGATGCCGTTGAAGAACTGGACCTGGGTCACGTTGTCGAAGCCGACCCCGGTGATCGTCACCGGCGTGCCTTCGGCGCCTTGGGTCGGGCTCACATCCGTGATGCAGGTGCCGACCGCGAAGGTGTTAGCGCTGAAGGCAGAGGTGACGAACGTCAGGACCGCTATCGATCCGTTTCCGGCACCCGCCGGCACGGCCACGGTGCGCTCCGTCAACGTCGGTGTTGTCGGCGGTGCGGTCTCGGGGGCCACCACCCCGGGCGGGATCGGAGCGAAGATCACCGCGGCGCCAACCGTGCTGCTCGCCATCAGGTTGGAGCCGGAGACCGTCACTTCCGTTCCCGGGGGTCCACACATCGGTGTGAACGAGGTGACCGTCGGGGCACAGCCACCGGGAGTGGCTTGGGTGAACGGGGTCGTGCTCGATCCAGGCCCTTCGACGTTGGCCACAGTGATGAAGCCAGACGCTCCCGCGGGGTGGGCCGCCCAGATCTCGTTGTTCGAGATGACCTGGAAGTTGAGGGCGGGAACGCCGCCGAAGTCGACGCTCAGCACCGGTTGGTCGGTGAAGTGGTCCCCATTGATCTGCACCACGCAGCCGCCCGGGCCGCTGGTCGGGGTGAACGAGGTGATGCTCGGGGGGGCCGCGAACGCCGGGGCCTCGAGGCCGAGCACGAGCAGGGACGCTCCGACGATCACCCCAAGTACCCGTCGTCCGGCGTGCCGGCGTCGGCCGATGTGCCGCTTGAGCAAACTCATAGCTTCGTCCTCACTTTCCACATCGACATGCTCCCTGCTCAGCTTCCTCCTCTACCCGGAGCTCTCTCCTTTCTCCCCCCTTCCTCACTCAACCCTCTTCCCGGGCACACTGAAGGAGGCCCTCGCCACGTGGGGAAGCGGGACGGACTCTATACTCCGCCCCCCTGCGGGTCAAACACGGGCGCCCTCCACGTCCGAGAGACCACCCTTCGTGCACGAGTTCGCTCACCTCCGTGCGGGACGCGGTTCCCTACCGATAACGAGTTCCGCGGGCGAAGGTTGCTGGCCGAAGGCTGGGGAGAAGTGCCTACGGCGAACACACCATCCACCACGAGGGTTCCATGGGCGGTGCCAGACCGCCCCACCATCCACGGTGGGTGAGCGTCTTCACGCGCCCCCCGGGGAGCCGACCGTGACCAGACCCGATCGTGCCGCCTCGATCACCGCGCCCACCCGGCTGTTGACGCCGAGCTTGCCGTAGATGCGACCCAGGTGCGTCGTCACGGTCCTCTCGCGAACGCCGAGATGACGCGCGATCTGCCGTGCCGTCAGACCCTGGGCCGCGGCCATCAGCACCTCTTGCTCGCGTCGGGTCAGCGAGGTCTCGATCCGTCGCCTCCGGTCGATGCCGTCGGCGATGAGCCCCACCCGATCGAGAAGGGTGCCGGCCAGAACGACCTCTCCGCGAGCGGTGTGACCGATCGCCTGGAGGAACTCCGCGGGGTCGATGCCCTTGTCCAGGTACCCATCGGCCCCCACGAAGAGCGCGCGCGAGATCGTCGTGGCATCGGCCCCCGCGCCCACGGCCAGGATCGTGGCGAGCGGGTAGCGCTCACGCAGCGTATGGATCAGCCACAGCGAGTCCCGTTCGCCGGGAAGGCTCAGTTCCACCAGCACCACCACGCGGCGGCGGCGGTTCCGCCCCACGGTCTCGAGGCACTCGTCCGCCGAGCCCGTCTCCGCCAGGACCCGCATGTCCGGCTTGTCGCCGATGAGCATGCCGATCCCCGCGCGCACGACTGGCATCGGATCCACGACGATCACATCCAGACGCGGTCGCACGCGTTCCCGGCTCCTCGCGTTCGAGGATCCCCCGGATCTCGTCATCTGCAGGAGGTATCGGCGGTTCCTCGGCGGAACTTGCGCGGTCGCGCCCTGCTTATCGCGTCAGCGGGTCCGGTCCAGCTCGACGAGGCCGAGCGACGCGGCCTTGGCCATCGCCTGGACCCGGGTCTTGACCTCGAGCTTGCGGTAGACCTTGGCCACGTGCCACTCGACGGTCCGATGGGAGATGCCGAGGCGCGTCCCCACCTGCCGCAGCGTGAGGCCCTCCGCGCAGAGCTGCAGGATCGTGAGCTCGCGCCGCGTCAGGTTCAAGGCCGCGCGTGAGCCGGCTCGGGCGGCACGTGCCAGCCGGCCCAGCTCCTGGACCGCGGCCCGCTCCTGCTCCGGCGGGAACACGCGCCCTCCACGGGCCACGGCAAGCATGGCCCGGGCCACCTCGTCGATCCCTGTGTTCATCGCGAGGAACCCGTGGACGCCGCTCCGTATGGCCGCCAGCACGGTCTCGCCGTCCCGACGGCCGGTGAGCATCAGGACCCTGGGCGGGTTCCGCGATGCCCGCAGGCGGCGCGCCACCTCGAGCCCGTCGATCCCCGGCAGCGTAGGGTCCAGCACGACGAGGTCCGGAGCGAGGCGCTCGCACACGGCCAGGCCCTCTTCACCGTCCCGGGTCTCCCCTACCAGGTCGAGCCCAACCGTCGCGGCGCAGGCGATGACCACGACCCGACGCAACACGGTGTTGTCGTCGATGATCACGACCCGGAACGGTGGAGATCGCCGATCCTGCAACGTCACTGCGCCCTGAGCCATCCCGTTCTCAGGCTCCGATCCGCCTGCCCTCGAAGCTACGCCGCAGCCGTGACTACGCAGACTGCGGGATCGGTACGAGACCCTCGCGCCAGGCCAGCGTGACGGCCTCCACCTTCGAGTGCACGCCGAGCTTGGCAAGGATGTTCTTCACATGGCTCTGGACCGTGAGCGGACTGATGCCGAGCGCCTCGGCGATCTGCCCGGTGCCGCGACAGACCGCCAGCTCACGGAGGATCTCCGTCTCTCTCGTCGTGAGGCGCTCGAGCGCCCGCTCCTGTACCTGGGACCGGATCCGGGTCTGACGGAGCTCGTCCAGGACGTGGACGAGCTCCCCCACCGGCAGCACCATCTCGCCGAGGACGGCGCATCGGATCACCTCGACGAGCTCCTCGATGCCGCTGGACTTCGGCGCGTACCCGCACGCACCGGCGAACAGCGCCTCGACGATCCGGTCGGTTGCGCCGGCCTCGCTCAGGGCGATCACCTTCACCTCGGGGCACGCCGAGCGCAGACGGCGGATCGCCTCCATCCCCCCTCGCCCAGGGCGGTCGAGGTCCACGAGCACGACGTCGAAGGGGTCCGTCCCGTAGAGCCCGGCCGCCGCCTCCACGTCGGCGGCTGGGCCCACCACGGACAGGTCGGATCGACCGTCCAGGTGCAGCGAAAGACGGGTGACCGTCTCGCGATCATCGACCACGAGCACGCGGACGCCGGCATCCATGGGCCTCTGTATCGGCACCGGGCCCCCCTCGCCTGAGCCGCGGAGGGCGCTTCCCCGGACCGGGGAGCCTCAGCCGGGACCCAGGCCCGGCGGGCCGGCGGCGTCCCCTGGACTCCAGGTCGGGTGGCTCGAGGGCCCGGGCAGCCGTGCCCTGCGTGGGAACTCCCTGCCCCCAAGCCATCCCCCGAGTCCACCGCCGACGACCCCCCATGCCAGCGCCAGAAGCCCGGCAGCCCACAGAGCGGGTCCGATCAGGACCGAGGCGTCCCCCTCGATGCCCCCCATCGGCGCGTCGAGCCGCGCCGATACCGAAGCGAACCACGAGCCCACCGCGATCAGGACCGCGAAGACCACGCCGGACGCGGCTCCCACGGCGGCGGCCTCCCCCCGGGTCCGTGCACGCTTCCTGGCGGCGTGTCGGCCTCCCAGGACCGCCGACAGCGCGGGCACCAGGAGGAACAGGAAGTATCCAGGTGGCGCCGTCCGGAACTCTGCCCGGATGGCCGGCGACAGGGAGACGGGGCCCTCGGGGCTCACCGATACCGTCCTCGGGAACTTCGAGTAGCAGAGGAAGGACGCGGACGAGCCTCCCCCGGAGAGACCGTCACAGCCACCCATCGCCGGGACCAACACCCACAGGGATTGGTTCGGCAGCAGGAGCACGTGGTGGGCGATGATCACGGCCGTCTGGTCGGTGGGTGGCCTGAAGACCGTCTCGAAGTAGGTCCTGGACGCGTGCGGTTGGACCACCGCCAGCACGAGGAGTCCTGCGAATGACAGCGCCACGCCGAGGACGAACATCCGCAGCCCTCCGACGACGACCCCCGCCGCCCGGCGTCCCCATGGTTCGCGAGAGAGCAGCTCGAAGCGCGCCGAGCGCAGACCCCCAGCGGCCCCCGCCGCCGCCGCGATCAGCAAGGGGAGCACGAACCACGTGAGGGCCCACGATCGCATCTGCAGGCTTCCCGCCACCAGCGCGTTCAGTGGGATTGGGATGTCGATGCTCACCAGCCCGGACACCACGAAGGGTGGGATCGCGTACGCGGGCGCCACCTTCATCCCGTGAAGGACCCGGGCCATCCCACCGCCTCCCGCCCGATCCGCCACGGTGCGGCCTCCCCTGTAGAGGATCGCGATCGCCAGGAACGTGGCCAGCATCATCGCGAGACCGACCTCCGCCGCGAAGCCGGCTTCACCGAGCAGGTTCTGGGCACCGCCCATCCCTTCAAAGCTTGGGGCGATGGTGAGGGGCACGTGGTGGAACCACCCGAAGTAGAGCCAGCCCAGCTTGGCTGCCGTCCCTGCCGACATGCTGGGTACTTGAGCCAGACCCACGGCGAA
This sequence comes from uncultured Actinomycetes bacterium, assembly GCA_964640085.1. Taxonomy (GTDB): domain Bacteria; phylum Actinomycetota; class UBA4738; order UBA4738; family HRBIN12; genus CAZXFA01. The sequence goes on along the minus strand of CAZXFA010000009.1, from coordinate 3,602 downwards.
CGCCATCGCCTGCCCGAGGGCGGCGATCACCGCGAAGGCCAGCCCGCCCCACATCAGCCCGGTTGCCCACCCCCGGGTGAGGACGAGGGTTGGCGACGACCCCTGGGGTCCCATGGCGGCGGCCTCGGATCCAGCGCGTGTCTGTGGTGGGATCTCGTTCACCCCAGGTCTGCCTCCACCATCTCCACCCATCAGGACCACCTCGGTCGGCGTCCGGCCGACCTTTACCCTCCCACCCCCACAGACCTCCACCTTGGGCCCGGGCCGTTCTGCCGGACGGTGTTGGCGGCGCCGGCGTGATCCACCGCTTGCGCGGCTCGGCGGGCAACCGGTCGAGCGGGCCCGGCGAGCCGATGTCCCGGAGCATGTTACCGGCGTTCGACCTCGCGAGGGCGGATATCGCCGGGACACCACCGGATACGAGCTCTGCTCCGTTCAGGTTGGATCCGCATCGTGCCGAGATTGATGGAGGTCTGACGAGAGGAAGAGGGAAGGGAGTGGCCCGTGAGCCTGCCTTTGGACGTCGCCCTGATCGCCAGGATAGAGGCGGACCGGATCTACGATCTGGTACTCCCGGAGATGGAGGGGCGGGAGACGGTGAGCGTTCCCCTCCCGTTCCTCGAGAACGTGCTGACCACCGGCCAGAAGCTGGAGGGTCTCGCACCGACCTATGTCAGGAGAGCCTTGGATAGCCTTACGGGGACGACGAAGATCCGCCGATTCCGGAGGAAGGCCGTCGTCCCGAAACAGAGTCTCGCGTCTGTCGCCGCCGCGTTCCGGATCGCGGCGGATGCGGCGGAGGGACGGCTCCCGTAGGACACCGAAGGACCGCTCACCTTCGGGCGGTCGAGAGGGCCTTCCGCGGCGGGACGATCCGGGCGTGCCCCATCCGGCCTCGCGTCGGCTCCGCGATCGCCCCACGGTCCACGGTGTCGGCCGATCAGGTGACCGCGGCGGCTGATCCGGCGGACCCGTCAGGACCGAGAAGATAGGCCGTAAGGCGGATACACGAGCCCCACCCCCATGCCGATACACACCCTCGAACCAAGCCATTTGGGCCGAACCACATCTGGGGGGAACCATGTTCGGACAGGTTGCCGAGCGTAAGCGACGGTGGCCGTGGGCGATCGTGTCCTTCCTGTTCGCGGTGGCCTTCGCCTGGTCATTCGCCGTCGTGGACACCATGGGGGAGCGAGCCAGCGGCGTCTGGAGCATCGTCCGGCTGGGATCTGCGGCCGGATTGGGCATCTCTCTGCTGCTCCTCGTCTTCGCGTTCATCTCCTCGAGACGCTTCCGGCGCACGCGGGAGGAGGACGAACGGCGGGCGACGGACGACGATGGGACAGAGATGGAGGCCGAGGGGCGGCCACCAGCGGCGCAGGCCGAGGAGCACGTTCCCGGGGAGCACGTTCCCACGTATGAAGAGGTCTTCGGTCCCCAACTGGATCTCGACGAAGAAGGCCTTCCTCGCGCGCCTGAAGACGAGGGATCGCAGGGCGAAGAAGACCTCCGGACGGAGGCCGAAGGGCACCCGACGGAACCACCGGCGGAGGAACTCGCTCCCACCTCAGGGGAAGACCCCCAGCTTCTCCGAGAGGATCTCGACGGAGCGGACGATCAAGTCGAACTCCGTGATGCCGATGTCCCGTCCGAGGACTACTTGCGGCGGATACGCGAGGAGTTCAAGGCGAGGGCCGAGCAGGCCGCGCTCCGCGTCAAGCAGCGGGAGGCCGAGCTCCAAGAAGCCGCGTCCGCCCCGGATCCCGAGCGATAGGCGGAAGGAGCGATGTCAGGATCCTCTGCCGGGCGGGCGCGACGGTCGCTGTGGGCGATCGTGTCGTTCCTGTTCGTCCTGGGCCTCGCCGTGTCCACGATCATGGTCCACTCCGAGCGGAACGAGGCCCTCGACAGCGTGGTCGAGCGCGCGCACGACGAGGCGAACCTCCTGACGGCCACCCTCACCCGGAGGCAACTCACCAAGCCGGTCACAGGCCCGAGCTACGAGAGGCTCGCAACCAAGATCTCGAGGTCGGTCTCGTCGGAGGGATCGATCACCGGGGTGACCGTCTGGTCTTCGCGCGGCCGGATCCTCTTCTCGTCGGACGAGTCGCTCGTGGGGAGCACCCCCCCGGAGATGCGGTCGCTGATCTCGGGGATCGCGAGGGGATCCGGCTCGGCGCGCGTCGTCGACGACACCGTGCAGACGTTCACGCCCGTCTCCAAGTCGGCCGATGGCCCGGTCGCGATTGTGGAGCTCGACACACCGAGTGCCGTTGTGGAGGCTCAGGTCGGCGACCTCTGGAGCATGCTTCGGGTGGGATCCGCATTCGGGCTGGCGGTCTCCCTGCTGTTCCTCGGTCTCACGTTCTTCCCGTCCAGAACCCCCGTGCGCTCGCCAGAGGTCGATGAGAGGCCAGAGCACGGTGAGCGACAAGAGGGCGACGACGGCGCGGAGATGAAGACCGGAGGGCGACCGGAGGAGCCGGCGACCGAGGCAGCGGCTCCTACCTTCGAAGAGGACCTTGAAGAGGACCTCGGAACCCTCCAAGCCCATCTCGACCAGGCGGTCGAGCACGACGCCTTCGGGGGCGATCTCGAGCCTCAGGGGTCGGTGCGGGGATGGTACGAGGAGTTCCAGGACGAGGAGTTCGAGGACGAGACCCATCGAGACATGACCCCGGAGGGCGACGCCGAGAAGTACGAGTCGATGCGGCAATGGCGCGAGGAGTTCAAGGCCAGGGCCAAGCAGGCCGAGCTCCGGCTCCAAGAGGTTGGAGCCGAGTTCCACGAGGCTCCGTCCGCCCCGGACCCAGAGCGATAGGAGGGGAGGATGGACGAGATGACTGAGACCCAGACCGACGGACAGGAGGTCGTCCCTACCGTGCCCGTTGGTGCCGCGGTTTCACACGCCGCCGAGGAGCTGAAGCGCGCCGCCGAGCGGCTCCTGGCTCGAGAGGACGAACAGGCCAAGCAGGCCGAGCTCCGCGCGCGAGAAGCGAGCGAGCGAGCCAGGCAGGCCGAGCTCCGGGCCCAGGCCGCCGAGCAGCAGCTGAGGGAAGCCGCCAAGCTGATCCAAGCCACCGAGGAGAACTCCAAGGTGGCCGAGGAGAGGATCAGGACGGCGGAGCTCCGCGCACAGGGCGCGGAGGACCAGGCGAGAGAAGCCGTCCAGCATCTCGATGTGGCCCAGGAGGAAGCGAGGCAGGTAGCAGAGGAGCTCAGACAAGCCGAGCTGCGAGCCGCGGAGCAGGTCGCAGAGGTCGACGACCGGGAACGACAAGCCGAGCTGCGCGTGCAGACCGCCGAGGATCAGGCGAGGAAGGCCGACGAGCGGGTGCGGGCCGCCGAGGAGCAGATAGGGCAGCTCACCCAGCGCGCTCAGGCGGCCGAGGAGCAGATAGGGCAGCTCACCCAGCGCGCTCAGGCGGCCGAGGAACAATCGAGGCAAGCCTCAGAGCTACTCGAGGAGGCCGAGGACGGCGCGAGGGCAGCGCGGGAGCGAGTCAGGCAGGTAGAACTCCGAGCGACGGAGGCTGAGGAGCAGGCGCTCCAGGCCAACGAGCTCATCCAGGTCGCCGAGGATCAGGCGAGGAAGGCCGACG
>CAZXFA010000008.1:81175-87726 GCA_964640085.1 uncultured Actinomycetes bacterium | reverse complement strand
AGAGCTCCTCCTCGATGATCTCGTTGCACAGGTCGATGCACTCGTCGCAGATGTAGACGCCGGGACCGGCGATGAGCTTCTTGACCTGCTTCTGGGACTTGCCGCAGAAGGAGCACTTCAAGAGGTCCGAATCGCCGATCCTCGCCATGCCCCTAGCCCCCTGAGCCGAAGGGCCGGGCCCGGCGCCCGGCCTCCCTCGACGCCTATCCTACGAGCCGCCGGCGGCCGCCGCTGCAAGTTCGGGCTTGGACTTCCTGGTCGTGATGACCTCGTCCACCACCCCGTACTCGACCGCCTCCTCGGCGGTGAGGATGTAGTCGCGATCGGTGTCCTTGGACACCTTCTCGAACGGCTGGCCCGTGTGCTCGGCGATCAGCTCGTCGATCAACCGGCGGTAGCGTCCGATCTCCTTGGCCTGGATCTCGATGTCCACGGCCTGCCCGCCGGCCTGGCCGTGCGGCTGGTGCATCAGGACGCGCGAGTGGGGTAGCGCGAAGCGCTTGCCCTTGGTCCCGGCCAGCAGCAGCACCGCCGCCGCCGAGGCGGCCTGCCCCATCACGGTGGTGGACACGTCGCACTTCACGTACTGCATCGTGTCGTAGATCGCGAACAGCGCCGTGATGTCCCCGCCGGGCGAGTTGATGTAGAGGTTGATGTCCTTGTCGGGGTCCTCGGACTCCAGGTGGAGGAGCTGAGCCATCACGAGGTTCCCCACGTTGTCGTCGATCGGCGTCCCGAGGAACACGATCCGCTCCTTGAGGAGCCGGGAGTAGATGTCGAACGAGCGCTCGCCGCGGCTGGTCTGCTCGACGACGACGGGGACGAGGTAGTCCTTCATGATGCCTCCTCCGCGGTCTGTTGGGCGGTCTCGGTCTCGGAGGGCTCGGGAGGACCGGTCACCCCGGGGGGGCCGCCTTCGGGCCCGACGCTCGCGTGCTCGACGAGCACGTCCAGCGCTTTCGAGCGGATGATATCACCGGCCAGTGATACGACCTGACCGGTTCGGTCCAAGGTCTTGGCGACGTCCTCGGGCTCCCTCCCGAGCGAGGCGGCCAGCCCGGCGATCTCGGCCCCGATCTCCTCCGCGGTTACCTGGAGGTCCTCCGCCCTGGCGACCGCCTCGAGCACCAGGTCCGCCTTGATCGCGCGCACCGAGTGATCCCTCGCGTCCGCGCGGAACCGCGGCTCGTCCATCCCCTGAGCGGAGAGGAGCTGGTCGAGGGTCACGCCGATCCGCTCGGCTCGCTCGCGCGCGTGGAGGACGCGGTGCTCGGTCTCCTGGTCCACGAGCGTCTCCGGCAGCTCCACGTCGACCCGGTCGATCATCCTCGCGAGCACCCGGTCGCGCACCTCCGCGTCGGCCGCCCGCTCCTTGTTGGCGCCGATCTGCCCCCGCAGCGCCCCGCGGAGCTCGTCCAACGAGTCGAACTCCGAGGCGGTCCGCGCGAAGGCGTCGTCCAGATCCGGGAGCTTCTTCCCCTTGACCTCCTTCACGAGGACCTGGAACGACACCTCCCGTCCGGCACGCTCGCCCGCACTCTCCGGCAGGACGTCGTTCACCTTGAGGATCTCGCCCGCCCGCTTCCCCTCGAGCTCGGCGTCGACCTTCGCGCCGAGCTCGCCCGAGCCGACCTCGTACAGATGGTCCGTCCGGGTCCCCTCCGGGACCTCCTCGCCGTGGATCGTGGCTCGCACGTCCATCACCACGTAGTCCCCGGATCGGGCGGGGCGCGTCACCGGTTCCAGCTCGGCGAACCGGTCCCGGAGCGAGTCGAGCATCCGGTCGACCTCCTCGTCAGACACCGCGACGGCCGGCCGCTCGACCTCCACGGCTCGGTACTCGGAAGGCTCGAACACCAGCCTCGGTCGCACCTCGACGGTGGCGGTGAAGACGAAGGGCTTGCCCTCCTCGAGCTGCTCGACGTCCAGGTCCGGATCGGTGATCGGGGCGAGGTCGTTCTCCCGCAACGCCTCCCGGTAGTACCCCGGGACGGCGTCCTCGAGGAACTCGCCGAGGACCGTCTCGCGACCGACCTGCGCGTCGATCACCTTCTTCGGCACCTTCCCCTTGCGGAAGCCCGGGATCCGGACCTGGTTCGCTACCTCGCGGTAGGCCCGATCCAGGTCTTTGGCGAGCTCCTCGACGTCTACCTCGACCCGGAGCTTGACCTTGTGCGTGTCGACCCGCTCGACGTTCGTCTGCATGGGTCCCCGAGACTAGCAGCAGGGAGGGCGGCTCCCGGAGCCCGCACGGTAGGCTGCCTGCGTGTTCGAGGTGGAGCTCGCGTTCGCCGGGGGGTTGGCCGAGCGGGCCGCCGACATCGCCCTCGAGCTGTTCCGCGGCACGTTCGAAGTGCGCGCCAAACCCGATCAGAGCCCCGTCACCGAGGCCGACCTGGCGATCGAGGAGATGGTCCGGAAGGCGATCCGCGAGCGGTTCCCGGAGGACGCGATCCTCGGCGAGGAGGGCGGGCTCCAGGAGGGCGGAGAGCGTCGCTGGATCGTCGATCCGATCGACGGGACACGGAACTTCGCCGACGGCGTCCAGGTGTGGGCGACGCTGATCGCGCTGGCCGTGCAGGGTGAGCCGGTCGTGGGGGTGGTCAGCGCCCCGGCGCTGGGCGAGCGCTACGCGGCGCGCAGCGGGGCCGGGGCCACCCTGAACGGGTTGCCGATCCACGTCTCTCGAGCCGATCGACTCTCCGGGGCGTTCGTCGTGCACGGACAGATGGCGGATTGGCTCGACGGTCCCCACGCCGCCCCGGTCCAGGATCTGGTCCGCGAAGCTCGACGCGATCGGGGGTTCGGGGACTTCTGGGGCCACGCGCTGGTCGCGCGCGGGGCGGCCGACCTGATGATCGAGGCGGAGCTGAACACGTGGGACTTCGCGGCCCTCCAGGTGGTGGTCGGCGAGGCCGGCGGTCGGATGACGCAGTTCGACGGGTCCCCCCTCGCCCACGGCGGAAGCGTGCTCACCACCAACGGGCGCCTGCACGACGAGATCGTCGCGCGACTGGCTCGCCGGGGGCCGGGGGCCCAGACCGAACCCACGCGGCTCGCATAGGTTCGGGGGCGCCCGCGCGCGTAGGATGAGGTCATGAGGGCTCCGACGCGACCCGACGCCCCGACGACCATCTCCGCGGTCTCCGAGTTGCTGGGGGTCCCGATCCCGACCATCCGTTCGTGGGAGCGCCGGTACGGCTTCCCCTCGCCCCACCGGACGCGCGGACGGCATCGCCGTTACTCCCTCCGGGAGATCGAGCTCCTGCGCGCCCTGCGCGATGAGATCACCCGCGGGCACCCGGCCCGCGAGGCGGTGCGCCGGGTGGCCGGTCGTGAGGCGGGCGGCGCCCCGCGGCGCGCCTACGTGGACCAGGTCCTCGGGGCCGCGATCCGACTGGACCCCACGACTCTGCGGCAGACCCTGGACGAAGCTGCGCAGGCGCTCGCGGTCGAGACCGCGATCCAGGAGGTGGCCCTCCCGGCCATGCGAGAGATCGGCAACCGGTGGCGGGTGGGGGACTGCGACGTCGCCCAGGAGCATCTTGCAACCGATGGCGTCCGCTCCTGGCTCGCGCGGCTGTCGGCGATGGCCCCGCCCCCGTTCCGGGGCCGGACCCTGGTGCTCGCCTGCGGCCCCAAGGAGCTGCACTCGATCGGGTTGGAGGCGTTCGGGGTGCTCCTCGCACGGCAGGGCTGGGGGGTGCGAGTGCTCGGCCCGATGACGCCGGTCGAGGCCCTGACCACCGCGGTCCGAGCCTCGAAGGCCGACGGCGCCATCATCACGTCCCAGCGGAGCGTGACCCGACGCGCCGCCATCGAGGCGATCGGCGCGGTGGCGGGCATCCCGGGAGTGTCGACCTTCTTCGCGGGGGACGCGTTCGCCGCCGCGAGCGTCCGGCGCGGCGTCCCCGGCGTCTACCTGGGGACCGACCTGCTGGAGGCGGTCCGGGTCGTGGAGCGGGCCCTGCTCCCCCGCCCGCGACCCCGTCGCCGACCCACCCGAGTCCTCCGTCGGTGACATGCTGACCCGCGGTCAAGCACCGGGGGCGGCTCGGCTCTACCGTTGCGGCATCCGGGGCTGATCGCCCGACGCGGAGGAGGGCATGGTGCATGACCTCGGGTCGGTGACGAGACCGCGATCGGCCGCCAAACGGGACCTGATCATCGAGGCGGCGATGCGAGCGTTCGCCGAGCACGGGTACCAGGGAGCCCGCGTCGGAGACATCGCGGGCGAGCTCGGGATCGCCAAAGGCTCCATCTTCCAGCACTTCGGCAGCAAGGCCGGGCTGTTCCTGGCCGCCTACCGCAGGGCGGTGGGGTCGCTGCCCGCCTGGCTGGACGCGCCACCGGGCGTCGTCCAGGACGGGTTCTGGGACGTGGTGCGGTACTGGCTCGAGCGGACCGAGCACTTGATCCGGGAGGACTGGATCCCGTACCGCGTCTCCCTGGTCGGCAACTACGGGACCGATCTGGCGCTCCGCCGGGAGATCAACAGGTTCCTGGTATCGGAGGACCCGTACGGCACCCTCGAGTTCATCGAGTTCGGCGTGGGACGAGGCGAGCTCCGCCCCGACCTCGACGTGGAGATGGTGGCCTCGATGCTCGACTGGCTCGCCGGCGGGTTCCAGGACGCGCTCGTGACCAAGGAGCTGGACCCGGGCCTGTTCCACCGGCACGGGGACGAGGATCGGCGTCGGGGGACGCGGATCGAGCAGTTCGTCGAGCTGCTCCGCCGGGCGATCGGGAACCGGTAGCGGCGCCCCTGCACGGGGCTCCCGGAGGTCCCGCCGTGCCGGGGCCGTTCGCTCGTGTCCGCGCAGCTCCGGGGCGCGTTCCATAGCAGGGGACGTGGGTTCGGAGGAGGTGTCATGGCCACCCCGCTGCGGTCGCCACCGCGCATCGAGCCGTGCACGGACTTCCCGACGGCGAGCGACATCGGCCAGGACGTCCCGTGCCCACGTCGCTCCCGGCCGATCGTGCTGGTCCTGCTCGTCGCCGCCGGGCTCCTGATCGGCTCGCTCGGATACCTGATCGGTCGCGAGGCAGCGCCGGTCCCGTCCGCGTGCGAGCGCGCCGCCGCCCTCGGAGAGCGCGCCGCCGTCACGGCGATCGCCGACCTGACGACGATCCGGGAAGGCATGCTCGTCTTCCTGGACGGCGAGCGGACCGAGGCCGACTCCATCCTGTCGGAAGCCCGTCTCGACGTGGCGGAGCTCGAGGCGATCCGGGCGGATCTCGCCGAGGCGGTCGAGGGCTGTCGGAGCGGTTAGCGACGGCTCCGGCCGTTCGGGCCGTTCCGGCCGTCCGGAGGTTGGCGTCGCAGCGCGGCGCGCGCATCGATGGCCCTCACGGTCCGGCGCCGGTAGTTCCGGAGGGCGAACCGGTCGCACGTGGTCTCCGCAGAGTTGCCTCGGCCGTGGTTCCGGTGCAGGTACCAGTGCATCCATTCGTGCAGGTAGAGGAACCGAAGCACCTCGCGTCGCGTCTGGAACGTCACCCCCTCCGTCAGCCAGATGAACCGGATCGAGCGCCCGGGGCGGCGGACGGCGCCGTAGGCGATCACCTCTCCGAACGGAAGGAACGGCTCGGGCACCTGGAGCGTGATGGTCCGCTCGTCGAAGTCGGTCATCGCGGCCAGATGCGGCTTCTCCCGGTAGCGCAGCGGCTTGACCACGACGCGGAACCCCCGAGCGGGCGGCAGGCCCGATAGCATCCGACGGACGGTGGCCTCCGGGAGGGCCTCGACGGTCGATCGCACGCGCACGGCGCGAAGGGTATCGCCCCCCGCCGACCACATCGGAGGACCGTCGGGGCGGGCGGACTCGAACCGCCGACCTCCTGCACCCAAACCAGAACCGGGGCACTTCGATGACCAGCGGAAACGGTCGTTCGTGCAGGTGAGGAGGTGTATCACCAGCCACACGGGCGCAATCTGGTTCCGTCGGAATCGGTTGGTTCCGCCACCTTGCTGCTACCTCGTGAGGACGAGCGATGGGCTCGTAGCTACCACTCGATCGGTGAAGCCAGTCTGACCACGTGGACCTCGACAGCCGCGAGCGGGATCTGCTCGAAGCCGCGTGTTCCGCCGTCCCGCCTCCAGCATCCCCACCCGCCGTGGGCACAGACGCCGACCACCCCGACTACACCACCAAGTGGACTCACGGACCAGGAACGCCTGCGGACCTGGGCCCACGCGAGCGAGTTCGAGCGGGACTTCGCCGGGAAGGTGAAGGGCCTCGGCATCGCCGCCTACTGCTGGCGCGTCATGCGGCTCGGCGTGGACACGGTGAAGCCCGACGTGTGGCTGCGCGCTTTCGTCAGAAGGACCCTCGGGAGGGACCTCGACGACGCCCAGGTTGTACGCGTGGTCACGGAGGCCGCCCACCGCATCGGCCGGAGCGCACGCGAACTCGACGCGGGCATCTGGGAGAGCGAGCGGGGAGGACCGGGGGCGATCTAGTCTGTGTTCGTCCCCGGGCCTGAGCGCCCTGGGCGCTTCAGCACTCCGACGCCTTCCTTGTAAGGGAAGTCAGCCATACACGTTCTGG
>CAZXFA010000008.1:74984-81075 GCA_964640085.1 uncultured Actinomycetes bacterium | reverse complement strand
GTAAGGGAAGTCAGCCATACACGTTCTGGCGTTATCGCAGGTCTAACCATACCCCCACGGTACCCCTTGATACCCCTATGTGAAGGGTGGGATGTTACCCGTCTGTTACCCGTAGACCGCTTTCCCCAGGGAAGGGGTTGGACGGCAACCCCTGTTGCGGGCAACAGGACTACCCCTCCCCCAGCACCTCGTGCGGCGCCGCGATCAGCCGCCGCCGCACGAGGTCATCGGGGTCGGTCTCGACGTCGAGGAGCAACTCGGCGAGCTTCTGGCCGCGCTCGCTCCCGTACAGCTGGCCGCGCTGACGGGTGGGCGTCGTTCATGGCCCGACTGTAGTGGGCCGGGTGCCGGTCGTGATGCTGCGAAGGTGCAGGGATGAGCCGACGGGTTCATACTCTGAGCCAAAGTCATCTGCCCGCCGGGCGACACATACTCGGACATGCTGGGAGAGGACGTCGTGCGGCTCGCGCAGGAAGACAGGCGGGGCTTCGCCCCGACGCTAGGAATGGCGTGAGCGAGTGGATCTGCCTCCGGTGTGACTGGACCGGCGAGGCGGACGCGGCCACCTGCCCGAGGTGCGGGGTGACCCTCTACCGCCCCGCGGGACCTCTCAGGGGCCGCGAGGATCGACCGCCTCGCCGAGCTTCGGCAGAGGTTCGGGTAGCTGCTCCGTCGCGACCGCGCACCAGCGGAGTGCGACCTCACTCGGTCCAAACCTCCCAAGTCGAGGGAGCCGCTGGTTCGGTCGGAACCCTTCCCGAAGCGGGGGACCAGCGCCCGAGGATGCCGGCCGGCCGCGTCGCACGCTGGTCAGTGATCGCCCTCGCCCTCCTGGTGACGGCTGGCGTCGGCGGGGGGTTCATCCGCCTAACCACCTCCGAGCCGCAGGGGGCGGTCGTCGGCGACGTCGGAGATGACGCGCCCGACGGCGTCCTGCGCCGCGGCAACGAGGTCGTAGCATCCGAAGGTCCCGATCTCGTCGCGGTGGATCCGGACACGGGCGAGAGCCGGATCCTCCTGGACCGGGGAGCGGGCACCGACCCGCTTCCCGCCGCCGTGGGCGGTGAGGTGATCCGCGGGAGGATCACCGGTGCGGCGTGGTCATCGGACGGGCGGTGGCTCGTGTTCGACGGCCCTGATGCTGCGCTGTGGGTCATGAACGCGGAGATGGAGATCCGCAGACTGGCGAGCCCGGTGTATCCGGTGTACGGGGGCTGGGTGTGGTCACCCACCGAAGCGCAGCTCGCGATGATCCTCGACTCGACGCTCACCGTCGTCGACGCCTCGACCGGCCGGAGGATCGATCTCGGTGAGGTGGTCGGCGATGTCACCTCCGCTCCCGTGTGGTCCCCAGACGGGACACGGATCCTGTTCGGGGCGCGAGGAGGCTCGCTCTACTCGGTGGACGTTCAGAGCGGGGAGCGTTCCTTGCTCGTGCGTTTGCCGGGAGCGAACCTCGACTCGATGGATGAGATCGAATGGTCGCCGGACGGGGCGTACCTCGTCATCATGAACGACCTGGAACCGGGCGGCGGACGCCTGTACGTCATGAACGCGGATGGCTCTGACGTCCGAGTCCTGCTCGACGACTACGAGCCGGGGGGGCTCGCATGGTCTCCTGATGGGAAGTTCCTCGCGTACGCCACCCGCGGGGCCGGTGGTGACGACCGTTCTGACCGTCTCTGGACGATCTCACCGATCGAGGGACCACCGTTCACCGTCGCGACCAGCACTCACATCGCCGACCCGGTGTGGTCGCCGGACGGTAGCCGCATCGCGGTCATCGGATCGACGGCGGACGGTCGGGGATGGTTCGCGGTCGAGGCCGACGGCACGGGACCACCGCTCGAGATCGACGAGCTCACGTATCTGAGCTGGCGGGGCGGCTCCGCCTTCCCGAGTCCCTGAGCGGCCTGCGAGTGGCACCCGAGAGCCGTCGCCCCGCGCCCCGGGGCCGAACTGCTCCACGTCCTCACGCTGCGCGACTACGAGCGGGCCTGACGCATCGGGGAGTTCCGGGGCAACCCCAAGACCCGCACCTTCGCCGAGCTGCTGATCGACCATCGCCTGTCCTGCAGAGGCCCAGAGCCGCCATGCCAGTTGATCGGTGCGAGCGATGCCCGAACCCGACTGGGTCATGGATCGACCGCGCGACCGGTGACGACGACCGAGGCCGTGCCGGCGGCTCGGGTGTCCCCACCAGCACGGCCCGCAGGAAGCGGTCCTCCTCGCAGTCGCAGGCTCCTGACCTGCGGCTTCACGGTCGGGGCGGGCGGACTCGAACCGCCGACCTCCTGCTCCCAAAGCAGGCGCGCTGACCAGGCTGCGCTACGCCCCGCAGGGCGATGCTAGCGCGCCCTCCGCCCCGAGCGCCTCAGATCTCGAAGACACCGCGGCCGATCGGATGGACGCCGCCGCCCACCCGGACGCGATCTCCGGGGCGACCCCCGAGGACCTCGACGTGGAGCTCGCTCGGACGCCCCACCTGCTCGCCCTGGCGCACGAGGAGCCGCCCGGGCATCCCACCCAAGCCGTGACGGGTCAGGAACGCCCCGAGCGGGCCGGCGGCCGAACCCGTTGCCGGATCCTCGCCGATCCCGAGCTCGCGGTCGAACATGCGGGCGGTCGCCCCCTCCTCGGTCAGCGCGAACAGGTACAGGGACTCGCCGCCGACGATGTCGGTCGCCTCGGCCACCAGCGTCCGTGAGGGCTGGGCCCGACGCAGGGCGTCGGGGTCGCGGATCGGCACCATCGTGTGGGCGAGCCCCGTCGAGACGGTTTGGACGGGGAGCTCGGGATCCAGGTCCGCGACCGTCAGCCCGATGGCCCGGGCTACCAGGTCCCGGTCCTCGAGCACCGAGCCGAACACCGCGGGGGCCTGCACCATCCACGCGAACCGCGCCTCGACGTCGACCTCGACCGGGATCTCGCCCGCCGCGACCTCCTGGATCGCTGGCGAGCGGACGGCGCCCTCGCTGACCAGCACGAACGCGGTGCCGAGCGTGGGGTGACCGGCGAACGGGAGCTCCTCGCCCGGCGTGAAGATGCGCATCGCGTACCGATCGCCGTCCACCCGCGTGACGAAGGTGCTCTCCGAGAACCCGATCTCCCGCGCGATCGCCTGCATCGTGCTCGGCTCGATGGACAGCGGCTCGGGGACCACGCAGAGCTGGTTCCCCGCCAGCGGCCGACGGGTGAACACGTCGACGAGGCGGAACGGGATCTCCATGCCCTACACCACCGCGCGCACCTCGCCGGCACCCGCGATCGCCTGCGGGCGGTACTCCTCCCACGCGCGGGCGAGCCGTCCGACGCCCCCGCGCAGCTCCGGCGGTTCGAGGACGTATGGGAGGCGGAGACGATCACGGAAGTTCCCGTCGACCGAGCTCATGGGTCCCGGCACGATGGTGACGCCGTGACGCGACGCGACGGTGGCGAAGGCCGGCGCCTCCCCCTCGGGCAGACGCACCCACAGGCACAGACCGCCGGCTGGCGGGTCCCAGGACCACTCGGGGATCAGGTCGGCGAGGAGCTCCTCGAGCAGTGCCTTCCGATCTCGGACCAGGGCGCGGCGAGCCTCGCGGATCCGGTCGAGGTCGCGCAGCAGGTGCACCGCCACCACCTGACCGATCGTGGAGCTGCCGTGGTCGGCGACGAGCTTGACCCGCGCCAGGCGCCGGATCACCGGGGCAGGCGCCCGGATCCAGCCGATCCGCAGACCGCCCCACAGCACCTTGGACAGCGACCCGATCGTGAGGACCGGCACCTCGCCTTGGAAGGCGCCGATCGGCGGCGGCGGCTCGTCGCCGAGCGTGAGGTCCGCGACCGTCAGGTCCTCGATCACGGGGACCTGGAGCTCGTCGGCCAGGTTGGCGATCTCCCTCCGCTCGCGCTCGGGCATCAGGGTGCCGAGCGGGTTGTGGAACGTCGGCATCAGGTAGGCGAACCTGGCCGAGCTCGTCGCGAGCGCCTCGCGCAGGCGCTCCGGCCGCACGCCCTGGACCCCGGTGGGGACGCAGGCCAGTCGGAGACCGGCCGCCGTGTACACGTCGATCGCCGTCAGGTACGTGGGGTCCTCCACCAGCGCCGGGTCCCCCGGACGCGCGAACAGTTCGGCGGCCAACCCCACGGCCTGCTGCGCCCCCGTCGTGACCAGCACCTGCTCCTCGGTCGTGGGTAGACGCCACCGCTCGGTCAGGTGCTCGGCGATCGAGCGCCGCAACGGCGGGTGACCTGCGACCTCGTATCCGTAGCCGTGGCGGGAGACGCGCTCCAGGTCGGCGAGGATCGCCCCCGGGTCCAGATCGGCGAACAAGCGACCCCCCGGCAGTGCGGCGATCGTGAACTCGATCCCCGCGCCCGGCCCCTCGATCAGCGCCCGGAACGACGTCGTGGATCGGCCGAAGAACCCGAGCCGATCCTCGCCGAACCGCACCACCGACGCCTGCCCTCGGACCCACGTCCCGCTCCCCTGTCGGCTCTCGAGCCACCCCTCGCCGCGCAGCACGTCGTAGGCGGAGACCACGGTGCTCCGGCTGACCGACAGGGCAGCGGCCAGGGCGCGCTCGGTCGGCAGACGCATCCCACCGGGCAGCTCTCCCCGCCGGATCGCCGCCCGCAGGGAGTCGGCGAGCCGGCGATAGAGCGGCCCGCCGTGGTTCGCCGACCAGCCGCCGAGGGCCGCCCGCACCTCCGCGATCATGGGTTCCATGGGTCGGTCCAATCCGGTCCGATTGGCTATGGCGCTGTGCCCCAAGCTGAGGGCAGTATGCTGCGCGACATCGCGCGCCGCAACCATGATTGGTATGGAGATGGGTATGGGAAGGAGGTCAGGATGGCAGCCACCCTCACCACCCGATCCGACCCTCCCGGTGTGGGTGACGGCCTGCGCCGTGGGCGCCGACAGCCGTTCTCCCGGAGACTGGAGGCGCGACACAGGCGCTGAGCGGCGGCATGCGGCTCTCGGCGTGAGGCGCGTCCGAGCCAAGCCGGCCGCTCCGACCGAGACGGAGGCGGGGACGAGCGAGCGCACGTACCGGGACGGGGCGCGGGCCGTCGCGCCCCTCGCCGTGGCGGTCCTCGGGTTCGGCATCTCGTTCGGGGTGCTCGCGCGGACGGCGGGGTTCGGTTGGCTCGCCCCCATCGTGATGTCGGCCACGACGTTCGCCGGGTCGGCGCAGTTCGCCTCGGTGTCGGTCCTGGGCGACGGCGGCACGATCGCGGCCGCCGTCACCGCCGCCCTCCTGCTGAACGCCCGGTACGGACCGATCGGCGCGTCGGTCGCACCCTGGTTGACCGGATCCCTCCCGTGGCGGTTCGTGCGCGCGCAGCTCGTGGTGGACGAGTCGTGGGCGATCTCGGCCGAGGGCGACGGAAGGTTCGCCCCGCGGATGCTCGTGGGGGCCGGGGTGGTGCTCTACGTCTCGTGGGTGGTCGGCACGGCGGTGGGCTCCCTCGGTGGGCAGGCGCTGGGCGACCCCGCAGCTCTCGGGCTGGACGCCGCCTTCCCGGCGCTGTTCCTGGCCCTGCTCGTGCCGCAGATCCGGGGGCGAAGACGGCTCGCGTCCGCGCTCCTCGGAGCGGCGATCGCGCTCGCGCTGACCCCGATCGCGCCGGCCGGCGTCCCGATCATCGCCGCCAGCACCGCGTGCCTCCTGGGGGTGCGACGGTGAGCTCCACCTGGCTGGTCGTGCTCCTGGTGGGCGCCGGAACGGTGGCCATCAAGTCCCTCGGACCGGTCCTGCTCGGAGGCCGCCCTGTCCCTGCGCGTCTGACCGGCGTTGTCGATCTCCTGGCCCCGGCGGTGCTCGGCGCCCTCGTCGTGGTGCAGACGTTCGGGCCGGGTCAGGGACTCGCCCTGGACGCCCGGTTGGTCGGCGTCGCGGCCGCGGGCATCGCCCTGTGGCGCAAGGCTCCGCTGCTCGTCGTGGTGATCGCCGCGGCCGGGGCGACGGCGCTGGTTCGCCTCCTCGCCTGACCCGTTCCCGCTGCTAGGCTTCGAACCGGATCCGCGGGCGTAGCTCAATGGTAGAGCCCCAGCCTTCCAAGCTGGTGGTGCGGGTTCGATTCCCGTCGCCCGCTCCACGGCCCG
>CAZXFA010000008.1:26770-74884 GCA_964640085.1 uncultured Actinomycetes bacterium | reverse complement strand
CCCGTCGCCCGCTCCACGGCCCGCCGCCCGAGCCGGAAGGCCGCGAGCGTCCTTCAGTCGAGCTTGACGACGGTGGTCGGGGCGGGCTCGACCGCCTTGGACCTCGTGGTCCTGGGCGTCACGGTGCGACGCTCGAACGTGAGCGTGATCGACGCGGTGGCGTTCCCGGTCGCGAACGCCACGATCCCGTCCCGGGTCACCGAGAGCCCGACCTCGAGGCGCTGCAGCGCCACGCGCCCCTTCGCCGGGGCCTCCTCGAACACCTCGAGGAGCGCGTCGCGGATCGGAGCGAGCTGGGCGCTCAGACGTCCCGGGTCGACCCCCCGCTGGGATATGACCTCCACGCCCGAGGGCGTGAGATCGACGACCGGATACGCGTTCTCCATCCACGGACCCCTGTCGGTGGAACCCCACATTCCTCTCATCGATCCCACGTCGCATCAAGACGGATGAACGTCCTAGCACGGTATGGGTTGGCTGGGGCGAAGGGCCGACGGTCGGGGGACGCGACCGGTCGGCTACCCGGAGCGCTGGCCGGTGCGCAGGTCCATCCAGTTCGACTCGAGCGACGTGTACCGGCCCCAAGCAGCCGCCCATCCCTCGTCGGTCCGCGGGAAGCGCTCGATCGGCTCCTGTGGCGCGTCCCGGTCCCAGATCCCGAAATGGTCGGCCGTGTACCCGAGCAGGTACCGGGTGCCCGTGTGGGTGAACTCGATCCCCGACGTGGCGGCCGCGGGGACGGTGGCGTTCGACGGAGCCGGCTCGGTCTCGGCCGGTGTGGGCTGCTGAGCGGGGGCCGAGAGCTCGGGCGCGGATGCCTCCGGGCCTGGCGCCGACGCCGCGGGCACCGCCGGCGCGGTCGCGGCCGATGTTCCCGGGCGCTGCTCCCGAGCCATGGCCGTGGGCGGCTCCGACCCCTCGGCTCCCGCGGGGGCCTCCTCGACCAGCCAGGTCAGGCACCATCGGCAACGGATCGCCGCGTCCTTGATCTCTTCGGCGCAGAACGGACAGGTCTTCATCGTGCACTCCTTGGGACCGTTCGGGCCAAGCCTACCCCGGTGATCCATCAGGCGCCCTTGACGGTCTGTCCGCCGCTCTCCCCGGATCTCCACGACCTGAGCGGTGCGAACCTCGGCGGCGATCGTGTCGATCAGCCGTCCCGCCCGCACGACGGTGACATCGTTGCCGCCGACGGACCCGGAGCCCTCGCCCTCGACCCCTCGCAGCGCCGGAACGGCGATCACTCGGCGAGCCGGAACGAGGGGTCCGCGGGGACCTCGGCGACGTCCATCTGTGCCTTCTGGAGCCGCCCGCTGTAGTCCCAGTTCATCGCCTGCCACCGGGTGAACTGGTCGAGCACCCACACCCCCGACTGCCGTGATCCGTTCCCGCTCCGCCCGTTCCCCCCGAACGGCAGGTGCGCCTCGGCGCCAGTGGTCGAGTTGTTGACGCTCACCATCCCGGCCGAGATCGCCTCCCGGAACCGGAACACGGTCAGCGGGTCGCGGGTGTAGATCGAGGACGAGAGCCCGTAGCCGTGTCCGTTCGCGAGCGCCATCGCCTCGTCGAACGTGGAGAACGTCGCGACCCCGACGATCGGGCCGAACGTCTCCTGCCGATACAGGTCGTCGTCCATCGTGATCCCGTCGACGATCGTGGGGTGGCAGTAGAGGCCGGCCTCGGGGTCGCCGACGAACCCCTCCCGCGGGGTCGCCCGCGTGATCCGGCCGATGCCGGTCGAACCCGATAGCCGGTGGTGGGCCTGGACCCGGTCGAGCCAACCGAGGAACCGGTCGCAGAACCGCGCGCTCATCATCGGCCCGTACAGGACGTCGGCGAAGGGGTCGCCGATGGAGGCCCGTTCGACGGCCCGCGTGAACCGCCGGAGGAAGTCGTCGTGGACCCGCTCGTGGACGATCACCGTCCCGAGCGACGTGCACCGCTGGCCGGCCGTGCCGAACCCGCTGAACAACGCGCCCTCGACCGCGAGGTCCGGTTCCGCGTCGGGCATCACCACCAGCGGGTTCTTCCCGCCGAGCTCCAGGCACGGGGACTGGAGGTGGCGGCCGCAGAGCTCGCCGATCCGCCGGCCCACCTCCGTCGAGCCGGTGAAGCCGACCTTGTCCACCAGCCCCGCCCCGAGGGCCTGCGCGAGGCCCTGGAACGTGGTGGGCCCGTCCGCGAGCAACATGTGGAACACGCCCTCTGGGAAGCCGGCGTGGAGGAAGAGCTGGGCGAACGCCTCGGAGGTGGACGGCGCATACTCGGCCGGCTTCCACACGACGGCGTTGCCGCACAGCAGCGCGGGGACCAGGTACCAGGACGGGACGGCCACCGGGAAGTTGCCCGCCGTCACGATGGCGGTGACCCCCACCGGGGTGCGGAACGTGAACAGCTGCTTGTCCGGGAGCTCGGACGGGACCGTCATCCCGTACAGGCGCCGGCCCTCGCTCACGAAGAAGTCGCAGGTGTCCACGACCTCCTGGACCGAGCCGCGCGCCTCGGCGATCGGCTTGCCGATCTCGCGGGTCAGGATCCGGGCCAGCGTCTCCGCGTTCCCCTCCACCAGACGGCCGAGCTGCTGGATCGCCCGGCCGCGGACGGGCGCCGGCGTCCGGGCCCAGGCCCGCTGGGCCTGCCTCGCGGCCCGGCACGCGTCGACGAAGATGGTGCCATCCGCGAGCCGCGCCTCGGCCACCGTTTCGTCCAGATGAGCCGGGTTCGAGACGGTGAGCGTGCCCCCGGGGGCATCCGGCGCCGGACGCCCCGAGATCAGCGACGAGGCCTCCCTGATCGCGTTTCGGACCCCCACGGCACGATGGTACGGCGCCTGACACAATGGAGCCATGCCGAGCGCGATCCGTCCGACCGTCGAGCTGTTGTCGCGGGTCCCCCTGTTCGACGGGCTGTCGCGAGCCCATCTGACCCGACTCGCCGGCCTGGCCGAGGACTCGAGCTACAACGCCGGCCGGGTGATCGTGAAGCGCGACGATCCGGGGAAGGCCTTCTACGTGATCGTGGAGGGCCAGGCCAAGGTGGTGAAGGGGAAGATCACGACGGCCCGGGCGGAGGCGATGCTCGGGCCCGGCGACTTCTTCGGCGAGCTCGCCCTGCTCGACGGCGAGCCCCGAGCGGCCACGGTGGTCGCCGAGACCGCGCTCGAGACGATCCGGATCGAGCGCGCGGCGTTCCGCCGCGTGCTCCGAGACGAGCCGGACATCGCGATCAAGCTGCTCGAGGGGATGGCCAGCCGCATCAGGAAGATCCTCTCGGCACCGCCCCTCTGAGCGCCAGCGCGCTCGGTCACCATGCGCCGAGATCGGCGACGTGTCATCGGAGCAGCGACTCGATGTTCGCCCAGTTCTCCTCTACTGCGCGGGCCGCGTCCTCCGTGCGCCCGCGGCCGAACGCCCTGACCATCGCCTGGTGCTGGCGGATCGAGCGCCGGGCCGGAGCGGAGCTGAACTGCGTGAGCTGGAGCCGGCGGATGTGCGGCATCAGCCGGTCGAGCGTGCGCTGGAGCTCGGGATTGGCCGCGGCGGCGAGGACGATCCCGTGGAAGGCGTCGTCGGCGGCGAGCGCCCCCGCCATGTGGCGCTTCTCGACCGCCTGAGCGAAGGCCTCGTTCGCCCGCGCGAGTCGGTCGATCTCGGCGGGGCCGATGTGCTCCGCCCCGAGCCGAACCGCCAGCGCGTGGAGCGCGCCGATGATGGGGTAGATGTTCCGGACCGCCTGCACGTCGATCGGCGTCACACGCGTGGCGGCGCCCGGGATCGTCTCGACGAGCCCCTCGTCCACGAGCCGCTGCAGCGCCTCACGCACCGGCGTCCGGCTGACGCCCAGCGACCTCGCGATGTCGAGGTCGCGGATCTGGTGCCCGGGCGGGTAGTGGCCGCCGACGATCGCCTGGAGCACCACCTCGTAGACCTGGTCGCGCAGCGAGGTGCGCGGTAGCGGCGCACCCAAGGGCGCGGCTCCCGCCGACGCGTCCGGCTTGACGACCATCGCGGCACTGCAGCATATTGCATTCCGCTTTGGATGCCGAGGCCACACACCCGGTCAGGGCTCGCGTCAACGGGACGCCGGTCGAGCGCCTGGTGTCGGCCCGGCAGACCCTCGCGGACTTCCTCCGCGACGACCTCGACCTGACCGGCACGCACGTCGGGTGCGGTCATGGCGTCTGTGGCGCCTGCACCGTCCTGCTCGACGGCGTTTCGGTCCGCTCCTGCCTGACGCTGGCGGTGCAGGCCAACGGTCACGACGTGACCACGGTCGAGGGCCTGGCGGGCGCGGACGGCGCGCTGCACCCTGTCCAGCGAGCGTTCTCCCAGGAGCACGGTCTCCAGTGCGGCTTCTGCACGCCGGGGTTCCTGATGACGACCGCAGAGATCCTCGCCGAGGGGGTGGAGCTCTCGCGGGCGGAGATCCGCGGGCGCATCAGCGGCCATCTCTGCCGTTGCACCGGCTACCACAACATCGTCACGGCGGTGGAGACCGCCATCGCACTGCAGCGGGCGGGCCGAGCCGATGGCTGAGGTCGCGACGGGTGCCGTCCTGCCCCCTCGCTCCGTCGGGACGCCGGCTCCGCGGAAGGAGGATCGCCGGTTCATCACGGGACAGGGGAAGTACACGGCCGACCTGAAGCTCCCGGGGATGCTGCACGCGGCCGCGATCCGCAGCCCGTACGCCCACGCCCGCATCCTCGGGATCGACGCGTCCGCCGCGCTGGCGGTCGACGGCGTGGTCACGTTCCTCTCGTGGGGCGAGATGGAGGGGAGGGTGCGGGACTTCCCCGAGCCCGCGCTGCGCGACCTCAATCCGAAGATCCACGGGCTGATCGGCCTCGACATCGAGAGCCAGCCGATGGAGCCCCTCCCCTCGGACCGCGTGCTCTGGGTCGGGCAGCCCGTCGGCTACGTCGTCGCCGAGACCCAGTTCATCGCCGAGGACGCCGCCGAGCTCGTCGCCGTCGACTACGAGCCGCTGCCGGCGGTGACGACGATCGACGACGCGCTCGCCGAGGGCGCCACGCTCGTGCAGCCGCACCTCGGGTCGAACGTCCAACAGACCTACGCCGTGGCGACCGGCGACGTGGATGCGGCGTTCTCGGCCGCGCCGCGCCACCTGACGGCGCGGCTCGAGATGGGGCGTCAGGTCGCGAACGCCATGGAGCCGCGCGGCATGATGGCCGTCTACGACGAGGGCCGCGACGAGCTGCGCGTCTGGTCGACCAACATCCGGCCGCACCTGCTCCGCGAGATCATCTCGGAGATGCTCGAGATGCCGACCGACAGCGTCCGTTGTATGGGCCCCGACATCGGGGGCAGCTTCGGGAGCGGGATGTTCCACGAGGAAGTGGCGATCCCGTTCCTCGCGCGCGAGCTCCGGCGGCCCGTCCGCTGGGTCGAGGACCGGCGCGAGAACCTCCTCAACACCCGCCACTGCCGCGACCAGGTGCACGACGTGGAGGTCGCGTTCGACGGCGACGGCGTCATCCTCGGCCTGCGCGACTCGTTCCGCGTCGACTTCGGCGCCCACAATCACTACGCGATCACGGTCTCCTACAACGTCGCCGCCCACTTCCGTGGCCCGTTCAAGATCGACAACTTCGCCATCGACTGCACGGGCGTCCTCACGAACAAGGCACCGGTGGCGCCGGTCCGCGGCGCCGGCCGGCCGGAGGGGACGTTCGTGATGGACCGCGTGATCGACCTCATCGCGGACGAGCTGCGGCTCGACCCGATCGAGGTGCGGAGGCGGAACCTCATCCCGCCCGAGGAGATGCCCTACGAGATCGGGATCCCGTACCGGGACGCGAAGACGATCACGTACGACCGGAGCGACTTCCCGGCGCAGCTCGAGAACGCGCTCGAACTGATCGACATCGACCACTGGCGTGCACGCCAGGAGGAGCAGCGCGACACGACGCGCCGGATCGGGATCGGCGCCTCCTCCCTGGTCGAGGGCTCGGGCGTCGGCCCGCACGAGGGGGCGATCGTCCGCGTGGACGACACCGGCGCGGTGTCGGTCTCGACCGGGGCGCAGCCGCACGGTCAGGGGCTCGAAACGACGCTCGCCCAGGTCGTCGCCGACCAGCTCCGCATCGACCCCGAGCGCGTCACCATCCGCCCGACGGACACGGCCGCGATCCCGTACGGCGTCGGCACGTTCGCCAGCCGCAGCGCGGTCACGGCGGGGAACGCGGTCGCCATCGCGGGCGCCAAGCTCCGCGAGAAGATCCTCGCCGTCGCCGGCGCGATGCTCGAGGCCGACCCGGCCGACCTCGAGGTCGAGGACGGGCGGATCCGGGTCCTGGGCTCGCCGACGTCGGGGCTGACGTTCGCGGAGATCGCGCGCGCGGCCCGGCCCGGTCCGGGGTGCCGCGTGCCGGAAGGGATGTCGCCGGGGCTCGAGGAGCAGCACTACTTCGTTCCGCCCACGGTCACGTGGGCCTCGGGGACGCAGATCGCGGTCGTCGAGGTCGACGAGGAGACCGGCTTCGTGACGCTCCTCGACTACGCCTCCGTCGATGACTGCGGCCAGATGCTCAACCCGATGATCGTCAAGGGGCAGGTGCACGGCGGCGTCGTGCACGGGATCGGGAACGCGATGTTCGAGGAGGCCCTCTACGACACGGATGGGCAGTTCCTGACCGGGACGTACATGGACTACCTCATCCCGACGGCGACCGAGATCCCCGACATCAAGGTCGGCCATCAGACGCACCCCTCGACCCTGAACCCGCTCGGGGTCAAGGGCGTCGGGGAGGGTGGCGCGGTCTCCCCGCCCGCCGCCATCGCCAACGCCGTCGTCGACGCGCTGCGGCCGCTCCGGGTTCGGATCGACCGCGTCCCGATCCGCCCCCAGGACGTGCTCGCTGCGATCCGCGAGGCGGAGGAGGGCGCGTGACCCGGGCGCACGCGGAGATCGCCGGCGGGGGCATCGTGGGGCTCTCGACCGCGCTGCTCCTGCGTCAGGTCGGCTGGACCGTGCGGGTGCACGAGCGGTCGCCCTCGGTGCGCGAGATCGGCGCCGGGATCTCGCTCCACCAGGCGGCGTGCGTCGTGTTCGAGCATCTCGGGCTCCTGCCGGCGATCATCGAGAACGGGATCGACCTCGACGCGTCGCAGGCGATCGACCGAACGGGGAAGGTGCTCGCCGACCGAACGCTGGGCGGCGCGTACCGCCAGCTCGCGCTGCCGCGGCAGACGCTGATCCGGCTGCTCGCCGACGCGGCCACGGCGGCGGGGGTGGAGATCGTGACCGACTCGCGCGTCGTCGGTGCCCGAGCGGACGGCGAGCTGCTGTTCGCGGACGGAGGCGCGGCCCGGGCCGAGCTCGTGATCGGAGCGGACGGCTTCCACTCCGCGGTGCGCGAGTCGCTCGGCCTGACGGACCGGAAGGTCGAGCGCAGCAACGGCGCGACCCGCGCGCTCATCCGGCACACGCAGAGGGGCGACCGGACGATCCTCGAGGAGTGGTGGGGGCACGCGAAGCGCGTCGGCACGCTGCCCGTCGCCCAGGACGTGCTCTACGTCTACATGAGCTCGCAGGAATCGGACACGCGCGCCACCCGGGTCCCGATCGACGGCGCCTACTGGAGCGACCACTTCCCTGGCATGGATCCGGCGATCTTCGTGAAGCTCTCGGAGGCGGAGGCGCGGCACGACCGGTACCCGTACGTGCGCCCTCGCCGCTGGTGGGCGGGGAAGGTCGCGCTCGCGGGCGACGCCCTCAACGCGGTGCCACCCTCGCTCGGGCTCGGCGCATCCCTCGGGCTGCGCAACGCCCGGCTGCTCGTCGAGGAGATCGCGGCACGGCCTGGCGACCTGCCCGCGGCGCTGGCGGCGTGGGAGGAGGCCGGCCGGCCGGACACCGAATGGGTGCAGCGCTGGTCGCTCTTCCGCGAGCGGCTCGCGCACGACCTGCCCGCCCCCCTCGCCGCCATCCGCTCGCGGATCTTGATGCGCACGAACGGCTTCCGCGGCTGGGGCCGGCGCGGCCGCAGCTTCGACGAGGCGCTCGTCACGAGGGCCGCGCGGTGATCACGCTCGAGGGCGCGTACGACATCCACGTCCACGCGGCGCCGGAGCTGTTCCCGCGGATCGGCGACTGCGCCGACCTCGCCCGGGCCGCTCGCGACGTGGGCATGGCAGGGCTCGTCTTCAAGGCGCACCACGAGCCGACGGTCACCCGGGCCCACTCCACGAGCCTGCTCGTTCCGGGCATCGACCTCTACGGCGGCGTGGTGCTGAACGAGTTCGTCGGAGGCATCAACCCCTTCGCCGCGGCCGCGGCGCTCCACCAGGGCGCCCGGATCGTCTGGGGCCCGACGATGCACGCGGCGCACCACGTCGAGTCGCTCGGCAAGGGCACGTACGGCGTCGGCCACATGACCCTCGCGCCAGGGCTCGCGTCGTCGGGCCTCTCCGTCCGCGACGAGGATGGGCGCCTGCTCGACCCGATGCGCGAGATCATGCGCCTCGCCAAGTCCTTCGACGCGACCATCGCGACCGGCCATCTCGGCCCCGACGACGTCCGCGCGATCGTCCTCGGCTGCGAAGAGGAGGGCGTGCGGTGCCTGCTGACGCACGTCTTCTTCCTCGACAAGTCGGAGGACTTCCTCCTGGAGATGGACACGCACGGCGCGCTGTTCGAGGTCGCCGCCTCCCTCTCCTTCCCGATGGAGCACTTCATGCTCCGACACCACGGGGGCGGCATGCAGCTCGAGTGGGTTGCCTCCCTCGTCTCGAAGGTGGGAGCCGACCGCGTCGTCATCTCGAGCGACTGCGGCCAGATCCACAACGCACAGCCGGTCGAGGCGCTGCGCGCGTTCCTGAACGCCCTCAAGGCGGTGGGCGTGAGCGAGGAGGAGATCTCCACGATGATCCGCCACTCGCCGAAGGTGGTGCTCGGGTTGTGAGGATCTCGATCGACTGGCCCGAGATCGACGTCGCCGTCGGCGCGACCCTCGCCGTGGAGGCGAACCCGGAGCTGTGCGACGAGTTCGTGCGGCACACGCCGTTCGGGATCGTCCAGTCGCATCCCGTCGTCTCCGGCAGCTCCGTGACCATGTGGCTGCCGTACCTGAGCACGGCGCCGACGCCCGTGAAGGAGGCGATCACGGACGCCCCGATCGGCCGGATCCGCCTCTCGCAGGGGACGGGGAGCAAGCTCTCGATCCAGTACGGGCACGGCCTCGAGCCGGCGAGTCAGGCCGTGCTGGGGCAGATCGATGACGACGATCTCGGCGCGTTGCCGCGGGTGGGACGGGAGGTCTGGGACAACCTCTACTGGCGCAAGCAGCCGCTCACCGTGCACTTCGCCGTGGAGGGCGACGTCGTCGCGCCGGCGCCCCCGCCCGAGCCGTCGCACCCGCTCGCGCGCGAGATCGCCGCCGCCGCCGACGCGATCCAGCTCGAGGAGCCCGCGGACGTCGCCCGGCTGCGCTCCGGCGAGGTCCCCGACGCGGGGAGCTTCGACCAGTACTTCTCGGTCTGGGTGGCGTCCTACGGGCTCGTCCGCGACTACGTGGTCAACACGCTCTATCCGCTCTACAAGGCCCTGTCGAAGCACGATCCCCAGACCGTACGTGCGATCTACGCGACGGTCGGCTCGACCTATCACTTCTCGCTGCGCTACCACGGGTACGAACGGCTGTCCGACTTCGCCCAGCGGTTCCAGGCGGTGCTGGAGGAGAGCGACGACCCCGTCGTGGTGGAGGAGGTGCTCGAGCAGCTCCTGCGCTACGGCAACACGACGTACGCCTGGTCGCACCAGGCGTTCCCCTGGTACCTCGGGATGCACTTCCCGGCGCCGGGCACCGGCCTCCCCGGCGGCGTATGGAAGCCGAGCTGAGCGACGTGTCCGTCGAGCGGCGCCTGCAGGAGCTCGGGATCGAGCTGCCGCCCGCCCCGGAACCTCCGGGCCACTACGTCACCACTTACGTTCACGGCGACGTCGCGGAGACCGCTGGCCACCTGCCGTTCGACGGCGAGGCGATCGTCAACGAGGGGCGCGTGGGCGCGGAGCTCGACCTCGAGGCCGGCGTCGTCGCGGCCCAGGTGGCGACGCTGAACGCGCTCGCCTCGCTGCGCGCCGCAGTCGGGTCGCTCGACCGCGTGCGGCGGGTCGTCAAGGTGCGGGGCTACGTCAGCTCGACGCCGGAGTTCGACCGGCACCACCTGGTCACGAACGGCGCCTCGGACCTGATCGTGCGGATCTTCGGACCGGAGGCCGGGGCGCACGTGCGCACGTCCGTGGGGATCGCCTCCCTGCCGTTCCGCGCCCCTGTCGAGATCGAGCTGAGCGTGCTGCTCCACGAGTGACGTCCGCTCGCGTCGATGCGTGCTCCCGGTCGCCTACACTTGCCTCGAACCACCTGTGGAGCCCCCACCGGAGTCCCGCAGGTCGACGAGCGCCGGTAGCTCAGTGGACAGAGCGGCTGCCTTCTAAGCAGCGGGTCGGAGGTTCGAGTCCTCCCCGGCGCGCCAGAGCTCATCCCCCCACGCACAGGCCCTTCCTCGGGCACGCCCCCCGCTTGCGCCTTCCCCCAGCGGCTGTCGAGGTTCGAGGCACGGGGGATGCGAGGGAGGTTGCGGATGTCGGTCGTTGATGAGAACAAGGAGCTGGTGCGACGTGAGATCGATGAGGTCTGGGGCAATCGATGAGGTCTGGGGCAAGAGGAACGTGGATGCGCTCAGCGACTTCGTTGGGCCGGATCTGCTTGAGGAATCGACGAACCACGTCCGGCAGTTCCTCGACGCCTTCTCCGACATCCATGTCGCCATCGAGGATCTGATCGCAGAAGACGACAAGGTCGTGGGACGGTTGATGATCACCGCCACCCACACCGGTCCCTTCGCCGGCCGAGCGGGGACGGGGAAGCGGATCTCGCTCGCCTCATTCCGCATCTACCGGATCGCGGATGGCAAGGTCGTTGAGACCTGGGCGATGCAGGACCGCCTCGCCATCATGGAGCAGCTCGGACTGGTCCAGACGACCGCCGGTCCCGTTGAATGGGCAGCAGGGGCGAAGCAGGAACGAGCGTAGCCCCGCGGACCGTCTCCTGCATCGGCGGCGCTCGCGGACCAGCTCGGGATCGGACGCCAGGTACGGCTCACCTAGGAGCATCTTCTCCCTCTCGGACGGAGCCACGACTTCATCTCCCGTTGGACGAGAAGTGCTGGTAGTCCGTGGGGGAACGCCAGTCGCCGCCCCACCCCCAGCCGATGCGTCGGAAGGCCCGCCAGACCACGTCGCCCTCCACGATCATCCCCGGACGGACGTCCGAGCGGTCCAGGAACCGTCGTCCACGACGCGGGGAGACGCGCGAGCCGTCCACGTACGGGTTCTCGACCGGGTTGATGTCGATCGCGCGGCCGTACGCATGCTGGGACCATGTCGTCGTCCCGGCCACGTACCGGCAATTGAACGCGGACGTGTTGTCGTGGCGCATCGAGACGCGGTCGTCGGCTCCGTACCGGTCGACGAGCCGGATGCGACGGATCGGGAACCCGCGCCCGTAGAGGCGCCGGAACATATCGAGGACATCCTCGGCCCAGCGGCGGTGGACGACGAGCCTGCCCCGATGCGGGGCTCCGTCGAACCCGCGGTAGGTCACGCGCACGCGGCGGAGCTTCTCGAGACCTACCGGGCAGCCCTCGCGCCACGAGCGCCCGGTCATCAGCTCCCGCGTCGCCCGATCGAGCCGGGCGACCGACCCCTCGAACGGCTCGTCGCCGACGGTGCCCGGCCACACGAGCGCGAGGACGAGCCCGACGGCGAGAGGGCCACGCACGACCTGGAGGGTATCCCCCTTGGGTCTCGAGCCTCGCGAGCCAGAACGTCCCAGCCGATATCGTGCCCCACGAGCCGTGGGGACGGGCGCCAGGGACGGGCCACCGGCTCACCCCGCCGAGGGGTCGGGTTCGGCCAGGATCTGCTCTGCCTGCTCGCGTCGGTGATCGGCGACCACCCCGCGCAGCCGCTCGTGCCGGCCGGCCAGGATCTGGGTGGCGAGGATCGCCGCGTTCACGGCGCCCGCCCGTCCGACGGCCAGGGTCCCCACCGGGATGCCGGCCGGCATCTGGACCATCGAGAGCAGCGAGTCCAGCCCGGAGAGCTTGGACTCCATCGGCACGCCGAGGACCGGCCGGGCGGTGTGGGCAGCCACCACGCCCGGGAGCGCGGCGGCCATCCCCGCCGCGGCGATGAACACCTCCACCCCCCGCGCCTCGGCCGACCCGATCCACTCCTGGAGCTCGTCGGGCGTCCGGTGGGCCGAGAGCACCCGGGTCTCGAAGGGCACGCCGAAGGACGACAGCTGCTGGGCGCAGTGCCGCATCGTCTCCCAGTCCGATGCGGAACCCATGACCATGCCCACGAGCGGATCCGCCATACCCGTCTCCCGTCGGTGCTGCCGGCCGGAGTCTAGCCGCCGGCCGAGCCCGCGCCGGACCGCTCGAGGATCCGCTCCCCAACGTCGGCCGCGATCTCCACCAGATCGAGCACGTCGCCCTCGGTGGTGCGGAAGTTCACGAAGCATGGCCGGAGCCAAACCCGATCGTCGATCAACGCCGAGGCGATCCAGACGCGCCCGTCCACCTGGAGGGCCTCGGCGAGCCGGTCGTTGTGCGCGTCCAGGTCCTCCACCCCCGGCGGGACATGCCGGAACGGGACCACCGAGAGCTTGGGGGGTCCCAACGCCTCGAAGTCCGGCCTCGCCGAGACCGTCTCGAAGAGCAGCTGCGCCTCGGAGAGGTTCCGGGCGATCGCCTCACGGAACGCCGCGGCCCCGTGGGCGCGCATCGCGAGCCAGAACTTCAGCGCTCGGAACGGTCGCGAGTACTCGAACGTGATGTCCACCGCGTGCAGGTCGTACCGCTGATGCGGCAGGTAGCCCTGCTCGTGGGCGAAGGCTGCAACCAGGTCCTCCTCGCGGCGAACGAGCACCACCCCGCAGGCCTTCGGGAGGTAGAGCCACTTGTGCGCGTCCACGCTGACCGAGCTCGCACGCTCGAACCCGGTGAACAGATCCGGGCGAACCGCGACCGCCGGCAGGCCGTACGCGCCGTCGACGTGCATCCACACCCTTCGCTGCTCGCAGATGTCGGCGATCGCGTCCATCGGGTCGATGGCCCCCGTCAGCGTGGTACCCGCGGTGGCCACGACAGCGATGGGCGTGATGCCCCCGGCCAGGTCGGCGTCGATCGCCTCCGCCAGCGCCCCGGGGATCATCCCCCGGTCGGGCCCGAGCGGGACCGCCCGGAGGTTCCGGGAGCCGATCCCCAGCATCTCCACCGCCCGGGTGATCGAATAGTGGACCTCCTCGCTGCAGTACACGGCCGCCCGCCGATCCTCCAGACCACCGTGGCGGCTGCCAGGCAGAGCGTGCTCGCGGGCCGCGGCCAGCGCGCTGGTGTTCGATACGGTCCCACCGCTGGTGAACGCACCGGCGCAGGTATCCGGGTACCCCACGAACTGGGCCGCCCAGCGCACGGCCTGCTTCTCGATCTCGGTCGCGGCCCGTGCGTCGACGGCCAGATTGATGTCGTACGTGTGCGACAACAGATCGCCGATCGCCCCGATCTCCAGGCCGCTCGAGCCGATGAACGCGAAGTACCGGGGCCGGGGCTGCGCGATCGACTCGTCGAGGATCCGCCCCGTGTCCTCGAGCGCCTCGTGCACCGAGGTCGGATCCTCGGGGAGCGAGGCCCGGAGCAGCGCCCGCACCCGCTCGTCGAGCGGTGGCTCCTCCGGCCGGAAGCGATCGAACGAGCGCCAGGCCTGCGTGACGAGGTCGACCGCGTGCTCCAGGGCCTCTTCGCGGGACGCGTCGAGCCGGAGCGGGCGGTCCCCCACCGTCATGGCTCGATGCTACCCCGGCGGCCCCCCTCGGCGGCACCGCTGGGAGACCCGCCGCTCCTTCGGGTTCCGTCGTCTCAGCCTGCCGCCTCGGCGGAGGTCCCCAGGTACGCGGCGCGCACCTCCGGGTCTGCCTGGACCTCCTCCGGGGCGCCGTGCGCGATCACCCGCCCCTGATCCAGGACGAAGATCCGGTCGCACACCCTGGTGATGAAGTGCAGGTCGTGGTCGATCACCAGCACCCCGGCGCTCGCGACGGCCGCCGTGGCGCGCAAGTGCTCGATCATCGCCTTCGACTCCGCCTCGCTCATACCGGTGGTCGGCTCGTCCAGGAGCAGGAACGCGGGTGCGAGGGCCGCCGCGCGGGCGAGCTCGAGGCGGCGAGCGGTCCCGGTATCGATCTCCGCCGCGGATCGCTCCCGGGCCTCCCAGAGCCCCCCGGCGACCAGCAGGCCTCCGGGGTCGGGACGAGGCCGGTCGTGGCGGTGACGCTCGGCGACCAGGGCGGCCACCTCGACGTGCTCCCGCAGCGACAACGACGGGAACAGGCGGAAGTTCTGGAAGGTCCGGGCTATCCCCTCGCGCGCGCGCCGGTAGGTCGGCCGCCCCGTCAGGTCGTGGCCGTCGAGCGACACCCGTCCATGGGTCACGGGCACGACCCCGGTGATCGCGTTGAGCAGCGTCGTCTTGCCGGCGCCGTTCGGTCCGATCAACCCCACGACCTCTCCCGACCGCACCTCCACGGACGCCTCGTGGACGGCGAGGAAGCCCCCGAACTGCACGGTCACCCCCCGCGCGGACAGCGTGGACGGCGCGGTGTCCGCCGCAGTGGCCACGAGCGGTCGGGGCGGGGGCTCCGCCTCCCGTCGACGGGCGCGGACCCGGTCGCCGAGCTCACGGTCGCCGAACAGCCCGTCTGGCCGCAGGATCATGAAGCCCAGCATCGCGCCCCCGAGGAACACGTCCGACAGGCCTTCGCGCAACAGCCACCCGAGTCCGGGCACCGACACGGCGTCGCTCGCCAGGTACCTGGTGAGCTCGTTCCCGGCGGTGATGATCACGACGCCGAGGAGTGAGCCGGTGACGCTCTTCCGCCCCCCGACGACCAGCATCGCGAGCGTGAGGAGGG
Source organism: uncultured Actinomycetes bacterium (assembly GCA_964640085.1). Taxonomy (GTDB): domain Bacteria; phylum Actinomycetota; class UBA4738; order UBA4738; family HRBIN12; genus CAZXFA01. The sequence continues at coordinate 59,889 of CAZXFA010000008.1, read as the reverse complement.
TGTAGCTGAAGAAGAAGAAGTTCGGAGTCATCGAGCCCAGGATCTGCACGCGGAGCGAGGCGCCGATCGTGATCAGGATCACCGAGAGCAGGAGCGCGACCATCTGCGGCGGGGCGGGGCGGATCCCCGATGCCCGCGCCGCGAGCTCGTCCTCGCGTGCGGCCTGCGCCAGGCGGCCCGGCCGCGTCTCGCGGAACAGCCTCGCGACCAGGATCGCGGCGGCGAGCGCCGCGTAGATCCATCCGCGGCCCTCGAGCGAGTTGCCGGGCCCGAACGAGAGCCCGGAGCGGTCCCCGCCCGTGAGATCGGTGAAGTTCCGGGCCGCCTCGTACACGAGGAACAGCAGCGCGAGCGTGATCATCGTCGGAGCCACCGCCCCGGCCCGGGCACCCGAACGCGTGAGCCCCAGCCCGAGGAAGAACCCGATCAGCAGCAGGAGGAGGGCGGCGACCGCCGTGGCCGCCAACGGGTGCAGGTGCACGTCCGCCAGGCCGAACGGCGCCTCCGGGATGAACAGGCGCTTGAATACGGGCTCGATCGCCATGATCGCGACCGCGTAGCCGGCGATCGCCGCGAAGCCCATGTGACCGAACGAGAGGATCCCGGTGTTGCCGATGTACACCTGAAGCCCGAGGACCATGACGGCGTTCACCAGCATCTGGCTCACGAGCGTGTCCCGCGCGGAGCCCCCGCCCGCGGCGTAGAGGAGGCTCCCGCCCACCAGCACGAGGAAGAGCACCGCGGACTCCGCGGTCGGGAGCACCCAGCGATCGAGCGGATCCCGGCGCATCAGACGCGCTCGGCCCGATGGACCGTGACGAACCCCTGCGGTCGCAGGATGAACAGGACGCCGATCAGCACGAAGATCAGCCCCTCGGTCAGCCCGGACACGTCCGGGGGGAGCCACGCCCGCAGGAACACCTGGGTGAGGCCGAGCGCGAGCCCACCCAGCACGGCGCCACCCAGGCTCCCGAGGCCACCGACGATCGCCGCGATCACCCCGAACAGCAGCGGCGTGAGCCCCTCCGTCGGTGCGGCGGTGCCCGTGCGCATCAACCAGAAGATCCCGGCCACGCCGGCGAGGACGCCCGAGAGGGCGAACGCCCCGCGGATCACCCGGTTGGATCGCACGCCCATGATCCGGGCGGCGTCGAAGTCCTCGGCCGCGGCCCGCAGCGCGATGCCGAACAGGGTCTTGCGCAGCAGCCAGCTCGTCGCGCCGAGGGTGAGGATCGTCGCGGCGATCGTCGCCAGGTCGACGACCTCGAGCGCGATCCCGCCGATCCTAACCGTGTCGAAGATCCATCCCGGCTTCGGGATGTTCAGGGGTCTCGGCGATACGTACATCACGAACAGCGCGGCGACGACGAAGTGCACGCCGAAGGAGGTCAGCAGCATCGTGAACTCGCTCGCGCCTCGGACCCATCGGAAGGCGAGGAACTCGATCGCTACCGCCGTCAGGACGGAGGTCGCGACCACCGCCAGGGCGACCGTCTCCCAGCCCGCGCCCCGCGACGCCAGGGCGTAGGCGGCGTACGAGGAGACCGTGATCAGCTCGCCGTGCGCGAAGTTGAGCAGGTGCATCACGCCGAAGATCAGCGCGAGACCCAACGCGAGCAGTGCGAAGATGCTCCCCTGCCCGAGGCCGTCGACGAGGTTCTGCAGGAGCTGGGTCACCCCTCGACCCCCAGGTAGACCTCGAACAGGTCGTGCCGGTCGAGCAGCTCGCGCCCCGTCCCCTCGGCGACGATCGTCCCGGTCCGCATCAGGTAGGCGCGATCGGCGACCCCCAGGAGCTGCCGGGCGTTCTGCTCGACGACGAGCACCGTGTGCCCCTCCTCACGCAACCGCGTCACCAGCTCGAACACGAGGCCCACCAGGCTGGGCGCGAGGCCCAGCGTCGGCTCGTCCATCAGCAGGAGGCGAGGTCCGCTCATCAGGGCACGCGCGATCGCGAGCTGTTGCGCCTCGCCCCCCGAGAGGTAGCCCGCGGGGACCATCCGCCGGCGCTCGAGGACGGGGAACAGCTGCACCACCTCCTCGAGCCGGCGTCGCCGCTCGGCCGCCGTGGTCGTGATCCCGGCCACGAGGAGGTTCTCCAGCACCGTCAGGTCGGCGAAGAGGCGACGCCGCTCCGGCACGAGGGAAACGCCTCGACGCAGCATGCGGTCCGGCGGCCACCCGGTCACGTCCCGGCCATCGAACGCGACGCGCCCCGCCGAGGGGCGGAGCAGCCCCACCATCGTGTTCAACAGCGTGCTCTTGCCCGCCCCGTTCGGCCCGATCAGCCCGACGATCTCGCCTTCGGCCACGCGCAGCGAGACATCGCGGATGGCGGTGATGGAGCCGTACCGGGTGGAGAGTCCATCGACCGCCAGCACGCGGGCCCCCGAGGCCTCAGGGCTCGAACGTCTCGGCCAGCGTGGGCTCGCCGTTCACGACCTGGTGGACGTAGACGGGCTTCCTGGGCACACCGTTCGTACCCGCGTACGACACCGTACCCGTGATCACCTGCACGCCCTCGGCCGATCGCAGCGCCTCCCCGATCGCCAGCGGGTCCAGCTCCATCCCGCTGCGCACGTACGCGTCGGCGACGAGGATCACCGCGTCTGCGGCCAAGGCACCGAACGAAACGGTCTCCAGCGGCCGACCCTGGGCGGCCTCGAAGCCCGAGAGGAATGCCTCCGTCGGGCTACCGGGTTCGGGGAACGCGTGGGTCGTATAGTACGCACCCTCCGCGTCCGCGCCGAGGTCCCACACGCGCGTCGCATCGAACGAGTCCGCACCGATCAGCTCCAGGTCGATGCCTGCCCCGTGGATCTGCCCGAGCAGCGGGCCGAGCTGCGGGGTGATCATCGCCGTATACAGAACTTCGGGGGTCTCCGACAGGTTCGCCAGGTCGTTCACCTGGGTGGAGAAGTCCGTGTCCTCCAGCGAGAACGTGTAGTCGGCGACCACCTGTCCGCCGTTCTCCTCGAACACCTGGGTGAAGACCTCCGGGTTGAAGCCGAAGTAGGGACCGGGCGAGCTGAACGTCACCGCGGTTTCGAGCCCCTGCTCGATCGCGAACTCCGCGGCCACCGTCGCCTGCGCGGTGTCGTCGAACGGGACCAGGAACGACAGCTGGTCCGCGTTGGGGAGCGTGGGCTCGGTCGAGGCAACGAACAGCACCGGGACCTGCCCGCCCACCACCTGGAGCAGCGGGAGCCCGAAGTCGGCGAACGGCGGTCCCAGGATCGCGTGGACCCCCGCGTCGAGCAGGTCTTGGGCGGCCCGCTGCGTGACCTCGGGGTCGCCCTGGATGTCCTGGACCACGATCTCGACCGGCGTGCCCTCGACGCCGCCCGCGCAGTTGATCAGCTCCGCCATGAACTCGGCGGCCTCGGTCCCCGGAACGTCCGCGAACCCGCCCAGCTCGGACAGATCGGCCGCGTAGCCGATCCGGAGCGGGTCGCCGGTGGGCGCCTCCGCGCAGGCACCGAGATCGGCCGCCAGCCAGTCGTCGAGCGGGAGATCGGCGGTCCCTGCCTGGCCCTCGCCGTCGCCGGTGGCGCCCGTGACGCCGGTGCCGTCCTCGTCCCCTCCGTTGCATGCGGCGAGCAGCAGCGCGCCGACCACCAGCAACCCCAACCAGCGTGACCTGAGCATCGCTACCTCCCCTCCTGCCCCGCGTTCCCCCTCGAGCGCGCTCCACCGGGCGGGGACGCGATGGTACGCCCAAGCCGCCCCTCTGCGCTCCCCCCAGGCCCGCCTATCAGCCGGTCCAGCCCCCCTGGGGCCGCTCGAACCACACGTGCACCTGCCCCGTGCCGACCGAGGCCTCGTACTCACTGAACCGCTTGCCCGGCGCGGTACACGCACGCCCGCCGAGTGCAGCAGCCATCATCAGGTAGTGACCGAAATGACCCTCGGGGGAGGCCCTTCGGTACTCGGGCATGTGGTCGATCACCCCACCGTGGTTACCCTCCTCCAGCATGCCGAGGACCTTCATGTCCGCCTCGTAGTACTCGGGCTTGTAGATGTTGTCCGGCGCCTTCTGGCTCTCGCGCCGACGCAGCTCCTTGAAGTTGAAGAACCGGTGGGTCATCCCGCCGGACGCGAGCAGGACCACCCGCCGATCGCTCTGCGCGACGGCCCGCCCGATCAGCTCCCCGAAGAGGAGGAAGTCGTCCGTTCCGCAGGTCTGGTTGATCGCGATGCTGATCCATCTCGTCCGCGGATCGCCGAGGAAGGTCCAGATGTTCACCGTGCCGTAGAAGATCGGCAGGTACGGGTCGTCGCACGCGAGGATCCAACAGTCGTCCCGACCTTCGGCCTGGGCGGCGATCAGTCCGGCGAGCTCCGGATCCCCCGGCATGTCGTAGGGGATCTGCCTCATGCCCCGCGGCAGCTCGTGGCTCGTGAACCTCCCCTTCCGACGCTCGTGAGACGTCACGATGTGCTCGAACGTGGACTCCCAGTGCGTGTCGAACACGACCACGGTGTCGGGCTCCAGCCGGTCCAGGCACTCGGCCTTCATCCGGTGCAGCCCCGGGACCAGCGTGATCTCCTTCCCCTCGTTGATCTCGAGCCGAACCTCCTCCGGCAGCATGATCGTGGGGACGTGCGCCACGAGCGCCGCGCCGACGATCTCTCCCATCCCCGATCCCTCCTCCATCACTCCCAGGGGGCCATGCACACGTTCTTCACGTCCGCGTGGAAGTCGAAGCTCCACATCCCTCCCTCGCGCCCGATCCCCGAGTTCCTCGAGCCGCCGAAGGGCGCCGCGAGGTCGCGCACGAAGAAGCAGTTGACCCAGACCGTGCCCGCGACCAAGGAGGCAGAGACGCGCTCGGCGCGCTCGCGGTCACCCGTGTACACGATGGCGGCCAGGCCGTAGTCGGTGTCGTTGGCGAGCGCGATGGCCTCCTCCTCGTCCCGGAAAGGCTGGAGGGTCAGGACTGGGCCGAAGACCTCCTGGCGCAGGACCTCGGCCCCCGCGGGCACGTCCACGAACAGCGTCGGCCGGTAGTACAGGCCGCCGAGCTCCTCGTTCGCTCCCCCGCCGATCAACGGCCTCGCCCCCGCCTCCTTCGCGCGGCGCACGAACCCATCCACCCGCTCGAAGTGCTCTCGCGTGATCTGCGGGCCGATGTCCGTCTCGTCCCGCCGGGGATCGCCCTGCCGCAGCGTCCGGACGGCCCGGAGGAAGCGCTCGAGGAACGCCTCGTAGACCGATCCGTCGACCAGCACACGTGTCCCGGCCAGACACACCTGGCCGGCGTTGTCGTACTGGTTCACGGCCTGCTTCACGACGGCGTCCAGATCGGCGTCGGCGAACGCGACGAAGGGCGACTTGCCACCGAGCTCCAGCGAGACCGGCGTCAGGTTCCGGCCGGCCGCGGCCGCCACCGACCGGCCGGTCTCCACCGACCCGGTGAACGCGATCCTCGCCACGTCGGGGTGCGCGACGAGCGCGGCGCCCGCCTCCTCGCCGATCCCCTGCACGACGTTGAAGGCCCCGTCGGGCAACCCGGCGTCGCGCGCGATGTCCGCGAACATCGAGGCGGTGAGCGGGGCCCACTCCGGCGGCTTGAGCACCACCGTGTTGCCCGCCGCGAGCGCCGGCGCGAACCGCCAGCTCGCCAGCATCAACGGGGCGTTCCAGGGCGTGATCACCGCGGCGACGCCGGCCGGATCCCAGGAGACGATCTCGCGGAAGCGCTCGTAATTGGTCTCCCGCCGTCCGAGACGGAGGAGCTGGTCGGCGAAGAACCGGAAGTTCCGCGCGACCCGCGGCATCACCGAGTCGCGCATCGAGCGCAGCGTGGAGCCGTTGTCCCGCGTCTCCACCGAGGCCAGCAGGGGGACACGCTCCTCGATCAGGTCGGCGATCCGGAGGAGGACCTCCGCCCGCAGCTCTGGGGGCGCGCCCCCCCACGCCGCGAACGCGTCCTTGGCGGCGGCGACCGCCCGGGCCACCTCGTCCAGGCCCCCGCGCGCCACCTCCGCGAGGGTCTGCTCGTCGATCGGCGAGACGTCCGGGAAGACGTCGCCGGACGCCACGCGCTCGCCGCCGATCGCGTGCAGGGTCGAGACCTCCACGCCCTCGACCACGGCGGTACCGCCCGTCGCCGTCACCGCCCTCCTCGCAACGGGTCGTCGGGGGTCGCCGGTCGTCCCCCACCGGTCGTTCGGTGCCGAACGGTATGGGCGCCCGAGGGAAGATGTCAAGCCGCGCCACGTGCTTGGATACCGCATGGTGGCCTCATCACCGATCACGCGCGACGACGTGCTGGCCGCCCGGGATCGCATCGGCGCCAGGGTCCGTCGGACGCCGGTCGTCGAGCTCGAGCCCGCGGCCTTCGGCGTGGACGGACGGCTCACGCTCAAGCTGGAGCTGCTCCAGCACACGGGATCGTTCAAGCCGCGGGGCGCCTTCAACAAGCTGCTGTCCTCCGACGTGCCGGACGCCGGTGTGATCGCCGCCTCGGGCGGCAACTTCGGCCTGGCCGTCGCGTTCGCGGCCCGCGAGCTCGGGCACCCTGCCGAGATCTTCGTGCCCGAGACCTCTCCACCGGTGAAGGCTCGGCGGATCCGAGATCAGGGGGCGGAGGTCCGGCTCGTCCCCGGCTACTACGACGAGGCCCTCGAGGCGAGCCGGGACCGGGTCACGCGGACGGGGGCGCTGCTGCTCCACGCGTTCGACCAGCCGGAGGTGGTCGCGGGACAGGGGACGGTGGCCGTCGAACTGTCCGAGCAGGTCCCCGATGCCCAGACGGTGCTCGTCGCGATCGGCGGCGGGGGGCTCATCGGCGGGGTGGCCGGCTGGTACGAAGGCGCCACGCGGGTGGTCGGTGTCGAGCCCGACGGCTGCCCAACCATGGCCGAGGCCCTCCGGGCGGGGCGCCCGGTCCGGGTCGAGGTGGCCGGCTACGCGGCCGACTCCCTCGGAGCGCGTCAGGCCGGCGACATCGCTCTCGCGATCGCCTCGCGGTTCGTGGAGCACGTCGTGCTGGTGACCGACGAGGCGATCCGGCGCGCCCAGGAGGTGCTCTGGGAGCGTGTCCGGGTGCTGGCCGAGCCCGGCGGCGCCGCCGCCTTCGCAGCCCTCCTGTCCGGGGGGTATCGGCCGGAGCCCGAGGAGCAAGTGGTGGTGCTGGTGTGCGGGGGGAACACCGACCCGGCGTCCCTGGCGGACCCTACGCCGGCAGGCTGAACGCCGTCGCGAGCTCCGGAGCGGCACGGAGGCGGAAGGCCGCGTTCACACGCTGGCGCTCGAGGATCTGCTCCACCTGGAGCGTCGATTGGGGGATCGGATGCTCGGCCATGAACGTCGCGGCGTCCTCGACCTGCGCGGGTTCGGTGAGGTAGCGGAGCCCCTCCACGGTGTAGACGAAGGTGGACGGTGCGACCAGCCGCTCGATCTCGCCCCAGTGCTCCTTCACGAACCGCCACGCCCGCTCGCCGTGATCGCGGTTGGCGATCGCCCGGGCCAGCAGGTGCGGCGCGTTCTGCGGTCGGACCCCGTCCGAGAGCACGAGGGCGACCGTCCGTTCGAGGAGCACGGCGTCCCGGAAGTCGGCCAGGGCGTAGAGGTACCGCAGCTGTTGCTGCGGCGTCGGCGCGGACCCACGGGCCTCCAGGTACCGCTCGTGATCCTCGGGGCTCCCCGACGCCGCCACCACCGTGACTGCGGCCGCCACCAGCGAGGGGTCGGCGGGCCGCCCGGCCCGATCCTCGTCCACGAGCGCACGCGCGAGCGCCTCGACCTCCGGATCGCCCCCGAGGACCCCCAGGGCGCCGACCAGGGTTCCCCGCAGGGCGCGCACCAGGTCGGGCTCGGCCGCCACCGGCTCCCACCCGATACGGTCGATCGCCGGTCGGAGCAGCTCCCGTACCCAGGTACGGAGGCGTTCCCGAGGTCCCCCCTCCAGGAACCGTTCGCACCAGGAGAGGCCCTGGAGGATCGCCTGCCACACCGAGATCTCGGTCTCATCGGCGAACGATGCCGTGAACCGGCAGAAGGCAACGGCGGACAGCTGCCCCGAGAGGGTCGCCGCCCATCGGTCGTCTACCAGCTGTGTCCGCTCGTCGGGCGACAACCCCACGAGGGCATCGGTGATGCGTCGGAGCAGCGCCTCGTCGTACCGGACCCGGGCGAAGGCGTGCGCGCCCGCGTTGACCACCAGCGGTCGATCCGCCGTCACCGTGACGGTCGTGCCCGTCGGCTCGACGAGCACCGCCTCCACACGCTCGTCCCGTCGGATCAGCAGCGGGACGTCCCAGGCCCCCGGCTCGGGGCCCCCCGACAGGAGGAACCGCTGCTGCGTGAGTCGCGCCGTCCCATCGATCAGCTCCGCGATCACGATCGGGTAGCCACCCTGCCAGATCCAGCCGTCCATGATCCGGCGGACGGGCTCGCCCGTGGCCGCCTCGAGGGCGTCCCAGAGATCGTGGGTCTCGGTGTTGCCGAACCGGTGATCGGCCAGGTACCGGCGGATGCCCTCGCGGAACCGATCCGGTCCGAGATACTGCTCGAGCATCCGTAGGACGGCGGCGCCCTTCGTGTACGTGAGGGTGTCGAACATCCCGGCCGCATCGTCCGGTGAGTGCACCGGGTACTCGATCGATCGCGTGGTGTGGAGCGCGTCCACCTCGAACGCGATCGCCCGGGTGCGCAGGAAATGGGTCCATCGCTCCCAGTCGGGGCGGTAGGCGTCGACCGCGAGGACCTCCATGAGCGTGGCGAAGGCCTCGTTGAGCCAGATCCCGTTCCACCAGCGCATCGTCACCAGGTCCCCGAACCACATGTGCGCGAGCTCGTGCGCGATCACGTCGGCCACCGCCGCGAGCTCGGGCTGCGTCGCGGTCGCGGGGTCGACGAGGAGGAGGTTGTCGCGGAAGGTCACGCACCCGACGTTCTCCATCGCGCCCTGGGGGAAGTCGGGCAGCGCCACGAGGTCCATCTTCCGGTCCGGATACGCGATCCCGTAGTAGTCGGCGAAGAACCGCAAGCAGAAGGCGCCGACCTCCAGCGCGAACGAGGTGAGCTGACCCTTGCCGGGCACGTGGACCACCCGGATGGGCACGCCGTCCACGTCGACCGGTCCGGTCGCCTCCATCGGTCCGACGACGAACGCGAGCAGGTAGGTCGACATCGGCATCGTGTCGGAGAAGCGGATGCGGACCTTCCCCCGGCCGACCGGCACGCGCTCCACCTCGGCGCCGTTCGAGATCGCGAGCAGTTCCTCGGACGCCACGATCGTGACGCCGAAGACGGCCTTCAGATCCGGCTCGTCCCAGCACGGGAACGCCCGGCGAGCGTCGGTCGACTGGAACTGCGTCGTCGCGATGGTGCGGATCGTGCTGGCCTCGTCTCGGTAGGTCGAGCGGTAGAACCCCTGCATCCGGTCCGAGAGCCGGCCCACGAAGTCCAGATGCAGGACCCAGGCACCCGGGGCCGCCGGGGCGGGCAGGCGCAGGTGTGCCCGTTCGGTCTCGTGGTCCAGCCGCACCTCCGTGGGCTCGAGACGGCCGTCGGAGCCCACCAGCCAGACCCCGTCGATCTCGAGGTCCGCAGCGTTCAGGACGATCTCGTCGACCCGTTCCAGGATCTGGACGTGGACGTCCTCGGAGCCGACGAAGGTCCCGTCCTCCAGGTCGGGCTCCAGCGTCACGTCGTACCGCCGCGGGACGACGGTCCGCGGCAGTCGGAAGCTGCCTTCGTCCGTCACGCGTCCATGTACGTGAGCCAGTGCGCGTACTTCTCGTTCTCGCCCTTGGTGGCGGCGAAGAACGCGCCCTGGAGCTCCTTCGTGATCGGACCGCGGTGTCCCTCACCGACCATGCGGTCGTCCACCTCGCGGATCGGGGTGATCTCAGCGGCCGTGCCCGTGAAGAACGCCTCGTCCGCGTTGTACAGGTCGGTCCGGACCAGGTGGTCCTCCCGGACCTCGTAGCCCAGATCGCCGGCGAGCGACATCACGGTGGCGCGGGTGATCCCATCCAGACAGCCGGCCTGGATCGGGGGGGTGGTGAGGGCGCCGTCGCGCACGACGAAGACGTTCTCGCCCGAACCGTCGGTGATCTGCCCCGCCTCGTTCAGCATGATCGCCTCGTCGTACCCCGCCTTCAGGCTCTCCACCTTGGCGAGCACGCTGTTGATGTACTGGCCGGTCGCCTTGGCGGCGGGCGGGAGCGAGTTCTGCGAGTTGCGCCGCCAGCTCGAGATCTTGATCCGAACGCCCTGCTCGAGCGCCTCCTCTCCCAGGTACGTTCCCCATGGCCACACGGCGATGAACACGTTGACCGGGGCGTTCAACGGGTTCACACCCATCTCGCCGTACCCGCGCATCGCCACGGGCCGGATGTAGCAGGCGTCGAGCCCGTTGGCGCGGATCACGTCCTTCGTGGCCTCCGTCAACGCCTCCAGCGAGTAGGGGATCTCCATGTGGTAGAGCTTCGCCGAGCGGAACAAGCGCTTCAGGTGCTCATCGAGGTGCCACACGGCCGGGCCCCGCGCCGTCTCGTAGGCCCGGATGCCCTCGAAGACCCCGCTCCCGTAGTGCAGGGCGTGGCTGAGGACGTGGACCTTGGCCTCGTGCCAGTCCACGAGCTCGCCGTCCATCCAGATCTTCTCGACCTCGGCGATCGGCATCGGGCCTCCCTGTCCGGATGTCGCCCGGTCGCCCGGGCGGCTCGTGGGAAGGATACCCGGAGCCCGGGGGCCGGGTGGCCCCCGCCACCATCACGCCAGGTCGTAGGCGCGCCAGCGCGTGGCGTGCTCGAACGGGCGACGCTCCTCGAGTCCGCCGAACCGCTCCTCGGCCCATCCCCGCAGCTCGGCGACGGTGAGCAGCCTGATCGTCTCGGGCACGCCCCAGGTCCAGGAGTACCGACCCGCCTCGATCCCCTGAAGGAACGCCGCCAGAGGTTCGTCGCTGCCCTCCCGGACCGGCGGGAGCTCACGCGCAGACGCGCCGTAGGCGCCCATCGCCGCGTCCAACGGATCGAAGTCGCCCCACCCGAGCCCCACCGGCTCGACCGACATCCCGGAGAGCTCGGCGAAGCGGGTGCGGATCTCCTCGCGCGGACCGCCGTACGCGCCGAGGTTGGCCAGGAACACGCCCCCCGGCCGGACCACGCGCACCACCTCGGCCAGCACCCCGCGCCAGTCCTGCACCAGGTGGAGGACCCATCGGAGGTAGGCGGCCCCGAACGCAGCGTCAGCGAACGGCATCCGCGTCCCGTCGCCCATCACGATCGGGAACGGCGGGCGGTCGCCGACCTTCGCGAGCAGCTTCGCCAGCATCGGTCGGGAGAGATCCACCCCCACGAGCTCGAGGCCGGCCCCGTGGAGCGGAAGCGCGAGCAGGCCCGTGCCGACGCCCACCTCGAGGACCCGACCACGGTCGCGGAGCTCGGACGACAGGAGGCGGAGGTTGCGCTCCATCGCCTCCGGGCTGATGGCCCTGGTCTCGTCGTAGATGTCCGCCGCCCGGTCGAACGCGATGCTCTCGCCCTCGCCCTCGCCCACGCCTCAACCCCTCGGGATCCGCTTGTCGGGGTCGACGAACGGCAGCGGCGCGACCGTCACCGGGATCCGACCGGCGGGGGACAGGGCCTCGAAGGACGACCCCGGCTCCTCCCAGCGGATCGGGACCCAGGCGTACCCGATGTTCCGCTCCAGCCGGGGAGACCAGGCGCCCGCGGTCACGCGCCCCAGGGCGGCCTCACCATTCACCATCGTCCAGGGACGGCTGAGCGCGCCCTCCCCGGTCATCGGCTCGCCACCCATCTCGATCCCCACGAGCTTGCGGTCGATCAGGTTCCCCTCCGCGATCGCGCGCAGCGCCTGCTCCCCGATGAATCCGGGGCCCCGGTCGAGCTCGACGTACCGCTCGAGCCCCGTCACGTGGAACGGGGTGTCGTGGTACCAGATGTCCGAGCCGAAGTTGAAGATGCCGGCCTCGATCCGGCGTGCCTCGGAGGGGGCGGTCACCCGCATCCCGTAGGGCTCGCCGGCCGCGAACACCTGCTCGAACAGGTCGTCGCCGCGGGAGCCGTCCTCCAGGTAGATCTCGTACCCGACCTCGCCGGTCCAGCCCGTGCGGCTCACCACGACCGGGATCCCACCCAGGTCGCCCTCCCAGCACCGGTAGTAGCGGAGGCCGGCGACCTCGTCGCCGAACAGGTCCCGGATGACGTCCGTGCTCCTGGGACCCTGGACCTGCAGAGGTGAGACGTCGGGCTCGTCGATGTCCACCTCCAGGCCGGCGAAGGCGGCCACACCCTTCGCGTAGAGGAAGGCGTCCGAGTCCGCCAGCGCGAGCCAGAACCGGTCCTCCCCGAGCCGGAGCAGCACGGGGTCGTTCACGATCCCCCCGCGCCGCGAGGTGAGGATCGCGTACCGGCACTCCCCCACCCCGCAGGCGGACAGGTCCCGGCAGGTCAGCAGGTCCGTGAACGCGAGGGCGTCGGGCCCGGTGATCTGGAGGATCCGCTCGACCGCCACGTCCCACAACGTGACGTCGTTCAGGAGCGCCCAGTACTCGGTCACGGGGTCCTCGTACAGGGTCGGCAGCAGCATGTGGTTGTACACGCCCCAGCTCCGGCACCCGTGCCGCTTCGCCGCCTCGTGGTAGGGAGACGTGCGGTACCAGGGCTGGACGTAGAAGGTGAAGGTCTCGGACACGGTCGGCCTCCTGGCGGCAGGCGCCCCGGAGCCTAGCGCCTAGTTCCAGGAGGGGTCCATCGGCATCAGGCGCAGGAGGTCGAACCCCCGGCCCTTGCGTCGCAGGACCTCGCTCCACAGGTGTTCGGGCTCGGGCGTGAAGACGTCGTCGGGGCGGGCGGGCTCGACGACCCACGACTCCTCCTCGAGCTCGCGTTCGAGCTGCCCGGCGCCCCAGCCCGCGTACCCCGCGAAAACCCGCGCCCGCCGCAGCCCGCCGATCCGCTCCGGGTCGACCTCCTCGGGCAGGAACCCGATCGACCCGAGGGCCAGCACCTCGGCGTGCTCGGGGTGCTCGAAGTCCGCCACCACCACGGCCGCTTGCGGCTGGACAGGACCGCCGATGAAGACCCGCTCGCCGGGCTCGACGAGCGGGGCGAGCGGGGGGGCGGCCTCCAGGACGGCCACCTCGGTCACCCGGTTCAGCACCACGCCGACGGCCCCGTCCTCATCGTGGTGGCCGATCAGCACCACCGAGCGACGGAAGTTGGGGTCCCACAGACGCGGACCCGCGATCAACAGGTGTCCGCCGAGCCTCTCCACGCTCCCATGATGGCCCCACTGGGCGGCCGGCTCCAAACGGCGGTCACCCCTTCGGGATCTGCTTCTCAGGGTCCAAGAACGGAAGCGCCGTCACGACGGCGGGCATCGGCCCGTCGGGCGAGATCGCCTCGAGCCGCGTCCCGGGCTCGGCCAGTTCGATCGGCACCCACGCGTACCCGATGTTCTCCTTCAGACGGAACGAGTGCGAGGCGCTCACGAGCCGCCCCACCGAGGCCCCCTCCCGTCGCACCGGCCAGAACTCCTCCAGCCACAGGTGGAACGGCTCGCCGCCGATCCGAACCCCCACGAGCTTGCGGTCCACCCCCGCCGCCGCTACCCGCTCCAACGCGGGCCTCCCGATGAAGTCGGCGGAGAGCTCGACCAGGCGCTCCATCCCGGTCACGTGGAGCGGCGTGTCCTCGATCGTCATGTCGTTCCCGTAGTTGAAGATCCCGGCCTCCAGGCGCCGTTGATCGCTCGGGGCGATCGCGCGGATCTGGTACGGGTGACCGGCCGCCATCACGCGGTCCCAGAGGTCGATCCCGCGGGAGCCGTCACGCAGGTAGAGCTCGAAGCCCACCTCCCCCGTCCACCCGGTGCGGCTCACGACGAGGGGGATCCCGTCGAGGTCACCTTCCCAGCACCGGTAGTAGCGCAAGCCGGCGACCTCCTCCCCGAGCAGGTCGCGGATCAGGTCCTTGCTCTTGGGACCCTGGACCTGGAGGGGCGAGACGTCGGGCTCGCGGATCGAGACGTCCATACCGGCGAAGGCCTGCACGCCCAGGCAGTAGAGGAGCGCGTCGGAATCGGCGAGCGAGAGCCAGAAGTGATTCTCATCCAGCCGGAGCAGGATCGGGTCGTTCACGATGCCGCCGTGCGGCGCGATGATCGGCGCGTACTTGCACTGCATCACCTCGCAGCGCGAGAGGTCCCGGCAGGTGAGCAGCTGGGTGAACCGGGCCGCGTCGGGGCCGGTGATCTCGACCTGGCGCTCGACCGCCACGTCCCACAGGGTCACGTGTTCGAGGAGGTGCCAGTACTCAGCCTCGTCGTCGTCGTACAGGGTCGGGATCAGCATGTGGTTGTACAGGTCCCAGCTCGTGCATCCGGCCTCGACGGTGCGCTGCCAGTAGGGTGACCGGCGGTACCACGACGCTGTGTAGAACGTGAAGGAGTACGGTTCCTTCATCGACGACCTCTCCTCCTGCGGCGATCCCGTCGGATCTCACGCACGCAGTTGTAGGCGGGGATCCCACAGACGCCGCCGCCAGCGTGCGTGGCGCTCGAACACTGATAGAGCCCCTCGATCGGCGTCCGGTAGTCGGCGTACCCGGGGGCCGGCCGCATGTGGAAGAGCTGATCGGCCGACAGCTCCCCGTGGAAGATGTTGCCGCCGATCAGCCCCCACTCGGTCTCCATGTCGTAGGGACCGATCACCTGGCGGGCGATCACCGAGGACTTGAAGCCCGGCGCGACGTCCTCGTAGGCCTGCACCACGCGGTCGGCGTACGACTCGAGCTCCTCGCGGTGCGGCTCGGTAGACCACGTGTGCGGCACCCACTGCGTGAATAGCGACACGATGTGGACCCCCTCGGGCGCGAGCGACGGATCCAGCGACGTGGGGATCACCCCGTCGCTGAACGGATAGGTAGCTGGCGCGCCACGCCTCGCCTCCTCGAACGCGCGCTCCAGCTGCGCGAGCGAGGGGGCGATCTCGAACCCGCCCGTGTAGTCCCTCCACCCGGGCCGCTCGGCCAGGGTTGGGAGCTCGGAGACCGCAAGGTTGACCTTCACCACCCCCGAACGGCTCGACCAGTGCTCGATGTCGTGCACGAAGTCCGGCGGCAGCTCAGACCGGTCCACCTGGCGGAGGAACGTGATCTGCGGGTGGCAGGCCGTGACGACGATCGGCGCGAGGAGCTCCTCGCCGCCCTCCAGGACCACGCCCTCGGCCCGGCCACCGCGGCTCAGCACCCGGTCCACGCGCGCGTTCGTTCGGATCTCGGCGCCGAACGCCCGAGCGCTCCGCTCCAGGACCGCCGCCACGGCTCCCATCCCGCCCTCGGGGACCCCCCACGAGCCGAGCGTCCCGTCGCCGACGTCGCCGATCGAGTGATGGGCCATCACGTAGCCCGTGCCGGCCTCGTACGGGCCCGCCCAGGTCCCGATCAGGCCGTTGATCGACATCGCGGCCTTGATCTCGTCGGAGACGAAGAAGCGGTCCAGCAGGTCCGCGACGCTCATCGTCATGAGCCTCGTGACCTCGCCCACGGTCCGCACGTCCAGGCCTCGGAACCGCCACGCCAGACGCAGCTGCTCGAACAGATCGCCGGGACGCTTCGATCCGATCTGGGGCGGCGTGGTCATCAGGACGGGTCCCAGCACCGCCGACAGACCGGCGATCCACGCGTCCCAGCGCTCGAGCGCACCGGCGTCGACCTTGGAGATCCTGGCGAACTCCTCGAAGTTCGCCTTGGGGTCGTCGTACTCGACCATCACCCGCCCGTCGGGCAAAGGGACGACGTACGGGCCGACCGGATGCACCCGGTAGCCGTGCTCCTCCATCCGGAGATCCCGGATGATCGTGTCGGGCATCAGGCTCATCACGTAGCTGAGCGTGGTGACCTTGACCCCCGGCAGCTCCGGCCACGGCTCGTCGGTCGCCGCCGCCCCGCCCGTCTTGTGGCGAGCCTCGCAGAGCATCACGCGGGCGCCCGCCCTGGCCAGGTACGCCGCCGCCACCAGGCCGTTGTGCCCTCCACCGATCACGATGGCGTTGTAGGCGTTCGTCGACACCGCGCCCCCCAGGACCCAGGTCCCGGTATCGAACCACAGGCTTGAACCGTCGTTCAAATCACCGGGATCGCGGCCCTCGGAGGGGTGATCACCGCGCGGTCTCCAGCGCGGGGATGAGCGGTTCCGGCGCCACGGTCTGGTCGGTGGCGACCTCGGGCTCCGAGGACCGCAGGTGTCGTCTGGTCCGCACCAGGACGAAGACCGCCAGTCCGGCGGTGATGCCGCCGACGCCGTAGGTCCACCTGGGCCCGATCGCCGGGACCACCACCGCCGCGGCGACGTAGCTGACCGCCAGGAGCGCGTGCAGCACGCCGACGAAGGCCGCCGCGACGCGGCTGCGAACGCGGTCCGGCGCCCGTCGCTGCCGGAGATTCTGGTCCGCCACGAGGGTGGTCCCGTCCGCGAGACCGAACACGAACAGCAGGACCACGACCAACCAGAACCAGGGCGAGAGTCCGATCGCGATGCCCATCGCCGAGATCACCACGCACGCCAGCACGAGCCAGGTGCCCTCGTCGCCCTGCCGCATGAAGCGGCCGAGGTACGACCCGAGCGTCGAGCCTCCGCCCCAGGCGGTGATCAGCATGCCGTAGCCGAAGGCGCCGACCCCGAACCCCTCGGCGAGCGGCAGGTCTGCCACCATCGACATCCCCATCCCGGTGATGAAGACGACCCAGGCGACCAGCAGCGTCCGCAGCACCGGATCGGAGAGAACGAAGGCGAACCCGGCCCGCAGGCCACCGTCCCGGTCGTCGTCGGCCTCCTGCCGATCCGCGTTGAAGCGAGCCCGGACCGTCCAGACGATCGCGGCCGAGATCAGGAACGACACGGCGTTCGAGGCGAACACCGCCCGCGAACCGACGGCGCCGACGAGCAGACCGCCCACGGCGGGACCGAGCGTGATCCCGGCCGCCCGGCTGATGCTCAGCAGGCTGTTCGCCCACGACAGGTGCTCGAGGCCCGCGACGTTGGGGATCGCCGCCTCCGAAGCGGACCAGAAGGGTGCCTCGGCGACGGCCGACAGGAACGCCCACACGAGGAGCCACGCGGGGTCCTCCGCGACGGTCATCATCGCGAAGGCCCCCGCCCCCGCCACGTCGGAGGCGATCAGGACCTTCTTGCGGTCGAACCGGTCCCCGAGCACGCCGGCGGCGGGTCCGAGGAACCCCATCACGCCGAACGTGAGCAGCAGGGCGGCGGCGACCCACGTCGCGGACCCCGTCCGCTCGTAGATCTCGTAGTTCAGCGCGGTGTAGGCGGCGGCGCCGCCGGTGATCGACACGACGCGCGCCACGGCCAGCCGCCGGACGGCGCTCTTGGCGGGGGTCGAGATGCTCTGGCGGGTGTTCATCGGACGACTCCTGGGCTTGGGGTGGACCGAGCGACGGCGATCGGGAGGTCGCCCGCCGGGCGGCGGGCGCGGCCGTCAGGCCGTGAACGGGAAGGGCACCGAGCCCTTCCGGCTCCCCGCGATCACCTGGAGTCGCCTCATGACCGGCCGAGTGTAGCAGCGCGAACCCCTTGCACACCAGGGCTCCAGGTGTGACGTTCGTCACGTCGGATGTCCGTCGCCCGGCGAGCGGGCCGGGACTCAACCGGGGACCAGCAGGACGATCGGCGGCTCGGCCGCCTCGATCACCCCGGCGATCTCGTCGGCTACCTCGGGCGGGACCGCCGAGTCGAGCGTGAGCCCCATCAGCGCGGTGCCGCCTCGGGTCGGTCGACCCACATCCATCGTCGCGATGTTGATCAGATGCTCACCCAGGATCGTGCCCACCTTCCCGATCACGCCGGGTCGGTCCTCGTAGGTGAAGAACAGCATGTGGCGCGCGGGGGCCATCTCGATGTCGTACTCGTTGACCTGGGTGATGCGCTCGGCGTTCCGCTTCCCCGAGAGGGTGCCGGCAACCGACACCGGTCCGTCGTCGGTCTCGGCTCGCACGCTGACCAGGTTCACGTAGTCGGTGGAGACCGAGGAGCGCATCTCGCTCACCGCGATCCCTCGTTCTCGCGCGATGATGGGGGCGTTCACGAACGAGACGGGCTCGTGGACCACGTCCGAGAGTGCGCCGCGCAGGACCGCGAGCGTCAGCACGCGCGTGTCCGACTCTCCGATCCGTCCGAGGTACTGGCATTCGATCGCTCGAACCGCGCCCCGTGCCAGCCCGGTGACGAGCGCCCCGAGCTTATGGGCGAGGGACAGGTACGGCCGGATCAGCTCGGGGACCTCGGCTCCGGCGGAGACGTTGACCGCGTACGGCACGAACTCGCCGGACAGCGCCAGTCGCACCATCTCCGCGACGGCGGTTCCGGCCTTGTCCTGCGCCTCCGCGGTGGAGGCTCCGAGATGGGGCGTCACCACCACCCGGTCGAGGGCGAACAGCGGCGAGGAGGTGGCCGGCTCCCGCGCGAAAACGTCGAGCGCGGCCCCGGCCACGTGACCCTGCTCGATCGCCTTGGCCAGCGCCTCCTCGTCCACGATCCCGCCCCGCGCGGTGTTGACCAGGCGGGCGCCCTCCTTCATCAGGGCGAGCTCGCGCTCCCCGATCAGGGTCTCGGTGTCGGGGGTCCGTGGGAGATGGATCGAGAGGAAGTCGGCCTGGACGAGCAACGCCTCGAGCGTCGGCATCAGCTCGATTCCCATCTCTTTGGCGCGCTCCCTCGGCACGTAGGGATCGAAGGCGATCACCCGCATCCCGAAGGCGGCGCACCGCTGCGCCACGAGCCCCCCCACCCGACCCAGCCCCACGATCCCAAGGGTCTTGCCCTGGAGCTCAACCCCCGCGTAGGCTCCCCGGTCCCAGCGGCCGGCCTTGAGATCGGCGTTCGCCGTCGGGATCGCTCGGGCCTGGGCGAGGAGCAACGCCACAGTGTGCTCCGCCGCCGAGACGATGTTGGACTGCGGGGCGTTGACGACCATCACCCCGCGGCGCGTGGCCGCCTCGACGTCCACGTTGTCCAGGCCGATCCCCGCCCGGGCGATCACCTTCAGGTGCTCGCCGGCGGCGATCACCTCCGCCGAGACGCGGGTCTGGGAGCGGACCACCAGGGCGTCGTACGGTCCGACCGCCTCGGCCAACCCGTCCGCCGCCAGCTCGGGCCGCACGTCGACCTGGAAGTCGCGGCGGAGGAGATCGAGGCCCGCCTCCGAGAGCGGCTCGGTGACCAGGACCTTCACGGCGCGCCCTGGAAAACCCCTTCGGCCGCGGCGACGGCCGCGCCCCGCTTGACCGGATGACCCAGCCGCTCCAGGGTCATCTCGAGCGCGGCCAGGCCGCGGATGATGTCGAGCTCGCTGAAGTAGCCGAGGTGCCCGATCCGGAACACCGCTCCCTTGAGCGGACCCTGACCGGGCGCGAGGACCACGCCGAAGTCCGCGCGGATCCGACCCGAGATCGTGTCCGCGTCCAGGCCTTCGGGAGCACGGATCGCGGTGACGGTCCAGTTGTGCTCGAGCCCCTCGCCGAACAGATCCAGCCCGAGCGCCCGCACGCCCTCCTTGACCGCCCGCGAGAGCGTCTCGTGGCGGACCAGAGCCTTCTCGATCCCGTCCTGGAAGTAGAGCTCCAGCGCCGCGTGCAGCCCCTGCATCACGCTGATCGCCGGGGTCCAGGGGTTCTCGGGGTGCGGCAGCTCGGCGAAGCGCTCGTACGCGCTCCAGTCGAAGTAGTAGCGCGGTAGCCTCGCGTCTCGGTGCGCCTCCCACGCACGCTCGGAGACCGCGACGAACGCGAGTCCCGGCGACGCCGACAGGGCCTTCTGCGAACCGCCGACGGCGACGTCGATCCCCCAAGCGTCGAACTCGAACGGGACGGCCCCGAGCGAGGAGACCGCGTCCACCAGGACGAGCGCGCCCGCCTTCCGGGCGACATTCGCCAGCTCGGGGATCGGTTGGATCACCCCGGTGGAGGTCTCCGACTGCGTGAGGAGCACGGCCTTGACCGGATGCTCGGCCAGGGCCGCGGCCACGTCCTCGGGGACGACCCGACGCCCCCAGTCGTACGAGATCGAGCGCACCACCAACCCGTGCGCTTCGGCCAGTTGCTTCCAGCGCTCCGCGAAGAACCCCGCCAGGGGGACGAAGACCTCGTCGCCGGGCGAGAGCACGTTCTGGATCGCGGACTCCAGGCCGCCGGTCCCCGACGAGGTCATCAGCAGAACGTCCGCGTGCTCGGTCCGGTACAGTTCCACGAGCCGCTCGACGATCCCCCGCATCAAGGCGCCGAACCCCGGACCGCGGTGATAGACGAGGGGACCGCCCTGCGCGAGGAGGACCTCCGGCGGGATCGGCGTCGGCCCCGGGGCCAGGATGATCTCCGGTCTGTCCATGGTCCGCTCCGGTCGTGCGAGACGCGATCGGGCCCGTCTCGCGGGGGTCCGCTCAGCGTATCATCGAGGGGCCGCCGCCCCGCCCGTGGGCGGCGTTCGCACGCATGGCCACGCTGCTGTTCCTGCTGAAGCGGTTCCTGGCCCAGCGCCTGCTGGGTCTGGCGATCGTCGCCACCCTCGGGTTCACGATCGGGGTGTTGGTGGCCGGGCCGATCTACGCGGATTCGGCCCGCGAGGCCATCCTGTCCTCGGAGGTCCACACGGCCGCCATCACCGTCAAGAACGTCCGGTTCGCCGTGTACGGCGACGCCGGGTTCGCCTTCGAGGCGGTCGACGCCCGGATGGCCGCGGCGACCGAGCGCCTGCCCCTCGCGCGGCTGATCCGGCAGGGTCGGGGGACGATCCGTCTCCAGACGTCCGGCGGGGAACCGCTCTCGGTGACGGTCGCGTTCCGGGACGGGGCCGCCGACCGCCTCGCGCTGGAAGGGTCCCCGCCCACGGGTCCCGGTCAGATCGCCCTGCCGGCCGCGGTCGCTCGGTTGCTCGGCGTCGAGGCGGGGGACGAACTCACCGCGCTCGGCCCGACCGACCTTCAGGCCCGTGTCCGGGTGATCGCCACGTACCCGCCCGCGGACCGTGAGACCGCGTTCTGGTACGGGGACGCGTCGCCGTTCCCGCCGCCGGATTCGACCGATCTCCCCCCGGCGTTCATGGACCGCGCCGGGTACCTGGCGGCGATCCCGGCGCTCCATGTGACCACCGAGTTCGTCTGGGACGGCTACGTGGACTACGCCGGGCTGCGGTTCGAGGAGGCGAGCCGACTGCCCGGTGCCGTCGCCCGCGCCGACCGGACCCTCCGAGCGGACGACCCGGGGTTGGCGGCGCTGCGCACCACCACCGGGATCCCGACGATGATGGAGCTCGTCCGCCAGCGCGTGGCCGACCTGCGGGTGCCGATTTACCTGGTCGTCTTCCAGATCGGGGCCGTGACCCTCGCGGTGCTGGCGGGCGTCGGGTCCCTGGTCCTGTCCCGGCAGTCCTTCGAGCTGGCGGTCCTGCGCTCGCGCGGGTTCTCGCGCGGCAAGCTCCTGACCGGCCAGGCGATCCAGGCCACGATGGCCGCGCTCGTGGCGTTCCCGCTCGGCCTGCTCCTGGGGCTCGGGCTGGCCCTGCTCGCCTCGAACTCGAACGGCCCCTCGCTGCCCGGCGTCCTGTTCCCCATCGGCCTGAGCCGCACGGCCCAGACGCTCGGCATCGTCGGGGCCGCGCTGGGCGCCGGGGCGCTGCTCCTGCTCTCGATCCCCCACGTCCGGCGGACGATCCTGGAGGAGCGACGGCTGGTCTCCCGTGAGGATCGTCCGCTTCTCGCCCGCGTCCCGGTGGAGCTGTTCGTTGCCCCGGTGGCCGTCTTCGCGTTCCTGCAGCTCCGGGGCAGCGAGGTCCGCTCGTCGCTCCAGCGCGGGTCGCTGGACCCCCTGGTACTCCTCACGCCGACCCTGATCATCTTCACGCTCTCCTTCCTCGCGCTGCGGCTGCTGCTGTTCGTGCTCCGGCGGTTCGATCGGCGCGTCGGCCGGACCCGACGGCTCCCCCTCTACCTCGCGGCCCGGCGCATGGGTCGCTCCCCGGGCACGAGCTTCGCGATCTCGCTGCTGCTGGTGCTCTCCGTGGGTCTCCTGGTGGTCTCCACCTCCTACCGGGCCATCGTGCTCGGCAGCCACGCGGACAGCGCCCACCAGCAGGTCGGCGCCGACTGGAACGTCCAGATCGCCCTGCCCGAGCAGCCCCTCGCCGTGCTCGACGACGTGCCCGCCAACGCCACGCCGGTGGTCCGGACCGAGCCCTCCTTCGCGGAACGCGGGACGTTCCTCCTCACGCCGAGCGCGCTCGCGATCGACCCGGCGACCTTCGAGGAGGGCGGATGGTGGCGCGAGGACTACTCGAGGGTCCCGATCGAGGAGTGGCTCCCAGCGCTCCGCACCGAAGACATCGGAGCGCCGGTGAGCGGCGGGACCTTCACCGCCCAGGTGACCGCGGACGAGGGAGCGGCAGGCCTGCGGATCGTGGTGGCGTACGCCACGAGAGCGGACGAGGTCCTGGAAGCCGTGGGCCCGGAGCTGCCTCCAGGCCCCTCGAGCCTCACGCTGGAGCTCCCCGGAGCCGCGACGATCCTGTCCCTGTCGGTCCGCCAGGAGGGTGTGGGACCACTGCCGGAGCATCTCGAGCTGGATCTCGCCTCCCCCACCGTGGGGACCGAGCCGCTGGCGCTCGCCGCGTGGGAGCCAATGACGTGGCGCGGGAGTGACGGTGAGGTGACCCCGAGGGCCGACGGCGTCCGCCTGCGGATCGAGCCCGGCGCCGGGCACATCGTCGGCGGGGTCGCCCCGCCGATGACACCTCTGCCCGCCCTGGTCTCGCCGGAGGTCGCACGTTCCCTCGGATCGGTCTTCGAGCTCACGCTCGGCGGCCAGCGGCTCACGTTCCGCGGGATCGCGATCGCCGATCACTTCCCCTCGATCCCCGGAGACTTCCTGGTGACCTCGACCCGGGGTCTGCTCGCCGCGGCCCTCCGGGTCCCCGAGGCCGGGCTGTCGCTGAACGAGGTGTGGGCGATGGGTTCGGACCCGCGCCCGGCGCTCGAGCGATCGGGGTTCCTGATCGGCCAGACACGATCGGCCGGGCCGATCGAGGGAGCGCTCGCCCAGCTCCCTCAGAGCCTCGCGGTCGGGATGAACTTCGCCGCGGCGGCCGGGGGACTCGGCCTGGTGGTGATCGGCGTCGGGGTAGGGCTGTACTTCGCGCAGCGTCGTCGCGAGTTCGAGTTCGCGTCGCTCCGCGCGATGGGGGCCGAGCCACGGCAGATCACACGCGTCCTGCTGCTGGAACAGGGCGCGATGATCGCGTTCGCGATCCTCGCCGGGGCCGGTCTGGGGTTCGGGATCCTCCGTCTGGTGATGCCCTACGTGGGCCGGTCGATCGGCACGGCCTTCCCCGAGCCGGTGCTCCGGATCGATTGGCTCTCGCTCGGTGTGGCGCTGGTGGCGGTCGTGGCTGCCACGGCGGTGGGGCTGCTCGCGGCGCTCCGGTCGCTGCTGCGAGCCTCCGTGACCTCCGTGCTCCGAGGTGAGGCCGAATGAGGGACGAGCTGCGGGGCGGGGGACGGACCACGGGCGAGCTGCGGGGGGGCGGCGTGACGATGGACGAGCTGCGGCCCGGGGCGTTCCGGGAAGCGCTCGCGCGGTTCCGCCACGTGTATCGGATCTACCGGATCGCCGACACCGGGGTGGTCGCCCTGGCCGGTGTGGACTTCGACGTGCACGAGGGTGAGTTCCTCGCGATCGTGGGCCCCTCCGGCTCGGGGAAGTCGACGATCCTGAACCTGATCGGCGGCCTCGACCGCGCCACCGCGGGGACCGTCGAGGTGCAGGGGCAGGATCTCGGGCGGATGCCCGAGGACGAGCTCACCGAGTACCGGCGTGACCGGGTCGGGTTCGTGTGGCAGGGCACGGCGAGGAACCTGGTCCCCTACCTCACCGTGGTCGAGAACGTGCGACTGCCCGCGGCCGCTCGCGGGATCCGGGTCCCCGCCTCGGCCCGCACGCCGATGGAGCTGCTCGAGGTGGTCGGGCTGGCCCACCGGGCGAAGCACCGTCCCGGGATGCTGTCGGGAGGGGAACAGCAACGCGTGGCCGTGGCCGTCGCCCTGGCGAACGTCCCGCAGGTCATCCTGGCGGACGAACCGACCGCCGAGCTCGACAGCGCATCGGCCGCGATGGTCCTCGACGCCTTCACCGGCGTGAACCGCGAGTTCGGCGTCACGGTCGTGATGGTGACCCACGACCTCCTCGCGGCACGGCACGCCTCGCGTCGGCTGCGCCTGCGGGACGGCCGGCTGGTGGTGGAGGGCACACCGATGGAGCCGATGGCGGGCGACGGGCGCCTCCGGCTGCCGGAGCAGGCGATCGACGCGCTGGCCGGGATGGATCTGGAGGTCGAGGTCCGGGACGGCGAGGTGCGGATCCGCCGACGGGGCGAGGGGGGAGGGACCCTTGCCTGAGCCGCTGCTCTCGGCCCGTGACGTCGTCCGCGCCTACCGCGGCGCGCAGGGCGTGACGGCCGTGAGGGGCGCCTCGCTCGAGCTGCGGCCGAAGGACTTCGTGGCGCTGATGGGCCCCTCGGGCTCGGGCAAGACGACGTTCCTCGGCGTGCTGTCCGGGCTCGACGCGCCGGACGAGGGCGAGGTGCGATGGAAGGGCCAACGGGTCCGCGACCTCGCTCCGATGGAGCAGATCGCGCTCCGCCGCACAGGGATGGGGATCGTGTTCCAGAGCTTCGGATTGCTGCCGACGCTCTCGGCGATCGAGAACGTGGAACTCCCGCTGCGGCTCTCGGGCGCCGACCTGCACGAGGCGCGAGAGCGGGCCGAGGCCTGGCTCGGTCGGCTCGGGCTGGCCGATCGGCTGGACAACCGCACGTTCGAGCTTTCCGCCGGACAGCAGCAGCGGGTGGCGGTGGCCCGCGCCCTGATCGTCGAGCCCGAGGTGGTCCTCGCCGACGAGCCGATCGCCGAGGTGGACACGGAGAACGCCGACCTGATCCTCGACGCGCTGTGGGAGGTGATCCGGCGCAGCGGAGCCGTGCTCGCGGCCACCCACAACCCCGAGGCGCTGCGCTACGCGAGCCGGGTCGTGCTTCTCCGCGACGGCCGCGTCGAGGCCCAGGGGACGCCGGCCGAGGTCGCCGACCGGCTCACGGTAGACTGAGTCGACCGTTCCGGATCCCCTCAGAACCGGAACGCGTGGAAGACATCCTCACCCGTCGGGCGCCTCAGGTCCTCGGCCGTGACGTCGCCGAGCGGCGCGCGCCGGCGCAAGAGACGGTCGAGGAGGGAACGATGCCCGTTCCGCCACGCGACCGCTCGCGCCACCGAGTCGCGACGAGCCTCGGCGCGGCCGCGCTGCTGGTTGAGATCGCAAGGCAGGTGCGTGACGGCGGGCTGAATCACCGGGCCTCGTCCTTCGCGGGGTCCAGCTCCCGCAGGTCGAACCCCGGGTCCGCCAGCAGCGCCCGGTCCGGGTGCGCGGCCGCCGCGATCAGCGGCATCGCGCGACGCACGTCGAACTTCCGGTTCATGCTGAACGCCGACAGGAGCTGCCCGTCGTTCAGCAAGAAGGCCGAGAAGCTGCGGTCCTCGATGCTGCCGCGCACCACCATGTCGTTCCACTCGGTGGCGAACCCGGACATCTGGATCCGGGCATCGTACTGATCCGACCAGAACCAGTGCGCGTCGTCGAACACCTCCCCCGCCCCCAGCATGTTCTGCGCCGCCGTCTCCCCCATCTTGATCGCGTTGTCGAAGTGCTCCACCCGGATCGGGCCGAACACCGGGTGGTCGTGGCGTGCCACGTCACCGGCGGCCCACACACCCTCGACCGCCGTGCGGAGCGTCGCGTCCACCGGAATCCCGTTCTCGACCGGGAGCTCGTCGCCCGCGACCTCGGTGACGGGCTCGACGCCGACCCCGACGACGGCGAAGTCGCCATCGATCCGCCGACCCTCGCGGGTGACCAGCGCCTCGAACCGGCCATCGCCTTCGAACCGCTCGGCCGCATCCTTGAAGAGCATCTCGACGCCGTGGTCGCGGTGCAACGCCTCGATCGCGCGACCGAGCTGGGGCCCGAGCACGCGCTCGAGCGGCGTCGACGTGAACTCCACGACGGTGACCTCCAGGCCGAGCGTCCGGAGGGACGCGGCGACCTCGGCTCCGATGAACCCCATCCCCACCAGCACGGCCTTGCGACCGGCGCGGGCCTCTCCCCGGATCGCGTCGGCATCGGGCGCGAACCGCAGATCGAAGACGCCGGGGAGGTCCAACCCCGGCCAGGGGAAGCGCCGGTTCCGGGCTCCGGTGGCGATCAACGCCTGATCGAACACCACCCGCTCACCATCCGCGAGCCGGACGACCCGATCGCCGACGTCCAGGCGCTGCGCGCGGACGCCGAACCGCGCATCGATCCCCTGTTCCTCGTACCAACCCACCGGCCGGACCAGGTGATGATTGGACTCACCGCGCAGGTACTCCTTGGAGAGCGGGGGGCGTTCGTACGGGGGCAGCGGCTCCTCGCCGACCAGCACCACCCGACCGTCGAACCCCCGGTCGCGGAGCGTGGCCGCCGCGGTCGCCCCCGCCAATCCCGCACCGAGGATGACGAAGTCCGGCACTACTGGTCCATCAACACCTGGAGCTCGCCGTCCTGTTCCCGGACCTCGAACACGTCCACGGGATCGGTGGCGGGCCCGGTGACCGCCTCTCCGGTCGTGATGTCGAAGCGGCTGCCGTGGCACGGGCACTCGATGATGGGACCGTCCAGGTCGCCCTCGGACAGCGAGCACTGCTGGTGGGTGCAGACGTCGTCGAACGCGTGCAGGTCCCCTTCGACGTTGGCAACGGAGACCTGTCGTTCGCCGATCGAGTAGCCGTTCACCTCGCCGTCCTCGATCTCGCCGGCCGACCCGACCTTGACCCAGTCCGCCATCGCGATCCCCTCCTCGTCCTGCCCGCGGTCGTGCTCACGTTCCGCGGCAGCCTATCGCACCGACCCGCGTTCCCGGCCGGGGATCAGTGCCCGCGGCGGCGGGCGACGAGATCGGGGGTCAGGTAACCGACCCCGGCGACCAGGTACAGCGCCGCCAGGATCAGGAAGGCCCCGCGGAAGTCGATCGGCAGCATCGCCGGGATCAGCGCCCCTGTCACCCAGGCGAGCTGGAACGCGATCTCGTACCGCACGAACACGCGGCCGTGGGCACCACCGGGCGTCATCCGCTGCATCAGGCTCTGGAACGCCAGACGCCCGAGCTCGGCGGACGCCCCCACCAGCAGTCCGAAGACCACCAGCACGGGGAGCGAGAACGCGACGAACGCCAGTACCGCCCCGACCCCCGCCGCCACGATGCACGCGATCACGACCGCCTCCTCGCGCAGGTTCGAGGGCAGCCTGGGCGCTACGAGCAGACCGATGAAGCCGCCGGCCGTCCCCGAGGCCGCGAGCAGGCCGAACCACCACGTCGGCTCCCCGCTCCGACGGAGCGCGAAGGCCAGCGTGAACAGCAGGAACCCGGTCGCCGCGCGCAGGCCTGCCGCCCCGATCGCCGGCGCCGTCAGGATCGGGATCGCGCCGGTGCGCGTGACCTCCGCGGCCCCGCCGCGCAGACGCGGGTGCGGGAGCCGCAGCGTCAGCGCGGCCGCGGCCGCGTACACGAGGGCCCCCCCGTACAGCGTCGCCTCCGCACCGCCGAGGCGCAGCAGCACGATCGCGGGTCCGGCGCCCAGCACGGCGCCGCCCACGCCGATCCGCCCGAGCCGCGCGTTCGCGCGGACCAGCGCTTCGTCCGGACCGGCGTACGCCACCGCGAACCCGTTCTTCGTGATCGCGTGCACCCGCGAGAGCACGAGGAGCAGGAACGCCGAGGGAAACAGCAGCAGCGTGCCGAAACGCGGCGCGGCGTACACGCAGACGAGCGCCCGGCCGAGCGCAGCGCTGAACGCGATCGCCCGGCGCGGCCCGGCTCGGTCGAGCAGCGGTACGAGCAGCGGCGCGGCCACCGCGAGTGGGGCCATCGTGAGCACGAGGTACAGGGCCACGCGCCCCTTCGCCTCACCCACCGGCAGGTCGAAGAAGATCGAGCCCGCGAGGGCGACCGCCACGAAGGCGTCGCCGGAGACGCTGCCCAAGTGCGCGAGCCCGTACGTGTCGAGCGGGTCGGCCGAGCGCCACATCCGCCCGATCGGTCGGAACAGGGCCTCCAGCAGCCCGAGCAGGCCGAGCAGGATCAGCTGCCACCAGGGGTAGCGCCGCGGCGGGGTGGGGTGGACCCTCACCGCCCCGCCCGGCTCACGCCGACAACCGCGTCCGGAGCAGCTCGTTCACGAGCTTGGGGTTCGCCGAGCCGCCGGACTTCTTCATCACCTGCCCCACGAGGAACCCGAGGATCCCCTCCTTGCCACCGCGGAACTGCTCGACGGGCCCCGGGTTCTCCGCGATCGCCTCGTCCACCCACGCCTCCAGCTGCCCGCTGTCCGTGACCTGGCGCAGGCCGCGGCGCTCGACGATCGGCTCGATCTCCTCGCCGGTCTCGAAGACCTCCTCGAGCACCTGCTTCGCCCCCGAGGCGGAGATCGTCGCGTCCTCGACCAGCCGCACGAGGTCGGCCACGTGCCGCGGCGTCACCGTCGCATCGGCGAGCTCGAGCTTGGCACGGTTGAGGAGGCCGGCCAGATCCTGGGTGATCCAGTTCGCGGCGGCGCCCGGATCGGCGCCGAGGCCCACGGTCTCCTCGAAGAACGCCGCGGAGGCCGCCGACGTCGTCAACAGCCGTGCCGGCTCCGGCCTGATCCCCAGCTCCGACACGAACCGCGTGCGCTTGGCGGCCGGCAGCTCGGGGAGCGACGCACGGATCCCCTCGACCCAGGCGGGCTCGGGCTCGAGGGGCGGGAGGTCGGGCTCGGGGAAGTAGCGGTAGTCGAACGCCTCTTCCTTCGAGCGCAGGGTGTGGGTCGTGCCGTGCTCCTCGTCGAAGTGGCGGGTCTCCTGGACGAGCGTCTCTCCCCGCTCGAGCGTGGTCCGTTGCCGCTCCTCCTCGTACCGTAGCGCGCGCTCGAGGGAGCGGATCGAGTTCAGGTTCTTGATCTCCACCTTGATGCCGAACCCCTCCTCGCCGATGGGGCGCGTCGAGATGTTCGCGTCGCACCGCAGCGAGCCCTCCTCCATCCGGACGTCGGAGACGCCGAGCGCCTCCAGCGTCGCGCGGAGCTCGACGAGGTACGCGCGGGCCTCCTCCGCCGAGCCGATGTCGGGCTCGGACACGATCTCGACCAGCGGGACCCCGGCGCGGTTGTAGTCCACGAGGGCGTGGTCGGCCTGCCCGATCCGCCCACCCCGGCCGACATGCGTCGTCTTTCCGGTGTCCTCCTCCATGTGGACCCGCGTGATCCCGACCCGGCGCGTCGAGCCGCCGATCTCGACGTCGAGGTGGCCGCCCACGCAGACCGGCAGGTCGTACTGGCTGATCTGGAAATCCTTCGGCATGTCCGGGTAGAAGTAGTTCTTCCGGTGGAACAGCGATCGGGCCGCTATCCGACAGTCCAGCGCGAGCCCGATCCTCACGATGAACGCGATCGCCCGCTCGTTCGGCACCGGGAGCGCGCCCGGCAGACCGAGGCAGACCGGGCAGACGTTGGTGTTCGGCGGCGCGCCGAACACGTTCCGGCACCCGCAGAACATCTTCGTGTCGGTGGAGAGCTCGACGTGGCACTCGAGCCCGATGACGGTCTCGTACCCGGCCATGGCTGGCGTAAGCCTAGCCGAGCGGCCTGACGGGGCCGGGTCGATCTCAACGCCGACGGTCGGTCGCGGTCGTCCGTTCCCCGAGAGGCGTAACCGGCCATATCGGGGATGGTAGTGACAGTTGCCGCGACCCGCCCCTACCCTGTCCGCCATGGCCCGGCCGACGCCCACGTTCGCGACCCGGGTCTCCCCCGCCAGGGTCTGGGCCGCGCTGGGCTCGGTCTACATCGTCTGGGGGACGACCTACCTCGCGATCCGGATATCGAACGAGACGCTGCCGCCGCTGATCGCGGCCGGCGTCCGATTCCTGATCGCCGGGGCCGCGCTGTACGCGTTCGCGATTCGCCGGGGCGACGTCGAGGGGGACCGCCCGACCCGCGCGACCTGGATCGCCGCGGGCATCGTCGGGGCCGGCTTGGTCGCCGGGGGGAACGGGTCGGTCGTGCTCGCCGAGGTGACGGTCCCCTCCGGGATCGTCTCGCTGATCCTTGCGCTGATCCCACTGTGGATGGCGCTCCTGGACCGCGCGGTGTTCCGCAACCCCGTGGGGTGGCTGACCGCGTTCGGCATCGTGTTGGGGTTCGGCGGGGCCGCGCTGCTGATCGGCGGGACGGCGTTCGATCAGGGCGCGCCGCTCTCGGGGATGCTGCTCGCGCTCCTCGCGACGCTCAGCTGGTCGGGTGCCTCGCTGTACGCGCGCGGCGCGCCGCTTCCGGCCCGGCCGCTCCTCGGCGCGGGGATGCAGATGATCGTCGGCGGCGCGGTCCTCGTCATCGGCGGCGTCCTCCGCGGGGAGCTCGCCCTCGTGCAGCCCGACGCGTTCTCGCTTCGGTCGGTGCTCGCCCTCGGGTACCTGATCACGTTCGGCTCGTGGGTTGGGTTCGCGTCGTACGTGTGGCTTCTGCGGAGCGCGCGGACGAGTCTGGTCTCGACCTACGCGTACGTGAACCCGGTGGTCGCCGTGTTCCTCGGGTGGCTGATCCTCGACGAGACGATCACCCTCCGCACGGTCGTGGCAGGAGCGATCATCCTCGTGGCCGTCGCGATCATCATCTCCGCCGGGAGCGCGACCCGGCGGGAGGAGCCGGTGCGCGTCGACGTCGAGGACGAGGAGCCCCAGCCGCTCCCGGAGCCCGCCTAGCTAGCCGGAGACCTCGGCGAGCATGGGTGGCCGGGCGTCGAAACCGATCTCCTGCTCCACCGAGAAGGCTGCACGCAGGAGCCGCGACTCCTCGAGCACCGGCGCCGTGAGCTGGACCCCGACCGGCAGACCGGCTTCGTCGAGCCCTCCCGGGATCGAGATCGCGGGCATCCCCGAGAGATTCGCCGGGATGGTGAACACATCGGAGAGGTACATCGCGAGCGGATCGCCGGTCCTGGCGCCGATCTGGAACGCCGTCGTCGGGGAGGTCGGCGACACGAGCAGGTCGAACCGCTCGAACGCCGCCTCGTAGTCCCGGATGATCAGCGTCCGGACCTTCTGGGCCTGCCCGTAGTAGGCCTCGTAATACCCGGCCGACAGCGCGTAGGTGCCGAGCATGATCCGCCGCTTCACCTCCGGGCCGAACCCCTCACCGCGGGTGCGCGTCATCATCTCGACCGAGTCGTCGCCGTTCACGCGCAGCCCGTAGCGGACCCCGTCGTAGCGCGCGAGGTTCGAGGAGGCCTCGGAGGGGGCGATCAGGTAGTACGCGGAGAGCGCGTAGTCGGTGTGCGGCAGGGAAACCTCGCCCACCGACGCCCCGAGGTCCGCCATCCGATCGACCGCCGCCTGCACGATCGAGCGCACGCCCGGCTCGACGCCTTCGCCGAACGCCTCGGTCACGACCCCGACGCGCAGGCCGGCGATCCCATCGTCGAGCCCCTGGGTGTAGTCGCCCCGCGGCGTGTCGAGGCTCGTCGCGTCCATCGGGTCCTTGCCGGCGATGCACGAGAGCAGCACGGCCGCGTCGCGAACGCTCCGCGTGAGGGTCCCGACCGTGTCGAGCGACGAGGCGAACGCGATCAGCCCGTATCGGCTGATCAGCCCGTAGGTCGGCTTCAGCCCCACCACGCCGCACAGGGACGCGGGCTGGCGGACCGAGCCGCCGGTGTCCGTCCCGAGCGCCCACACGGCCTGGCCCGCCGCGACGGCGGCCGCCGAGCCGCCGCTCGAGCCGCCGGGAACCCTCGACAGGTCCCACGGGTTGCGCACGGGGCCGAAGGCGGAATTCTCGTTCGAGGAGCCCATCGCGAATTCGTCGCAGTTCGTCTTGCCGACCAGCACCGATCCCTCGGCCGCCAGATGCGCCCACGCCGTGCAGTCGTAGGGCGGAACGTAGGCCTCCAGGATGCTCGACCCGCAGGTCGTCTTGACCCCGCGCGTAGACAGGACGTCCTTGAGCGCGAGCGGGATCCCGGCCACGGCCGGCGCGTCGCCCGCCGCGATCCGGCGGTCGGCACCGGCAGCTTGTGCCCCGGCCAGCTCTTCGGTCCGCGCGAGGAACGCCGTCACGCGCTCCTCGACTGCCCCGATCCGTGCGAGGCACGCCTCGAGGATCTGGGCGCTCGAGGTCTCGCCGGCGCGCAGGGCCGCGGCGAGCTCGGTCCCGGTGCGGTCGCAGAGCGCGCTCACTCGACCTCCACGATCCGCGGGACCTTGAACCGGTCGTCCTCGACCTCGGGCGCGTTCGCCAGCACGGCCTCCCGGGGGAGCGAAGGCGCTCGCTCGTCGGGCCGGAACACGTTCGCGCGCGGGATCGCGGAAGCGGTCGCGGGTACGTCCTCCGCCGCGACCTCGCCGACCTTGGCGGCATGCTCGAGGATCAGACCGAGCTGGGTGCGGAGCCGCTCCTTTTCCTCGTCCGTGAGGTTCAAGCGCGCGAGCCGCGCAACGTGCTCGATGTCGATCTCGACCGGCATGGCTGGGCCAGTCTAGCCGGGCTCACTCCGGGAACCCCGGACCGCCATCGGGGTCCACCGGCAGGTCGTCCACCGGCAGGTCCAGGTCCTCCACGTGCTCGTGCGCCTCGACCTACCCCTCGGGCGGGACCTCGCCGGGCGAGGGTTCGTGGACCAGCCCCGGCCCGGCCTCCGCGGGTGGCGGGATGTCGAATCGACCGGAGGCCAGGAGCGACAGCATGTCGATCCCCACCTCGACCGGGTCGATGCTCCGGAGGACGGTCCGCAGGGGCGCCCCGTCGCGGTCGGTCCGGGCGAGGTCGACCTCCTCAGGGTCGGTGGTCCCGCCCACGGCGTCCAGGACGAGCCGAACGATCGGCCGGGCCAGGAGCTCGTCGTGGTTGCGGACCACCACCGCGACCTCGCCGGTGGACAGCTGCACCAACGAGCCCACCGGGAAGATCCCGACCATCCGCACGAAGGTACGCACGACCCGCGGGTCGAACGCGCGG